>JAEEJS010000021.1 GCA_016282015.1 Bacteroidales bacterium
ATTCAAGGACATTACCGGCGGGAGCCTGATGCTTGTGCGTCCGCGAATCGCCAAGACTCTTGATGCCCAAAGGGACCGCACCAAGAAGCGTGCCGAAGTCTTTACACCGTCGTGGATTTGCAACCAAATGAACAACGCCCTAGACGATGACTACCTGGGCTATACGGGAGCTTTCAATACCGAAGGCGATAAGGCTTGGACTAGAAACCGTAAAAAAATCCAGTTTAACGATGGAAAAACCTGGCAGGAATACATCGACCAGACAAGGCTCGAAATCACCTGCGGCGAAGCGCCCTTTGTGACGAGCCGCTACAACCCTACAGATGGAAATTTTATCGAGGTCAAGGACCGCATTGGTTTCTTGGACCGTAAACTCCGCGTGGTTGGGGAGAATACGGAAGGTGACGAATACAAGAAATGGTCCATGCGTTCCCTGGAAAGTTGCTATGGGTACGAGTACCAAGGGGACAACCTCCTGATTGCCCGCATCAACGTTTTCTTGTCTTGGACGGAACATTGGGAAAAGAAATTAGGCGAAAAACCGGACAGAACGACGGCACGGAGTGCCGCTAACGTTATTGCGTGGAACTTTTGGCAGATGGATGGCCTTACGGGCAGGACTCCGCAAATCAAGGAAAAGAATTGCGGACAAATGACACTACCCGGATTCGAAGTGGAACACGAAACCGGCAAAACCGATGCCACCGAGGAATGCCTGATTTTTGACTGGCGAAGACGCTTCAGCCGGACCTACAACTCTTTAAAATCAAAGGAGAATGGAAAATGA
This sequence comes from Bacteroidales bacterium, assembly GCA_016282015.1. Taxonomy (GTDB): domain Bacteria; phylum Bacteroidota; class Bacteroidia; order Bacteroidales; family F082; genus Limimorpha. The sequence goes on from JAEEJS010000021.1 coordinate 788, forward strand.
AAAAATTCTTTGCCGTAATCGGAAACCCGCCGTATCAAGAAGAGTCCGAAAAGAATGGAAGACAGCCTCCTATTTACAATTTCTTTATGAACGATGCCTTTAAAATAGCAGAGTATGTAGAAGTGATTACTCCTGCGAGATTCCTTTTTAATGCAGGACAAACGCCAAAAGAGTGGAATAAGGAAAGGTTAGAGGACGAACACTTTAAAGTCCTTAGTTATCAGTCTGATGCATCTAAAGTGTTCCCAAATACTGACATAAAGGGAGGTGTTGCGGTTACTTTACGAAGTGAAAGCAACACGTATGGTAAAATAGGTGTCTTTACTGAATTTGCTGAGTTGAATTCAATTATAAATAAAGTATGGAAAGATAAGTCTAAAGAATCATTGTCCAGCATATGCATTGGAGCTGTTCCATACCATTACACAAAATTATTTGCAAAACAGTGTCCTAAATGGGTGGATTTAGCCGGTGATTCGTTTGATTTAAGAACGAATGCCTTGGACAAACTTGCGGGAAAAATTTTTTTTGAAGAAAAGGGAGAAAAGGGCGATTGGGTTAAAGTTTATGGCCTTTATAACAAAAAACGAAATGCGTTATGGATTGAAGAAAGATACATAGAAGGACCTGGTAATTTTGCGAAATATAAGATTCTTGTTTCAAAAGCTAATGGATCTGGAAAATTTGGCGAAACACTTTCTGATATGATTTGCGCGGAACCTTATTCGGGGCATACGCAATCGTTTATTTCTGTAGGTGCGTTTAATTTGCTTAAAGAAGCGAAAAATGCTGAACGATACATAAAGACAAAATTTGTAAGATGTTTGTTAAGTATTCTGCGAACAACTCCTGATACAACTCCTTATAAGTGGAAATACGTACCTCTCCAAGACTTTACCTCAAAATCCGATATCGATTGGACCAAATCTGTTCACGAAATAGATTTGCAACTCTACAAGAAATATGGCCTCTCCAAAGAAGAAAAGGACTTCATTGAAACCCACGTCAAGGAGATGGTCTAATGTCGAACGTTACCCAAATCAAGACGATGCGGCCGGTTAACCGCGCCATATACGCATACACCACTCCAAATGACCGCACCCATGACGGGTGGATAAAAATCGGTGATACCGAAGTCAATTTTGGCGAAAACTTGAAGGATGCCGTAAAGGAACGCGTCCATCAGCAAACCCACACCTCCGATACCGATGCCCCTATTGCGTGGAGCGGTAGGGCGGTTTTTGAAGATGACTTGACACCTTTCCGTGATTACGATTTCCATAAATACCTGACAAACAAGGTGGATATCGAAAGGAAACCGAAAACGGAGTGGTTCAAAACCGACGCAAAGACTTCTAAGAATCATTTCAATGATTTTAAGGAAAATCACGGAATCCTTACCGAAATGGAAGGCGTCGAAATCTACGAACTCCGTGATGAACAGGAAGAAGCTGCCAGAAAGACCGCTGATTATTTCGATAACCACAAGCTGGTGAAAATCCTGAAAAAGGACAAGGCTCCCGAATTTTTGTGGAATGCAAAACCCCGTTTTGGCAAGACCCTTACGGCATACGATTTTTGCAAGCGCGTTGGTGCAAGGAACGTACTTATCTTGACCAACCGTCCGGCCATTGCCGATAGCTGGTACAATGATTATGCGCGTTTCGTCGGGACAGAAGGCGGCTACTATTTTGTAAGCCAGGTGGATGTTTTCAAGAAGAATCCGCAAAAATACAAGCATGTTTTGACAAGAGATGAGTTTACTCGCGCTGTAAGC
>JAEEJS010000022.1 GCA_016282015.1 Bacteroidales bacterium
AACACCCATCCAACCCTGCTATGGTGTCATTGTCAAAGTGGAAAACAACGAAGACGTCGTCTTCCGCACAACGGAACCATTCATGAATTCCAGTAACGGAAGTTTGGAAATGACCTTGGCCCAAACTGTCGCCACCCGCGATGGCAACGCTTTGAAGACCCTCGACAACGCCATCATCACCTTCAATGAAGGCATGCAACTCGGCAAGTTCTATTTCGGTGAGCAGGATGCCAACATCTACATCCCGAAAGACGGCAACGATTACTCCATCGCATATTCCGATCGAAACGGCGATATTCCATTGTATTTCAAAGCAAAGGAAACCGGAACATACATAATCACCTTCGACGGAGACGATATGAGCGGCATCAAATTGATTGACAAATTCAAAAACGAAGTCGTCGACCTCGGTATTGATGACAGTTACACCTTCAAGGCCTCGTCAGTCGACAGAAAAGACCGATTCGTGCTGGTGTTTTCTTCTACAAGCTCAGAAACCAGCTCAGAGCCCCAGGTGTTCGCCTACCAGAGCGGCAGCGACATCATCATTGAGGGTGAAGGCGAACTGCAGATGTTCGACGTGATGGGACGTTTGGTTTCAATCCATTATATCAATGGTGTGGAAACAATCCCGGCACCACAAATCGGCGTTTACATGTTGAAGTTGAACGACAAAGTACAGAAAATAGTTGTTCGCTAAAGCAATTTCGACCGCAATTAAAATAAAGAAATAACAAAAAAACTCAATACAATGAAAAAGTTCTTAATATCAATCACAATAGTGTTGGCGCTTGGTCTTGGCGCTAACGCACAGATCGACATGAGTGACGCTTTTATCAACGACTGGGAAACAAGCAACCGTCTTGACATGGGTGGCTTCAGTCTGATGTTGCCTGGTAGCCACGGTTTTGCTGATGATATATCGGCACCGCTTGGCAGCGGACTGCTTATTCTGGGCGCTTTAGGTGCGGGATACGCGTTAAAACGCAAGAAATCCAATCATCGAGCCTTGATGGCATTAACGCTGATGATGACACTCGCTTTCGGACAGACCGCTTGGGCACAGACCACCACATGGACGGTGGGCGGAACAGGCAACCAATTCACCATCACCCGTTCGGGCGACATCTCCCGAGAGGTGACCGTTTATTACCGCACCGTGAGCCTCTCGGCCATCGCCGGACAGCACTACATCGAGAAGACCGGCAGCGTGACCATCCCGGCCAATCAAGCCAGCGCCGAGTCCATCAGCGTTTCGGAACTCAACCCCAGCACCGATGCCTACAAATACCAGACTACCACAGAGCGCACCTATCGCTTTGAGGCACTCGATGCGGGCGGCTTCGAACTGGCGCACCGCGACCGCACCATGACCAGCGGCATCCAGTTTAAAGGCACGTACGTGAACAGCAGCGTCACCGACTTGGTGTATTTCGACAACAGCGGCAACCTCATGTCGGGCATCAGCAGCTCCAAGTATCTTGATGTAAGCCATTCCGCCTCAAGTGGTACCTGGAAGAAGGTGACGGATGGAGGCTACAAGCAAGCCGTACACACCGTCAGCACCAACAATCTCTATGGCAACAGCACAAACGCTTCCACCAATATCCTCAGCTTGCGCAGCAGGATGGACGACCTTGGCTACAAGATGTACGCCACCGTCTATTTCACCCAAAAGGAGGAACAGGACGGATACCAGTACATCCAGATTCTTACCGACAACGCTACCACTTACGACGACAATGACCCCAACGGCAAGGTCAACAACCCGTCGACTTCAAAATACAAAGCCTGCTTCATCCTGAGCTACGACCCCAGCGGCAGCGTGATGAGCGACCCCCACAAACAGTTCTTTCCACACCGCTACGATTACGTGGACAAGGCAGCTGAACAAGCCGCCAACATCACTCACTACGAGTTCGACTACGGCAACGCCCATCTCTACCAGCAGAAGTTCAAGAGCAATAACCCGTCGTACCAGGCCACCAACTCAGGCTCGCTCGTACTAAACACCAGCGTCAACAATCTGAACATCCGTTTCGATGCGGCAGGATCGGGCGGCGACGACTGGGACTTCAAGGACCTGAAGGTTCGTCTCACCTTGGTTGACGGCACCGCGCCGACAGTCCTGAACAGCAGCGACATCGCTGTCAACCCTGGCAATCACTGCAACGGCAACGACTTTTATATCAGCGTGCCGTTCAATGAGATTGTGACCATCGAGGGAAGCACCAAGAAACTTACCACCTCGTGGGGCGACGCCACCTATTTTGCCGGTTCAGGCAGTAACGTGCTGACATTTAAGGGCACCATCAACGCGGAGGTTAACAAGGCGTTAAAAATCACCGGCAAGAGCGGCACCATCAAGGACCTCGCCGGCAACAGCTTCAGCGGCAGCCTCAACAAGAACTTCAGTGCCACTGTGGAGGCCAGCTACAGTTTTCCTATCACTTATACCCTCAATGGTGGCAGCTTTTATTATAATGCTCCTACCTCCTACACCTACGATGACGCCACCCAGATTTTTGGCCCATTTCGTACCGGTTACGATTTCGCTGGCTGGACAGGCAGCAACGGCAACACGCCGGAGACCACTGTCACCATACCTGAACATTCGCACGGTGATATGTTTTATACCGCCAACTGGACACCCAGAACCTATACTATCACATATTACCTGAATGGTGGTGAGCCTACAGGCAGCTACCCCGCAAGCTACACCATAGAGACGCCAACCTTTACCATCGCAGTCCCCACCAAGACAGGTTATACGTTCAACGATTGGGTCTATAATATACTGGATGATGACGGAAGAACTTATTCTGGTCATGTGCATGGAGATATCACCGTCGCACAAGGCTCCAATGGCAGCCGTACTTATCAAGCTAATTGGTACGAAAATATGTATTGTATCCACTATGATGCCAACGCCACCAACGGCATTCCCGCGATAGGAACGATGGAAGACCATTATTGTTTCTATAATGAACATAAAACCCTAAGAGCCAATGCATTCAGTCGCACCGGTTACACCTTCGCCGGTTGGAACACCGAGCCTGACGGCAGTGGCACCGCGTTCACCGACCAACAGGTGGTGTATCACCTTACCGACCAACATAACGTCACCATCACCCTCTACGCCCAGTGGAATGTCATCCCCTGGGAGGGCAATGGCACCAGCGCTGATGATCCATACCTTATTATATATCCTTCCCAGCTGCTCAAGCTCGCCGACGATGTGAACATCAGCCATAACCAATATAACAACAATTTTTTCAAGCTTGGCGTCGATCTTAACATGGCCGGCATAGATTTCCCTGTGATAGGTAATAATAATTTTAATTTCAATGGCACCTTCGACGGCAACGGCAAGACCATCGGTAACCTCACTGTCAGCAATTCAGTTTATAACACCTACAGAAGTCTGTTCGGGAATGTTACCGTGAGCGTGCACGACCTGATTCTCAGCGAAGCCAACATATCAGGCTCAACAAAAGTAGCGGGCATAGCGGGCAGAGCCGGTACCAATGCCACCATCAGCAACTGTCTGGTCATCAACTCCAGCTTCAGCAAAAGCGCATCAAGTAATAATGCCGGAGTCATTGTCGGTGAAAACAACGGCACCCTAACCGGCAACTACTACCGCAACTGCACTCTCACCAAGGGTTCAAACACTTATACCACCAACATCGGAGTCGGTGGCAACTCCGGATCCAGCGACCAAGCTGGTGCCCGCAGCGTCCACACCCTCACCCTGCCTCAGCATGTAACTGCAACAGGCGAGACGGTTACTTACAACCAAGTGACCTATTACGCCTCCAACGTGCAGGTAACCCTTACTCACGACCAAGGCTACAAACTCACCGATGTGATGGTGAACGGAAATCCCGCCACCACCACCGACGACGGCTACACCTGGAGCTTCACCATGCCCGCCGCCGACGCCACCGTCACCTGCGGCAACAGCGTGCCTTACATCGACGCCGACGGCAACTTGGCGTTTTGCACCAGCTTCACCGTGATTGAGAGCAGCCAGTATACCTATGGTACCAATGGACAAGAATGTTGGTTTGTTGTAAGTGGCGATGTTACCATCAACGGCATATTTTTAAAAGGCACCATTAGCCATCTTATTCTTTGCGACGGCGCCACGCTGACCATCAACCAAACCAATAATAATGACGGTCTCCAAACTTCTGATAACCTCATTATCTACGGGCAATCGGTTGGCAACGGAACCCTCACCGTCAGCGCCCCGTGGATTGGCCTTAGTACCAACAACGACTTAATCATCAACGGCGGCATTATCAGTGCCACCAGCACAACCACCAGTGGCATAACTGCGGGTCTGGGCAACATCACCATCAACCGAGGCAGCGTCACCGCACGTGGGTATTACGGTGGTATTTACGGTCAAAACATCTTCATCAACGGCGGAATCGTCAATGCCACCAATGGCGAGGGCAGCAACAGCTACGGTATTAAAGCCGACTTAGACATCACCCTCGGCTACACCGAACTCACCGACCGCATCACCAGTTCAAGCTATAAAAGTTACAACGGCACCGTCAGCGTGAAAGCCGGCCAGTTCCTCACCGACGGCACGACGGTCTTTAGCGGCAACCCAGGCAGTGGCAGCGTCCTAGCCGGTCAGACCCTGCAGCCTTGCTTCAGCCTGACGTTGCCTGAACATGTCGTCGCCACCTCGGGTGTTATCAGTCAGAGCAACGGCTTATTCGCACTTCCTGACGCCAGTGTCACGGTGGCACCTGCCGAAGGCTACGCCCTCGCTGAGGTCACCGTCAACAGCATTGCAGCCACCGACAACGGCGACAGCACCTGGAGCTTCAGCATGCCTGGCGCCAATGCCACGGTGAGCGCCACGGTGAGCGCCATCACCTATAATATCAGCTACGACCTCGGCGGCGGTAGCGTGGCGACAGCCAACCCCGACACCTACACCATCGAGAGCGGCGCCATCACCCTCAACAACCCGAGCCGCACCAGCTTCACCTTTACGGGCTGGAATGGCACCGACCTCACCGAGCCTACCATGAGCGTCACCATCCCTGCCGGCTCAACGGGCGACCGTAGCTACGGCGCCACTTGGAGCCCCAACATCGCACAACTCTGGGGTAGCGGCGACGGTAGCCTGAACGCTCCTTATATCATCACCAGCCCCGAAGGCCTCGACCTGCTTGCCACTTTGGTGAATGAAGGAAACGACTACAATGACACCTACTTCGAGTTGGGCGATAATATTCAGTATGACCATGCGGTAGCTGACAACTATACCCCAATAGGATTCAGTGAGGACAAATTCTTTGCAGGCACATTCAACGGAAAGGGATATACCATCAGCGGCATCCGTAATACAACGGAATTATACATAGCTCACGGTCTGTTTGGAGTTTCCAATGGTGATATATATAATGTCGTACTTGAGGACGTTCAATTCAACTTAAACAATAGTTTTGTCGGTTGCGTTGTCGGTTGGAATTTCCAAGGTAGTGTCCATCACTGTTTGGTAATAGACGCTGTATTAAGTAGCTCTTCCCCTGATATTTTTATCGTTGGATATAACGAAATGGGCATTGTAGACAGAAACTACTATTACAATTGCACTTGTTACAACACTTCTGGTCTACACAACTGCGTCACCCTCAGAGGCGACGCTACCACCAACGTGGTCTTTGATAGTTATACATACGGAATCGTGTATAACAATGTATTGTATGCGCCATTTAATGCCGGTGCCGGTCTCATACTGAGTTACCATGGTGAGGTGCCTGCCGGCTACGCACCTGTCTTTGTTCCTAAGGATGATTACACCACATCATTTTATAGCGACTCAAATATATACTATGTCTACTTGGGTTACGATGACGTGACCATCACCGCCCTTCTCGGTAAGACCGACGTGCCTTATATCGATGCCGATGGCGTTGAGCAGACCTGCCCCGTCGCCATAGAGATCGCAAGCAACGGCGGCAACAATAGTGTTCATTATCGTGGTGGCTGGTATGTGGTAAACAGTAATACAAATATCAGCAATTCCATTGAATTCCATGACGATGCACATTTGATTCTCAGCGACAATACTGGCATTAGCTCACAGGGTATCACCGGTTCCAAATCGCTCACCATCTACGCGCAGAGTGAAGGCGACGCCAGGGGTGTATGCCAGGCACCTCTCAGTTGCGGTACCCTCACCATCAATGGAGGCAAATTCCCAATGAACATCTCCGTCAACAAGGGCGACCTGGTCATCAACAGTGGTTTGGTTGTTGTCAACAGCCTCTCAGCTCAATATGAAGGTATTGGCAGCGTGTGCAACATCACCCTCGGATGGCGCAGTGAGAACGACCGTATCAGCGTCAATTCATATAACTGCGACGGTTCCATCAAGATTAAAGACGGGCAGTACTTCACCAATGGTCCGGAGTTGGTTTACGGCACCATCACCGATATGAGCAAGTTAAATGGCAAGACCTTGAACCCGTTCCAGAGCAGTGTCGAATATTTCGACGCCAACGGCGTTCAGCATTACTGCACCGACTTCACTGTCATCGAAAACGGCACCGACACTTATTCTTCAAGTTCCGAAGGAAGCTGGTATGTGGTGTATAAAAATATTGATTTGGATCAAATCAGTTTTTCCGGTGGCGACACGCATATCATCCTGATGGATGGCGCTACCCTTGATCTTAATTATAATTATCCATATACCTCAAGTTATCTCAAAGTTTTTTCCGGCAATCTCCATATTTACGGGCAGTTTGCCGGAACCGGTACCATTTATGGAGAATTTATAGCAGACTATGGAGGCGACATCGTATTCAATGGAGGCACGTTGAATGTGGAGCTTATTGACACCTATGAAAATATCCATATCAACGGAGGCAATATCGCAGCCACCGCCGGCATCACGGCATGGGGGAATATATATCTTGGATGGACCAAAGCCAGTGACCGTATCACCGCGGGTTCATACTGCTGCGACGTTTCAGTAAAAGATGGTCAAGCCTTCGGCGATGAAGATGGAAAATATTACATGGGCACACTCACATTCGATCAAATGCAAGCCCTCTCGGGCAAAACGCTTAGCCCATTCTCCGACTTTACTCAATCTTTTGCCATCAACTACCATACTAAAGGCGGCGCTTTGCCGAGCGGCTATCCAACTAATTACACCTTCAACACCACCGTGGAGCTGCCTGTGCCGACACTTGACGATCAATTCTTCTATGGTTGGTTCGAACAAGACGAGATCCGTGGGGACTCTCTCGTGGAAATCACTGCCGGCACAAGATTGGGCGACATCGACTTATACGCCTTCTGGGGTCCTATTCACACCAATGTCACATACATCGACGAGAATGGTCATACACAAACCGCTTATGCCACGGTACTCTATGGCGGTGCCGATGCCGAATACCCGGGTGGTGTTTACACCCTTATACAGGACGCACTATACAAAAATCTGAGCTTCACAGGCAACACCACACTCATCATACCTGATGGCATGATCTTGAATGTAGCAGAAAACGATTTTAAATCAGGCGATGTCGGAACCGTTTCTGTCGATGGCGACCTTACCGTCTATGGACAGGAAGATGGTGATGGAAAACTTGCATTTCTCAATATGACAGCTATGGGCGATGTCTCTATCTATGGAGGCTTGTGTTTTGTCTATGACAAACTCACTGCTGACGACATCACCCTCAGCTGGGCAGGGAGAAAGACTATGATCTATGCCAAAGAATACAAAGGAACTGTGACTGCTGCCAAGTCTTTCGCTGTATATGATTTGGACGAAGATACACTCACATTCATAGATGCTGGAGAAGTCAGCGACCATACGATAATCAACGAAAAAGCTCTTCTTCCGAATGCTCCAACGATTAACGTCAGCTACATCGACGAGAACGGCGATGTTCACAACACTGACGCCGCCATACTTTGGGGCTATGAGACCAATCTGCCTGGTGGCACATACACTTACATTTTAGACCGAGAGATCGACAATGGCATCAGCTTCAGTGGCAGCACCACAATCATCATACCCGATGAAATATATCTATATTTCAAAGGTGGTATCACCGTCGATGGCGACCTGTCTGTCTATGGTCAGATGGAACGCAAGGGTTATCTAAACATCAATGCCACTGAATGTATCCGTGCTACGGGCAACGTCATCATCAGTAATGTGAGTGCTGATCTGACAGGTTCTTCAAACGGCATCGTCAGCGGAGGCAACATCAGTATCATGGACGGCGAATGCGATGTAACCGGCATTAATGCCAATGACGGTGCCGGAACCATCACCTTAGGTTATCTTACTAACAGTTATGAGATTATCAGCTCAGCATACAATGGCATAGTGAGAATCAGAGACGGACAGATGTTATGTAAAGATTATGCACCAAACTTACCCTATTCAGGTGTACTCTCGTCCGACCAGGTCAACGATATTTTGGACGATTACCTCGTACCATCTTATACCCAAGTCACTCTTGATGTAGAAGGCTACGGCGATGGTGACGGCAAATGGGTGTTTATCGCATCGCCGATAGTGGGAAGCACCAGACCTGATGACGTATGGTATCTCGTCGGCAGAAACATATCAATTGGCCAATACGACTACGACCTCTATCGCCTCAACCCGAGCAATGCGATGTGGGAGAACCACCATCAGCACGGCAGCCAGCTTCATCCATTTGTGCTTGAAAATGGCAAAGGCTATCTGTATGCCAGGAAAGAAGATGTCACTTTGCAGTTCCATGGCTCCTTCAATATGAAGAATATTCAGGATGTGGCATTGGAGAAAGGTTGGAACCTGGTGGGTAATCCGTTTACGGATGTAGCATACATCAACAGACCTTACTACAAGATGAACGATGCAGGCACTGACATAGAGGCTGTTGATAATTACTGGGAAGACATAAACGCCATACCTGTATGCATAGGTGTGGTGGTGAAAGCCGAAAACAGCGGGACAGCCACCTTCAGCAAGGCTGCGCCCGAAGCGCCTGTCACATCAATGGGCAATAACGGAAGTCTGCAGATGACTCTGGCAAAGTCGGAGATGCGCGGCGACGCCTTCCAGGATAAAGCCATCGTGAGCTTCAACGAGGGCATGCGACTCGGCAAGTTCATCTTCAACGAAGACCACGCCAAGCTTTACATACCGCAGGATGGCGACGATTACGCCATAGCATATTCCGATGGGAAAGGGGAGATGCCGTTGTATTTCAAAGCCAACGAAACCGGTCGTTACACCATTTATGTAGATAAGCAGGACTTTGCTTCCTCACAGGGCGTATCATTAATCGACAAATTTGAAAATGTGATTGTGGATTTGAGCGTTCAGGACAGCTACACCTTCATCGGCTCGCCTGCAGATCGTAAAGACAGGTTTATGTTGGTGTTCAGCCCTTCGACAGGTTCACAGGAAGACGTTTTCGCCTATCAGAGCGGCAGTGGTGTCACAGTAACCGGTAATGGCGAACTGCAGGTGTACGACATTATGGGACGTAAGGTTCTAACCCAATACATCAATGGTGTTCAGACAGTTCCTACTTCGTCTATGCAGATTGGGGTGTACATTTTCAAAATGAATGACAAGTGGCAGAAAGTTGTTATTAAATAAATATTAGAATCATTACATTAACTTAATATGAAAAAGACAGTCTTTACAGCGGTATTGTTAATGACAATGGCTTTGGGTGCCAATGCACAAAATGACGCATTTTTTGATTGGAACTCATCAACAGACGATGTTTTTAGATCAAATGATTTTGAGAGTTTAGTATTGCCGTCAATACATGGCGACTACCTAGACTCCCCTGCTGTTCCTATAGGGAGCGGCACCCTGTTGCTTTTAGGCTTCGGTATGGCTTACGCCGGACTGCGTCAAAAAAAGAATTCGAAAAGATGATTATACAATAAGACAACAGATACAATGAAAAATACCAAGTTGAAATTGATATCGGCTCTTCTTCTTATGATGGCAGTAGGTTTTGGACAAACAGCACAGGCCGCTACGAAGACCGTGAGCTACACCATCACGGAGGTCCAGCAGGTGTCCTCCTCCCTACAAGTCACCATCACCCGTAGCGGTGACACGCCTTTCGAAGGCGGAAGCACGACCTACACCATGAGTGTCAGCAACAGTTCCCTCGGTGATGGCTCAGGCCACTACTCGGTCATGCTGGCCGACGGCTTCCAGCTCAGCTTGCGTTGGAACGCAAACAATAACGTCATATTCCAAGGTAATTACATTAGACCTGCAGCTAAAAATGGCAAAATCACCTATACCGTCAGTTGCCAGAGCTACTATTACGTCACCAACCTCCAGATGACGGGATTTGAGGGCACATGGTACAACACCGACTACAACAGCCAGTGGAATTTCTACCAATCCCAAACGTCCGGCTATTCTTTGGGCGCGGTCACCATCACGTACACAGATACTCCAGATATCAGCATCTTCGAGTCCGACGGCGACAATGCATACAAAATCAAGAGTTATAGCGACTTGCGCCATCTGGCTAACTACGTGAACAACGGCAAGAACAGCTGCAGCGGCCTCACCTTCCGTCAGACGCAGAACATCACAGGCGACAACAACTATACGCCCATCGGCTATCATGTCGACAGTAATGACCGTGCCTACTTCGAGGGCACCTACGACGGCCAGGGTCACAGTGTCATCGGCATCATCGTCAACCGCACCGGCACCAATGACAGAGATGACTATTACATTGGTCTCTTCGGCTATATCTATCATGCCGTTGTCAAGGACGTCGTCATCACCAATTGCACTTTCACCGGCTATTATTATGTGGGCGGTGTTGTTGGCTACAACAAGCAAAGCACTGTACACAACTGTCTCGTGACAAGTTCTGTCACCATCAACGCAGGACACAATGGTGCCTTAGGACATGGTGGCATCGTAGGCGCGAACACGGGCAACTCTTCCATGATTATTGGCTGCTCCAGTGCTGCCGTCGTCAGCAGTAACGGCAAAACCGGCTGCACTCGCTTTGGCGGCATCACCGGCTATGTGAGTGCCAACACCACTGTAAATAGCTGTCTATACACAGGCTCCACCGTCAGCGGCAGCAGCAACATCGGCGCTATCATCGGTTACAACGATGGTGGCTATAAGCATTTTTACAACAACTACTACACCAGTGGCAGCCAGGGAGGCATCAACGGCAACGATGAAGACGGTGTCCGCCGTGCTCGCATTGTAACCTTAGGTGCACACGTCGCCATAGCCGACAACGAGACGGTCTACGCTGTCAGCGGTCTCACTGCCATCGGCATGAATAGTGCCCCCACCGCCTTGCGCACCAGCACCGGCATCCTGTACAGTGCCGTGGGACAGATGATAAACTTCACTAACGACTATGGCACCTTGTCGGCAGGCTACTTGGTGGTTTACACAGCCACAAACGGCGGCACCTTCTTCGACAAGCAGCTTACCATGCCTGACGCCGATGTCAGCATCAGCGCCACCGTCAACGATGTCTGGGGTGTCACCGCATCACCTGCCGCCGACGGCTCGCAGGACTATCCTTACACCATCACCGACACCGACGGCCTCATGCTGCTTGCCAAGTGCGTGAACGGCTCCGATGGCTACACCGCCGACAACGGCTTCAGCGGCAAGTTCTTCAAGTTGGGCAACGACATAGCCTACACCTATACCTCAGATTGGGACAACACCTCGAGCGATGAAATCAACTACATAGCCGTCGGCGATAAGAACCATTCCTTCAATGGCACCCTCGATGGCGATAGCAACACCATCAGCGGCATTCGTTACAGAGAAGCCTTCCCCAACGACTACAGAGGCCTCTTCGGCAACGTGGGAAACGGTGGCACCATCAAGAACCTCACCCTTGCCGACAGCCGTATCTCCGGCATGGATTATACAGGCGGCATTGCGGGCATAACCAATGCCGGAGCCACCATCGACAATTGCGCCGTCGCTGACAATGTCGACATCCATTACTGTCATACAAATACAAACTATCACGGGGGCATCGTTGGCGAAAACTGTGGCATCATCAAGGACTGCACCAGCAGGGCAACCCTCTCGACAGATAATAATCTGACTGTCAATTATTGTGGCGGCATCGCAGGCTTCAACTACTCAGGCGGCACCATACGCGACTGCATCGTCTGGGGAACTACCATGCCACAATTGACATATAGCGGTGCCATCGTCGGCAATAACAGCGGCAACCTCACCGACAACTACTACCGCTGCTGCACCGTGGGAAGCCAGACTTCCGATATAGGCTGTAACGGCAGCGACTGCAACGGCGCCCGCGGAGCATACACCGTCACCACACCAAACAACGTGACAGCTAGCGGTAACAAAACAATAGAAATTGGCGGTGAAGATTACTTTATCGCCGGCATCACCATCGTCACCCTCACCAACGAGCCATTGGCGACAGGTTACAAATACCATTATGCATACAGCTACCCTGGATCATCCGTAATCGCTGTTGATGGCAACAGTTTCCTGATGCCTTCATCCGACACAGAAGTGACAACGATAATATGCCGCACCATCGAAGTGACAGGCTACGAAGACGGCAGCGACAAATGGGCATTTATCGCTTCGCCTTCATCTGACCCCCAGCCAGTTGTTGCTGTTGAAGGTCTTTTAGGAGAAACGATTAGTTACAACCCCTTAACATACAACTACGACCTCTATCGTTTGAATCCATTCAGCATGCTGTGGGAAAACTACCATCAGCATTCCGACTTCACCAGTTTAACAAACGGCAAAGGCTATCTTTACGCCACCAAGGAAACAAAAACCATCGCCTTCCCAGAACCGTTCAACACTGCATATTCACAAGAAGTGACACTTGAGCAAGGCTGGAATCTCGTTGGCAACCCGTTTATAGCGGATGCATACGTCAACAGGGCTTTCTACAGGATGAACGCTGAAGGCACAGGCATCGAGCCAGTGGTTGCCAATTTCGATGAATATGTGCCTACAAAAATTCCAGCTTGCACCGGCATTGTGGTTTATGCTGAGACGTCTGATGAGACAGTCAATTTCATCAAAGACGTTCCATTTACCGCGACTAATGGCCAGGGTCATCTCACTATCGCGTTAACTCAGGCCCACTCACGCGACAATTCAACGCTCGACAAGGCTATAGTGAACTTCAACGAAGGCGGACAGCTCGGTAAGTTCTACTTCGGCGAACAAAACGCCAACATCTACATTCCGCGCAATCATGATGAGTATGCCATTATACATTCAGATCGTCGCAGTGATGTCGATGTGTATTTCAAGGCAAAAGAATTTGGCTATTACACAATCAGCTTTGCAAGTGAAAACACCGATATCAGTGGTATTCAACTCATCGATTTATTCACTAACGACATCATCGATTTGAGTGAGAATTCTTCATATACCTTCACAGGATCGCCTGCCGACAGGACTGCTAGATTTAAGCTTGTATTCTCCAGCACTTCAGGAGAAAACGACACTTTCGCCTATCAAAACGGTGACGACATAATTATTGACGGAGAAGGTGAGCTGCAGGTGTACGACGTTATGGGACGCAAGGCTATAACCCAAATGGTTAACGGTGTTGAAACAATCGCAAAACCTGAGCCTACAGGCGTTTATATTTTCAAATTGAACGGAATGACACAGAAAATTGTCATAAGATAGTCCATGGTACACGTAAAGTAAAAATCTGTACATGCAGAATAAAGCTTTGTTTGCGACCAATAACGAAAAATACATACCTTATTACATATGACGACATTTCAAATAATTGGAGTGATTTTTATGGCGGTTTGCGCCGTAGGCATATTTATTGCAAGCAAAACAATGGACAAAAAATAACTTATTAACTAACAAACGCATTCACCATTGTTTTCCCAAGCTCTCACGGCTCTTGGCGCTGGCTACGCAGTGGTAAGACGCAAACGGGAGCAGTAGTTTCTGGTTGTTAGTCTTTAGATAATTAAGGGGCCGAATTGAAAATTCGGCCCCTCGTTATTTAGGCTTTAAACTTAAAGCGCTTATTTCACTATCTTTTTAACAATGGTATTGCCATCGCTGTTGATGCCGTGAACGATGTAGATGCCGCTGCTCAGCTCGTTGAGCTCCACACTGCCGAGTTTCTGTCCGGCGAGGTTGTAGATGGCTTTTACTGTGACTATTTCCTCTGAAGTGACCTCGGGAACGGATGTTACTGAAATGAACACATAATCGTCACCGGTAGGGGTGAGGGCGTAGCCCGATTCGCAGTCCTCGTGTACAGCTGTGAGACGGTAAATGAAGTCGCCCAAACCAGGTGCATCGAAATACTGAGTCTCGGTGCCGTCTATCTCAATCACCTCTTTGGCGTCTTGGCGATAGAGATGATAGTGCAGAGGCTGGTCAGCAGGAGCATTCCAAGAAATCAATACTCCGTATTCCATGGTTTGCATATCGTAAATATATTCGCCTTTGAGTGAGGTCGGAGCCTCGCATGGGGTAGGTGGAGTAGGTGGGGTGACGGTACCCATCTCGCCGTTCTGGCCTATGTTTTGTCCATAAAGACCGCCCGGACCTCCTGTGACTGAACCCGTTGCGTCAATCCAAGCTATGATGTTCTGTCCGCCGTGATAGCCAGAGGTGTTCTTGTCGCCTGTTTTGTCGTATACGTTGCTGCACATGGTGGTTGTCCACAATGGTGTGAAGTTCATGTCATAACCTTGGGCTTCCACTGATGATGCCGAGCTATTCGCGGCAATACCTCTGTGATATATCACAGAGAAACCTCCGCCATACTCAAAAGCGTTAACACGGGCGCCTCCCGATGGGATAGTACCGCTGTCATACACAAGGCGGCCTTCATTCCACAGACGCTCGCCTGTGGTGGTGATGCGGTTGACAAATATCTTGCTTTCTGTCTGGTAAGCAGCGTCGGTTTGCTCGAATGATATGATCAGGTCGTGGCTGACAGGGTCGACTGTGCCGTATGCGCCAGTGTAGAAATTGTATGAGTCAATGCTATGTACTGGAGTACCGTTAGGGTCGCTAAAGGTGTTAGCTCCATTCTCGTTGAAGTGGAATACATAGGTATTGAAGGCTTCGCCGAAAGCTGAATGCCAAATGTAGACGTAGCCACCGCCCAAACCATCCGGCACCACATAGTGTACGTAGCTGCCGCCTACAGTCTGGTCGGCCATGAGCTGTTCGTCCTGTGACAAAACCGAGCCGTCTACGTTATATCCTTTAACCCAGATTGATTTGGTGTAGTAGTAGCTGTATGCCCAATTTTCTTTTTCATACACCACAAACACTCCGTTGTTGGCAGCGGGAAGCAATTTGCCGAATGTGCATGAAGCCTGGGTGTCGCTGATTGTGATCAAAGGGTTCAGTGTGCCGTCGGCGTTGATATATTGCAGGTATGAGAAACTCAAGTCGGTGCCAAGTGCCCAAACTCCGCCGTCTTCGCCTGCCATAAGCTCAGTGCGTGAATTGCCGAAACCGTCGAAAAGCAACACGCCGGCTTCACCCCATGGGAATGTGCCGTCGGCATTGATTCTCACGGCAAAGCTCTGATTGTCTTCTCCAACTTGTGCAGCAAAGCAACTGACCACGCCGCCATCGGTGGTTGCAGCCATGGCAAAGCCTTGTGACCATGATGGGAACTGCTGACCGCTGATGTGTATGCCGTCGGCGTCCCATTGCGGCTCGCCTGCAAAGTTGACGCGCTGTAATGTCGGTGACCATCCGTTGCCGCCTACAAAGCTGCACCATTGAAAATAGGTGTCGCCTGAGATAGGGTCGGTGGAGATGTATAACTCACCTGCATCAGGCGAAGTGTTGGCCAGATAATTGTTGTTTACAGGGTCGTTGACCCACTGTGCCTGCAGCGTTACAAATGCTGCTAAAGCGATGATACTGAGTAATAATTTTTTCATATTTTTAATACTTTAGATATTAATCCTTGTGTTTTACTATTTTCTGATTATCTTTCGGGTTGTTGTCTTGCCGGTTTGTGTAACACCTTTTATGATATACACTCCCTGATTCAACTCGTCGATGTTTCTCGTTTTGAGAACCTGTCCGCTGATGTTGTATATAGCAACTATATCGACTATTTCTTCGAATGAGGGCTCCGATATGGATAAATATTCAGGAATCTCGATGATGAGATAATCCTCTCCGTCAGGTGTCATTGCAAATTCCGACTCGAAAGTTGAATACTGGGCGGTGAGTTGATACTTATAAGTGCCAGGAGCCGGTTCGTCGAAATAAGACAGTAACTCGGGGTCAATCTGAATGACTTCTATCGTCTCATCGGCAAGATTTTTGCGGTACAAATTATAATACATTTGAGTGGTAGCCGGTTCCCATGTGAGCATGGCACCGTAGGAATCGGTCTCTTCATTGTATTGGCAGCTTCCTTGGAAGTCACTGGGTGGGAAGCAGCATGGGACAGGTGGAACAGGAATGATTATTTCTCCCATTTCGCCACTTTCGCCTATGTTTTGTCCGTATAAGCCGCCGTCTTGTGCGTTGACCCATACCACGACGTTCTGTGCACTATGGTATCCCGAAGTGTTCTCGTCAACATTCTTTGGATAGGTGCTGCTGCACATCGTGGTGCTCCAAGTCATGTTGCCGTCGTGGTCGAAGCCGTGCGCCTCGACGGTTTCACCATAAATGCCGGGAACAGCTTTGTGGTATATCACCGAGAAGCCATCGTAGAAATTGAAGGCATCGATACGAAGACCAAGACATTGGCTGGTGCCGTTGTCTAGCACAAGGATGCCATCGCTCCAAGGCTTCTCGCCCTCAGAGGTGATGCGATTTATCCAAATTTTGTATTCCGATTGCGAATATGAGTCGGTTTGACGATAAACCAACAGCAAGTCGTTGTTACCATCAATGGTAGGGTAGGCGCTGATGAAATAGCTGCTCGGGTCGGGAGAATGAACCGCTATGCCGTTGAGGTCTGTGATTGTAGGCTGGCCGTTTTCATCGAAATGTGTGACGTAGATGTTATATGCTCCACCGATGCCGTTGTGCCACTGAAACACGTATGCTCCGCCAAAATGATCTGGAATGGCGTAGTGGATATAGCTCATGCCCACGGTCTGCTGGCTTAACAACAGTGTCGCCGGCATTGTCAGCTCGCCGTCTTTATTGTATTTTGCTACGTAAATCTCTTTTACATAGTTGGTATAGCCTTGGATTGTCTGTTTGGCATATACGACAAAGACGCCGTCGTCGTCGGAGCGGATGAGTTTGCCGTTGGTGCATTTCTTAGTGAGGTCAGCTATTGTCGCCATCGGTCGCAAAGTGCCATCAGCGTTGACATATTGGAGATATGACATGTCCATGTCGGTGCCTAAAGCCCAGAAGCCTCCGCCGTTAACGTCGGCGAGCAATTCCGAGCGACCGCCGCCAGCGCCGCCAAACAGTATCATGCCATCGGTGCCCCAAGGCGTGCTTCCGTCAGCGTTAATCTTCACCACGTAATGATGAGCGTCGGCGTTGCGGTTCATCGTTACGACAGAGCCGTCGCTCAAGGCTGCTATGGCATATCCTGGCGACCATGTGGCGAGGTTGGGTGTCGTGATGGCGATACCATCCTCTCCCCATTGCGGGTTGCCATAGTAATCGAGACACTGCAGTTTCTGCGACCAGCCGTTATCCGACATACTCGTCCATTGCACAAAAATGCCATCAACATATGGATGCGAAGCTATACGTATCTCGTTGGCGCTGTTTACACAGTTGGCGATTAAGGTGTTGTTCACGGAATCGTCAACCCACTGTGCCTTTGCACCAACAAATACTGCTAAAGCTATGATTAAGAGGTGAATTTTTTTCATAAAAAACCAATTTTAACTTGGCAAAGATACAAAATTAATATGAAAAAATCAAGAAAAAAATAAATATAGCCATTAGCTGCTGGCCACTAGCCATTAGCTTTTTATATAAAAACTAACAGCAAACGGCTAATAGCTAATGGCTAACGGCTAATAGCTAATAACTATTATTTAATGTTCGGCTCTTCCAGGCCGAGGTGTTTCTTTTTATCAACAACCTTGAGGTAGAGACCGATGAGCAATGCGGCTATGCCGAGGCATGCGAGCATGATCAAAGCCCACTTGTAATCAAGTGCGAGCGGGTCGGTTACTCCTTCGTTGGTGTTGTCAAGAACCTTACCGATGAGCAATGGGAACAGCCACAGGCCGATATTCTGAATCCAGAAAATCAAAGCGTAGGCTGAACCGATAATTTTCTCGTCGACGAGCTTCGGCACGCTTGGCCACAAAGCTGCAGGAACGAGTGAGAATGAGGCTCCGAGCACCAGGATTGTGACGTAAGCCACGATGGTGCCGCCGGCTGCGTTGCCCTTGAACATAGGCAGTATGAATGCGAATGTCAAGTGGCAGATGACCAACAAGATGGAGCCAATCATCAACATTGAAGCGGCTTTACCTTTATGGTCAACATAGTTTCCGAGAATAGGGGTGATGGCCACTGCCAGGAGCGGGAATACTGCGAAGATGGTCTCAGCTGTGCCACGCATGTAACCCATGTAGCAGTAAACCACGAGAGCCACGACGGCGAGTCCCATCAAACCATATTTCAAGCCTTTGTTAGTCTTGATGAAGTTGCTTGCGAATGAGCAGACAGCGACGAGCAGCATCACTATGTATTGGATGATGGTCACTGAGTTGCTTGCCCAGAAACCTGTGCCAGGGTTGAGAGTGAGGTTGCACTGGAGCATGTTGACAGCATATTTCTGGAATGGGAAAATTGCTGAGTAGTAAAGCACGCAGAGCAAAGCCACAAGCCAGAAACCGAGGCTTGACAAAATCTTGCCGATATCGCTGACTTTGAAAGGCTCGTCAACGGCTTCAGCCTCGCCAGTCTGTGAGTCGAGCTTCTTGTCCATGAAGAAATAAACCACAAACATGATGAGTGCCACACAGAGAAGTACCACGCCGAATGCCACTGAACGGCTCACGTCGATTGTTCCGCCGAGTTTTGCGAAATAAGGTGAGAAGATCATACATGTAGCAACGCCGAGACGTGCCAAAGCCATCTCTGAACCCATTGCCAA
>JAEEJS010000023.1 GCA_016282015.1 Bacteroidales bacterium
GAATTCATCTATCGTCTCATTGAATCTGACGTCCTTCATCAGATTCTTACCGAGGATATCGTCAACTGCGGTGATGCTCCATCTTGTCGGGACGAATCTCCTGCGTTTTCCGACACCCATCGTACCAACAGAGAATGCCTTTTCGATCTCTGAAACGAGCGTTCCGTTCTTGTAAGCGGCATTCACTGCGTCGGTGGAATTCATATCGGTGTCATAGAAGGACTTCTCCAGGTTGTGCTCGAACCTTCCATTCTCCACTTTGATGCTTGACATCTTGCCGGAAGGCCCGAATGGCATTATCTCGTCATCAAGCACTATGCGTCCGGAAGGTTTTCTCTCGAAGAGTGTCTCGACACTTACGGGCTTAGCTGTGAGGGCGAGTTCCTGGACATTATCCACAATCTTTCCGGATTTGGAAAAGTCTGTGGCATCGATCCTGTACTTTCCGCGGACCAGCTGGTATCTCATCGCTGCGATATCGTACATGGACTTTCCTGCCCAGAGTTCAGGTTTGTCCAATTCGGTGGTATCGCCGATGAATGTAGGGAGAAGAGGGCCGATCTCGACCTTGGGATAGCCGTAGCGGCCGACGAACACTGCCGGAGGAGAGCTGCCAGCGATATCATTGCTCTTGATCACAGGAGTGTTGATTTTCTTCGTATAGAACTTAACCATAAGGGGACATCTATCCTTTCCGCAAAGGCGTCTGGTCCCTTTACAGACGTTGCAGAGCCCATTCTTGATAACATCACCGCCAGAGGCGGTCATCTCTTCGAAGAGGGTGCTCTGATTCTCCATAATAAGCAGAATACATCAATATAGAAAATACCAGTGAATACGAGAAGGTAATAGGAGAGACAGTTGGATTTCTCCGTGCAAGGGGCTGTCTCCCTCTACGGACTGTGATTGGACTCAAAGGATAAAAAGGGAACTGATAAAAACTCTGATTTTTGTTGTGTTAACACAAAAATTAACATTTTTTAATAGGTTGTATAAAAAGAATACATTAATAAAGGGGTGGATAGACACCCCTTGATGTTTAGTCGGATTACTCATCCGATTTCCTAGCTTTGACCGATGCTCCGTGAGCATACAGTCCTTCAGCGTTGGCCAAGGTTTCGACCGTTGGTGCGAGGGCTGCCAGTCCCTCTTTTGTTAGGTACTGGACGGTCGATGTCTTCATGAATGCCATGACGTTGAGTCCGGAACATGTCTTTGCGTGTTCAGCGGTCGGCAGGACGTGATTGGTCCCTGAGGCATAATCTCCAGCGGCTACTGGCGTATACGGCCCGATGAAGATGGAACCTGCATTCTTTATCTTCCCAAGGGTGTCCAGAGGATCCCTGGTCTGAATGGAGAGGTGTTCAGGAGCTATCTCATTCATAATCTCAATTGCGAGATCGAGACTGTCAGCGATTATGTAGCCTGAATTGTTCATGGCCTTCTCGATGATCTCCTTCCTTGGAGTTTCGTTGATGAACTTCTCCATCATGGGCCAAACCTTGTCAGGTAGATCGGGGTCGCTTGTGACAAGCAGGCAGGCAGATGAGGGATCGTGCTCGGCCTGGGCGACAAGATCGACAGCGACGAATTCTGCATCGGCGAATTCATCTGCCAACACAGCTACTTCGCTAGGCCCTGCGGGGAAGTCTATATCCACTTTGTCGCGGAGCATCATCTTCGCTGCGGTAACGAAAACATTACCTGGACCAACAATCTTCTGAACAGGCTCAACGGACTCGGTTCCGAGGGCCATGGCAGCTATGGCCTGCGCTCCCCCGCTGTAATAGATCTCGTCCACACCTGCTATGTCTGCCGCGACAAGTGTAATCGGGTTGGCCGGTGCGGGAGTGAACATCACGATCTCATCCACTCCGGCCACTCTTGCAGGAATCGCCGTCATGAGAACAGTGCTGGGGTATGAAGCCCTTCCTCCAGGTATGTAACAACCGACCCTCTCCAAGGGAGTGGTCTTCACCCCGAGAGTAATTCCAGGCTCTACCTCTGTGAGCCAAAGTCCTGCGGGTTTCTGCATCTGATGGAAGCGCTGGATGTTGTAGGCCGCATTCTCTAGTTCGTCCACTATGTCCTGGGAGACCTTTTCGTAGGCCTCTTCAATCTCATCCCTGGTGACAGCTACGGATTTGAGCTTTACCTTATCGAATTTCTCTGCCAGTTCGATTAGGGCCTTGTCCCCGTCCTGACGTACCTGTTCGATTATGGCTTTGACCGTGTCGTTGACCTGATCAACTTTCGAAGAGCGGTTCTGTGCCCAGAAATCCTCGCTTACTTGCTTCCACATAAGACTCGCTAATCCTCCCACCTATAAATTAGATACCCTAAATGTCGTATTCGTCACGGTATATCTGCTGTTTTTCTCGCCAGACAAGACTAACAAATGACTGTTTCTTATGCGAATGTTTTTTACGTTGGTATGTTTCGCTACCTACACACATGAAAGTCATCATCATAGGTGCCGGCAGTGTTGGTTACGTTGCTGCCGAGACCATCTCAGATATGCACGATGTGCTGATTATCGAAAGTGATGCAGCGATAGCGGATGCGGTAAAGAACCGTCTGAACGTTTCAGTGCTACATGAGGATGGGACGAACCCCAAGATC
>JAEEJS010000024.1 GCA_016282015.1 Bacteroidales bacterium
ACGGATAAAAAAACATCTCTCAACGAAGCGTTAAGAGATGTTCAAGTTTGAGGGTAGAAGGTGGGATTCGAACCCACGACCCACGGAACCACAATCCGGTACTCTAACCAGCTGAGCTACATCTACCATCTGGATTTGCGGCTGCAAAGGTACAAAAAATTTTAATGCAAAAGCAAAAATTTGCTATTTTTGCAAAAATATTTTCAGAGATGGGCAGAATTATGGCAATCGACTATGGCAGAAAGCGTTGCGGCGTGGCCGTGACCGACCCATTGCGTATAATTGCCAACGGACTGACCACGGTAAGGGCCTGCGACCTTCTGGCTTTTATACAAGATTACGTAAAAAAAGAGGAAGTTGACGAGATAGTGGTGGGGGAGCCCAAGGACATGCATAACAACCCCTCGGAGTCAGCCCAGTATATAGAACCCTTTCTGAAACAGCTGAAAAAAGCCCTGCCCGATATGACGGTCAAACGTTTCGACGAGCGTTTCACTTCGGTGATGGCTCATCAGACCATGATAGACGCGGGCTTAGGCAAGAAGGCAAGGCAGAACAAAGAGCTGGTCGACACTATCAGTGCGACTATCATTCTGCAGTCATACATGAATTATAATAGTTTGTAAGATGATATTACCAGTTGTGGCATACGGTCATCCGGTGTTGAAGCACGTGGCCGAAGATATTGAAGAAAACAGTCCTGAGATTCAGCAGCTTATAGCTGACATGTTTGAAACCATGTATCATACCGAGGGCGTCGGTCTGGCGGCACCGCAAATCAACAAGTCGATTAGGCTTTTTGTGATTGACAGCGATCCGTTCAAGGACAAATATCCGGAGGGAGCCGGGGTGAAGAAGGTGTTTGTGAATCCTGAAATCATAGAGTTGTCGGGCGAGCCTTGGACATTCAGGGAGGGCTGCCTCAGTCTGCCTGACATGGGAGAGGATGTGGAACGCCCAAGCAAGGTGAGGATAAATTATTTGGACGAGAACTTCGTGGAGCATGAGGAGGAGTTTGACGGCATAGTGGCACGTGTCATTCAGCATGAGTACGACCACCTCGAGGGGAAATGCTATGTCGACCGTATAAGCCCTATGCGCAAGATGCTGCTCAAGAACAAGCTGCGCAACATATCCGAAGGTAATGTCGATGTGGATTACAAGATGATTTTCCCGAATAAAAAACACAGAAGGTAGCTATTAGCCATTAGCAATTAGCCATTAGATGTTAGGAGGTTAGTGTTATGAAAAGAATATTAGCGGTTTTAATTTTTGTGGTTTTCGTTGCTTGCAGCAGTGATGATCCGGCCAGGAGGATTGAGAAGTTGGAGAAACAGTTGTTCACTACCGAGCAGTCAGTCGACCCTCTGGTTGCCGACGACCTTGTTACCGCTTATTGTGACTATGCCACCCAATATCCCGACGACCCCATGTCGCCGGAATATCTTTTCAAGGCGGTGGACGTGTCAATGAACCTCAACAACCCTCAGCGCACCATAGCCATAGTCGACAGGATGCTCAGGGATTACCCCGACTATCCTCGCACACAGGCAGCCTTGTTTGTGAAAGGTTTTATCTTTGAAACATATTACGGCAACCTCGATATGGCAAAGAAAATTTACGAGCAGTATCTTGAGCTGTATCCTAACGGCGAGTTTGCCGACTCTTGCCGTGCTTCTATCGAAAACCTTGGCTTAACCCCAGAGGAATTGGTTAAGAAGTTTGAGAATCAGTAAGATTACAATTTTCGATATAGTTTAAAATATCATCTCTTCCGGTGCGTCTTTCGGAGGAGGTGACTATCATTGTGGGAAGCTCTTCCCACTCTTTCAGCAGTTCCTTTTTGTAAACCGCTATGTTGGCTGACAGCTGGGTGCTGCCAAGCTTGTCGGCCTTGGTGAACACTATCACGAAAGGCACCTGGTTTTCTCCAAGGCTGGAGATGAAGTCCAAATCGATTTTTTGCGGCTTGATGCGGCTGTCGACCAGCACGAAAGTCGTCATCAGATTGCTGCGCCCGAGTATGTAGGCGTCGAGCATCTGTTTCCACTTATCCCGCTCTTTCTGAGAACGTTTGGCGAAGCCGTAGCCCGGCAGGTCGACCAGATACCACTCGTTGTTGATGATGAAATGGTTGATGGTGATGGTCTTGCCCGGAGTGGCCGACACCTTGGCCAGTTTGCTGTTGCCTGTGAGCATGTTGATCAGAGACGACTTGCCTACATTTGAACGTCCGATGAAGGCATATTCGGGCTTGTCGGCTTTGGGCAACTTGTTGACGTCGGTGTTGCTTTGCAGATATTGAGCGGTTTTTATAAGCATGTTGATAATTTTTGCAAAAATAATAAAAATGTTGATAACTCTGTTGATAAATTTTTTGAAGATTTTTGCACCAAAGTGGGAATAAGTGGGAAAAAATGTATAATTTTACATCCTGAAAAAAATCGAGAAAATGGAGTATCCTATAGGTGAATATTATTGCAAATTAGACGCCAAGGGAAGGTTGCTACTTCCTAGTAGTTTCAAGGAACAGCTAGGGGAAGAGGTGGCTAAGGGCTTTGTGCTCCGTCCGGGTTTGTTCGAGACATGCCTCGACATATACGGAATGGACGATTGGCGTAAATTGCAGGAAAAGTTGGCCAAGCTGAACCCGTTCAAGAAGGAAAATCTCGTGATGATGCGCCGCATAAACGCGGGTGCGAGAATGGTGAACATTGACGGAAGCGGTCGCTTGCAGATACCTAAAGACCTCGTTGACAAATGCGGCATGGTGAAAGATGTGGTGATAACATCTCTGCCGGACCGCATGCAGATTTGGGGCAAAGAACAGATGGAACAGAGCAACGCGCAGATGACAGACAGCGAGTTCGCGCAAATGCTGGAGGACCGTCTGGGTAATATTGATTTTGAGTAGAAAAGTTTTGTTATGTATCATGATCCTGTGTTGTTGAGTGAGAGTGTGGATGGCTTGAACATCAACCCGGAAGGCGTTTATGTGGACGTTACCTTCGGTGGAGGTGGTCATTCACGCGCCATACTGGAACGTCTCAAAGGCGGTCATCTCTACGCCTTCGACCAGGATGCAGACGCAGCCCGCAACGCTTTTGACGACCCTCGTTTTACATTCATACCTCAGAACTTCCGTTACATGAAAAACTTCGTGAAGCTTTACGCCGGAGTGAAGGTTGACGGAATATTGGCTGACCTGGGGGTATCGTCCTACCAGTTTGACACACCGGAAAAGGGATTCTCGACACGTTTCGAGGGTAGGCTGGATATGCGTATGAACCAGAACGCTCCGGTTGACGCGGCGGGAGTGGTTAATACCTACGAGGTGGAGGCCTTGGCAGGCGTGTTTTCGCGTTATGGCGAGCTGAAAAACTCAATGGCTATAGCCCGCGACATAGAGCTGGCGCGCAGCGTACAACCCATAGAGACCACCACCGACCTGAAGGCTGCCGTGGTCTCTCATCTGCCGAAGGGTGCAGAAAACAAGACCCTGGCGCAGATATTTCAGGCGCTGAGAATAGAGGTTAACAAGGAGATGGAGGTTCTGGAGGAGTTTCTCACTCAGTGTCCCGACGTGCTGAAACCGGGCGGACGTCTGGTGGTGCTGTCGTATCACTCTTTGGAGGACCGTCTGGTGAAGAACTTCATGCGAAGCGGCAATGCCGGCGGCACAGTGGAGAAGGATTTCTTCGGCAACCAGTTGACACCTTATAAACTGATAACGCATAAGCCTGTGGTGCCGAGCGATGAAGAGATAGCTAGAAACAGCAGAGCGCGCAGCGCTAAGTTGAGAATAGCCGAGAGAGTTTGAGGTTGACGGGCGATTTTAAAATTGATAATAATAAACAAGGTATAATGAGCAAGAAAGGCAAAGGATCATTCTTCAACAATTTTTTGGGAGGCGATGTCTTCTCGAAGGAGACGGTGGTGAGACAACTGCCGTTTATCTTGTATGTGGTACTTTTGCTAATGCTTTATATATCAAACACTTATCTTGCTGAAGACATGAGACTTGAGATCAAGAACAAGAACCGTCTTCTGGAGAACAAGAGGGTGGAGAGTGTGTCGCTAAACGCCGAGATAACAAGGCTCTCGAGACAGTCGGAGCTGGTCAAGGCATTGGAATACAAAGGTATAAAGGAATCGGTGGTGCCGGTTAAAAGAATTGTAATTGAAAAGGAATAAGCAAAACGTATGGATAAGATGAATTTCTCTGACGCATGGCGGGTGTTGCTGGTTTATCTGGCGATGCTCGTGTTCGGCGTGGCCATAGTGGCTAGAATCATCTATATTCAGACGGTGGAGCGTGAGGAGCTGCTTGAGCAGGCCCGTAAAGTCGACATCAAAATCGACACAGTGCAGGGTGCTCGCGGTAACATCTACTCGGTGAACGGCACCATGCTGGCTTCGACAGTGTCGCTCTACGACATAGGCTTCGACTTTATGGGAGTGAAGATTGACACTCTGGAAAGACATATCGGACCTCTGACTGACAGCCTTTCAAAGCTGCTGCACAGACCTAAGGCGGAGTTCGAGAAGCTGCTGCGTTATGGCTACAAATACGGCAACGAGCATAAGTACAGATGCGTCTATTTGGCCAAAGGCTTGAAGATAGACGAATATCAGCGTCTGAAGACTTTCCCTCTCTTCAGGAAGAAAAGCGGCAACGGCCTGAACATCACCAAGCGTATGGTCAGAGAGCATCCGTACGGGATATTGGCAATGCGTACTGTGGGTCTGGTTGAGAAGAGCGACCTGCAGAACCGCAGCAAATCGTCTCTGATGAAGGGTGTGGTGGGCTTGGAAGGGCAGTACGACTCTTGCCTTAGGGGCGAGATAGGCTACCAGCTTATGCGCAGAGTGAGCGGAGGAAACAGAATACAGGTGCCGTCCTCCATCAACAAGGAACCTAAAAACGGCTGCGACATCTACACCTCCATAGACGTGGAGCTGCAGGATGTGGCTGAAGAGGCTCTGATGCGTTGCCTCAAGGAGAATGAAGCCGAGAAGGGCTGTGTCATCATGATGGACGTGGAGACCGGCTTTGTGGAGGTGATGGCTAATCTGGAGTACAACTACAACACCAAACAATACGAGGAACGTTGGAATGTGGCGCTGGGACAGAGTATGGAGCCGGGTTCCACCTTCAAGGCCATCACCATGACGGCTCTGATGGAAAACGACCCCAACTTCAACATCAAGCGGGTGATAGACCTTGGGCCGACAGGCACTTGGGTTTACGAGTGGCGCAGCAAGAACGGGCGCGCCCACCATTTCCATGTGAGAGACTCGCACGTGGTGAAGGGCGGCAAGCCAACGGTTGAAGAGGCTTTCTGGGAGTCGTCAAACATAGCCTTCTCCAAATTGGTGGTGGAGTATTTTGAGAAAGATCCCAAGAAGTTTATCGACCTCATCTATAAGACCAAGATTAACGAGCCTTTGCGAGTGGCATGGAAGGGTGAGGAGAGCAACCCCAAAATCAAGAGTCCTGAAAGCAAAATGTGGTCGTACACCTCTCTGCCGAGTATGGCTATGGGCTACGAGCTGACAGTGACGCCTATGGTGATTCTGACTTATTACAACGCCATTGCCAACAACGGACGTATGATGAAGCCGCAGTTTGTGAAGGAAATCCGCCGTGGCGACGAGGTGGTGCAGACTTTCGAGCCTATAGTCATCAACGAAAGGATAGCTTCGGAGCGCACCATCAAGACTTTGCAGGGTTTGCTGCGTGGAGTGGTGGAAAACGGCACGGCCAAGGCATTGAACAAATGTCCGTTCCCTATAGCCGGTAAGACGGGTACAGCCCAGATTTCAAGTCAGGGCGGATATAACAAAAAGAACTACACTGCCTCGTTTGTGGGTTATTTCCCGGCCGACGAGCCCAAATACTCCTGCGCCGTCATCATCATCAACCCTATGGGCGGCAAATACTACGGAGCTTCGGTGTCGGCGCCGGTGCTGAAGGATGTGGCCGAGAAAGTGTATGCCACACGCTTAGGTATAGAGGATGTGACAAAGACAAGCAGGGCCAATGCCGACAAATACACCAAGGCCTCAATGGCATACTACAACGACGTGACCGACTATTGCGAGATGACGGGAGTGCGTATGGTGGACGGCGAGCTGGGTTCGGAATGGGTGAAGGTGAGTCAGTCGACAAACGGCGGAGTGACTATAGAAAACATGGATCTGGACGGGGAGACGGTGCCCGATTTGAAGGGCATGAACGTTATGGATGCCGTCTATCTGATAGAGAAAATGGGATGGAAGGCCGGATTCAGCGGCAAAGGAGTGGTGGAGAGCCAGAGCGTGAAAGCGGGGACTAAGCTGGAGAAAGGCAAGGTCATAGTTTTGAAGTTAGCAGTTTAAGTTTATATGATGAATATAAAAGAGATAATCAGAGATGCTAAGGATCTGCAGTTCGATTCAAGGAAGTGCAGTGAAGGTAGCGTGTTTTTTGCGGTGCGCGGCACTCAGGTGGACGGTCATGACTACATCGGCAAGGCTGTCGAAAACGGTGCCAAGACCGTGGTTTGCGAGCAGTTGCCCGAAACTCAGGCAGCAGGCGTGAGATATGAGGTTGTTGAAAACAGCGCCAAGGCCTTGGGTCTGGCCGCCTCGGAATTTTACGGCAACCCTTCGTCAAAGCTGCATCTGGTGGGAGTGACAGGCACTAACGGCAAGACTACCATAGCCACCTTGCTTTACCGTCTGTTTACCGACGCCGGATATGTATGCGGACTGCTTTCGACCATAGAAAACATCATTGGCAAGCGTGTGGTGCCGTCCACACATACCACTGGCGACCAGCTGGAGCTCAACAGCCTGCTGGCACAGATGGTGGAGGCCGGCTGCGAGTATGCCTTCATGGAGGTGAGCTCGCATGCCATCGACCAGGACCGCATAGCCGGTCTGCACTTCGACGGCGGCATATTCACCAACCTTACGCAGGATCATCTCGACTATCATAAGACCTTGGCCAATTACCGTGACGCCAAGAAGAAATTCTTCGACAACCTGCCTGAGACGGCATTCGCCCTGACCAATCTGGACGACCGCAACGGCATGGTGATGCTGCAGAACACCAAGGCCAGGAAAAAGACCTATTCGCTCAAGCATGACGCTGACTTCAAGGGCCTGGTCATGGAGAGCTATTTCGACGGAATGGAGATGAAGGTCAACAACAGGGCTGTGTCGACCTATCTGGTTGGACGCTTCAACGCCTCCAACCTGCTGGCCATTTACGGCGCCGCTTCACTGCTGGGCATGCCTGAGGAAGAGGTGCTGAGCGAGGTGAGCAAGCTGCATAGCGCATCGGGACGTTTCCAGATGGTGAACTCAAAGGACGGCATAGTCGGCATAGTCGACTACGCACACACTCCCGACGCTCTGGAGAATGTGCTGTCGACCATCAACGAGATACGCACTCACAACGAGACTCTCATCACAGTGGCTGGCGCTGGCGGCAACCGTGACGCCGACAAGCGTCCGAAGATGGCTGCAGCGGCAGTGAAGC
The DNA here is from genome assembly GCA_016282015.1 of Bacteroidales bacterium. Taxonomy (GTDB): domain Bacteria; phylum Bacteroidota; class Bacteroidia; order Bacteroidales; family F082; genus Limimorpha. The sequence continues at coordinate 7,529 of JAEEJS010000024.1, forward strand.
TGTCTGACCGTCTCATAATAACCAGCGACAACCCGCGCTTCGAGGACCCTGAGGAGATAATACGTCAGATGAAGGCTGGAGTGGAAGGCCAGTATTACAACAAAGTGCTGTGCATCACCGACAGACGCGAGGCCATTCGCACCGCTGTGGCATTAGCCAAGAAGGGCGACATCATTCTGGTGGCCGGCAAGGGTCACGAAAACTATCAGGACGTGCAAGGTGTGAAACATCATTTTGACGACCGCGAGGAACTTGAAAAGGCTTTTAACGGGAAATAGGAGGTTTTCAGATGATATACTATTTTTGGAAATACTTGAGCTTGAAATTCGGTCTGCCGGGTGCAGGCGTGCTCGAATATGTGACAGTGCGTACCATCATCGCTATCATTTTGGCGTTATTCATCTCGATATGGTTCGGCAAATGGTACATCAGGTTCATGAGAAGGCACAACATCTCCGAGATGCAGCGCGACGCCTCCATCGATCCTTTCAACGTCAACAAAAAGGGTGTCCCGACCATGGGCGGTATCATCATCATTGCCTCCATACTGATACCCTGTCTGCTGTTCGGCAAGATAAGAAACATCTATTTCAATCTGATGCTTATCACCACAGTGATACTGGGCTCGGTGGGCTTTGCCGACGATTACATCAAGACTTTCAGAAAGAGAAAAGACGGCCTGAAAGGCTGGTATAAGATTTTCGCACAGGTGGCTGTGGGTCTGATAGTCGGACTGACTCTGCGTTTCAGCCCTCAGACCTATATGCACGAGACGGTTCAAACCAAGATTATTGACAATCAGGAAGTGGTCATCAAGAGTCCGGCGGTAAGGTCAACCCGTACCACCATCCCGTTCTTCAAGAATCACAACCTGAACTATGCCGACATCTTTGATTTCCTCGGCAAGCCTTACAAATACAGAGCTGGCTGGATATTCTTCGTGGTGCTCACAGTGTTGGTGGTGGCAGCAGTGTCAAACGGAGCCAACCTCAACGACGGCATGGACGGAATGGCGGCGGGCAACTCGGCTATCATAGGCCTAGGATTGGGCGTGCTGGCTTACCTCTCCAGTAACGCTATGTTGTCGGGCTATCTGAATATCATGTACATACCGGGCAGCGAAGAGGTGGCTGTGTTCATGGGTGCCTTTGTGGGCGCTCTGGTGGGCTTCCTGTGGTATAACTCCTTCCCTGCACAGGTGTTTATGGGCGATACCGGCAGCTTGACCATAGGCGGCATCATAGCGGTGTCGGCAGTCATCATCCATAAGGAACTGCTTCTGCCGATAATGTGCGGAGTGTTCCTGATAGAGAGCCTGTCGGTCATCCTGCAGAGGACTTATTTCAAGATGGGAAAGAAGAAAGGCGTGCACCAGCGCATCTGGAAGCGTACACCTATACACGACCATTACCGTACCTCCATGTCACAGGTGGAGCCAGGCTCAACGGTGATTTTCAAAGGCAGAGGCGACTTGCAGCATGAGATGAAAATCACGGTGAGATTCTGGATTGTGACCATTATACTGGTGGTATTTGCAATATTAACTTTGAAGATAAGATAAACATTTGATATTATGACATTAGAACAGTTGGCAAAACAGGGTAGAAGAAAAGAGATTCTGACGACGGCTTTCACCATCAACGAGAGCATTTGTCAGGCCCGCAATGAGAATCTGAAGCGCAGCTTCGTGGGATGCGACCGCATCAAGAACCGCAACGAGCATGTGGCGACGCGCAACGGCGTCGGCTATATCAACGACAGCGCGGCGCGGAGCCTATCAGCTACGTGGTTCTCGTTGGAAAACACAGTGAATCCTACAGTTTGGATCACCATAGCCGGCGAGGCCGACTACGAGGAGATGATTCCTGTGGTCCGTGAACACGTCAAGGCTATTATTTGTGTGGGAGGCAATATGGAACCTGTTTGCGACGCCCTCGGATGCCTGGTACGCGACGGTGTGACATCGGTCGACACCATAGAAGATGCCATGCGCCTGGCGGCACAGAAGTCGGTCCCGGGATACGACGTGCTATTTTCACCCGGAAGCATAGTGAGTGACGATGTCGTGAATAAAATGGCAAGAACATTTGTAAAAATAGCGAAAGAATAGCATTTTATGCCAACAAAAGAAGTGATAACCGGCAAGTTTAAGAGTCTGTTCAGAGGCGACAAGGTCATCTGGATGATAGTGGTGTTTCTCACCCTCATCTCGATGCTGGTTGTCTACACCTCGTCCGACACTTTGGCTTACAGGGAGTATAACGACGACAACGGCAGGGTGCTGATGAAGCATCTGTTTATGCTCGGATTGGGTCTGGTGGCTCTTGTGGTGGCCGCCAACATCAACTACAAGTACTATTCGAGACTGTTGCTGCTGTTGTTCTGGGTGTCGGTGCCTCTGTTGCTGTACACTCTTTTGTTCGGTAAGAACCTCAACCAGGCGAGCCGTGTGATAGGAATAGCCGGCATCACTTTCCAGTCGAGTGACCTCGCAAAGCTGGCCCTGGTGGGATACCTCGCCCGAGTGATTACCCTCAAGCGTGATCAACTGGAAGATATTAAGGAACTCACATTTTCGGTGATAGTGCCTATACTTTTGGTGGTGGGACTCATATTCCCGGCCAACTTCTCGACCGCGGCCATGCTGTTTGCCACCTGCATAGTGATAATGTTCCTGGGCAAGGTGAAGATAAAATACATACTTGGATTTGTCGGAACCATCGCGGTGGCGGGCATTTTGGCCATATTCGTGCTGCTTAAGGTGACAGGCGACAATCCGCAGAAGAACAACCGCTCCCAGACCTGGGTGAACCGTATAGAGAGGTTTATAGGCAAGGGTGGCGAAGAGGTTAAAAATGACGAGAAAGACTTCCAGCTGACCCAGTCGAAGATAGCCATAGCCGGTGGCGGAGTGGTTGGAAAGATGCCGGGCAAGAGCACACAGCGTACCATACTGCCTCATCCTTATTCCGACTTCATCTATGCCATCATACTTGAGGAATACGGATTGGTGGGCGGAGTGTTTGTGCTGCTGCTATACCTGATATTGCTGTTCCGTGCGGCGCGTATAATGCTGCGGGCTCCGCAGTCGTTCGGAGCGCTGCTGGCCATGGGTCTGGCATTCAGCTTGGTGATGCAGGCCATGGTCAATATGGGAGTGGCGGTAGGCCTGCTGCCGGTGACAGGACAGCCGATGCCGTTCGTGAGCCGTGGCGGAACCTCACTGCTGTTCACAGGTATCTCAATAGGAATAATAATTAGTGTTACAAGAGAAATACAGAAGAACGATGGAAACAACACAGAATTCGAAGTTACAGAGAGCACCGAGGCTGATAGTTAGCGGCGGCGGCACAGGGGGCCATATTTTCCCGGCAATCGCCATAGCCGACGCCTTCAAGCGCCGTCATCCTGACGCCGAGATTCTTTTCGTGGGCGCAAAAGGCAGGATGGAGATGGAGCGGGTGCCACAGGCAGGCTATCCAATAGAAGGATTGTGGATTAGCGGTTTCAAGCGCGAGCTGACTCTGGACAATCTGAGTTTCCCGTTCAAGCTGATTAGCAGCCTCTACAAGGCCAAACAGATATTGAAGAGATTCCAGCCCGACATAGTGGTGGGTGTGGGCGGCTTTGCCAGCGGACCTACCATGAGAAAGGCGACTGAACTTGGCATACCGGTGGTGATACAGGAGCAGAACTCTTTCCCCGGCGTGACCAACAAGATAGTGGCGCCCAAGGCAGCTAAGATATGCGTGGCTTACGAGAACATGGACCGATGGTTCCCCAGCGACAAGATAGTGCTCACAGGCAACCCGCTTCGCAACAACGTGGTCAGCATCGAGGGTAAGCACGACGAAGGAGCCCGTTTTTTCGGACTCGACCCCGAAAAGCCGGTCATTCTGCTGGTTGGCGGAAGCCAGGGCGCACTCGGCATCAACAAGGGCATATCGGCCAAACTGGCCATGTTTAAGGATACCGATTGCCAGTTGATTTGGCAGACAGGCAAGCATTACATTGATCAGGCTCAGCAGGAGATTAAGGAGCTGGGTCTGGAAGAAAAGGTCAAGCCGGTGGTGTTCATCGACAGAATGGACTTGGCATACGCCAGTGCCGACGTGGTGATTTCCCGTGCAGGTGCCATGTCGATTTCGGAGCTCTCGTTGGTGGGTAAGGCGGTGGTGTTCGTCCCGCTTCCGACAGCGGCCGAAGACCATCAGACCAAGAATGCGCAGAGCCTTGTCGACAAGGACGCGGCCATACTCGTCAAGAACGATGAGACAAGCGAAAAGCTCCTTCCTACAGTGTTTGAGCTGTTGAACAACAAGGAGAGGATTAAGACCATGCAGGATAACATTGCCAAGTTTGCCAGACCGAACGCGGCAGAAGATATAGTAAACGAATTGGATAAACTGTTATGATATACTTTTTAGGAATCGGTGGAATTGGTATGAGCGCCTTGGCCAAATTTTACAAGGCTAAGGGCTATGCTGTAGCTGGATACGACCGTACTTCGACAGCTTTGACCAAGAGTATGGAGGCTGAAGGCATCAGCATTCACTATGTAGACGATCCGTCCCTGATACCGGACGGCATAGAGTTCGTGGTACTCACACCTGCCGTTCCTGCCGATACCAAAGAACTGGTTTACCTGAGGGAGAAGAATGTGCAGATTCTCAAGCGCGCTCAGGTGTTGGGAATGATTTCACGCGAGCATGCTGGTGTGGCTGTGGCCGGTTCGCACGGCAAGACCACCACTACGGCTCTCGTATCGCACATACTGATGACTGCAGGGAAACATATCTCGGCTTTCATCGGCGGTATAGCGCGTAACTTCGACAGCAACGTGGTGATAGGCGATGAGCACGACGATTTTGTGGTGATGGAGGCCGACGAATACGACCGTTCCTTCATGCAGCTGTCGCCTTACGCCAGCATAGTCACCTCCATAGATGCCGACCATCTCGACATCTACGGCGATTATGAGCATGTGGTGGAAGGTTTCAACCAGTTTGTAGAGAAAAATGCCGACAACGGCTTGGTGGTATATCACGCCGGTTTGCCGATAAAAACTGACAAACCGCATATAACTTACGGCTTTTCCAATGCCGATGTATTGGCTGAAAACATACGCATAGCCGACGGATTGACGGAGTTTGAGGTGGTTGTCGCTTCAGACGACAAAATCTTGGACAATCTCAAGAGCTTGGGCACAATCAGGATGCCTCTCTATGGCGACCATAACGTGCAGAATGCCTTGGCGGCCCTGACGGTTTGCTCATTCCTTGGCGTAAGCAATGAGGATTTGAAGCAGGCTCTGCTGACTTTCAAGGGTGTCAAGAGCCGTTTCGATATAAGGGTGAGAAACGAAAAACACGTCTACATTGACGACTTCGGACATCATCCCGAGGAGATGAAAGCCACTCTGATGACGGCTCGTAAGGTGTTCCCCGACATGAAGATGACGGTGGTTTTCCAGCCACATCTCTTCACTCGCACCCGCGATTTCATGGACGAGTTCGCAGCTGTGCTCTCAATGGCAGACCGTGTGGTTCTGACAGAGATATATCCGGCTCGTGAGTTGCCTATTGAAGGTGTTAACTCGGAGGCGCTGTTTGATAGAATCAACTCAAGAGACAAGTCTCTCTGCAGCAAGAGTGAGGTGGTTGAAAAGTTGAAAGGTCTTGATTTGGAATTGCTTATAACGCTTGGCGCTGGCGACATACACGCTTTGGTGCCGGAAATTGAACAGATATTCGACAAATGAAGAAGTTTTTGAAGATATTGGTTTTCGTGCTGACAGTCGGGGCAATCGGCTGCCTGTGGTTCTTCGTTCATAAGGAGCATGTTGAGCATCCTTTGCAACGTGTGGACCTGACGGTAGAACGCCCGACCCAGCGTGGCTTTATCGACAAAGACGTTGAATATCAAAATATTATCGCAATCTGCGACACTACAAAGAATACCGACATCACTAAGATACCTCTCGATTCGGTAAGACGTTACCTGGCTACCATTCCTTGGGCCACATACACCGAGGCTCAGATAACTTTTGAGGAGGTGATGGTAGTGAAAATTGTTGAGTGTGAGCCGATTATGAGAGTGTATAACAAAGACGGACGCTCGGTTTATCTGGATGCCGAAGGCAACATTTTCCCGACCAAGTCAGATTACACTCCGCATCTGATAATCGGAAGCGGAAACCTCAATTTCAAGGATTTGAAAAACAAGTCGGCCAATATCTCCGACAAAAACTATATAAACAGCGATCTTCCAAAGATTTACAGAGTCATAAAGAGCGTGTTGAACAATTCATATACCAGAGTTTGCGTCAAGCAGGTCTATTATGATAAAAAGACTTACGAGCTCGTTTTGAACAATGTGGAGACTAAGGTGATTTTGGGCAATGACAAGAATTTGGACGAGAGACTGATGAATTTACAGTATTTCTTCGAGAAAATGCAGGGTTCGCCCGAGCTCGAGGAATACAGCGTTATAAATTTCAATTTTGACAATCAAGTTGTTTGTACGAAAAATAAACGTAAAAAATGAGTAATCCTGTGTACATCGTAGGCCTTGACATAGGCACTACAAAGATCGCCTGTTTCGTCGGCGAGAAAGTTGAGAATGGTAAAATAGTCATCCGTGGATACGGCAAAACGGAGTCGACTGGTGTTAAACGCGGCATGGTCTTCAACATTGAGGAGACTGTCAACGCCATCAAACGCGCTGTGGAGCAGGCGTCTGAGCAATCGAACGTAGACATCAAGACAGTCAACGTAGGCATCGCGGGTCATCACATCAAGAGCCGCCAGCATCGTGGCGTGCTTATGCGTAACAATCCGGATGTTGAGATAACGGACGAAGAAATTGAGAAACTGCGTCAGGATGCCTTCAAGCTCAACATGCCTCCGGGAGAGGAGATCATAGACGTCATCCCTCAGGAATACATAGTTGACGACGAAGTGGGTATCCGTCATCCTAAAGGCATGCTCGGCAGCAAGCTGGAGGCCAACTTCCACATCATCATCGGACAGGTGGCTGCGGCACGCAACATCATCACCTGCATACATCAGGCCGGTCTGGAGATGGAACACATGATTCTCGAACCTATAGCCTCGGCACAGGCAGTGCTTGGCGAAGACGAGAAAGAAGCCGGTGTGGCTCTGGTCGACATAGGCGGCGGCACTACAGATATAGCCATCTTCTACGACAATATCATCTATCATACCGCTGTCATTCCTTTCGGCGGCAACGTCATCACCGAAGACATCCGTCAGGGTTGCTCCATCATCAAGAAGCACGCTGAGGAAATCAAGGTGAAGTTCGGCTCGGCAGTGGCCAGCGAGAACCGCGACGACGAAGTGGTGTCAATACCTGGCATACGCGGTCGCGCGCCTAAGGAGATATCGTTCAAGAACCTGGCCAACATCATTCAGGCACGCTTGAGCGAGATATTCGACATAGTGAACAACGAGATTCAGAAAGTCAACAGCGAACATAAGCTCATCGCGGGCATGGTACTCACAGGCGGCGGCGCGATGATGAAACACATACAGCAACTCGCAGCGTTTAAGACAGGTCTTGACGTGCGTATAGGTTATCCTAACGAATACCTCGCCAATGATACTGCCGACGAACTCGCAAGCCCGATGTGCTCCACAGGTGTCGGACTTGTCATAGAAGGTATGTCACGCTACGAAGAGGCTCTCAAACACGGTAAGGCCACAGCCGGCAACGATGCCTTCATTATCGAAGAAGACGAGCCTACCATCGACCTTACAGCTACCAGCGACAGCAGCGCCGACAAGGAAGGCAACAAGTTCTTCCATCGCATAGTCACTTCGCTGGGTAAGAAGTTCTTTGGAGAAGACGAAGAAATTGATAACGAAAAAATATAATAACGATGACAACAGACATAGTAAAATTTGACGCACCGGAGGAAAAGCCCAACATTATCAAGGTTATGGGAGTGGGCGGCGGCGGTAGCAACGCTGTAACGCACATGTTCTCCGACGGCATCATAGGTGTCGACTTTGTGCTTTGCAATACTGACGACCAGGCTTTGCAGAGAAGCCCTGTCGAGAATAAGCTTCACATCGGTGACCACGCTCTCGGAGCTGGCAACGTCCCGGCGGTTGGCCGTAAAGCCGCTGAGGATACCGAAGACAAGATACGCGAAATGCTGAGCGGTGACACAAAGATGCTGTTCATCACAGCCGGTATGGGCGGCGGCACAGGCACAGGAGCCGCTCCCGTGGTGGCACGTATCTCAAAGGAAATGGGAATACTCACAGTCGGTATAGTGACTCTGCCGTTCAGCTTCGAGGGCAAACGCCGTCAGCAGCAGGCAGCCGAAGGTATAGCCGAACTGCGCAAATACGTAGACGCACTGCTTGTCATCAGCAACGACAAACTCCGTGACGAATACGGCGACATGAAACTCACCGACGCTTTCAAGAAAGCTGACGATGTGTTGAAGATCGCCGCCAAAGGTATAGCCGAGATCATCACAGTGACAGGCTATGTCAACGTCGACTTCGAAGATGTCAACAACGTGATGCGTGACAGCGGCAAGGCCATCATGGGCTCTGGCTATGCCAAGGGCGAAGACAGGGCTTTGCGCGCAGTCGAAGAGGCAGTCAACTCACCTCTGCTCGACGACTCCGACATCAATGGAGCCAAGAACATACTGGTGTACATCACTTCCGGCACAGCCGAGGTTACCTTGGACGAGGTGTCCGAAATCAACGAATACGTACAGTCTGCCACCGGCAAGGTTTCTGAAGTGATTTGGGGTAACGGCGAAGACATGTCACTGGAGGACGGTCTGCGCGTGACTCTCATCGCCACAGGTTTCGGCGACGTACAGAAAGAGGAGCGTCCACAGAAGATTTACACTTTCGAGGATAACAAGATTAAGGATCCTGAGAAGGAAGCTGCCCGCATCATGGCGTTTGAATCGGCCGACGAGACCGAAGAACCTAAGGACGAAGAGGTCCATGCCGTCATCAAGCACGAAGAGGAGCCTAAAGTAGTGGAGGAGAAGCCTGAGGACAATACTCCGAAGATTACCCGTCACCATCTCTACGATGACGATGAACAGGATAATGCTAAAAATGATAACTTCTATGAAGGTCCGAGCGACAGCGGCATATATGTCAAGAGAACAAGTCCGGACAGCGCTCCTGCCAACGAGCCTTCATCCTCGCCAATCAGACACGAAAACCCGTTCCGTTTTGACGACGATGATGACGTCGACGTACCTACAGTGCGCGACATGTCGAGCAATCAGACCATCACGGCAGTGAAGGTGGAGACCAAGCCGGCCCAGACCAAGCAGCTCGACCAGAAGGAGATGCTGCGCCGTCAGCGTTTCATGTCGTTCAATATGGACTTCAAGTCGCAGACAGCTCTCGAAAACCTCGAGAACGTTCCGGCTTACGCCCGCATGGGTGTCAACCTGACTCAAGAGGATAAAGAGATTTCGACTTATTCAGTGAACAAGGAAACCGGTCTGCGCGAGGACAACTCTTTCCTGCACGACAACGTGGATTGATATGCGACGATTGACATTTCTTGCAATCTTGATGATTCTCAGTGTATTGTCATTGAGAGCGCAAGAAATGTACATGAATCTGTTTCAAATAGAACAACAGCAGATTTGCGATAAGCCTCTCTTGCTGAATGTGAGCTTTACCGCCGAGTATCAGGACAATACAAAGGCTTCGCTGGTGTTGTCGGCCAAAAGCGGCGATAAAACTGTGTTTTGGGATAGCTTTGCACTTGAACATGATTTCCATCTGACGAAAAAGATCCCCAGCCATCTGCTCAATTCAGCCAAGTTTCAGTGTTATGTCTATAATCCAAAGAAAGATATTCTGAAAATCAGCGACTTTGATTATAGCCTGACTGATGCTGAAGTTCCATCTTTCCTTCCGGAAAATGTTCAAATCGAGGAATGCGAAGCCAAGATTCTGGCTTCGTACGGTAACAGTTTGTATCTCGACTATTACGAAAACAAATATCTTGAGTTGGGCGACGAAAACGGTCCATTGACCGCGCCTGTCTCGTTGTATTTGAATGACAGTCAGTATTTTGAGTGGGATGTGGACCGTGTCGGGCGGAATGCCGTCTCCTTTGTGAATGAAAACCGGCAGGCGAGGACTGTCATTATTGTAAGTTATTATGACGAAAGTCCGACTGTGCATTTCGATGTCTCGGCCAAATTCTTCGAGGAGACAGAGGTTTCACGCTTTGCCATGCTGCTTCCGTTTGTGAACGGTCGCTTTGTGGTTTACCGCCAGAATATGCATGTCGACTCGGTTAATCTGCAAGACGAGTATTATCTCGACCACGAGGGTTTCTCTTTGAGAAATGATGAGACTCAGCTGAATCTTTACCATCCGCAATCTTTGTCATCGGTTCAACTGGATGTGAAAAATTCAACCGCTGTTCTCAATATTGACTACGAGAAAGACCATCCTCTCATTCATTATCCCACCCGAATCGACACTTTGGAACATTATGTGGATATTTCAAAAAGAAAGATACGCCCGGGTGATGTTTTGACAGCCTCCTTCGACTTGAGTTTGACTCAAGTTGTTGAACTGCCGCGCTTTATGCCGGTATGGGAAGGATATGAGTCGGCTTTCATATTTACCGAGCATGCCGACTGGACTGACATTCGCACTCACAGGGCAGTGTGTTTCGGAAGCGAGGATGTCACCAGTGCCGATGATGCTGTGGGTGGCTTTGTCTACTACGATGTCCCGGTTACAAAGAGCGTGTTTTACAGCAACCCGAATGGTGTCATCAACCTGCTAAAAAACAGACGGTTTCCGGATATGCACAGCACTATCAGAACCGACACAGTCTTTTTTGACTTTCTCAAGCAGTTGAAAGACAAAGGCTTTGAGATTTGCCTGCACACACCCGAGCAATATACCACCACTCGCCCTGACCTTTGGGAAGCACTTGCCTTCATGAAGAAAAACTTCGGATCTCCATCTTGGATAGACCATGGCTACAACAACACCTATGTCAATAACCGTGAGGATTTGGTGTGCGACGGTCTCAACCCCAAATCGCATTATTATGCCTTGGATGCATGGAAAGCCAATGGAGTCAGATACCTGTGGAATGCCTCGTACGAGGAGATGCGTCCGTTTGAGGAATGGATGTTCAGCAACGGCTTGCAGCGTCCGTATCCGTTCTGGAGCGACGCTTTCCCCAAGCCGCGTTACATGCGTCCTCCTTTCGATGAGGACCTCATACTCTGGTCCACAGAATACACTCTGGAGCCCGGCGAGCATTGGGATTACTACCTGAGCCGTCACAATTTGGATGTGGTAGTCGAGAGCCGCTCGGCCTTCATTACCCATATCTATCCCGCCTGGGTGACTACCGCCCGTGGCTTTTGGGATATGGAAGACGGCAAAATAGTGGCTAAAGAGGGTCTTAACCATGCCCTTCAGCGCATATCCGATTTGCGTGACCGCCAGCTGATGCTGCCGACCACCGTAGAGAAATACCTGCATTATCATGAGCTTTTACAGAAAATTGATTATCAATATGATAATGACGGCAATGTGGTTCTGACAAACAACAATGACGAAACTGTCAACGGTTTTACCTTGATTTCAAAGTCGCCAATCTCAGTAGAGAGGTCTAATGGCGAGACTTTACAGACAAAGCAACGTGAAAGTTGTGGGGAATATATAATTTGGTTTGACTTTAACCCTGGTGAAAAAATATTTTTAAAATGAAAAGATTAGCTGTATTCGTTTCAGGCGGCGGCACCAATTTGCAGCGCATTGCCGACTATTTCGCTCCCAATCCGAATGTGGAGATTGTTTGCGTGGTGAGTAACAACAAAGGCGCTTTCGCCAACCAGCGCGCCAAAAACCTCGGAATACCCCTGCTTGTAGTCGAGAAGGAATATTATAACAGTGAGATGTTCATAAAACGTCTGATTTCGTTGGATATAGATTTGATTGTGCTGGCAGGCTTCCTCTGGCTCATCCCTCAGGGTCTCATAGAAGCTTTCCCCAACAAGATTATCAATATACATCCGGCTTTGCTGCCTAAATACGGAGGAAAGGGTTTCTACGGCCATCATGTGCATGAGGCAGTTGTGGCTGCGCACGAGAAGGAGTCAGGCATTACAGTGCATTACGTAAACGAGCGTTACGACAGCGGCGATATCATTTTCCAGGCTAAGGTGGCTCTCAGCCCAACAGACACCCCCGACGACGTGGCGGCCAAGATACACGTACTGGAACAGGAAAATTTCCCTCTTGTCATAGAAGGATTGTTATTTAAAAAGTAGTATTTTTGCAAAAAATTTTAAGATGAAGAAGTTCTTTTTAACAGCATTGTTTTTTGCCATAGCCTTGATTTCAAACGCTCAGATAGATAAGATTTTAGGCGAATGGAAGTCGGTCGATGACAAGACAGGCGAGGTGACCGGTGTGATTTTGTTTTACCAGGGCGACAACGGACTTTATTATGGAAAGACCACCCATGTCTATGAAGACGGCAAAGAGCTTTTCGACGAGAAGTACATCGGCATGATTCTGGTTAAAGATTTCAGGCTGGAAGACGGTAAACTCGTGGGCGGAACTCTTTACGAACCGCACGAAGACAAGACCTATTACGGCAAGATTTCTTATAATGCCAAAGATAATACGTTGATTGTCAGAGGTTCTCTCGACCGCCGCGGATGGCTTGGCAGGTCACAGACTTGGATAAAGTGAGAACAGCATAAAACCGACGTAGCCGAGGGTCAGTATAAATCCCTCGAAACGCGAGATTTTGCGGCCTTTCCCGGTGAATACCGTCGTCAGCATGATGGCGTTGGCTGCAAACAGTATCATCAACTGCTGATTCATCTTTGAGTCGAATGGCAGCGGTGTGATAAGCGAGCTGACACCAAGCACTATAAAGATGTTTAAGATATTGGAACCCAGCACATTGCCTATAGCGATTGCTGAGTTCTTTTTTAATGCCGCTACAATGGATGTGATGAGCTCAGGTAGGGAAGTGGCTGTGGCAACCACAGTCAGGCCGACGGTGCTCTCGCTCATGCCCCAGCTTATGGCCAGAGTCTGGGCGTTTCTTGAAACCAGTTCTCCGCCTATGTAAAGCCCGATTATTCCTAAAATGAGTTGAAGTATAGTCTTGCCCCAAGGCAGAGACTCCTGGACTTCGACGTTATCCTGGACGTCGTCGTTTTTCTTGAAAGTCAGCATCAGATAGCCGAATCCCATCAGTAACAATACTATTCCTTCCACCCAGTTGATGGTTCCTGAGGTGCCTCTGAAGAAGTCGTTAGCCATCAGTGTAATGGCAAATGTGGCTATAAAACCTGCCGGTATGTCTCTTCTGATTGAGATGCGGCTCACGTCAATCGGATAAATCATGGAGCTCACTCCCAATATCAGAAGTATGTTCATGGTGTTGCTTCCGATGATGTTTCCTATGGCCAGCCCGGGGCTTCCCTTGATGCAGGAAAACACGTTGACTATCATCTCGGGCAGAGATGTTCCGAACGCCACTATCGTCAATCCGATAATCAGAGGCGATAGCTTCGCCTTGATGCCGACGCTAGTAGCTCCGTTCACCAGCCAATTCGCGCCTAATATCAACGCTGCGAAGCCGACAAGAAGCAGGAATAATGGTAGTAATGCTGACATAATAACGCTTTTAAAAATAAAGGAGAACCCAACGAAGATTCTCCTTTATCTTAGTAATTACTGATACTACAGAAGTTTCTTCTTCAGAGTGTCAATCATATCGACTGTCATCTTGTCGAGGTCGTACTTCGGATTCCAGCCCCACTCAGCGCGAGCGCAGCTGTCATCCATCTTGTTCGGCCAGCTGTCAGCTATAGCCTGACGGATTGGGTCGAATTTGTACTCCATCTCGAACTTAGGATAGTACTTCTTGATGGCGTTGTAGATGATCTCAGGGTCGAAGCTCATAGCTGTGACATTGAATGAGTTACGGTGCACGAGCTTCTTAGGATCTGCCTCCATGATGTCGACCATTGCGTCGAGAGCGTCTGGCATGTACATCATATCCATGTAGGTGCCTTTGCTGATCGGGCAGTAGAATTTCTCGCCCTTCACTGCTGCGTAGTAAATCTCTACAGCGTAGTCTGTGGTGCCGCCGCCTGGCAATGTGAGGTTAGAAATCAAGCCTGGGAAACGCACTGAACGTGTGTCAACACCGAAACGTGTGAAGTAATAGTCGCTGAGCAACTCGCCAGTCACCTTGGTCACACCGTAGATGGTGTTAGGACGCTGGATGGTGTCCTGAGGTGTGTTGTCGTGAGGTGTCGATGCGCCGAAAGCACCGATTGACGATGGGGTGAACACTGCGCAGTTGAACACGCGAGCCACCTCGAGGCAGTTTACCAACGAGCCGATACCGACGTTCCAACCAAGCATAGGGTTCTTCTCTGCTGTTGCCGAGAGGATGGCTGCGAGGTTGTAGATGGTGTCGATGTTATATTTCTTAACCACTTCGACGATCTGCATCATCTGTGTCGAGTCGATGCGCTCAAACGGACCGTTCTCGACGATTTCACCTGTCAAAGGGCGAAGATCCGATGCCACAACATTCTGGTTGCCATAAGTGGCACGGAGCTTCTTCACTAATTCTGTTCCGATCTGACCGCCGGAACCAACGATTAATATCTTTTTCATTGAATTTCTTATTTAATAACGCCTAATTCTTTTCCAATCTTCACGAATGCGTTGATGCACTTGTCGAGATGTTCTTTCTCATGTGCTGCAGAGATCTGCACGCGGATACGGGCCTGGCCTTTAGGAACGACAGGGTAGTAGAAGCCTGTTACGAATATGCCTTCTTCCTGCATCTTGGCTGCGAACTTCTGTGAAAGCGGAGCGTCGTAAAGCATAACGGCGCAGATAGCTGACTCTGACGGTTTGCAGTCGAAGCCCTTAGCGAGCATCTGTTTGATGAAGTAATCGGTGTTTGCGTGAAGCTTGTCCTGAAGCTCGTTGGTCTCTGCCATCATCTCGAACATACGTATACCTGCTGCCACGAGGCCCGGTGCCATTGAGTTTGAGAAGAGGTAAGGACGTGAGCGCTGACGCAGCATGTCGATGATTTCCTTACGGCCTGTTGTGAAACCGCCCATAGCGCCGCCGAATGCCTTGCCGAGAGTGCCGGTGAGGATTTCGATCTTGCCACGGAGGTTGTAGCGTTCTGTAACGCCACGGCCTGTCTTACCGACCACGCCTGCTGAGTGGCTTTCGTCAACCATCACCATGGCGTTGTATTTCTGTGCGAGTTCGTAGATCTTGTCGAGAGGGCAGACGTTGCCGTCCATTGAGAACACGCCGTCGGTGACTATGAGGCGGAAGCGGCATTTCTGTGCATCCTGGAGTTGTTTCTCAAGGTCAGCCATGTCGGCGTTGGCATAGCGGAAACGCTGTGCCTTGCAGAGACGTACGCCGTCGATGATTGAAGCGTGGTTCAAAGCGTCGCTGATGATAGCGTCCTGCTCGTTGAGCAATGGCTCGAACACACCGCCGTTGGCGTCAAAGCAAGCAGCATACAATATGGTGTCCTCAGTGCCGAAGAACTCAGCGATTTTCTGCTCGAGTTTCTTGTGCAGGTCCTGGCAACCGCAGATGAAACGGACTGATGCCATTCCGAAACCGCGCTCGTCCATGCCTTTCTTTGCTGCGGCGATAAGCTCCGGATTGTTGCCAAGTCCGAGGTAGTTGTTAGCGCAGAAGTTCAAGCATTTCTTGCCTTTTACCAAGATTTCAGCACCTTGTGGGCTTTCAATGATACGTTCGTTTTTGTAGAGGCCATCGGCTTCAATTTGAGCCAATTCCTTCTTCAGATACTCTTGAAAGTTAGTATACATTGTATTTAGGATTTAAAAATTTCTTTGGCTGCAAAGTTACAAAAAAGTGTTGGAAAATTGTATAGCGAAAATCAAATTTATTAATAAAATTCGTACCTTTGCAAAAATTATTTTGAATATGGACGCTTTATATATTTATAATAGCTTGACTCGCATGAAGGAACCCTTCAAACCTATGCATGAAGGTCATGTGGGCATGTATGTTTGCGGACCGACCGTTTACGGTGACGCTCACCTCGGTCATGCACGTCCGGCTATAACTTTTGACTTGGTTTTCCGTTATCTGAAACATCTCGGTTACAAGGTGCGCTATGTGCGCAACATTACCGACGTGGGTCATCTCGAACATGACGCCGACGAAGGCGAGGATAAGATAGCGAAGAAAGCCCGCCTCGAAGATCTCGAGCCGATGGAGGTTGCTCAGTATTATACTGTCAGATACCACCAGGCGATGGACAAACTCAACGTGCTGCGTCCTTCTATCGAGCCTCATGCCTCGGGTCATATCATCGAGCAGATTGCAATGATTCAGAAGATTCTCGACGCTGGCTTCGCGTATGTTGAGAACGGTTCGGTTTACTTCGATATCAAGAAATACAACGAGAGATATCGTTACGGCATACTTTCGGGACGTAACATCGAAGAGATGATCAACAACACCCGCGAGCTGGCCGGACAGAGCGAGAAGCATAACCCTATCGACTTCGCTTTGTGGAAAAAGGCTGAGCCGAAACACATCATGCGCTGGCCTTCACCTTGGAGCGACGGTTTCCCGGGATGGCATATGGAATGCTCGGCCATGGGTTGCAAATACCTTGGCGAGGAGTTCGACATACACGGCGGCGGTCTCGACCTGCAGTTCCCTCACCATGAGTCGGAAATCGCACAGTCGATGGCGGCAAACGGCAAGGCACCGGTGCGCTACTGGATGCATAATAATATGATTACCATAGCCGGACAGAAGATGGGTAAGTCGTTGGGCAACTTCATCACTCTCGATGAGTTCTTCAAAGGTAGCCATATCAACGCGAAAGGGGAGGAGATGCTCGCACAGCCTTACAGCCCTATGACCATTCGTTTCTTCATCCTTCAGGCTCAGTATCGCAGCACCGTCGACTTCTCGAACGAGGCGCTTCAAGCCGCTGAAAAGGGTTACAAACGTCTGATGGAAGCTGCCGGTCTGATAAGCAAGCTGACAGCTACTGAAGGAGCCGAAGATCTTGGCGTTCAGAAGATTATGGATGCCTGTTACGACGCCATGAACGACGACTTCAACAGCCCGATAGTGATTGCAAACTTGTTTGAGGCAGTGCGTATCATCAACTCAGTGAAGGACGGTCATTCGAAGATTAATCCTGCTGAATTGGAACTTTTGAAGAAATTGTTTGACGTTTTCGTTTTCGAAATACTCGGTTTGGTCAATTCAGAAACCGCTGCCGACGATAGCGGAGTTGTTGAGGGCTTGATGGATACCATCATCGACATCCGTAAGGAAGCCCGTGCCAAGAAAGACTGGGCAACGTCAGACCTCATCCGCGACAAGCTTGCCGCTCTTGATATCGTCTTGAAAGACGGTAAAGAAGGCACGACTTGGTCGAAGAAATAGTCTTTAGTCGTTAGACGTTAGTCTTTAGTGTTGGCTAACGTCTAACTTCTAACGACTAAGGACTAAAAACTAAAGACTAAAAATATGAAATCGAGTGATTACAAACAACTTATAGTATGGCACAAATCAATGGATTTGGTCGTTGAGGTATATTCTCTTGTAAAATTATTACCAAAAGAAGAATTATATGCTTTATCCGATCAGATGAGAAGGGCTGTCGTTTCAATACCTTCAAATATTTCGGAAGGATTAGGAAGAAATTCAGACAAAGAATTTATTCAATTTTTATCAGTATCAAGAGGCTCGTTGTGGGAACTTGCAACTCATATTGAAGTTTGTGAAAGGTTAAATTATATTGATAATTCAAAAACAACAAAAACCAAAAATTTAATAACTGAAATAAGTAAAATGATTAATTCATTATCTAATTCATTACATAAAAATTAGACGTTAGTCTAAAAAACTAACGTCTAATAACTAACGTCTAAAGACTAAAGACTAAAGACTATCCAAGTTGAACGCGTTTGAATGCAACAACTGTAGCATCCTTGTCAGCCTTCTGGATGAACTGGCGCACTGTCATGCTGCCGTCCAGCAATGAAGCCTGGTCGAGGAGGCAGTTCTCTTTGAAGAACTTGTTGACGCGGCCGTTGGCGATGTTCATCACCATCTGCTCCTTGAGGTTAGCAAGAGTGTCAGCTGTGACTTTCTCGCGAATCTCGCGGGCCTGCTGTGCCTGAGCCTCTGTGATCCAACCCTTGGCCATATTTGAGTTGATGTGATCTTCACTGTCAACGTGAGCTGGGTTGATACCTGCTTTCTTCAAAGCGACGTCAACTGCCTTAGCTGCCTGTTCCTGTTTGGTCTTCTCGATAGCGACTGCCATCTCACGGTCTTTAGTTTCCTGTGGGACGTCGTTTTCGTCGATAGCGATAGGTGACATAGCTGCTGCGTGCATTGCCACTTCGTGAGCTGTCTCTTCAATACCGTTGAATGATTTGTTGAAACCAACGAGTGTTGCGAGGCGGTTGCCCTGGTGGTTGTAGTTGGCTACGTATGGAGCCTCAACCACTTCGAGGTGTTTGAGTTCGACTTTCTCGCCTGTCTTGGCTGTGAGGTCGGTGACCAGGTCAGCGACTGTGCGGCCGTTGATAGCGAAAGCCTTGAGAGCGTCGAGGTTCTTAATCTTGTTGTCGATAGCTGCCTGGAGGAATCCCTTGGCTGCTCCGACGAAGTCGGCGTTAGAACCTACGAAGTCTGTCTCGCAGTTCAGCATGATGACAGCACCGTATGTGTGGTCGGCTGTTGTAGCTGAGATGACAGCACCTTCAGCTGCTTCACGGTCAGCGCGCTTTTCAGCGATTTTCTGGCCTTTCTTGCGGAGGTAGTCGATAGCTGCTTCCTTGTCGCCGTTGCATTCAACGAGGGCTTTCTTGCAGTCCATCATACCTGCGCCTGTCATTTGTCTGAGTTCATTGACTTGAGCTGCAGTAATATTCATTGTTTTACCTTTCTTTTTTAATAATTAGTTTTTCTTTGCGACGGTCTTGCGAGGACGGCGAGGACGTTTTGTTTCCTCTTCCTTTTCCTTCACTTCCTCTTCTTCGACCATGTTGTCCATTTCCTCTTCACCTTCGGCTTCGGCCATGTCGGCGTCCTTCATGGTGTTCTTGCGCTCGTTGAGACCTTCTTCGATAGCTTCAACCATCTTGCTCACGATCAGAGCGATTGACTTCGATGCGTCGTCGTTAGCCGGGATCGGGAAGTCGATGAGGTTAGGATTTGAGTTGGTGTCGACGATGGCGTAGGTAGGGATGTTGAGCTTTCTAGCCTCTGCCACTGCGATGTGCTCCTTAATCACGTCGACTACGAACACTGCGCTTGGAAGGCGGTTGAGGTCGGCGATTGAACCGAGGTTCTTCTGGAGTTTCTCACGTTCACGCTCGATCTGGAGACGCTCACGCTTTGAGAGGTTGTTGTACTGGCTGCTGGCGATAAGTTTGTCGATGCTGACCATCTTGCGCACTGCCTTGCGGATTGTGGTGAAGTTGGTGAGCATACCACCAGGCCAACGCTCAGTGACGTATGGCATGTTGACTCTTGAAACGAGTTCAGCCACGATGTCTTTAGCCTGTTTCTTTGTAGCTACGAAAAGGACTTTCTTTCCTGATCTTGCTAACTGACGGAGAGCGTTTGCTGCCTCGTCGATCTTGGCCTGTGTCTTGTACAGGTCAATAATATGGATACCGTTACGTTCCATGAAGATGTACGGTGCCATGTTCGGGTTCCATTTTCTTCTGAGGTGACCGAAGTGACAACCTGCATCTAATAACTCTTCAAATGTTGCTTGTGTCATGATGTTTCCTTTTAATAGACTAACGTTTGCTGAATTGGAATTTCTTACGTGCACCTGGCTGACCTGGCTTCTTACGTTCGACCATACGTGGGTCGCGGCGCATCAAACCTTTAGCCTTAAGGATAGGACGATATTCAGCGTTGATTTCGCACAATGCGCGGCTGATAGCGAGACGGAGAGCTTCTGCCTGACCGTTGATACCACCGCCATCGAGGTTGACCTTGATGTCATATTTACCCAAGTTCTCTGTGAGCATCAATGGCTGTTCAACCACATAATGCAGGATGCTTGTTGGAAAATACTCTTTGTAGTCACGTTTGTTGACCGTAATTTTGCCTTCGCCAGCTTTCATGTAAATACGTGCGACGGCTGTCTTTCTTCTACCTAACGCGTTGATTACTTCCATGATGTTCATTTCTTAATTGTTAATACTTGTGGTTGCTGGGCCTCATGCGGATGATTAG
>JAEEJS010000025.1 GCA_016282015.1 Bacteroidales bacterium
AGCATCTTCTCCACATACTGTTGCAGATGAAAACAGATTATGCGCGTTTTCTCATCATCCCTGTCTTTGACAAGATTTGCGGTCCAAAGATCCTCTTCGGCAGAAGCCCTCAATGACTCCACAGACTCATGCGGAACCATATACGACCTCCCCGGTCCTCATTATCTCCGATACTATCGAAGTTTCATCGCCCCTTTCAGCCTCTATCTCTTCAGGCGTGAAGACCAGCAGATCCATCGCCATGCCGATGGACCCGATACAGACGCGGACCTTCACATTGCGTTCATGCTCAGAAAGATCGGAATCCATGATGATTGCGATATCAAGATCACTGTCTTCGGTAGAATCGCCCCTGGCGACCGATCCGAATACTATGATTGCTTTTGGATCATAGTGCTCGGTGACCCTGTCGACAATCATCCTGATCTTGTCCTCAAACATCATAATTCCTTATACGCCCTTGCCGATTATAATGCTTGTTGCATACTGAAGTCTATCGGATAATTGCCCGCCCTTTCGGGCGGGCTTTGATTAACACGTTTACTGCTTCTTCCGACCACCTGCGGCAGCAGGATACCGAGACATATCAGGGCGATGACCGCGGTCATGACGAGAACGGCCACGGGGATCTCCCCCCCCTGCGGGCGATTTATCCACTATGGTGTAGATGGAGAAGTGGTCGAGGACCATGGTCATCTCTCCCTTCGGTATCATCGAATGATCAGGCCATCTTTTTACGATAGACCGCTGCCCCAACAATGGTCAGCAATACAACAGCCACAGCCGCGATTGCGATATAAACGATCGCCCCGATCTCGTTGCTGGAAGATTCCTCATCTACGATCATATAGATTGAGAAATGTTCCAGTACCATCGTGACCGTTCCGTTCTCTGCATCATAACTCTGCTCTGCCACCCTGAATCTGTTTCCATCTTCATCGATGTAATATACAATGGCCCCTTTACCGTCCGCAGCCGAATACTTCACGGTCACGGTGACCTTTCCACCGAGATCCTTGCCGATGCTCTGACCGCCCGACATAGCAGAGAGATTGATGACGGTTGAACCCAATTCAATAACATCACGCTGTGCGGAGGTCATCGATGACCTGTCCGCAGTGGTAAAAGATAACGTGACATCATCTTTACCTGACAAGGATGAGAGAATGTCACGACCGAATGTCATAGAACCCTGTGCGGAGGTCATCCTGAAACTGGCACTTCCGTCTGCCATTGTTTCGAAGGACTCTTTATCGACAGATGCGGTTATATCACGGGTATCGGAAACTATCTCGATCACATTGCCCTTGTCCACACCCAGTGCACTCTCGACGGCCGTCTGCTGCTGCATTGCCGTTTGAATGACGTCACTGGACACCGCATAATTGCCATCGTCACCGTCGACAGCCACATTAGTGATGATGTCCGAATCGGAAGAAACTGCGGTTGTGTGGACCTTTCCGTCGACAGAGATTGCTCCGACAGCGATGTCTGTGGTCATATTGCTACCAGCCGTCGTTTCAGTAGACCTCACGACTACAACTGAGCCGTCCGCCTGTTTCACGGCCGTCTCTGAAACTTTTACAACAGTCACGTTTCCGGATGCATCGGTCACCGTGGATTCTTGTTGAGTCGTAGTCGTCCTCACATCATTGACAGTGGAACCTGTAACGGTAACAACTGTCTCGGAGATTCCGATGATGTTTCCGGATGCATCCTTGGATGTTTCCATCACAGTGGTTACTGTTCCATCTGAATTGGTGCTCGAAGTTACAGTTGTATTGGTACCGTCAGGGTTGGTGACCGTGCTCTCTGTGGTCTTTGTACCATCAGTTGCCACCCGGGTGACGGAATTGGTGATCGATGTTGTACCGTCAGGGTTGGTGACCGTGCTCTCTGTGGTCTTTGTACCATCAGTTGCCACCCGGGTGACGGAATTGGTGATCGATGTTGTACCGTCAGGGTTGGTGACTGTGGTCTTCTCTCTGATCGTCACTGTACCGTCATCATTCTCCACCGTGGTTATCTCCACAGTGGTCTGTGTACCGTCGATAACAGAAGTGGAATCGATGACGGTGGTTGTAGACCCGTCATCGTTATGGCGGGTTATTACTGAGGATTGCTCTCCGATGTTATCTGACCATTCATTCAGCTCACTATTACCAGAATCCGGACCGACCATGTGATTGGTCTCATCGGTGATTCCGTAGACCAAAAGGAAATTTCCTCCCTTCTTGAAGTAACCCAGTGTGTAATCGTTATATGCAGGCTCTCCGTCCATGACCTGGTACTGGACCCAATATTTCCAATCACCATTACTATAATGGACCTGCTCCATACCAAAAATGTGATTCACCCAATACAGGAGAGTGTCATTGCTAAAGAAATCACAAGGGATCTTCGCATCATCGAGGGCTTTCTCCAATGCCTCTCCAGCATTATGTCCAGTAGCGTTTAGAGTGATTCCTGCTCTCAAATCGGAAGCCCTGTATCCGGATTCGCCATAGTCTGCCTTGTCCGCATCATAGTCCATCCTGATAGTGAACGTATAACTCCTCTCTGGAGGATTGGGATTCTCAACCACTGTGACACTCAGTTGAGCCTCACCGTAAACTCCATCGCCGACCAATATGACATTAATGATTGTGGATCCCTCTTTGAGACCAGCTATGGTCGCTGACCCAGTGTCACTCGATATTATAATTGAAACGATGCCTTCATCGATCGGTTCCCATGCGAACGATACGCCTGATGGCACGTTGCCCGAGATTGTGACCGTCTTACTTTCCTCGTCGGAATCCAACATCAATGTGATGATATCAGGTGTGATCGAGATTTCTATTTCCTGGCCCGTAGATGAGCTTGAATCAAAAGATATGCGATACGTATGATGGACGTTGTTCGATGAACTCGATAGGGAGTTTATTGTATTCCACTTTGAATTATAATATGATTCAATCTTCCATTTTCCGGTCTGACCGCATAACGATATTATCCTTCCGGAACCGCTGACGTCATTTTCTATACCATTGCGCCCGAGTGCATTACGGAGTGCATCCAGCGCGGTTGCTCCGTAACCATCGATCTCCAACGCTGATTCGTCGTTGATGATAGAGAAATGATATGGGTTATTCTCCATGGTTCCGCAACAGTATACGATTCCTGAATCGGTGTACCAGACCAGATTACCGCGCAAGGTTACCCTAACCGCCTGTGAACAATAATTGGCCCCTATATTGGATGTTTTGTAGTACCCTGCAGCCTCAGTTTTGGTGGCATAATCTTCGAATATATATACTGCAGATGGGGGACCATATGGCAGTATGTAGACATACACTTTTCCGGTTTCTTTATAATATCCTGTGGATAAAACGATGGAGCCGTGTGAACCGACAGATGCCTCCTTGTATATTACATACTCCGATTCGAAATCGTTTGCTTCTATCAATGTAACTCCGCTTCCACAATGGATAATTGTGTCACATAGACTGTTTGCATCAACAACATACAGATACAGCCCTGTACTCATGTATCCGCGTCCCTGATAAACGAGGAATGTGGCAGACATATTGTATTCATTGGTTTTTACAGACACCACCGGACAACCATTGCCGATTGTACCGTCTTCATTGACCACCACAGCTGTGAGGCTGGCACGCTCGTAATCAGTACCGGTATCGAATAAACCCTTGGAATACGACGGGAGAAATAATATGATTCTACCGGAATATTCGGTATAAGATAACCAACCGTCATCCAACAATCTCCCGCTGATTGAATTCAACTCTAATGCTGTGCTCGATCCGTTCTCGAGATCGATTGATCTTAACCCCCTGTAATCATCTGACGTTCTGGCCTCTATTATGAACATATGTCCGTTGACAAAAATAGGTGCCGAAGTTGTACCATACATGCAGAACCAATCACAGGCGACACCATCTTTCCACTGACCGCTGGTGACTAATGACCCATTAGATGCATTCAACTTGTAGACATGTCCACCATAATGCCCATAGAAATAACCGGAATAATAGAACACTGCGTTGAACTTTATAGGGGAATCATACAAATGATTCAGGTTTGCATCATAGACCTTCCCCGTTGCATAATCAAATACTTTGCCTCCGCCTACCCCTAAGTATAGATAATAGTTGACTAGAAGCTTTGATTCTGCTGTAGCCAGTATCTCCCCAGTATTCGCATCATATTTGTACAGGACATCCCCTATACGCACGAACAATGCATCATCCATTATTACAGGTGTACTCGGAAATCCTGACCACACGCCCATTGATGTGTTTATTGCACTAGATGACAGGGCATACTGCAAATAGACATCCTCTTCATATCTCGGTGTTTTCAGATCAGTGATATCGACGAGATCGTTGGATGATGAAACGTACCGAAGCAATGGCTCAATGTAATAATCCTTATCCAAAACTACCGTGGGCGCGAGTTCACTGCATTCCTGACCGTTTATGATCCATCCAAGACATTCCCAACTCGGCACGTTTCTGAATGATAAGGCAAGAGTGGTTCCCCCAACAATGAGAGAACCAGAACTGACTGTACCCAATCCATTTTTGATTACCACATCATACTCGTGACTGATCACATTAACCGAATACTTACCGCCATTGTATGTCCACTTGGCATACAACACCAAATCGGATTTTACCTTAGATAGAAAATCATAGGTTTCGGTCAATTCCGAATCGCTATACCATCCATCGAAGGTATAACCTGACTTACGAGGTAGAATTATCTCCGTTCTTTTGACCGTCCCGCCACTCATCACTTGAATGTCAACAGTACCAGTACCGCCATTTAACTCAAAATGAACATCATAAAGTGTATCTGAAGAAAGAGGTTCTACCGAAATAGTTACACTATTGGTGTTTAAAATGGATGTTTCATACCTTCCAGATAATTCATCATAATTCGGTTCTACCCCGTCAACTAAAACTTTGAAATCTCCAACATACCCAGATTGCACAGAAACACAGAAAGATAATTTGTTAGAATCCAGATTGATTTCTGAGATGGACACCCCAGAAATCACACATTCGCTGAAAATCGATATACCAAATGAATGAAGGATTGGCAACATCACCGCATGTCTGTCTCCATCATATCTAAACAAACCACTGTACTTCTGAGAAACAACATTAACTTCCTTTGATGTGAATACTCTTTCAACATGAGCATCTTCTGCAATGGATAATATCGTCTCTATTGTCGATGAATCCTCAGAATCCAAACATAGATCGGTACAATAAAACGAATTGGGGATTATTAATTCATCCGTTTCCATGTAAATGGTCCCCACATGTGGGATTGCCATTGTAGAACCGCCCGTAATTGTTATTGTTGGAGCGCGAAGTATCAATGTATCCACATTGGAGAACGAAAAACTCCCTAATTCTATAGTAGAGGTTGAATCCAAAACTACAACTTTACTGGCTATCCTTGTGTTATCTAGGGTGATTGATTCTCCTTCCCAAGTAAAGGATTCGATTGAATGACAACCTGAGAAAGGCGATTTGGAACTATAATCCACACCTATTGATGAAAACGAAGATGGCATGAAGACGTTGCGTATTCCCTTAGGAACACTAATTATAGATGTCATCTCTTTATCAAACAATACCCCTAAATAGGCAACATATGTGCTGTTGTCTCCTGTTATTATTTCCTGGAGATCTGTCGCTCCATCAAATGCCTCTTTCTCTATTTCATTGATATTCGAAGGAAGAGTATATGAAAGAACGGACGGAACCAATAGGATCAATCTATTTCCTTTATACAAAGCAGAACCATCAAAGGAATAGGCTGAATCACCAGCTATAATAATGCTGCTGAGATTTGAACAATCATGAAATGCTGTGGAATCAATATTGGTTATGCTCCCAGGGACGGATAATGACCTTAAGTAAGATTCTGCCCATGCCTGTTGCCCGATTGTCTTCAAACTGTTACCTTTGATTTCAATAGCAACCATGTTCATACAGCCCATGAAACAACGATTGCCTATCGTCTCAACTTTACCGGGCAAAATCAATGATACAATTCCAGTCCCTCTAAATGCATCTTCCCCTAAAGTGATAAGATTACTATCATCGCCTATTATTATCTCAGATAAGTTAGAACAACCATAGAATGCTCCGCTGCCAATCGTTACAACACTAGATGGGATTGTTATAGAAACCAATGATGCGCATCCTTTGAACGCTTCTGCGGGTATTTCTGTAAGAGTGGATCCACTGGAAAAAGACAAGGTCGTCAGACTGTTACACGCTGAAAAAACTGTTGCTGAAATGCTTGAAACAGGCGTTGTTAAATTCAAAACCTTTGCCTTTGCCGGTACTAGACGTACATCTCCGTCAACGAAAAATACACCTGCCTCACTGGCATATCTCTCATCTTCACCAACATACTCGAAACATTCGATGTTATTACAGCCGGTAAATGCTCTCGAGTCAATATCTCTGATACGTCCACCCAAAGTTACCTTCCTCAATGCACTGTTGGCGTTGAAACTCATTTCAGAAAGGACAAATGGCCCATTTATCGTCAACTCTGTAACATCCTTGGACCCCGTGATTATCCACCAATCGGTATAAATTCTACCATTTTCATCCAAACAACTTATTGTAGATACGGGAGAACCGGTAAAAGATTTGTTCACATTTACCTCCCCGCCCTCAAATAATACGGTTGTCAGATTACTGTTGTATCCAAAAGCATCCTCCCCCACGGTTTGCAGAGAATCGGGAAGATTAATTGTTGTCAAATTATTATTTGAGAAAGCTCCCGATACAATACGCTGTACAGTATCTCCAAATGTAACAGTCTCTATCCCAAGACCCTTGAATGCATTCTCTCCAATGTCTGTAACCCCATCCGAGATTGTAAGATTGTGCAGATTGGTTGCCGTAATAAAAGAATTGGGACCTATTGCCGAAATAATCTGCTCTGTGACATAAAATTCAGGCACAGAAGTTGCGGTCAATATCTTCAATGACCCATCATCCATCAATTCATAGATCCAATTAGGTCTTGTTCCTTCCAATGTGCCTGTATTATCAACAATGAATTTACCACTGCCGTTGACAGTTTCGATGGAAATCAGATTAGGACTTTCATAAAATAAATTGACTGAACTTCTCGAAATGCTCGGAATGAAATCGTTTGCAAATGGTAATGATACACATTCAAGTGATGCACACCCCAGAAAAGCTGTGATACCGACATCTTCCAGAGAATATGCTTCACCATCGGCCATGTCGATAGATCTTAAATCTGAACAATTTCTGAAGGCGGCTTCCCCTATAGACTCCAATGATGTGGGGAATATTACATCAATCACTCCAGTCCCTTGAAAGGCCCAAGAACCAATAGTCCTGAGCCCTTCACCCAATATTACATAACTCAACGATGTTCTACCATTGAACGCGGACTGAGAAATGCTTGAAACCGTTGTATTATCTTCAGTGATTATTGATTTGATATTTCCGGTTGTTAACGCTGAACCATTTCCGATCTGGACTATTGAATACAGTTCACCCCCAATCGATACCTGATTAGGGATCAATACGTGTACATTACTGCCGTTTGACTTTATCGAAATCAATTTTACATGATGATCATTATCAATCCTAACTACCAATGCATATGAAGGCAACTCCACTTCGTTTTCTACAGTAGGGGTTATTTTGATTTCCCAGTTAGCGCCACTGGAGATTGCATCCTCTATTTCTAGAGAATAATCTCCATAATGACTGCCAATTGCATCATATTGTATTGAAGGATCGGCCGATGAACTGTCATAAATGAAAATAATTGCAAGAGCAACTATAAAGACACACATGACAGAAACAAGTGAACCTTTCCCAGAAGCCATGATTGCCTTGCCCCTCTTTTATTTGGGGGGCATATGCCCCCCTAATTAGTTTATGCCTTTCTACGATAGAAAGTAAATCCGACAAGTGCCGCAACACAGATTCCTGCCACAGCCAATAATCCGAAATACAACAGGAAGGATGTACCATCCTCCTTTGGAGATATCTCGGAAGTGACAATGTACAGTGAATTGTGCTCTGTCTCGAATGTGACACTGGTATCTGTACTGGATACAATTTTCATCTTCACCGATTCAGATCCGTTCCGATAGTATACCACAGGTTCCTTTCCGTTTTCCTTAGTATAAGGCAGAGTCACCTGGATCTTCCCATTGTATACGGTTCCGTCTGCAGTAAAGGTGAATTCATATGCAGTACCAGAGACACCAGTATCATTGGTCACTATTTCCACCTTGGATACTACTACTTTTTCCGCGAGATCCTTTGCATCCTCTACCTTCACTGAAGTATTAGTGGACATTTCCACAGTAACTGTCTTGGTACCCAATGCCAGTTTGAAACTAGAATCCTCGTTGGACAGCACCACCTCTGCAGAACCGTTTTCATCGACAGAAACAAGTTTGGTGTAAATTACATACACAGTCTTGTTTTCCAAGGTGAAACTGGTTGTATCCCACTTGACCTCATATCCATCCCTTGCAGGTACCGCAGGCAGGGATTTGGTGTTGATGTCCTCAACGGTGAAGGATATCGGATCCACTGCTGCATCCGCACCCGTGAAGGTGAAGGTGTAGGTGATCGGAGTGTATGATGCGGTGACTTCCAGATTCTG
>JAEEJS010000026.1 GCA_016282015.1 Bacteroidales bacterium
CTGTCGGGACCGAAGAAATATGCTGCCGCTGCTGCCCAAATCAAGGCGACGACGCCTTCAGTGATCATCGCACCGTAGAAAATCGGACGTCCCTGTCTCTCGTTGACCATACAACGCGCCATCAGAGGCGACTGCGTAGCATGGAAACCAGAAATTGCACCACATGCTATGCTGATGAACATCATCGGGAAAATCGGATTATGTGCCGCTCCTGGATGACGGTTCTGTAGTCCGCTCCAAATCTCCGGAATCTCAGGCTGATAGACGATAAACGCCACAAAGATAGCCACCGCCATGCCCAGCAAAAGTATTCCGAAAACAGGATAAATCTTGCCTATGAGCTTGTCGATAGGCAGCAAAGTCGCAATCAGATAATAAACCAAAATGATGACGACCCAAACGTACGGGTTCCAGCCCGGAGTGAAGTTATTGATGAGCAATGTAGCAGGGGTATTCACAAACACCACACCCACCAAAATCATCAGCAATACAGTGAATCCACGCATAAACTGCTTGACGCCGTTGCCGAGATACATGCCGTGGATCTCAGGCAGACTCGCGCCTTTGGTGCGTAGCGAAATCATTCCCGAAAGGTAGTCGTGGACGGCACCCGCGAAGATGCTGCCGAGCACAATCCACAGGAACGACGCCGTTCCGAACTGCGCTCCCATGATGGCGCCGATGATAGGACCGACGCCGGCGATATTCAAAAACTGAATCAAGAAGATTCTCCAGGGCTTCATCGGGACATAGTCGACACCGTCGGCCATGGTGACAGCCGGAGTCTCGCGTTTCGGGTCAGCGCCAAAGAGCTTCTCTATGAATTTTCCGTAAATCAGATAGCCGAGAATCAAGACGGCTAAAGCAATAAAAAACGTTACCATATTTCAATTTTTTATTTCTGTCCGAATTCCATTAAATAAGCCTTAATAAATTCATCGATTTTGCCGTCCATCACCGCCTGCACGTTGCTGGTCTGGTAGTTGGTGCGATGGTCTTTCACGCGGCGGTCGTCGAACACGTAAGAGCGAATCTGTGAGCCCCACTCTATCTTTTTCTTCGATGCCTCGATCTTGTTTTTCTCCTCCATGCGGTGCTGCAGCTCCTTGTCGTACAGCTGTGACTTCAGCAGTCGCATAGCGTTTTCCTTGTTTTTCGGCTGGTCGCGTGTCTCGGTGTTTTCAATCAGAATCTCCTCTTCGTGACCGTCGTAAGGGTCTTTGTATTGATATCTCAAACGCACTCCCGACTCCACTTTGTTCACGTTCTGACCTCCTGCGCCTCCGCTGCGGAAGGTATCCCAGGTGAGACGCGACGGGTCGATGACAATTTCTATAGTATCGTCAATCAACGGTGTCACAAAAACAGAGCTGAAGGATGTCATTCGTTTGCCTTGGGCGTTGAATGGCGACACGCGCACGAGGCGGTGCACTCCGTTCTCGCCTTTGAGGTAACCGTAGGCATAGTCGCCGTCAATCTCCATCGTGCACGACTTGATGCCGGCGTCATCACCCTCAAGAATATTGCTGATTCTAACCTTATAATTGTGAGCTTCGGCATAGCGCATATACATACGCATCAGCATGTCGGCCCAGTCCTGCGATTCGGTGCCGCCAGCGCCTGCGTTGATTTTCAGCACGCAGCTCATAGAGTCGGCCTCGTCGTGAAGCATGTTGCGGAACTCGAGATCTTCGACAAGCTTTATGACATCGGCATACTGAGCGTCGACTTCCTCTTCAGTCGCCTCGCCTTCTTTGGCGAAATCATACAAAACGCCCAAGTCTTCGTTGGCTTTCACAATCTCGTCATAAGACGTCACCCAACTCTTCACATCACGGATCTGTCGCATGATGACCTTGCCGTTTTTAGGATCGTCCCAGAAACCGTTAGCCTTGGTTTTTTCCTCTAATTCAGCTATTTTCGACAGTTTGGTGTCGATGTCAAAGATACCTCCTCAAGGCATCAATCCTCTTACTTAACTCTTTTAGACTGTCTAAAGTGACCATAAATTTTTAATCAAAAATAATCAAAAGTTTAGAAACTACAAAGTTGCAAAAATAATAAAAAGTTTTAGATTATTTCTTGTTTTTCATTAATCTTTTGAATTCTTTTTGTGCCTTTGACATCTGTTTTTGGAACTCAGGACTTGTCTGTAGACGGGCATAGCCAATGCTCGCGCCGGAGCGGGTTGCATCTATGTCGCTTTGCCAATGTGCTCCAGTGATGACGCGGTTCTCGCAGTACAGCCAGGCACGGCTGAAGATGGCACTTGACGCCTCGGGGTTGATTTCAGAGAGTAGCAATGCCGTGGTCCAGCAACGCATTGTGTGTCCCGACGGATAACTGCCCTCGTTGGCAAACTCCTTGTCGCTATCCATGAATGGATCCTCGTGGAAATACACGAACGGACGTGTGCGATGGTAATATGCCTTCGGCGCCACTCGCATCTGGTCGACGGTGGCAAGGCTGTTGGTGATGAGTTTCCAGATCTCGGGAGTGCCTTTTTCGGAAATCTCGAGCTCGAACGGAACGCTCATCTCAGCCAGCAGTGCCTCGTAGCTCCACACGGCGTCGCGTTTGGCCATATCGGCACGCTCTGCGTCATAGCGTTGCAGCTTGCCCCACATGTAACGAAGAATATCATAGCTGAAGCCTTCGGAAGTGCTGTCTGGCGGTGCCGGCAGGCATTGTATCAAATCGGGCATCTCCTCGGTGGTGAAATAAGGTGTGGGCTGATAGCCTTGTGCGCTGACATTCCATAGGAATCCGATGACAAGGATAAGCGTAAATACGCAGCGTTTAGTGATGTTTTTAAACATAGTCAAATCATTTATAATATTGGTGTATAGCGTCCCAAACCAGCCCTGGCTCGTAGCCTTTCTGAATGGCGTATTGTGCCAGTTTTGCCTTACGTTTGTAAGGGTCGGTTTCGTTTATTTTTTTTGCTTCGAGAACTTTCATCAACTCGGAGCGATAAATCTCAGGGTCGATTTCCGAAAGGGCGTTACCTATAATTTCATCGCTTATACCCTTCATTTTCAACGACATCCTAATCTTATTCACTCCCCATTTCTTCAGATGGATCTTGCTTCTGACAAAGGTAGAGGCAAAGCGCTCATCGTCTATATAGCCTTCCTCCACAAGCACTTTCATAATCTGCTCCTTGTCGGAAGACGCAATGCCGAAGGTGTCAAGTTTGGTCCTCACCTCCTGAACGCACCTGTCCTGATAGGCACAATAGTGCAACACTTTTTTAAGGGCCATATCGCGATTCATCTCCATCACTGTTCCCTCCCGTATAGACGTTTTATCCAGTCGGCCTTGCCCATTTTCCGGAGAGTCTGCTTCACCCACTGGCGGTTTTCATTTTTATACCAGAAGAAAAACCTTTGCTGAGCCAGCTTTTCCTCCTTGTTTTTAGCCACAAACACAGGTTTCAATGTATAGGGGTCATAGCCCGAATAATAAATCTCGGTCGCCAGTGTCATAGGCGTAGGCGTAAAGTCCTGAACCTGCTCCAGATGATAGCCCAATTCCTTGGTTTTCACCGCAAGTTCGGCCATATCCATCAAAGTGCAAGCCGGATGACTGGATATAAAATAAGGTATCAATTGCTGGTTGAGATGATATTTCTCATTAACCTGATCGAAGCGTTTTTTCAGTTTGTTGAACAAAGAAAAAGGCGGCTTGCGCATCAGACGTAGCACATTGTCGCCAACTTGCTCCGGTGCCACCTTCAGTCGGCCGCTCACATGGCGGCGCATCAGCTGCTCGAAATACTCGTCGTAGCCAAGTTTGCCGTCGGGGTCGTCGTTGGTGAGGAAAAGGTCGTAACGAATGCCAGAGCCTATGGTCACCTTTTTTATATTGGGGTTCTTGTCGACTTCTTTGTAAAGTTCAATGAGCGGATGATGGTCGGTGTTGAGATTTTTGCAGATGTTTGGCTGTATGCAGGTTGGACGCGTGCATTTCTCGCACAGTGTCTCGTCTTTGCCGCGCATCATATACATATTGGCCGACGGTCCGCCCAAATCGCTGATATAGCCTTTAAAATCTGGCATTTGCGTCACCCGCTCCACTTCACGCAATATCGATTCTTTGCTCCTGGAGGCCACAAACTTTCCCTGATGGGCCGAGATGGTGCAGAAGGCACAGCCGCCGAAGCAGCCGCGATGTATGTTCACCGAATGGCGTATCATCTCGTAAGCCGGAATAGGACCACGCTTTGCGTATTTGGGATGCGGCATGCGGGTATACGGCAGGTCGAAAGCCGCGTCAATTTGAGCTGTGGTGTAAGTTGGATAAGGCGGATTTATATAAAGGGTGAAACCGCCTACATCCTGAAGCAATCGGGCGGCGTGTTTTTTGTTCGACTCCTCCTCCACAAATTTGAAATTCGAGGCGTAAAGTTTCTTGTCTTTCAGGCAGACCTCATGTGACACCAACCTGATGTCTTGCCATGTCGACTCTAATTTTTGCGATTTCTTTTTCAGGAAAAAAGTCTGCGGGATATCGGTTATCTCGTCGATTTTTTTGCCGGCATCAAGAGCTTTTGCAATCTCGACATTAGCAATCTCCCCCATCCCGTAAACGCCCATATCCGCATGAGAATCAATGAGAATACTAGGCTTTAACGAATCAGACCAGTAATCGTAATGTGTAACCCTACGCAACGACGCCTCGATGCCACCGAGGACAACCGGGACGTCAGGATAAATCTGTTTCAGAATGTTGCAATAGACTATAGAGGCGTAATCCGGACGGAAACCCGCCTCGCCTCCAGGAGTGTAAGCGTCGTTGGAACGAAGGCGTTTATTGGCTGTGTAGTGGTTCACCATCGAGTCCATGCATCCTGCCGAGACACCGAAAAACAAGCGCGGCTTGCCGAACTTACGGAAATCGCGCAGGTCGTCGCGCCAGTTAGGCTGCGGGATAATGCCTACTTTGTAGCCTTCCTTTTCAAGTGTGCGTCCGATAACTGCCGCTCCAAACGATGGATGGTCGACGTACGCGTCGCCGCTGACGAGCACAATATCGAGCTCGTCCCAACCGCGCAGGTCGGATTCTTTCTTCGTTATCGGAAGCCACTTTAAATCCATATATTATTTAACGGAGTCAACAAAGAATTTTGACAACCCCTCTCTCGCATCCTTCAGTTTAGCATACCATTCCTGACTTGAATTCTGTCCGACCACATCGGTGACGTATTTCACAGAAATGAACGGGATTTTCATCTCACGGCAGACATCAGCAATAGCGTATGATTCCATATCGATGACATCGCCTTCTATATCGCTGCCTTCAGTGATGAAGCTGTCGCCAGTGTTGCAGGTGCCGATCAATTTCGCATGTTCCATCAAGTGCCACGACGGGATGGCATGCTTAATGGCATCCACATCGAACTCCATCTCCGAAATCACACCGTTAATGAACACCTTGCGTAAATCCCTGTCAACAAAACGGTTACAGACAATGATGTCACCAACATTATGATTCAATGTGCCTGCCGAGCCTATGTTTATCACTATGTCGGGATGATACTCGCAGATTGCGTTCATAGTATGCATGGCGGCTCTCACCTTACCTATGCCGGTCTCTACATAAATCACCTCCGCATTGGGGATGTTAATCTCAATCTTTTCCTCAGGAATAGCGTAAACGAGCAAAATTTTCATAATCAAAAGTATCTTCATAATAAGTTTAATGTTAAGTATATCATCGTTTCCATTCCAATTTTCATTGAATTTTCATCAATATTAAAATTGGAGGTATGTTGTTTGGCTTTAATGCCTTTTTCCGGATTGGAAGTTCCCAAACGATAAAAACAAGCTGGAATCTTTTGTGAATAATAGGCAAAATCCTCGGCAGTCATCATCATTGGGACGTCTGTCACATTGCGCTCACCCAGGCATTCCTTGGCCAGGGCGATGCACTTCTCAGTCAAAGCCGGGTCGTTAGTCAAGGATGGATAGCCTTGCTCGACAAGCACTTCGGCCGTGCATCCCAACTCGTCGGCAGTCTCTATTGACACCTTCAAAATATTGTCTTTCATCGCCTTACGTTTGTTTTCGTCGTAAGTACGCATAGTGCCTTTCAGCTTCACCTCAGCCGGCATGACGTTGTATGTGCCGTCGGCTATGAAACTGCCGAAAGCCAACAAACCATCCGTAGAGGCATTTAATTCCGACAATCTCGATACTATTTTCGCCGCTGCCAGCACGGTGTAGTCACGCTCGGCGGGCTTGGCTGCGTGTCCTCCCCTGCCCTTGACTGTAATGTTGACTTCGTCGGACGAGGCCATGAACGGTCCTGCATGAAAGCCCGCCGAGCCACATGGCAGGTCGGGATAAACGTGCTGACCTATTATCATATCCACCTTGTCCAGCACTCCGGCCTTAATCATCAGAGACGCTCCACCGGGAAGTTTCTCCTCTCCAGGCTGGAAAATCAGCTTAACCGTTCCCGCAAACTGATCTCTCAAGTCGTTGAGAATGAATGCAACGCCCAAAAGCATGGCGGTATGCGCATCATGTCCGCAGGCATGCATCACCCCCTCGTTAACCGAACGGAACGGAAGGTCGGTGGTTTCCTGAATAGGGAGAGCGTCCATATCGGCGCGGAGAGCGATAACCTTCCCCGTCATTTCGGGCGAAGTCGATATATCTCCTGCTGATGACGACTCCCCTTTTATCGTCGCCACGATACCCGTGCCGGCTATTTCCGATTGAAACTCAATGTTTTTCGAAGCAAGACAACGTTTCACGAGTTCGGCTGTTTCCTTCTCGCAAAAACTCAATTCCGGATGCTGATGAAGCTGTCGGCGTATGGCCACAACCTCGTCGAAATAAGCGTCACACTTGGATTTTATCAGTTGCCTCATTATTAATTTTATCTTTCGCAAAAATAATAAAAAAAATAGTAACTTTGCACTCCAAATGTAAGAGTCGAAAAAAAATTAAAATATAAAAGAAAACGAACATGAAAAAGGAAGTAAAATTCAGTCTTGTCTACCGTGACATGTGGCAGAGCTCAGGCAAATACGTGCCTCGCAAAGATCAATTGGAGAAGATAGCCCCGTTGATTATCGACATGGGCTGCTTTGACCGTGTGGAAACCAACGGAGGCGCGGCCGAGCAGGTGAACCTGCTGTACGGCGAGAACCCGAACCCGTCGGTACGCGCATTCACGGCGGCATTGCACAAGGGCGGCATAGAGTGTCACATGCTCGACCGCGCCCTCAACGCTTTGAGAATGAACCCGGTGCCGGCCGACGTACGTCAGCTGATGTACAAGGTAAAGAAGGCTCAAGGTGTCGACATCACCCGTATTTTCTGCGGTTTGAATGATGTGCGCAACATTATCCCGTCAATTCAGTGGGCCAACGAGGCAGGTATGATTTCGCAGGCTGCCATGAGTATCACCTATTCGCAGGTGCATACAGCCGAATATTACATAAATATGGCTGAAAAACTCATAGAAGCAGGCGCCAAGGAAATCGCTTTGAAAGACATGGCAGGCATAGGCCGTCCGGCCACACTCGGCAAGATAGTCAATCACATCAAGACTCAGCATCCGGAAATAAAGGTGCAGTACCACGGTCACACCACACCTGGACTCTCGATGGCTTCAGTGCTCGAGGTGTGCAAGGCAGGTTGCGACTACGTAGACGTGGCAATGGAACCATTGTCATGGGGCACAGTGCATCCTGACGTAATCAGCGTCCAGGCCATGTTGAAAGACGCAGGTTTCCTGGTAAAGGACATCAACATGAAGACTTACATGGCTGCCCGCAGCATGACCCAGAGCTTCATAGACGACTTCCTCGGCTACTGGGTTGACCCGCGTAACCGTTACATCAACTCTTTGATGTTGGGTTGCGGACTTCCTGGCGGCATGATGGGTTCATTGATGGCCGACCTCAAGCCGGTGCACGCAGCCATCAACATGAACCGCAAGAATCAGGGACTTCCGGAGCTCAGCGAAGACGAAATGTTGGTCGAGTTGTTCGAAGAAGTACAGAATATCTGGCCTAAACTCGGCAACCCACCGTTAGTAACGCCGTTCAGCCAATATACAAAGAACATAGCTCTGATGAACCTATTCGCACTCAGCAAAGGCGAACCTCGCTACGAGACCAGCATAGACCCTGCCGCATGGGACATGATACTCGGCAAAGCCGGCAAACTGCCGGGCACTCTGGCACCTGAGATCGTGGAACTCGCCAAGAAGAAAGGCTTCGAGTTCTTCACCGGCAACCCGCAGGACAACTACCCTGACGCACTGCCTCATTTCATCGAAGAGATGAAAAAAGAAGGCTGGGATCGCGGTCAGGACGACGAAGAGCTGTTCGAGTTTGCAATGCACGAGAAACAGTATCGTGAATACAAGTCTGGCGAGGCAAAACGCCGTTTCAACCAGGAACTCGAGGCTAAGATGCAGGCTAAGGCCGAGCAAGGCGGCAACAAAGTCAGCCTTGACGACCTCCGCAAGATGCGTCATCCGAACGCCGAGACAGTGACAGCGCCTACAAGCGGACAGGTCATCTGGGAACTCGACGCATACGACAAGTCGATGGCACCAGCCACAGGCACCAAATACAACGAAGGCGACACCTTCTGCTACATCCAGACACCTTACGCACCTCAGGAAGTGACGACCAACTGGAGCGGCAAGCTCGTGGAGGTCATCGCTGAACAAGGTAAAAATGTGAAAAAAGGTGATATTTTAGCTTTCATCGAGAAATAAAATTTTTCGTATATTTGCATGTTGAAAAATTTCAAATTACAAACTTAAATATTATTTCATATGAAGAAAACATTACTATTCATTGTTGCAATACTGATGTCAGTGTCAGTATTCGCACAGACAAGAACAACCTTCATCAACGAGCATTTTGATGGCACATCAATGCCCGACGGATGGCAGATTATGAATTTGGGCACAACCAACTGGAGCATTTCAGCTACATCCAATGCAGGCGGTGAAGCCAACGAAGCCCACCTCACATGGCAGCCTCAATTCAACGGCGCATCATACCTCGTAACTCCGGCAGTCGACCTCACTGGTGTAACCTCAGTTGTTTTCAGTTTCAAACACGCTCTCGACAATTACACTGGCGCACATACCATCGGTATAGGCACAAGTTCAGACAACGGAGCCACATGGAACATGGGCTGGCAGCAGAATTACAACTCAAACGGCGCATGGAGTGTGACACAGAACATCATAACAGCCGACATGGGCAACAGCGATGTCAGATTCTGCATCATGTACAACGGCAACAGCTACAACATCAACGACTGGTTCTTTGACGACATTGAGGTCTTCACACAGGAGAACCTCGATCTTTCATTGTCAACAATCGACATGGTTCCTGTTATGGGCGCCGGCAGTGCAGACATAGCCTTCACAGTTCAGAACAAAGGTTTAACCCCTGTCACAAATGTCGTTATGACATATCAGATTGACGATCAGGAAGCTGTAGAAGAAAGCTTCGACGTCAATATAGGTTCACTCGAGTCAGCACAACTCTCATTCACAGACAATGTGGTATTCCTCCCAGGATCATACAACATCACTGTGACAATAGTTACCGTCAACGGCAACGTAGACGATGACCCGAGCAACAACAGCCTGACCAAAACCATCAACGTCGCTCTCGGCCACACACAGCGCATCCCGATGATCGAGCACTTCTCAAGCTCAACATGCGGACCATGCGTCAGCGTGAACACTCAGATGGGCAACCTCACAAACAACAACCCTGGCAAATTCACCTACACCAAATATCAGATGAACTGGCCTGGCAACGGTGACCCATATTACACAGCAGAAGGCGGAGTAAGAAGAACATTCTACGGCGTGAACGCAGTGCCTAACGTTGTTCTCGAAGGAACAAATTTAGGCGCAACCGTGGTTTCACAGACCCAATTGGATAACGCCTACAACACTCCATCATTCGCCGATGTGAGAGGTTCATTCAATGTTAGCGGCAACAGCATCACAGTTAAGGTTGACTTCATGGCATACTATGATATGACAGTTGAAAAATCATTCGTGACTGTTAATGAAAAAGTTACTACAGGCAATGTCGGAACCAACGGTGAAACCTCATTCCACCATGTCTTCATGAAGTTCTTAACCGACACTTCAGGCGACGACCTCAACATCCCTGCAGGCGAGTGCCAGCATTTCGAGTGGACACAGGATATGTCAGCCACACACGTTGAGGAAATGAGCGACCTCGAAGTTTCAGCATGGATTCAGGATATGGCTTCACAAGAAGTGCTCAACAGCCACTTCATGTATGAATACACCGACATTCACCCATATCCAGTACAGAACTTTGCAGTTGAATCAACCGGCACAGCAATGAACCTGACATGGAATGCTCCTGAAGGCGGCAACGCAACAGGCTACAACCTCTACCTCTATGGTGAGTTACTCGAGGAAAACATGACCGAGACATCATACACCTACACAGGCGAGACCGGTTACTATGTTTTCGAAGTGGAAGCCTTGTATCCTAACGACATGACTTCAGTGAAGATGGTCAGAGGCATTGAATTCATCTACGACGACGCTGTCATCGAGAACGGTGAGTCAGCCTACAGCATCTATCCTAACCCGACCAACGGCAACATCATGATCAGCGGCAGCAACATCAACTTGGTTGAAGTTTACAACATCTGCGGTCAGAAAGTGATGTCAGTTGAAGCCAACTCAAGCAATGTAAACGTCAACATGAGCGAGCTCACAACAGGCGTTTACATGGTGAAGATAGTTGACAGCAACAGCAACGCCACAGTTAAGAAAGTGGTTAAGAAATAATCTTCAATCGCTATAAAAAAAGGTCTCTCGGTTTCGAGAGACCTTTTTATTTTGTAAGTTTCTAAAGACTAAAAAATCAAACCTTTAGCAAACTCCTTTATTTCTTCTTTGCTTGCGTTCACCCCAAACACCTTGTCAGGTTTGAGATACCAAACATCGTTATGCTGCTTGAACAGTGCTTCACCGCCGCCGGTGATATTGAGCATCACCACATCGTCGGGCTTCACCATCTTGCTTTCCACGGCCTGCATGAGCGAGGCAGTCGCCACACCGGCGGCGTGGTAGATGTCGACGCCTTCAAGTTCTTCAAACATATCGCAGGCTTTTTGAGCCTCATCGTTAGTCACTTTGAAGAAATCGCCGTCGCTATCAACCAAAGCATCGTACAAGCCTCCAGCCAATGAATATGGCGGTTTGCGGTTGCTGAGCACCTTGGCCACTATCTCGGCTGCATCTTTACGTGCCTGGTCTGCATCATATGCCAACAACGCCCTTGAATGAGCCTTCCAAGCGTCATACATTGGCGTAAACGGCTGATTCTGAGACACATAAATTTTTGCTTTATTCGTGCCGAAACGGCCGTCCTCGATAAAACGCAGGTTGGCTTCCCATGCCGCTATGGCGCCTGTGCCGCTGCCCACTGCCTGGAAATAAAAGTCCGGAATGCGTCCGATGAAAGTCACAGCCGACATCATGGTTGTGCTCATTCCGTCACGACGTGCAATGTTTTTGGCGCCCCCCTCAGCGAAGAAGCCGTCCATCTCACAAACGATATTTCCAAGGTTGATAGCATCGAAATAATCGCTGCCGCTTTCAGTACAAAGAAGTTTCACGCATGGGTTGAGAGGTTTCTCGAACCACAGGGCATTGATGTTATCCTCAGGAACTGTCAGCAAAAGCTTGATATTGTTGTCAGAACACACTTGTGCAAAGGCACGGGCTGTGTTGCCTGCCGACGACACCACCATCACTTGATTGCGCATTTCGTCGCTTAAGCGTCCACACACCGAGTATGCCTCTGTTTCCTTGAATGAGCAGGTGCGCATAGTGGCGCCGATTTCAGGACGATAACCGTTGAATGTAATGTATAAGTTGTTAAGACCCAACTTCTTGGCAAGTTTTTCACTCTTGTATGTCACCGGGCACGAAGCGCCTTTCAAAATATGCTTTATCGGCATCCAGTCGGCAAAACGGTAAAGTCCGCCGTTCTCAGGCTTTACCTCAAGTTGTTTCTTTTCATAAATTGCACGTATAAGGCTTGGCTTCTCGCTGTTCGGAAAGTCGAGCATCCAGCCGCTGTCGTCGCTCACACGTCCGTCGGCGACACATTTCACTTGATACTTAGTTGGCTTGAATGTCATGATTCAAAAAAATTGTCTAAAGAAAGTGCAAAAATAGTAAATTATTTTACCAATTTTCAAAAAATATCTAAAAAAAGTATTGCACTTTTCAAATAAAGTCATAACTTTGTGGGTTGTTTTAACCCTAAAAAAGTAAATATGAAAACGCTGAAATTTACCATTTTGCTTGTAGCAGCAATGTTTTTTACTATTCCTGCCCAAGCACAGAAAGATGAAAAACCAGTTTACCAATTCACCGATGAAGTGGAAGTTCCCCATACCATCGTTCAGAACCAGGCCAAATCGGGCACATGCTGGTGCTTTGCCGGCACAGGCTTCGTGGAGGCTGAGATTTTGAGAAAATACGATGTAAAACTCAACCTGTCCGAGATGTTTTCGGTACGCTGGGCCTACACCAAAAAGTTTGACCGCTTTGTCAAGTTGCACAGCGCCACCAACCTCAGCGTAGGCGGCGAGATATTCGATGTGCTATATGCCGTCAACGACGCCGGTATGATTACCGATGAGGCTTACAGCGGCCTGGTGCTCGGCGATCCCAACCACAATCATTCGGAAATCCAAAAATGCATAGACGGCTATGCCAGAGTGGTGACACAGAAAAGCAATGGCCGCGTCCTTTATGAGACCTATCCGAAGGTTTTGAACAGCATACTCGACGCATATCTAGGCGAAGTGCCTGAGAATTTCGAATATGAAGGCGTAAAATACACTCCAAAATCATTTGCAGAAAAATATGCCCTTGATATCAATGAATACGTGCAGTTCTCATCATTCATGGATCAGGAGATGTACGAGCCTTTCCTCCTCCTCATCCCCGACAACTGGACCTACACCATGACTTACAACATGGGCTTTGATGATATGATGTCCGAGGTTGACCATGCTTTGAGCAACGGCTACACCGTAGGTTGGGCTCAGGATGTCAGCGACAAGGGTTTCTCACGCAAAGACGGCGTAGCCATAGTCCCTGAAGACGATGTCAACAAGATTCGTGAAAGCAATCCAAAGGCATTCAAGAAAATGACTGACGAAGAAGTGCTCGCCAAACAGTATTCATTCGAATATATCATGCCTGAAAAACAAGTGACCGACGAGATGCACCAGCGCGCCTACAACGACTGGAGCACAGGCGACGACCACAGCATGTTGCTTGTTGGCATTGCCCATGACCAAAACGGCAACAAATATTATAAGGTGAAAAACTCATGGGGCGAAAGCGGTCCATACAAGGGTTACTGGTATTGCTCAGAAGAGTTTGTGAAACTGCACACAGTGTTCTTCACAGTCAACAAAGCCGCATTCAGCGAAACAATGAAAGACAAACTGAATTTGAAATGACAATTATTAACAAATAAATTTATACACAATGAAATTCAAACACTTTTTAATGGCAGCCGCTATGTTCATGAGCGTGCCAACATTTGCACAAGCTCCTGAAAAGGAAGCAAAACCTGAAGAAGAAGGTTACAAATTTGAAATCATCAAGGAATTGCCTGTCACTTCCGTGAAAGACCAGAACAGAGCAGGCACTTGCTGGTGCTACTCAACCCTCGGTTTCTTCGAGGCTGAACTGCTCCGCATGGGCAAACCTGAATACAACTTCTCTGAAATGTATATCGTTTACAAGACATATCAGGACCGCGCCGACCGTCACGTCCGCACTCACGGTGATGTATCATACTCAGAAGGCGGTTCATTCGGCGATGTCATCTACGCCATCAGACATTACGGACTCGTACCGGATGTGGAAATGAGCGCAGGTCAGATGCACGGCGACAGCCTCACCGACTTCTCTGAATTCTCAAATGTCAGCGGCAGATTCCTCGAAGGTGTTGTCAAGACCAAGAAGTTACAGCTCGGCACCGACGAGAACCACACTCCACTTTGGAAGACCGCTTTCGACGGCATACTCGACGCCTATATCGGCAAAGTGCCGGAGAAGTTCACCTACAACGGCAAGGAATATACTCCAATGGAGTTCGCAAAATCAACAGGTTTGAACATGGACGACTATGTTAACCTCGCTTCATTCGCACATCAGCCATGGTATGAGCCATTCGTCATCGAGGTTCAGGACAACTGGCGCTGGGGCAAGGCATACAACCTCCCAGTCGACGAGTTCATGGAGGTGATGAACAACGCTATCGACAACGGTTACCCGATTGCATGGGGTGCTGACGTCAGCGAAAGCGGCTGGCTCAGAGGCAAGATGGCAGGTGTATGCGTACTTCCTGACCTCAAGAACCAGGCAGCCGACAAATCAGGCACCGACTTCGCACACTGGAACGGTTTGAGCGCAGCCGACCGTCAGAGAGAGGCCATGAGCAAACCTACTCCACAGCGCTGGGTCAACGATCAGGACCGTCTCGACGCTTACAACAACTACGAGACAACTGACGACCACGGCATGGTTATCTACGGTAAGGCAAAAGACCAGATGGGCAACGTCTACTTCCTGGTCAAGAACTCATGGGGCGATGCAGGCAACTACCATGGCATGTGGTATGCTTCAGAAGCTTTCGTGCGCTACAAAACTCTCAACTATGTGGTTCACAAAGACGCCCTTCCAAAGGCTATCAAGAAAAAACTTGGTATCAAGTAACTTTGAAATAATGTTTGTATAAACATATTTTATTATTAACCTAATTAACTACACTATGAAAAAATTTTCAATCATGATGTTGGCATTGTTCTTGGGAACAATAGCCTTCGGCCAGAATGTCGACAAGGCCCAGGAGAAAAAACAGGCAATCGACCAGTATGGCAACACAGTGGATGTCAAGCCTCTCGAGGCATCAAGCCGCGACGGTATTCTCGTCTTCGAATCGAAAGACAAGGATTACAAATTCTGGTTTGACTCCAGAGTTCAGATCGACTTCGCCAACTATTGGGGACAGCAGAGCTGGGCTGACAAAATCGGTGACGGTGCCAGTGTACGCCGCGCACGTTTCGCTGTCAAAGCCCAAATC
This sequence comes from Bacteroidales bacterium, assembly GCA_016282015.1. Classification (GTDB taxonomy): domain Bacteria; phylum Bacteroidota; class Bacteroidia; order Bacteroidales; family F082; genus Limimorpha. Next base: position 15,161 of record JAEEJS010000026.1, read on the forward strand.
ACTCCAATGTGGTACGGTGAGGTTGATATGGAAGTAGCTAACGGTTCTTTCGAATTGAAAGACGCTATCGTTCGCTTTACAGGCCTGAAAAACTGGCAGTTCAGCGTCGGTAGCCAGAAACCGGACTTCTCAATTTCACGTAATACATCATCACGTTACCTCGAGTTCATGGAGCGCCCGATGGTTGTCAGTGCATTCGCACCAAGCCGTCACCTCGGTATCTTCGCCAAATACAACAACAAATTGTTATTTGCCAGTGCCAGCATTCTGTTCCAGGAAATCGAAGGTCAGGAAACCCGTGACTATGTCGAGAAAAACAACAAAGACTATGGTATGAGCGAAGGTTTGTCATACCTCGGCAAAATCGTCCTTCGTCCTCTGAACGAAGCCGACTACGGTATCCACATCGGTGGAGCTCTCATGTACGACCAGCCTAAGACCTCTGATGAGAATGGCATGAACAGCTGGGAACGTTTCAGTTGCCGTAACGCCACCAACATCAACCGCAAGAAGTACATCGACACCGATGATATCAAAGGCGCCGACCACAACCTCATCGCCACAGTCGAGTTGGCAGGTCACTACGAGGGACTCCGTATCGAAAGTGCATGGATGTCTGACTGGACATATATGAAGAAAGAAACAAACATCGACAAACCTTATCATTTCCAAGGTTGGTACGTTGAAGGCGGCTACCTCCTCTTCGGCGGCAAGCAGACCTACGACTCAGGCAGCGCCAAGTTCAACCGCACACGCAACGGTCGTAAATGGGGAGATATCGAACTCGCTCTCAAGTATGAGTTTCTCGACATGAACGACTACAAAGACCGCGGCGACAACGCCATCTACGGCGGTTCAGCCGAGCTTTACGGTGCAGGTCTCAACTTCTACTTCGGAAAGAACGTGAAGTTCGCCATCAACTACCAGTTTGTCAACAACGACCGTTATGCTAACGGTAAGGGCAAGCTCTATGTCGGTCTCGATGCTGAAGGCAACCCAACCAAGGACTACACAAAGGTCGTAGCTGGCGACGGCGATGCCGGCGTGAACTACCACATGCTCCTCGGTCGTTTCCAGATCGCTTTCTAATTCATAATAATGTGTAACTTTAAAATTGAGAAACTATGAAAAAGATATTGTTTGTGGCTATGGCCCTTATTCTTGGTCTGACTTCATGCGTGAAAGACAAGAAGTACCCAGGCATCACAATCACCGACCTCAAGTACAGTCCGGCAGCAGTCACCGAGTTCACACCTGTGACAGTGACAGCCAACATCAAATGCTTCAACAGCTTCGAGGCTAAATTGTACTACACAATCAACAATGTAACCACCGATGTCAAAATGAATTCTGTTGGCGGCGATGTGTATGGTGCAACAATTGCTGCACAAAGCGACAATACAACTGTCCGCTTCTATGTGGAAGCAACCAACGACGACTACACCGCTTCATCAGCAAGCATGGAATACACTGTGGGCGCTGTCCAAGTCGACTACAGCGTGCTCCGTCTGAACGAGTTGAACGGTAACGACAAATTCATCGAAATCTACAACTCAGGTACAGATCCTATCAACATGAACGGCGTGTACATCGTAAAAGACGAGACCAACCAGAACTGGACAGCTGACGCCAACGTCAACATCGAAGCCGGTGGCTATTTGCTGCTTTACAGCGAAGATGTGACTATCGAAGGCGGTCCTCAGGAAGGCTATCCGGAAAATCTCACATTCCACAGCGGTCTCTCAGCCAAGAAGAACGTCCGCATCCAGCTCTTCACACCTGCAGGTGAAAGCATAGACGACTTCAACCTCGTTGACATCGACCAGAACGGCGCAGCTTATAACTATCCTGGCAACCAGGCTCCTGCATCATACAGCGTCAATGCAGACGAAGACTGGTACTATTCAGACGCCACTCCAGGCATGGAAAACGTAGACGGCGAAAACATAGTGCTCGGTCTTGAAGGCGACGTCCCTCCGACCCCACCAACACCTGACTACAACAATCTCGTGCTCAATGAGCTCAACGGAAACGGCGGCGCAAAATACATCGAGTTCTACAACAAAGGCGACTTCGACCTTTCAATGGACGGCATGTATCTTGAAAAAGACGACAAAGAACTGCCAATCTGGACAGGCGACGCTACCATTATAGTCCCTGCTCACGGCTATCTCGTACTTTACAGCGAAGACGTTTTGATTGACCACCCTGAGCTGGAAGGCACCGATTTAATCTTTGCCAGCGGCCTCTCACCGAAGAAGACCTTGCGCATAGCCCTCTTCATGCCGGACGGCACAGAGAGAGATTTATTCACAAGAGGTACTACAGGTGAATGGGGACAGACCATTACCGATGTGTCTCCTATGACCTACTCACGCACACCTGACGGTGGCGAGTGGAAGCTGGCCGAAGCAACAGAAGGCGCAGCCAACCCTGCAACTGGTGACGATATTCCTCAGGAATAATAAAAATCAAATAAGCTTTTCTGCAAGCTCAGATGTTATGATTCATGACGTCTGGGCTTGCCGAATGCTTAAGCATATTTAATCTCAATTTTTAAATTTTAAACAAGAAATGGCAAAAGAAGAAATGAAAATCGGCGAAGTGTCAAAGCCGAGATTTGAGTTCCGTTCATTCGGCCAGTGTTTCTGCGAGGCTCACAAACGTATGGCCCGCCTGTCAGCACCGGTGCCGGAAAAAGTGTGGGAGCGCCTCAGTGACGAGATTTACATCATCTCACGCAAGAACGATATAAACAACACCAAGATCCGCGACGGTAAGATGGACATCAAGACTTACGTCCAGACAGTCGACGGCCTCGAGCAGTGGAATCCTCTGATGAAGGGCGAGTTCCCGATTGCAAAGGAAGTGCTCGAGAAAGAAGTGTTCCCGGCTTTCATGGTTGAGATGCCCAAGCTCACCAAGGACACCTACACTTACGAGGAGTTCATCGCCATGGTGAAGGCCAACCCGGACCTCGCCGCAGTCCGCGTACACAAACGCCGCTTCGGTTACATGGTCAACGACACCATCTGCGAATATGGTGAAGTGCTCATCAACGGAGCCAAGATAGTGACCATCAACTCAGAGTCGACCGAAATCGATGACATCAAGAAGACCATCAAGGAATGCGGTCTCGAAGGTGTAGAAAATATCAACTATTTACAGGCTATCAAGCGCGTCATCGGCATGTCCGACAAACCGCTCGCAAACGAATAAGAATATGGCACAGGAAATAGAAAAAAAGTTTTTGGTTAAGGGTGACTTCAAAGCTGAAGCATTCAAAGCCACACGCATCACCCAAGGTTATCTCTCGAGCGTGCCGGAGCGTACCGTCCGCGTCAGAGTGAAGGGTGACAAGGGATTCATTACCATCAAAGGCATAGGCAACGCTTCTGGCGCCGCTCGCTTTGAGTGGGAAAAGGAAATTCCTGTAGAAGAAGTGCAGCAGCTTCTCGAGATCTGCGAGCCGGGCGTCATCGACAAGACACGTTACCTTGTCAAGAACACCGACGGCAAGCACACTTGGGAGGTTGACGAGTTCTACGGCGACAACGACGGCCTCACAGTGGCCGAAGTCGAACTCACCGACGAGAACGAACCTTTCGACAAACCGGCTTGGCTTGGCCAGGAAGTAACCGGCGACCCGAAATATTTCAATTCAATGTTGATGAAAAATCCTTATAAAAACTGGAAATAACAAAATTCGGTTCGTCTCTACTCTAAAAACTTTAACCATTTAAACATGTCCTTCGATCCATTAGATATGAACAATTACAAGGTGGAAAAGCTGCCTAAAATGCAGAAATCCTCCTTTGAGCAATGGATGGCCCGCTTGGGAGGCCCTATAGCCATCCTCGCCTTCATATTGCTATATTGGTTCGTCCCTCTCGGATTCATCGACAATCTCAACCCCGAGATGTTGACAGCCAAAGCGTTTAAACGTTACAACGACATAGGCGGTGACGCTTTCCTGCGCTCCAACTACGCCATGTTCGCCATATTCGTTGCCGGTCTGATACTCTGGATGACAGAGGCCATCCCCAACTACCTGACCTCGCTCCTGATCATACTAGGTATAGTCATTTGCAACGTCACCTCTCAAAAAGAGGCTCTGGCCCAGTTGGGTCACCCGGTCATGTGGCTCAACATTCTGTCGTTCGTGCTTGCCAGCATGCTCGTCAAGACACAGTTCGCGAAGCGACTTGCCCTTGCATTCGTGATAAAATTCGGCCGCAGCGCCAAGGGAGTTCTCTGGAGCTTCCTCATCATCAACCTGGTGCTTTCGGCTTTTATTTCGGCCACCACGGTTAAGGCCACCATTATGCTGCCTATCTTCATGACAGTGTGTGCCATCTACGGAGCCACTGGCGAACACCGCAACAACTTCGGCCGTAACCTCGTCATACAAAACCTTTTCCAGGTGAATGTCGGTGCCAACGCGTTTTATACCGGCAGTGGCGCTCACCTGTTGGCCATCTCGCTCATAGCCGGATTTGCCGGCAGCTGCGACTTCGGCTACTCCGACTGGTTGGTCGCTGTAGGCCCAATGAGTGTAATCACTCTGGCGGTGGGCCTTATTTTGGGCATATACGTCTTCTTCCCCATGAAGAAAGAAGAACAGAAGCCTCAGATTGAAGGCGGTCTGGAGCGTCTTAAAAAGGAGTTAGACGCCATGGGTAAGATGAAGGCTGAGGAATACAAAGCCGTGGGCATCTTCGTCCTGGTGCTCTTCCTGTGGGTGACAAAAGGCACTTTCCACAATATCGACGAGACCATCGTGGCTCTGTTAGGCGCCATCCTCGCCCTGCTTCCAGGCATAGGCGTGGTAAAATGGAACGACGTCGACATCCCTTGGCATCTGATGCTCTTCTCGGCTGGCGCCTATACTCTGGGCTCAGGCCTCAACGCCACCGATCTCCCGAACACCATGGTAAACGCCGGCTTCGACAGCCTCGGCATCACAGCCAACACCCCATTCTGGGTGCTTTACGTCATACTCACTTTCCTGATGATGTATTCAGGACTTATTTTCCAAAGCAAAACCATACGTACCATGGTATTTGTGCCTATCGCGCTGGGCGTGGAGGCACGCTTCGGATTCCCACTGTTGAGTCTCTCACTCCCGGTGGCCATGCTCATAGAACACTGCTACGTGCTGCCGTTCAACAGCAAACCTGCAGCACTGCTATATAACACAAACATGTACAGCATGACCGATGCCTTCAAATACGGCATCACCATGATGACATTTGCTTGGGTACTCATCCTCGTCTGGGGCGACACAGTGCTCCGTTGGCTGGGCATCACACCCGGACTGTTTTTCTAATTGATTGAAGCTATGATAGATATCCAAACGAAAATACACGATAAGTTCTCCATAGAATTCAAGGTTGGATTCAGTGGCAGTGATGACGTCAAAATTAACCATTTCGACGTCAACTCGTGGATTTTTATACCCAATAGCTTGTATATCAACAAGGCAACTTACAGCAAGGACCGCTTCTACACCGACGTAAAGTCGAACATCCGTCTGCTCACCCCTTCTTACACCCTCAAACAGATGGTTGAAGGCGACGATGCCCCCATGCAGCAAGTGATAGACTCTTTGCCCGACATCAACGAGTTTGAGTTCCAGATGAAACTGTTCGGCTCCATATTCAAGAGTTCCATCCGCAATATCTCCGCCATAATCATAAAGGAAAAAGACACAGATGCCGCAAAGCGTCTGTGCGACGAGTTTATTGCCGATACACAGACAGTTCTAAAGACGTATCGCATGGTTTTCGGCATGATTGACCCTAAAGACGAGGCCAGGCTGGTCAAATTCAGGTTTACCGATGAGTTTATCAGCCATCAGTTGCAAATCCAAACGATGAAGGTCATAAAGGCTTTACAGCATCGCGAAGGCATGGAAGATACCGCCAAAACCCTTATCGACATACTGAGGAAAGAAACTGACTACAAGATTGCCAAAGGCTACAGTCATGTGATAATAAACGACGAGCTCAACAACCGCGAGCTGGTTAACCATCACAGCAAGCTGAAGAAATATATCGAGAGCGCCTTGTACCTGAACGTCAACACCACTCAGGACGGTCAGGCTGTAAAACAGATTTCGTTCAGTCTGGCAGCCGGTCTGGCCATGATGGTCTACCTGCTCATAACCACACTCTTCCAGAAATACTGGGGCAACTACCCCAACCTGATTTTCTTCATACTCGTCATATTTTACATACTGAAAGACCGTATCAAGGAACTCACACGTTGGATGTTCGCCTATCAGTTGAAAGACAGGTATTACGACAACAAGACTGTCATCAGCATCAACGGCAATCATGTCGGAGTCATGAAAGAAGGTATGGACTTCATTTCTGAAGACAAAGTGCCTGACGAAGTGATGCAGGAGCGCAGCCGCACAAGGCTCGAAGTCGAAAACAAGCTGCTGGACGAGAAAATCATCCTATACAGAAAACGCGTTGAAATTGACAACGATGTGCTTGGAAACCAATACAATTACGACTTCAAAGGCATCAACGACATAATAAGATACCACATCAACTATCTGACCAAAAAGATGGACAACCCCGAAACTTTCATCGACTGCATTGACGATAAGGGCGAGGTGAGTACCATTACGGCTAACCGTGTGTATTATCTGCACATAGTGATGCAATTCAAGTGGGAAGATCACGTTGAATACAGGGCATTCCACGTGTCGGTCAACAGAAACGGAATTTTAGACATTAAAACTAACTAACAATGAAGACTACCAAAACAAATGTTTTAGCTGAAGTAAAGCGTTATGTCATCATCACCTTGGCCTTATTAATGATGGCTTTCGGTTGGACAGCATTTTTGATTCCCAATCATGTGTTGGGCGGTGGAGTGAGCGGTATAGCCACTCTGATTTTTTACGCAACCGGTATTTCAACCGGTGTTTCTGTCTTCGTTATCAACGCCATTTTGGTGCTGATATCGTTGAAGGTGTTGGGGCCTTCGTTTGGCATAAAGACTGTCTATTCCATAGTCGTGGCCTCGTTGTTCTTCTCAATTTTGCAACATTACATCACCGAGCCCATGCTGGCCGGCGAAATGCAGCTTTTCGTTGACGAGAAGTTTTTATCGGCTCTTATTGGAGGCGGCATGGCCGGCATAGCCATAGGCATAGCCTTCACCCAAGGCGGCAGTACAGGAGGCACCGACATTGTGGCCATGATGATTTGCAAATACCGCAACATATCGCAGGGCAAGGTGATTCTGTTTTTGGACGTGATAATAATCGGATGTTCATATTTCGTTGTGGAAAACGACAAGATACAAACCATAATCTACGGTTTTGTGACCATGGGCATTTGCAGCTATTGCATAGACCTTGTGCTGACAGGTAACAAACAGTCCGTACAGGCTTTCATATTCACTTCTCAACCCGAAAAGGTAGCCGAGCGCATAAGCACAGAGATGCGTCGTGGCGTAACCCTTATCAAAGGTACCGGCTGGTACACCAAGCGAGAGGGTGAAATTCTGATGGTGGTGACTCATAAACGCGAGTCTCAGCAGATTTTCCGTATAGTTAAGGAAGAAGACCCAAAAGCCTTTATGACCATGAACACAGTAATGGGTGCTTACGGCAAGGGGTTTGAGATGATAAGAAAATAAAGGGAATTTATTCAGTACCTGAGGCCGGGGTCGAACCGGCACGTCCACAATGGACACAGGATTTTAAGTCCGGCGCGTCTACCGATTCCGCCACTCAGGCACTTATTTTAGAGCGGAAAACGAGACTCGAACTCGCGACCCCGACCTTGGCAAGGTCGTGCTCTACCAACTGAGCTATTTCCGCAAATTTTGCTTGCAAAATTTGCGAGATTCTTGTCACGACTCGGCAAAACTCAAACAAGTTTGGCTTTGCGCTCGCTGCTCCAAGAATTCCGCAACTTTCTTTTGCGGCTTTTCGTCGCGACTCGGCAAAACCAAAGCGAGCTTTGCTTTTGCTCTCGCTGCTCCGAAAAGTCCGCAACCACTGTATCACGTTTTCGTTACTTTGAGGATTTACCCTCGTTGCTCCAAATAGTCCGCAATACCGTTAGTGGGATTTCCTTTTGCAATACAAAGATATTTTCTTTCAAAGAACTTTGAGCGGAAAACGAGACTCGAACTCGCGACCCCGACCTTGGCAAGGTCGTGCTCTACCAACTGAGCTATTTCCGCAAA
>JAEEJS010000001.1 GCA_016282015.1 Bacteroidales bacterium
ATTCTGCGAGAAGGGCCCTATCGTCAAGATGCTCCCTGACAACACATTCTACACTCAAGTCAAACCTACAGATGTCGAGAAGATCGTCAACGAGCATATCATCAAAGGCCGTAAGGTGACAGACCTTCTCTACCTCGACCCGGAGAACAAACAGCATGTCTCCGACTCAAAGCACATGGGTTTCTATAAGAAACAGCTCCGTATAGCTTTGCGTAACTGCGGTTTCATCAACCCTGAAGATATTGACGAATACATCTCACGCGGTGGTTATGAGGCTATCGCAAAGGTGTTGGGCGAGATGACACCTCAGCAGGTCATCGACGAGATCACCAAGTCAGGTCTGCGTGGCCGTGGCGGCGCGGGCTTCCCGACAGGTGTGAAATGGGGTCTCTGCGCAAAGAACAAGGCCGACCAGAAATACGTCATCTGCAACGCTGACGAAGGCGACCCGGGTGCGTTCATGGACCGTTCAATCATGGAAGGTGACCCGAACTCAATCATCGAGGCTATGGCTATCTGCGGTTACGCTATCGGCGCAACCAAGGGTTTGGTCTACATCCGTGCTGAATACCCATTGGCTATCCACCGTTTGCAGGTTGCTATCGCTCAGGCCCGTGAATACGGCCTCCTCGGCGACGACATCCTCGGAAGCGGTTTCAACTTCGATATCGAGCTCCGCTACGGTGCCGGCGCATTCGTCTGCGGTGAAGAGACAGCTCTTATCCACTCAATGGAAGGCAAACGTGGTGAGCCTACCTTGAAACCACCATTCCCGGCTGTTTCAGGTTACATGGCAAAGCCATCTAACGTTAACAACGTTGAGACATTCGCAAATATCCCGATCATCATCACAAAGGGTGCCGACTGGTTCGCATCAATCGGCTCAGAGAAGTCAAAAGGTACAAAGGTGTTCGCTTTGGCAGGCCAGATCAACAACGTCGGTCTTATCGAGGTTCCTATGGGAACAACACTCCGCGACATCATCTACGAAATCGGTGGTGGTATCAAGGGTGGCCGTAAGTTCAAAGCTGTCCAGACTGGTGGTCCTTCAGGCGGCTGCTTGACAGAGAAACACCTCGACACAGCTATCGACTACGACTCATTGATGGCAGCCGGCTCAATGATGGGCTCAGGCGGTATGGTCGTCATGGACGACACATCATGTATGGTGGCTATCGCCAAGTTCTACCTCGAGTTCACATGCGAAGAGAGCTGCGGTAAATGCTCACCATGCCGTATCGGTAACAAGAGAATGCTCGAAATCCTCAACAAGATCACACAAGGCAACGGTACAATGGACGACCTTCAGGAGCTCCGTAACCTCGCCGCTGTCATCAAAGACACAGCATTGTGCGGTCTCGGTCAGACATCACCAAACCCTGTGTTGTCAACACTCGACAACTTCTGGGATGAATACGTGGAGCACGTCGTCGACAAGAAGTGCCGCGCTGGTGTCTGCAAGAAACTCATGACATACGCCATCGACAAGGATAAATGTATCGGCTGCGGCAAATGCGCCAAGAACTGCCCTGTAGAAGCCATCTCGAAGACCAGCTACATCGCCGAAGGTCACAAGCTTCCTTCAATGGAAATCGACACAACGAAGTGTATCAAGTGCGGTGCATGTATGAGTGGATGTAAATTTGATGCTATTTCTGTCAAATAAAATAGAGGAGGAGAAAGATATGATTAATGTAACAATAGATAACAAACAGATTCAGGTCGCAGAAGGCACAACAATTTTGAAAGCTGCCCGTCAGGCCGGTATTCATATTCCTACCCTCTGCTATTTCGAGTTGGCAGGAATGAACTTTGAGAACAAACCAGGTGGATGCCGTGTTTGCGTTGTCGAAATCACAAAGGATTTCAACGGCAAACCACGTCGTAACCTTGCTCCAGCTTGCGCAACAGACTGCGTCGAAGGTATGGAAGTTCTCACACACAGCGCACGCGTCATCAACGCACGCCGCACTGTTGTTGAGCTGATTCTTTCAGACCACCCGACAGACTGCTTGACATGCGCCAAGTCAGGACAGTGCGAACTCCAGAAGCTCGCTCAGAACCTCGGTATCCGCGACATCCCATTCAAGGGTGAACAGTCAACATACCGCAAGGATATGTCACCTTCAATCGTTCGTGACATTGACAAATGTATCATGTGCCGCCGCTGCGAGAACGTATGTAACAACATCCAGACAGTCGGTGCTTTGTCAGCTGTGAACCGTGGCTTCCAGGCCGTCGTCGCTCCAGCTTTCGAGCAGGACCTCATGGATTCACCATGCGTCATGTGCGGTCAGTGCGTCCAGGTGTGCCCAGTCGGCGCTTTGAGCGAGGTTGACGACACACGCGCAGTCATGGCAGCTATCAACAATCCTAAGAAGACCGTCATCGTCAACACAGCTCCTGCAACACGTGTCGCTCTCGGCGAAGAGTTCGGCATGCCGGCAGGTACTATCGTCACAGGCCAGATGGCAGCAGCATTGCGCCGCCTCGGTTTCGACTATGTGTTCGATACAGACTTCACCGCTGACTTGACAATCATGGAAGAAGGTACAGAGCTCCTCGGCAGAATCAAGAAGTTCATGGCAGGCGACAAGTCAGTCCGTCTTCCTATCTTGACATCATGCTGCCCAGGTTGGGTCAACTTCTTCGAGCACAACTTCCCAGATATGCTTGACGTTCCTTCAACAGCCAAGTCACCTATGCAGATGTTCGGCGCTGTCGCTAAGAACTACTGGGCAGAGAAGATGGGCATCAACAGAGAGGACCTCGTCGTCGTTTCTATCATGCCTTGCTTGGCAAAGAAATACGAAAGCAAACGTAAAGAGTTCTACAAAGACGGTAACCCAGATATCGACTACGTCCTTTCAACACGTGAGTTGGCTCGCTTGATCAAGCAGTTCAACTTAGATCTGAAAGACATGCCATCAGAGGATTATGACGATCCGCTCGGCGAGTCAACAGGTGCTGCTGTCATCTTCGGTGCAACAGGTGGTGTTATCGAGGCTGCAGTTCGTACAGCATACGAAGTGTTCACAGGCAAACCGCTTCCTAAGATCGACTTTACAGAACTCCGTGGTATGGACGGTATCCGTGACGCTTGGGTTGACTTCGCAGGCACCCCAATCCACATCGGTATCGCTCACGGTCTGGCAAATGCACGCAAGCTCCTCGAAAGAGTTCGCGAAGGCAAAGAGCAGTTCCACGCTATCGAAGTCATGGCTTGCCCAGGCGGTTGCGTCGGCGGAGCTGGTCAGCCATATCACCATGGCAACAGTGAAATCATCAAGAAACGTACAGAGGCTATCTATCGTGAAGACCTCGGCAAACCGATCCGTAAGTCACACGAGAATCCTTCAATCAAGAAGATCTACGCTGAGTACTTTGGTGAACCATGCGGCCACAAGTCACATGAACTGCTGCATACACACTATTTCGACAAGTCAGAACATGTTGAGATTAGCGAAAAATAATTGTTGGAAAATTAAAAATTGAATATTATGGCAGTTATTAAATTATCAGAAGATAAAATCAACTTCATTAAGGATGTTTGCAAATCATTCCGTAATGACGGTGGTGAAGTTATCAACGTGCTTCACAAGGTTCAGGGTGAGTACGGCTACCTCTCAGCAGAAGTTCAGGAACTCGTCGCTAAGGAGTTGAATATCCCTGTATCAAGAGTTTACGGTATCGTTTCATTCTATTCATTCTTCACCATGACTCCAAAGGGCAAATACCCGATTTCAGTTTGCTTGGGTACAGCCTGCTATGTGCGTGGCGCTGAGAAGGTTTTGGATGAATTGAAACGTCAGCTCGGCGTTGAAGTCGGTGGCACAACACCTGACGGAAAGTTCTCATTGAACTGCCTCCGTTGCGTGGGCGCCTGCGGTCTTGCTCCAGTCGCTATGATTGGTGACAAGGTCTATGGCCGTTTGACACCTGACAAAGTCAAAGAAGTTTTGGCTGAGTACAACGATTAATAAGATACCTTATTAATTAATACATGTAGAGCCGTCACGATGTGGCGGCTCTATTTTTTTATCTATTATCTATGTTATCTTTTTACGCTAATTTTCTCGGTCTTTGTACCATTTGCAGTCTCAATTCTAACCATGTAGATTCCTGATCCGAAACCACCCAGGTTGAGGGTTGCATTGTCGGTGGCTGTTGTTTCAAGAACCTTTTGGCCGAGCACGTTGAGCACTGTGATTGTCATTGCGCCTTCGCCTTCAATGTTGAGTATGCCGTTGGTCGGGTTAGGGTAGATGTTGCAATCGTTCACAAATACTTCGTTGACTTGGTCGTCGCAGTTGTTGTCGTATGTGAGGAAGATGCCGTCGCTATGGTCGCCTGAAACATAGAGCTCAGTGCCATTGGCGTCGTAGATGGTGAAGTGGCACTCGTAGTCGGTGTCATAAAGAGGGCTTGTGTGATACCAGCCGTGGTTCCAGATGAAGTTGAGGTTGCCTTTCAGCAATGGCAATACAATGGTTTGTGATGAACCTTCAGTCATGGTGACAGCACCGATGCGGTTGCCGTTTTCGTCGGTCACGCTGATGCAGGCGCCTTTCCAGCCGTCACCCTCGTCGTCGGTGAGCTCGAAAACGATGTCGCATTTGTCTCCGACAAGAATTGAGGCATATTCCGTGTGACTGATGCCGTGTTCATTAACAATCATCACTCCATATTGGTAAAGACCGTCTTCAATATCATTATCAGTGTAAATCATCGGGCTGCCTGGCATTTGACCGTAAAAACTACCGGCTATGAGTTCTCCATTGCGATAGATACATATATCAAAACCCTCAAGCGGCTCACCGTTAAGCTTGTAGGATGGGTTGATCCACTGAATCCTTACACTTGAATTGTCTCTGTCTTCAATCAATTCCAAGTTGGTGATGCTTTCCGGGCGTTCGAAATACTCCGATGTTTCGGGAATGATGTGTCCCGTGAAGCCGTTAAGTTCGTTGAATGCGTATTTCGTTGTGTTGAGCGCTCCGACAGGGCACCATGCATCGTCTTTGCCGCTCCAACCCCAGTTGAAGTGGAAATAGTCGTTCTCGTCGTAGCCGTCGCACACGAAGGCGTGACCACCGGCACCGCTGTCGTCCTGACCGCTGTAATACAACGGAATGCCTTCGTCGAGACCGCCGTCTTTCAGCATCTGGATCCATTCCTCATTGGTGTAGCCGGGGCCCCAAAAGCCACCGCCATAGTTGGTGATATGATCATCGCAAGTATATCCAAAATAAGAACGTAACGCTTCAGCCACATCTTCAGAAAAGGCACCGCTGCCGTCGGGACCGTATATCATTTCCACAGAAACTCCGCAATGATGCAGTAACTGAGCGATATAGAAGTAATCTTCCTCGGTGTTCAATGAGTCAATATCATTGGGCATCAACTCAAAATGATATTCAGTCTCGTAAAAGTTGGCCGTCTGCTGCGGATAACCTTCAGGATAATAAGAGTGTGAGAAAAATCCACGTTCAGGGTAGTTCCAGAATTTCATCACCTGACCCATAGCTGTTGCGACGCAGCCGGCCCAAACATGTCCACCGTGGCCATCCGGGTCTTCTGGACACTGGCTGTTGTATGGGAAATTCTGATGCCATGTGGTCTGAAGGAGAGGAGCGACAACAACGCGATTGCCCCTGCCTTGTTTGATAAGGCCGTTTTCTGACACCGATGCCCATTCAGCAACGATGTCTGCAGTGGCTTCGAGGTTGTTTTCTCTGATATATTGAATTTCATCGCTGAAACTGTTGAGCGTGAAACTGAAACCGTCAGCGACCTCGTTAGGGTTGAAGCATCCTGTTGTGGAATAAGCCAAAATCGGCTTCACACGATCGTCACCGGCTATGATGACGAATCCATTGTTGTCACCTACATTGAAAACATAATAATCCGCATCACCACGAGTGGCAGCGGTGTGAACTAATTGAATTTCAGTTTGCTGTGAACCCTTTGCAGCGTTCATAAAACGCTGTCCGAGTTGCTGGGCGCGCTGGGCGCCGACAGGACCTGCGTAAATTTTGCCAATAGCTAAGGCAAAAATCGCAATCAACAAAAATTGATATTTTCTCATTTTAATTTAAGTTAATAATGGTTAAGTCCTGCAAAGATATAAAAAAAACTTGAAATCACGAGTGATTTCAAGTTTTTTTATCAAATGTTTCCAAGATACTATCTTCTTACGCTAACCTTTTCTGTCATAGTGCCCTGGGCTGTCTCGATGCGTACCATGTAGATGCCTGTCTCGAAGCCGCTCATGTCGAGGGTGGCATTGTCGGTGGCTGTTGTCTCAAGAACCTTCTGGCCAAGCACGTTGAGCACTGAGATTGTCATCTCGCCATCGCCTTCGACATTGAGCATGCCTTTGGTCGGGTTAGGGTAGATGTTGCACACGTTTACGAAGACTTCGTTGACTTCGTCGTCGCAGTTGTTGTCGTAGGTGAGGAATACACCGTCGCTGTGGTCGCCTGAAACATAGAGCTCGGTACCATTGGCGTCGTAGATGGTGAAGTGGCACTCGTAGTCGGTGTCATATTGTACGTTTGTGTGATACCAGCCGTGGTTCCAGATGAAGTTGATGTTGCCTGTCAGCAACGGCACAACCACTGTCAGTTCTGAACCTTCAGTCATGGTGACTTTTGCGATGCGGTTGCCGTTTTCGTCGGTCACGCTGATGCAGGCGCCTTTCCAGCCGTCACCTTCATCGTCGGTGAGCTCGAACACTATGTCGCACTTGTCGCCTACAAGAATCTTAGCGTAAGCTTTCTTGCTGAAGCCATATTCATTTTCAGCGATAATGGAATATTGGTAAAGTCCGGCTTCGAGGTTCATGTCGTTGATTACCATTCTTGAGCCTTTCACTCCTTCTGTTTGGAAAATGACTTCTCTGTCACGATAAACGTAAACTGTGAAGTCGGTCAGAGGCTCGCCGGCCAGGTTGTATTCAGGATTGGTCCAGATGATGCTTACGCTTGTCATATCGTCGTTTTCAACCACATCAAAATCTGTAATTGCTTCAGGACGCTCGTTATATTCCGGTAAATCAGGGATGATATGTCCGATCATTCCGTTCATCATGTTGAAATGATATTTTGTGGTGTTGAGAGCTCCGATTGGGCACCATGCGTCGTCGCGGCCGCTCCAGCCCCAGTTGAAGTGGAAGTAGTCGTTCTCGTCGTAACCGTCGCACACATAAGCGTGACCGCCCTGCCAGTCGTCGTCCTGTCCGCTGTAATACAGAGGAATACCCTCGTCAAGACCGCCGTCTTTCAGCAGCTGAGCCCATTCCTCATTGTTGTAGCCGCCCGAATACCAAGAGTCTTTATTTTCCAACTCGTCACAGTTGTAGCCGAAATATGTGCGCAAAGCGTATGGTACATCATCTGAATATGCTCCGCTGCCGTTGTAGCCGTACATCATATCTACAGCTATTCCGCAGTGATGCAGGAACTGAGCGATATAGAAATAATCTTCCTCGGTGCTGAGTGAATCCAGGTCGTTAGGCATCAACTCGAAATGATATTCAGTCTCTTCGAAATTGGCATACTGCTCTGGATAACCGCTCGGATAATATGAGTATGAGCCGAATCCATGCGCAGGATAGTCCCAGAATTTCATGACCTGAGCCATGGCTGTGGCGACGCAGCCTGCGTATACGTGGCCGCCGCTGCCCTGTCCGTCTTCAGGGCACTGGCTGTTGTATGGGAAGTTCTGGTTCCAGGTGGTCTGGCAGAGAGGGCCTACCACGCTGCGGTTTCCGGTGCCCGGCTTGATGGTGCCGTTTGCCATCACCGACTGCCATTCGGCACGGATGTCGGCTGTGGCTTCAATGTTGTGCTCTCTGACATATTGGATGTCCTGGCTGAAGCTTCTGAGTGTGAAATCAAAGCCGTCAGACACGTTGCTTGGGTCGAAGCTGCCTGTGGTGGAGTAGGCGAGAATAGGCTTGACACAGTCGTCGCCAGCCACAATGACAAAACCGCCGCCGTCAAGGTTGAACACATAATAGTCAACGTCGCCGCGAGTAGCTGAGGTGTGAACCAGCTGCAGCTGATCTGAATTCATGAAACGTTGTCCGATCTGCATGGCACGAGTCTGTCCGACAGGACCAGCAAACACAGAACCCATGGCAAAAGCCATGACACTGATTAACAATAATGCTTTTTTCATTTTATAAAAATTTAAATATTTGAATCATTAATACTATTGGGTGCAAAATTAAGAATATTTATCACCAATCAATGATATTTTAAATTAATTTTCAAAAAATTGCTATTTTTGCACTCTCAAACTAACTAACGAAATTGACAAATGAACAGGTTTTTTCGTAAAATCGTGGCATTAATCAATATAAGCGAACATATTGATCATCATACAGCTGATATATCTATCCGTAAGAACATTGAGTTCCGCGGACCTAACGTGGTCATTTTGGCTTGCGCCATAGTAATCGCTTCGGTGGGTTTGAATGTCAACTCCATTCCGGTCATCATTGGCGCCATGTTGATATCGCCGGTGATGGGACCTATCATGGGTATGGGTTTGGGCCTTGGAACGGAAGATAAAACCCTGTTGGTGGATTCCTTGAAGAATTTTGCTATCATGGTGGTTATCAGCATACTCGCATCTTCGGTGTTTTTCCTTTTGAGCCCGTTGACTCTGGAAAATCAGTCGGAGCTGCTGGCACGTACCAAACCGACCATTTTCGACGTTCTGATTGCTCTGTTTGGCGGTTTTGCTGGTATTTTGGAGACTTCACGCAAGGATAAGGGGACTGTGATTGCAGGTGTGGCCATAGCTACGGCTTTGATGCCGCCACTCTGCACGGTGGGCTACGGTGTTTCCCGTTTGAACATAACTTTTATTGGCGGAGCCTTATACCTATTTATTATTAATACGATTTTCATCGCTCTGGCAACTTTCATGACGGTTAAGCTGTTACATTTCCCAACAGTGGAGGTGACCGACGGGAAACATCAGAAAATCAATAAAAGTTGGTATGGGGTACTGCTTGCCATCATCATAGTGCCGAGCATTTTCACTGCCGTGAGTGTGGTTAAGGAGAATAATTTCAAAATTGACGCCGCCACTCTGGTGCGCAAGCACAAGAACATGGGCCGGAGTTTTGTTTATGACCATAAGGCTGTTTACAACCGGAAGTCTCCTACTGTCGAATTGTATGTGGCAGGTGAGGCCATGACGCCGGAAGCCCGTGAGACTTTGTACCGCGACGCTGAAATGTACGGCTTCACACGCGGTCAGATCATCATACACGAGGATGCCACAATGGCTCGCGCGGAGATATCCGAAACCGAGATAGTTAAAGGTATTTACGAGCATGCCGACAAGCAGATAAAAGCGTTGAATGACAGTATAGTCAAGCTGAACTCACGCCTTGACACCTACGCAGACCGCGAGCTGCCGGTATATGCTGTATCGCAGGAACTGTTTGCCCAGCATCCCGAGATTACAAGCCTGAGCCTGACCAGAGGCTCGTCGGTTAATGCCGAGGCCAACCTGGAGCATGAGCATATAGTGGCTTATATCACTTGCAACGACACCATCAGCCAGCAACTGTGCGATCAGATAGAACGCTGGCTCAAGGTCCGTTTAGGCTCGGACAACGTGGTGGTGAAACACTAGAATTTTTTAAGTTTTTTTATATGAAAAAGTTTTTTATTCCATTGGCTGCGATGGCAGTTTTACTAGCATCATCTTTAGTTTTGAACGCCCAGACTGGCGTTGACAATTATGTTTCGGCTTCGGGCTTTGTGTTACTTCACGCTCCGAGCTATTACACCGGTAACGACGGTTATTGTTACGATTTTGAGAATGATTACGACGAAGGACGTCTTTTGGCATGGACAACCATAGACGCTGACGGCGACAGCTACAACTGGACGCTTTCACCGATAGGCGGGGGATATGGTCACCACAACACCAATGGCGCAGTGTTCTCATATTCATACAGCAACTATGCGGGCGCACTGTCGCCAGACAACTATCTGGTGTCGCCTCAAATTACGATAACGGCTAACAATCATTATGTTTCGTTCTATGCCAGCGCTCTCGACGAGGCTTATCCGGCCGACCATTTCGGACTGGCAGTGTCGACAACAGGCACCGCAGCATCAGACTTTACGATGCTTCAGGAGTGGACTATGACTGCCAAACAGGGCGGCTGGCATGAGTATTCAGTCGACTTGAACAGCTACGTGGGACAGGATGTCTACATAGCCATACGCCACTTTAACAGCACCAACCACTTCTGTCTTGTCGTGGACGATATATTTGTGGGACCGCAGGCCAAAGATCCTATAGTCAACTGCAGCATCTCTCTCGATGGAAATGTGGTCGCCAACAATGTGACAGGTGTGAAATATCTACTTGATACTAAATGTTTTACAAACAACTCGTCACATTCTACCACCGTTACGGCAACATATCAGTCGGGTGCCACTTTGACAAAGTCGACAGACTGGACATTCCGCTCGGGCGATAACTTCCAGGGTTCGCCTACAGGCTTGCATGCCGACAGCAACGGCAACTCAGTCAACCTCAGCTGGACCTTGCCAATGATGAGCACTTCGTTTGTGGTCGATGAGTTGCTTTACGACTTTGCCGACACCACCATGTCGGACCTCACAGTTATAGACGCCAACGGCGACGGCCTGAATTTCTATGCCTGCCAGTATGGCGGCTATGGCAGCGGCCCTTGCCTGCGCTCGAATTCATGGCAGGGACAGCAATTGAACCCTGATAATTACGCGGTTTTGCCTCACCTTGTAGCCTCGGCAAACACAGTGCTTTCATTTGTGGCTAAAGACGCCGACCAGCCGGGCATAGCCCCAGACCCTGAGCATTTCGGAGTGGCAGTGTCGACAACCGGCAACACCAATCCTGCCGACTTCACCACCATAGCCGAATGGAACAGCACCGGCAGCTATACAGAACACTCTGTCGACCTCTCAGCATACGCCGGACAGCAGATTTACGTGGCTTTCCGTCATTTCAACACAGTGGGCGAGACGTATTATCTCAATATAGACAACATCAAGATTACCAATATCGAAGCTGAAATCATACGTCCTGCAAAGGGCGCTTTGGTTTATGCCGGCGGCGAGCTTATAGCCACCTTGAATCATGGTGAGGAAAGCTTTACTCATAATGTAAATCGTTATAACTCAGAGTATTGCATTCGTATCATCCAGGAAGGAGGCAAGACAGACGGCACTTATTATGCCCTTGCGGCTCCGCAATGTATCACAGCTCAGCTCAACTGTGTGGCTCCGGAGAACCTTACTGCCGATTACGACGGACAGAAGGTGACTCTCACTTGGGAACGCAACATATTTACAGATTTCCAGGACGACCCTCAGGGATGGACCTTCCTCGACGGTGACGGCGACGGTTTGGTGTTTGGCATTTATGCTGCAGGCGGAATGGATCCCGACGGCACCCCCAACACCACTGGCACCAATGCCTCCTTGGTGTCGTTCTCGTATAGCAATTCCTCCGGCCCACTCACTCCCGACAACTATGCCTTCATGCCTTTGCTGAAGGTGCTGCCTGGCGCGCGCATGGATTTCTTTGCCACGGGCTTCGACCCCAGCTATCCTGTGGAGCATTTTGAAGTGGTTGTGGCATCGGAAGACGGCATGACCATCAATACCATACAGTCGTGGAACACTGCCTATCCGTATTCACGCTATTCGGTTGACTTGTCGGACTATGCAGGGCAGAACATATATCTGGGCTTCCGTCACAACACATCAGTTGCGGCCTATGCACTGTGCATAGACAATATCACCGTAACCAACGTGTTATGGGCCGGCACAGCCAGTGTCACGGAGAAGTATAGCATCTACCGTTCGTCAGATGGCTCGAATTACAACCTGATAGGTTATGCCGATGGCGATGCCACCACTTATATAGACAACGATATTCAGTCGGTTAGCCAATACTACCGGGTGTCGGCGATTAACACTATAGCCGGTGGCCATCACTGCGAGTCGGAGTCTGTAACGGCACATGTTACTACCGACGGCATAGCTGAACTCGACGGCAGCGTTGTTGTTTATCCTAACCCTACAAGCGGTCTTATCAGCATCAGCGCCGAGGGAATAAAGGCTGTCACAGTGATCAACGCATTGGGACAGAAGGTGTTGGAGACAACAGACACTGCTATCGATTTGTCACAGTTTGGAGACGGCTTGTACATGCTTCGCATAGATACCGGCAAAGGCATAGTGGTGAAACGCGTCTTTGTTAGGTAGAACGGTACTTTTAGACAAATTTTGGCGACATATTGACAACCTTTATTCGGCGGTTTATGAGTAACTTTGCGGCCGCTTATGGAGAAGGGTAATAATATAACGAATAGTTTGTGCTACCTGTCATATCCTACAGGTAGCCAATATTCCGTATGCCCCCCCCCTCGGACAGACAGCGGTCTGAAAATCAAACACTTATATCAACTAATATTATTAAAAATCATGAGAAAGCTTTTTTACTTGAAGGCTTTAATGCTTTCATTGTGCATGGCAGTCTCGTTCGTCCTGCCAGTTAATGCACAGACAGCGGACGCGTTTATTAATGATTGGGACGGTTCTGATGATGAATTAAGAGGCTCTTTTGGCATCACAATCGGTGGCGCCGGTCTTATCCCACAGGGAATTGGTGAACCTGCACCACTTGGCAGTGGGCTTTTGATAATGAGCATGTTGGGCGCCGGTTATGCAGTTGCACGCCGCAGACGCTCGTTGCGTAAGGGTGTTATGATGTTGATGGCATGCGTGTTGCTTCTTGGAATGACACAGTGTAAAAAGAGCCCGGCATTACAGGGCGAAGGAGCGCACAAAGCACACATAACCCTTAGAGTGGAAGATAATTCAAGAGTGATTGTTGACACAACCAATGCGGCATCAGTAGGCTATGCAGCAGTTTCGTTTGAAAATGGTGATAAGATGTATGTCGGATACAACAAGACATACGTCGGTTATCTGACATATTCCAGTGGCAATTTTACTGGTGATATCAATATTGCTGAAACTGTTGATGATGAACCTCTGTATTTCTATTTCCTTGGAGGAAAGGGATTTGAGCCAACGTTTGATGGCAATGTTGCCACTTTGGATATTTCTGACCAAGTAATCAAATATCCTGTAATCAACTATGCTCATTCGGCAGAAGTATATCCTTCGGCTACCGGCGATTATACCGCCAGACTTCTGAACAAATGCGCTATCGTGAAATTCCATGTGAATAAGCCGGCAGGCTACGATCAGGCAGGAACATGCATCACCGGTATGAACAATCTGGTTACTGTTGATTTCGATCATACTAAAGCAGGTACTGACGAGGGCTTTACTTACAGTTTGGTGAATGAAGGTGCCATTACAATTCCGTCTAAGATTGGTGATGTGTGGGCAGTTTTGCTTCCGCAAGATGAAAAAGCTGCAGATGCCGATGGAGCATTTTCTGGCCGCCACAAAGGAACTCGTCCAACGATAAATGCAATTGTTGCAAACGACTACATTTCAACACCATACGAACTTGATTTGAGTACTGAATTTCAACCGACAGGAGCATTGAGCGGACTATTCAAGGTGAATGCGGATGGCAAGATGGTGAGATTCTCCAAAGCTAACCTGAAGGCTACAACTACCGATGGCTGGAACACATGGACATGGAGATTCAAGGATACTCAGTATGAATATGAAACCGCCGGTGAAGTGGGAACGAACTATGCTAATAGAACCGAAGTAAGTTTGTTTAGCTGGGCAACAAGCGGTTATAATATTCGTGGAGTAGAAAGCAGCGATTATTATTACAAGCCTAATAATACTATGGAAGGACATACATCCAGTTTTGGTCCTGGAGGAGTTTCGAGTATAGTTGGCGAATATGCTAAAGGTGATTGGGGCTATAACAGAATTACCAACGAAGGTTATTATCAATGGCGTTGTCTTACGAGCGATGAGTGGACCTACTTAAGAGCTAATCATACAACACGCTGGGTGAAGATTACTGGTGTAGGCTCATTAGGTACTAGTGGCCGTTGCTATGGTGTTGCCATATTGCCATATAATAGCTCTGCGACGTTAAGCTCGGAATATACCGTGGCACAATGGGAGGCTATGGAAAGCGATTATGGCGCTATATTATTTCCTGTTTGCGGTTTTCGTGCAAAAAGCAGTAGTAATTATTCAAAAATAACACAGGTAGATACTTGGGGCTATTATTGGGCGAGCACAAATGGAAATATGAATAATGGAAAAGCTTATATGGTCGCAGCTTCATGGTATGAAAATAATCTAAGAGTGCCAGAACTGAATAGCCATTTGCAAGGAATGTCCGTTCGCCTTGTTTGTGAATAAATAATTATAAAAATATGAAGAACTTTTTTAACTTTAAAGCATTGGTGCTATCATTTGTTTTGGCTATTATTTGTACATTGCCTATGCGCGCTCAGAATAGCGACGATTTTTTCAGTGTTGGTGATGAGTATGGCGGAACACGTGATGCTATAACATACTGGACATCGGCTAATGGTATTACAAACAACGGTATCGGTCAGAGTGAAGCCCCGGTTGGCAGTGGCCTGCTGATTTTGACAGCTGTCGGAGCGGGATATGCAATATCTCGCCGCAAACGCAATTTCAAAAATGGTGCTACATTGCTTTTGGCTTTTGCGCTGCTTTTGGGTATGACTCAGTGCAAAAAGAATGTTGAAACTATAAACCCTGTGGGCAACGGTTTGCATATCACACTGAGAGTTGACGGTGGCTCAAGAGCTAATGTTACTCCTGGAGATGAATTTGCCACTGTTACATTTGAAGAAGGTGATGTGATTTACGTCGGCTATAACAACGCTTGCCTCGGATCGTTGACTTATAATGCAGAGAATCAAAAATTTGGAGGTGATGTCGCATTCGTTCCGAAAGCCGCAGATGATCAACCTTTGCATTTTTATTTCCTTGGTAACAAGACCCCAACTATTACAGAGACAACGAAATACACCGTTGACATCATTGACCAGACTTCGGAATATCCTGTGATTTCATACAATCATTCGAATGAGGTTTACGAAGGTGAGGGTGAATATACAGCCACCTTGTTCAACTACTGTTCAATAATGAAATTCACCACAAACGATATTGCTGCATTGAATTCATCAGTATTGTGCATTACCGGAATGAAAAACACAGTTACTGTCAATTTCAACGGGAACGGTATCGAATATGGCTCAAAAGATGGTGGTCTCATCAAGATGCCGACAAGCGGTAACAACGAAAGATGGGCCATCGTGCTTCCGCAAAATGCATTGGATGCTGGAGCATCTGGCACGGTATACACAGATAACGGATATTTTAAAGGTTCACGTCCGGCAATAGATGCAATTGAAAGAAACGAATATTTAAAGGTCGGGGAAGCACTGTCATTGGATCTGGATCCCACATTGACAGTTAATGACGGAAGCATCATCACGGCTACTGCATCTAGCATTAATACTCTTCGAAGCATTTTCATTTTCACATTCAAAGATGGCAATACTCCTATTGGCAATATCCGGTTTGTGAGAATCTTTTCGGAAGGGAATAAGTTGCAGGCTTCGTATAATGAGGGCACCGACGTAGCCACGTTTGGTCCCGTTACGATTTCGCAGAACACAGATCTGCCGGATGATTTTTGTGTCGGGCTGCGTTTTACTCCTACTGCAAGCGATCCCATCGTTTTTCAGCTAATCGATGCAGATGGAAAAGTATACTCCGGTAGCGTAACGGCTCCATCGGTTGATGGATATATGAATGGACAAGTCTATATCGTATCCGTGCCGGTGAGTCTTTATACCTTTACCGTAGCCTCCGGTAAGAAAGTCTGTTTTTCCCCTGGAGACTTGGGAGTTGATGGGGGTGAGTATTCATTTACAGAGCCATTTGTTACGTGGGGTTGGAATGCAACTAGCACCAGCACTGCAAAGCGAGTGTGGTTTGATTACGGTGAAATTTCAAGTGGGCTTAATATCTGTGGTATAGATTGGAGAAATCTCAACAAATTGTCCTCTGGCAGCACTAATTCAACCCAGCCGCAAGAGTGGAACAATATTATTAATCGGACAAACATGAACAGTGGTGTTGCACCCTACTATAGGGTTACTGTCGCTGGTCATGTGAATTGCTTGCTTTTGCCTCCTGATGAGACACAGGCTTCAGATATCGGAGAGGATATAACTTCCGGAACTGTCACTGACTACACTAAGTATCTTGGGAAAGGGTTTGTGCTCTTGATAAGTACAGGTAGGGCGACATATAGTAATAGTAAATTATTTTGGTCTTTAGACACAGAAGGGTGGTATTGGGCCTTGTGGAATAAGATGAGTACCAACCGCACCTATTTTCAATGGAAGAACGATGCCAATATTCCCGTTGTCGGTTGGGGTAGTAGTCAATTCAGAATGCGTGTTCGTTTAATTCACGATCTTCCTAGCAACAACTAATCTTCTGCAAGCTGAATCCGAAAAACAGCGAAAATATGAAAAACGATACGCTTATGGAAACTACAGAGGAAGAGCTCTATGAAGCTTCACACGATGCCGGTCGTGGCAATGAATGTGAAAGGCATTGTGTGCGGCAGTAGTACGAGCTAAGACTATGAATGGGAATCAATAGCGATTGTTTTTTTTGTTTGATGAGGTTCCTCGCTTTGCTCGGAATGACAAATCAAAGGGGGGGCACGGTGGCGCGGCTTGACGGCAACTCACAACAACCGAGGAGCTCTCATGCCGCGCCTGATTGTTATCACTAAAAAATGCTGTTATTCCTAACCCCGCTAGGGGTGAGGAAACTCAATTGATGTTTGAGTAGGGAGGATTTCTCCACTACGCTTCGCTTCGGTCGAAATGACGGGAAGGAGTGAGGGATCTTAAACTTTTTTCAAAATTTCAGCATTTACCAATACAACGTTCCAAAATAAATTGTACTTTTACAGCCCCAAAAGATGGGATAAAAATTAACCGAATATATTGAGAATCAATATATTATAAGAATAAAACTTAAAAAAATCATGATGAAGAGATATATATTGGTGGTTTTGACAGCACTGATGATGCTGACAACGGCTGTCCTGCCGGAGAGGGTAGAGGGCCAAGTTTACAAAAAAGTAAAACAGGCCGATATCGACTCACCAGGTTGGACATGGGCCGGCACTTACGTTATAGCTGCAAATTACAGAATTTTGACCGGACATCCACATGTTGGTGCAACATACGCTGGCTCGGCTCCTGTAAATGTTCATAGCGATGGAACTATTACGTATATCGAAGGTAATTATAAGGATTATGAGGTTACTATTACCAGTTTATCTGATCATGGTAAGATTTATCATAATAAAGACGGATATCTTAAAGATCCTAAAAAACCCGGAGAATTGACTTTTAATAAAACCGATGGCACTGATTTTCAATTCTCAGCAGATGGTTTGCTAAGTTTAAGTTCTATCAGTTCATATATAAGATTAGTTGATCATACAAACTTTGTCATTTCCGTAAGTGTACTTGACTATAAGGGATGTTTATATAAAAAACAACCGGCAACTAAAGAAATCACAGGAGCTGGAGAAACAGGCGATAATGATAAGTATTATCTCATAGCGTCACCTGTGAGTAACTATGCTCCTACCGTAGCTAACGGGTTTTTAAGAGAAGACGGTTATTACGATCTTTATGCTTTTGACCACGGTCTCAGCGAAGAATGGCGTAATTATAAAAACGGTGGCTTTAATCTGCAATCAGGCATTGGATATCTTTATGCCAACAAAGATAATACAACGCTCAGTTTTGATGGTACTTTCTGTTCTGGCCATTATGTCTATCACGGTTTTGTATATGGGACATACGAGGTGTATTTAACTTATTTTCCTGATCAGAGACTGGCGGGTTGGAACCTTTTGGGCAATCCGTTTGATGTGACTGCTTATATTCAAGGCGGGCGCGATTTTTTGGAGATGAACGCCGATGGAGATGGGTTTATTCCTAATGTTGATGCGGCTATCGACCCCATGCAGGGTATTTTTGTTCAAGCTGCATATTATGGTGAACCTGTGGTGTTTACAATGACTGCTCCCAGTAGAGATGATATCAAACAACGAGTGATACTTAATGTCATTGGCAGCAACGGCAACATAATTGACCGCGCAATTGTCCGTTTCGGAGACGGTGGTACATTGTCGAAGCTTACTCTTAATGAGAACAGCACCAAGATATATATTCCGCAGTATGATGGCGATTATGCGGTGGTGCGTAGTAACGGCAGAGGCGATGTGCCTGTCAATTTCAAGGCTTCAGAGATGGGGCAATACACCATCAGCGTTGAGACAGAAGGCCTCGACATCCATTATCTGCATCTGGTTGACCAACTCACAGGCCAGGACATCGACCTGCTTAAAGACGGAAAATATTCATTCGTTGCGTCGACATCCGACAGTGAGTCGAGATTCATTCTCAAATTTAACGCGCCTTTCGCATACCAAAACGGCAACGATATCATTGTCAGTGGAGAAGGTGAGCTTCAGGTGTTTGATGTAATGGGAAGAGTGGTGATGAAACGCCAGATTAACGGCGTAGAAACGTGCCATGGCGCGTCTCTGCAGACAGGTGTTTACATTTTCAAAATGGATGGTAGAACCCAGAAAATTGTTGTGAGATAAAGAAAGGAGAGAGGATCATGAAAAAGATATTATTCACAATCGCTATAGTGTTTACTTTCGGTTTTGCCGCCAACGCCCAATTTGACGGCTTTATCTCACCATTGGAAGCTGAAAACAGGACCTTGGTTGACCCGGGCATATTTTTACCTCCAATGCATTTTCAAGATGGCAATGCGCCCGCGACTCCTCTCGGCAGCGGCCTGCTGATACTCACGGCTTTAGGTGCTGGATATGCTGCTTCCCGCAAGCATAAAAAAAATTTTTAATTTCATAGTACAACATAATAAAATAATTTATACTTTTGCAGCTCCAAAAAAAATGGAGAGAAATTAGCCGAGTATTTTCCTATTGTTTTCAAAATACCCCCTACTAATTTGTTGAATTTCAATAGATTGGAATGATTTTTAATTTTTTTAATCCATATGAAAAAGATTGTATTTATGAAAGCTTTTGTGCTTTCTTGTTCTATTTTGGCGTTGTTTTTGATGCCAAATGTTGCCAATGCTCAGGCCTTTGACAATTTCTTTACACCAGATTTTGAGGATGACTGGACACGCAGTGTCAGCATCTCAATCGCAAGTATAAGTAATCAGGGAGTGGGCGAGCCAGATGCACCACTCGGTAGCGGACTGGCAATTCTAACACTGGCAGGTGCAGGCTATGCCGCTTTTAAACGCAAACGCAGAAACGGTGCGGCACTCATGCTCATGCTTGTGATGATGCTCGGTTTTACACAATGCAAAAAGAATCTCGAAACCATCAACAGTGTCACATCAAATAAGGTCCACATCACATTGAATGTGGGCGACGACAAGGCCAATGTGAATCCTACCGGAGGCGTAACATACGCCACTGTCGAGTACGAAACAGGCGACAAGATGTATGTCGGCTATAACAACAAATATGTCGGTTACATGACATATACCGCTGGTAAAGGTTTTTCGGGCGACGTGATGATTGAGGAACAGGTGGGAGACCAGCCTCTGCATTTCTATTACCTTGGCGGTAAGGGATATGATCAGACAATCTCTGGCAACACCATTTCAGTTGACATTTCCGACCAGGGTGTTGTTGACTATTCGGAAACTGTTCATAGATTTCCAATCATTTCCTACTCTCCTTCAACTGAGAATTATCCTACAGGCGACGGTAAGTATACTGCAAGACTTCGCAACAAATGCGCTATGGTGAAGTTTAACGTTGAAAAGCCAGAAGGATACGACAAGGCAGGAACATGCATCGCTGGTTTGAACAACCTCGTTACAGTTGATTTCACTAGACCTAAAGATGAAGGCAACGGCTTCACATACAGCCAGATAAACGACGGCACTATCACCATCGACTCTAAGGTCGGTGCTGTTTGGGCTGTCCTGCTTCCTCAGGAAGACATTACAGCTGGTGGCGACATGACGGTCTTTTCAGGTTGCCATAAGGGCGCCCGTCCGGCCATTGGAACCATAGCTGAAAATGAATACAAATCGGAAGGTGTCGATCTGGTAGTGAAAACAGAGTTTGTGCCGGGTGGAGCTTTGAATGGCTTGTTCAAAGTGGGCGACGACAAGTATGTCAGATTTGCAAAAGCCAATTTGAAGGCCACAACCACCGACGGATGGAACACCTGGACATGGGGTTTCAAGGACACTCAGTATGAGTATGAGACCAAAGGTGAAGTGGGAACAAACTATTCAAATAAGTCTGAAGTGAGCCTTTTCGGTTGGGCTACCAGCGGCTACAACTTGCGCGGTGCAGAAGATAGCAAATATTTCTATAAACCGAATATGACAGGAATCGGCAATACCAGTAGTTATGCTCCTGTTGTTAATGTAAAAACCGATATTACCGGTGCATACGCCAAAGGTGACTGGGGTTATAATAGAATTACCAATAACGGATATAAGCAATGGAGAGTCCTTACAAAAGATGAATGGGACTATTTGATAGCTAACCATAAAATGGGTTGGACAAAAATACCGGCTTCAAACAATAATAACAGAGGGTTTGGTATTATGATTTTGCCTTACGGAAACAATGGAGATATAAAGTCGTCGTACAGCTTGTCGGAATGGGAGGCCTTGGAGGCACAGGGTGCAGTGTTTTTCCCTGTATGCGGTTATCGTGTAAAGAGTGGTGACAACCAAGGTAAAATCAGTTATGTCGATACATTTGGTTATTTATGGACAAGTACTTGCTATGAGAACAATGGCAAAGACTATTGTGTTCAAATCAAGTGGGCTGCAACCAGTTTGGCAGTCACAACACAGTCAGGTTGCTATGGCCATTCTGTCCGCCTTGTTTGCGAATAATTACAGATTATACATTAGTTTTTAAATATTGTTGGTTTTAAGTAGGGTTGGCATCCGGCATTGAAAAATGTCGGATGCTTTTTTTGAATTTTATTTAAAAATTTTTCTTGTTTATTAAAAATTCCTATCTTTGTATGTTCTTTAGTTGGAAAGAACTAAATGCTTTGTAAAATCTAAATTTTAATGCTATGTATCTGATAGTCAATAAAAAAGAATTAGCACAGGACACTTTTATGATGGAAATAGAGGCTCCGCGTTTGTCAAGAGCGGCATTGCCCGGACAGTTCC
This sequence comes from Bacteroidales bacterium, assembly GCA_016282015.1. GTDB lineage: Bacteria > Bacteroidota > Bacteroidia > Bacteroidales > F082 > Limimorpha. The sequence continues at coordinate 21,312 of JAEEJS010000001.1, forward strand.
TCATAATCAAAATGACAGAAAAAGCCGAGCGCATACCGCTCACAATCAGTGACAACGACCCATGGAACGGCACTGTGACTATAGTTTTCAAGGCTATCGGAAAATCGACCCGTGAGATGTCTACTTACAAGGTGGGCGACACCTTCCTCGATGTGGTTGGCCCGTTGGGACGTCCTTCGGAGTTTATTCACATGTCGTACGAGGAGCGCAAGACCAAACGCTACGTGTTTATAGGCGGCGGCGTGGGTATAGCACCTATCTTCCCACAGGTTAAGTGGTTGTATCACAACGGAGTGAAGGCCGACGTCATCATTGGCGCCCGTACACACAGCCTCCTGGTTTATGAGGATGAGCTTTCGTCAATGTCCAACCTCTATGTGATTACAGATGACGGCACATCAGAATACAAAGGTGTGGTGACCGACATGCTGCAGCGTCTGGTCGACCAGGGTAACCATTACGATGAATGCATAGCCATAGGACCTATGATTATGATGAAGTTTGTGTGCCAGCTTGCACAGAAACTCAATATAAAATGCACGGTTTCAATGAACGCCCTGATGGTGGACGGCACAGGTATGTGCGGCGCCTGCCGTATCAGCGTGGGCGGACAGACCAAGTTTACCTGCGTGGACGGTCCTGAGTTTGACGGTTCGAAGGTCGACTTTGTTGAGGCTATGAAGCGTCAGTCGATGTACAACAATGTGGTTGAGCACAAACAACTCGAGAGCGAAGAGAAAGCCGAAGGTCATAAATGCCATGTCGGCGGCATCTTAGACGAGCCTCGCGACAAGAAACACCGTGTTAAGATTACCGAACAGGATCCGAAGGTGCGCGCTCACAACTTCGATGAGGTGTGCCTCGGTTACACAGCCGAAGAAGCAGTGGTGGAGGCACAGCGCTGCCTGCAGTGCGGACGTCCTCAGTGCGTCACAGGCTGCCCGGTCAATATCAACATCCCTGGATTTATTAAGAAGGTGTCGGAAGGTGACTTCTTGAGCGCCGCTCAGATAATAGACCAAGACTCGGCACTGCCGGCAGTTTGCGGCCGTGTGTGTCCTCAGGAGACACAGTGCGAAGGCAAGTGCGTGATGGGAGTGAAGTTTGAGCCTATCGCCATCGGAAAGCTGGAGCGTTTCGTGGGCGACTGGTCGCGTGAAAACCGCATCAACCTTGTCAAACCTATCAAGAAGAACGGTAAGCGTGTGGCTGTCGTCGGTTCTGGCCCTTCAGGCTTGACCTGTGCCAAGGAATTGCTGGTGCGTGGCTATGACGTCACAGTGTTCGAGGCTCTGCATGAGTTCGGCGGCGTGTTGGCTTACGGTATCCCGTCGTTCCGTCTGCCGAAAGAGACGGTTGTCCGCCACGAGGTGGAGAACGTGATGCGTCTGGGCGGTCATTTCTTCAAAGATGTGGTCATCGGACGTACAGCTTCTATCGAATCGCTGATGAAAGACGAGCATTTCGATGCAGTGTTCATCGGTTCGGGAGCCGGTCTGCCTAAGTTTATGAACATTCCGGGCGAAAACCTCTGCGGTGTGGTCTCGGCTAATGAATTCCTTACAAGAAACAATCTTTTATTCGCATATAAAGAAGGCTTTGAGACACCTAACTACGTAGGTAAGAAGGTGGCTGTAGTCGGTGGCGGCAACGTGGCAATGGATGCGGCTCGTACAGCTTTGCGTCTGGGTGCCGACGTGCATATCGTTTACCGTCGTTCTGAGGCTGAGCTTCCGGCACGTGCCGAAGAGGTGCACCACGCCAAAGAAGAGGGCATTGAGTTTGATTTGCTGTGCAACCCTGTCGAGATTCTCGGCAACGAGGAAGGCTGGGTGAACGGCATGAAGTGCGTGAGAATGGGCCTTGGCGAGCCTGACGCATCGGGCCGTCGCCGTCCGGTGGAGATAAAAGGTTCGGAGTTTGTGCTCGATGTAGACATGGTTATCATGGCTTTGGGTACATCGCCTAACCCGTTGATCTTCAGAACAACACCTGGCTTGAATGCCGACAAGCACGGCTGTATCATAGCTAACGACAACGGCCGCACAACACGTAGCGGAGTGTACGCTGGCGGTGACGCGGTAAGCGGAGCAGCCACGGTGATTCTCGCCATGGGAGCCGGTAAGAAAGCGGCGAAGGCTATTGATGATTATCTCCGAGGTGAGATGATGTAGTTTTTAGCCATTAGCCATTAGCTATTAGACGTTAGTCTTTAGTCGTTAGTATGGGGTCTTTGGTGATTTCTAAAGACTAAAGACTAGCGACTAAAGACTTTTTTATTAAAAATGTTATTATATCAAAAAAAAATGTATTTTTGCAACCGATTTTAGGTGTCCTTAAGTGGACCTAACAGGGAATCGGGTGAAAATCCCGGACAGTACCCGCTGCTGTGAAACCCCATGAAGCGTCAGCATAAGTCACTGTTCATCTCAAATGAATGGGAAGACGCTGTCGCGAGGGGCCAGTCAGAAGACCTGCCAGAATCTTGACTTTAAAAGGCTTTCGGGAATAAAAGTTGGTCGTTTTATGAAAAGACTATTGACATTAGTAATGATGATGTTCGCTTGTGCCGCAGTGGCACAGGACACCATTGTTTTGCAGGCCGTGGAGATTAACGCCGACGCCATACACCGTAACGTCGCCGAGACCGCCATGGAACGCAAGATGGATACAGCCTTGCTCAAGCGCCTCAACACCATCCCAATGTCTCAACTTTTGATACAGCACAGTCCCGTTTTCATCAAGACTTACGGCCCGGGAGGCGTAGCTACGGCTTCGTTTCGCGGTACCACAGCCAGCCACACTCTGGTGCTCTGGAACGGATTCCAGATCAACGCGCCATCGCTCGGACAGGTCGACTTCAGCACCATACCTGTCTTCATGACCGAGCAGGTGGCATTGAAGTGGGGTAGCGGCACCTCGGCCAACAGCGGCGGATTGGGCGGCACTGTCAATATCGAAAACACTGAGCATTTCGGCGAGGGATGGATTCTCGACCTTAAACAGACATACGGCAGTTTCAATACTTTCGGCTCTTACATTACTGCCGGTTATTCATGGGCGAGTCATCTGGTGCGGGTGAAGGCTTATCGTTGCTCGAGCGACAACGACTTCGAGTATAACAACATAGGCGTGATTCCGCATCAGGTGATGAAGCAAAAAAACGCTGATTTTGTCGACTACGGCCTTATGCCTGAATTTCAATGGCGGTTCCGTAAGTCGTTGATAACCATTGTGTCGTGGAATCAGTGGAGCGACCGCAACTGCCCGCAGATTATGCCTAATGTCAACAACAGCAACACCAAGGAATATACCATAAACGACTACACCCGCAACATGGTTTCGTACAAAACCTACTGGAATACCGGTAAGATAGAGGTGAAGTCGGCCTATTTCTACGAGAAACAGCATTATTTCCTGGAGTCGTACACCAATATAGGTACTGTGGTTACCAAGATAAATTCCAAAAACGACGCCAATGTGCTGCATCAGATAGCCGAAGTTGACCAGGATATTTACAGGTCGTGGAAGTTCAAGGGAAAAGTGCAGTGGGACTATGAGCAGGTGAAGTCGAACAACTACGACGGCGTCAAAGCCCGCAATACTCTGTCGTTTTACGGCGCTGTGGTGGGTAAGGTGTTGAAACCGTTGGACTTGCGTCTGACATTGCGCAACGATTTGGTAGACTGGAAGTCGGCCGGTTGGTTCCCTACAGCCACTCTTTCGTATAGCGCGCTCTATGTCAAAGGCTTGAAAGTCAACGCCGGATATAGTCATAATTACCGCAGCCCCAGCTTGAACGATCTTTACTGGCATCCGGGCGGCAATCCCGACTTGAAGCCTGAAAACGGCCGTACGGTGGACGGAAACATCAATTACACCAGGTCGTTCGGACTGTTTACCATTGAGGGACAGCTTGGAGCCTATTATTCAAAAGTTAAGGATTGGATACAATGGAAACCTACAGCCTGGCGTTACTGGGTGCCAGAGAATGTGGCAACCGTCATAGCATACGGCGCCGAGGCTCACCTGAAACTGGGTTACACTGTGGGTGACTGGGACTTCTCACTGTCGGGCAATTATGTGTACAGCCATACTACCGACGAGATGGAAATCCAGCTGATTTACATACCTTTGCATCACGCCAACGCTTTTGCGGAGGTGAAATGGCATGATTGGAACCTTTCGTACACCATGGAGTATACAGGTGAGCGTAAAACCTCCATGAATCCCAATGAATTCTATGGTTTCCGCTTGGATCCGTACATGCTGCACCATCTGGCCTTAGGCAAACGAATCAGACATTTTATAGTTGAGTTTAAGATAAATAATGTCACGGATGTGGATTATATGGCCATACTTTGGCGAGCCATGCCGGGCAGAAGCTTTGAAATCAGTTTAAATTATACGTTATGAAAAAGAAACTTTTGTTTTTAGCTGTTGTTTTATCGATAGCATTTGTGTCTTGTAAGAAAGACAAATCGGATCCAACACCGCCAGCAAGCCCTTACAGAGGCGTTTTTGTGCTGAATGAAGGTACTTTCACCTATGCAAACTCTTCGTTGTCGTTCTACGACCCGGTGGCCGACACGGCAGCCAACAACCTGTTTTTTAGGGTTAACCACGCTCCGATAGGGGATGTGGGGCAGTCGCTGGCCAAATATAAAAACAGTCTTTATATTGTGGTCAACAACAGTAAATACATTTATAAGGTTGATGCCAACAGTCTGCTGTATCAGGCCAAGCTGAAGGGCTTCAGCTCACCTCGTTACATGCTGACAGTCGGCAACGACAAGGCATACGTTAGCGACCTGGAGCGCACCGGTATCTGGGTGGTCGACTTGAGCGACTTCAGCCACAAGAAGTTTATAGAAACAGGCAACACCACCGAGGCTATGGTGAAGGTCGGCAATGAGGTTTTTGTCACCAACTGGTCGAATTATTATACTTCAGGTGAAACTTCAAATAAGACAGTTCAAGTGATTGATTGTCAAAATGATGAATTAGTGGATGAAATAGAAGTTGCACAGGAGCCCAACTCTATGGTGGTGGATAAGCACAACCATATTTGGGTGCTTTGCAGCGGCAGCTACGAGGGCGTTCAAGACCCGGCTTTGATATGCATCGACCCGGTAACCAGAACCGTCATCAAGCGTTTCGATTTCATCCCGGGGGTGGATTATCCGAGTGGTCTGGCTGTCGACAAATCAGGCCAACATATTTATTTCATGAACGGCGGCTACGGTACTCTCAATGTCTACAAAATGTCGGTCGAGGCCGAACAGGTTCCTGAAACTCCGTTTATAGTGTCGGAAAGCAAGGTGTTCTATTCCATCAAGGTTGACCCGACCAACGACGAAGTCTACATCTCAAACGCCAAAAACTACGTCATGAACGGCGATGTGGAGCGTTATTCGGCTAGCGGAGAGTTTATCAGTAAGTTTGAAGCAGGTATTATACCCAGCTATATGCTTTTCAATTATTAAATCATTTTCAATTTCATTGGAGGGCGCCGTCGTGAGACGGCGCCTTTTTTTGTAAAATTTGCAATAGACATTGGATGTTATCAAAATTTTTGTAATTTTGTAGTTTGTATAAAACATTTATTTCATGGGTAAAAAAGGACTATCTTCTATTACGAAAAAGCTTATAATGGCTATATCTGGCGCTGGCCTGGTAATCTTTTTGCTGTTTCATGGATCCATGAACCTGGTGGCGATTTTCTCGGAGGACGGTTACCGTATGATATGCGAGTTTTTGGGCGCCAATTGGTATGCGATAGTTGGAACCATAGGCTTGGCCGTGCTGGTAGCTGTGCATCTGGTTTATGCATTCATACTTTCCTACCAGAACCGCAAGTCGCGCGGCAACAAGAAATACGCCGTGACTGAAAGACCGGAGGGAGTGTCGTGGGCATCGAGAAACATGTTGGCATTAGGCGCTTTCATCCTTTTCGGCTTGGCGTTTCACCTGTATGATTTCTGGGCCAAGATGCAGCTGGCTGAGATTAGGGGAGGTGTCCCGGCCGACGGAATAGACAGGTTAAAGTTCATATTCTCAAGCAATTATTTGAGCATAATGTACCTGATTTGGCTGGTTGCCATTTGGTACCATCTGTCGCACGGCATAGCCAGCGTGATGCAGTCTATAGGCTGGAGCAACATAGTATGGCAGAGCCGCATTGAGTTTTTGGGCAAGCTGTTTGCCTTCATCATAGTGGCCATGTTCGCCTCGGTGGTGCTCTATTATTGGTTAATTGTGTAAAACTTTGAAGATGGAATTAAACTCAAACATACCAAACGGTCCTTTGTCTGAAAAGTGGACCAAGTATAAAATCAACCAGAAACTGGTGAATCCCGCCAACAAGCGCAAGCTGGACATCATTGTCATAGGCACGGGCTTGGCTGGAGCTTCGGCTGCGGCTTCGTTTGGCGAGATGGGCTTCAATGTGAAGGTGTTCTGCATACAGGACAGCCCGCGCCGCGCACATAGCATAGCGGCTCAGGGAGGCATAAACGCTGCCAAGAACTATGCCAACGACGGCGACAGCGTGCAGCGTCTGTTCAACGACACCATCAAGGGAGGCGACTACCGTGCCCGTGAAGCCAATGTCTATCGTCTGGCAGAAGTGAGCAACAACATAATCGACCAATGTGTGGCACAGGGTGTGCCATTTGCCCGCGATTACAGCGGATTGCTGGCCAACCGTTCGTTCGGCGGAGCCCAAGTGTCACGCACATTCTACGCCAAAGGACAGACCGGACAGCAGCTCCTGCTTGGCGCTTACGGCGCTCTGAGCAAAGAAATAGAGAAGGGGACGGTAAAGATGTACACCCGCCGCGAGATGCTCGACCTGGTGGTCATAGACGGCAGGGCCAGGGGAGTGATAGTGCGCAACCTGATCACAGGCGAGCTGGAACGCTATGCGGCACATGCGGTGGTGGTGGCCTCTGGAGGCTACGGCCGTGTGTTCTACCTCTCGACCAACGCCATGTCATCGAACGGCTCTGCTATCTGGCAGTGCTACAAAAAAGGCGCATGCATGGCCAACCCTTGCTTTACACAGATTCACCCCACCTGCATACCGGTGCACGGCGACTATCAGTCGAAGCTCACTCTGATGAGCGAGTCGCTGCGTAACGACGGACGCATTTGGGTGCCAAAGGATGCCGAAAAGGCCCGCCTGCTGCGTGAAGGCAAAATTAAAGCCACCGACATTCCTGAAGAGGAGCGTGACTATTACCTCGAAAGAAGATATCCCGCATTTGGTAACCTGGTTCCCCGTGACGTCGCTTCGCGCGCGGCCAAAGAGCGCTGCGATGCAGGCTATGGCGTCAACAACACTGGCCGCGCGGTCTATCTCGACTTCAAGGAGGCTTTGCAACGTCTCGGAAAGAAAGCGGTGGAGGAGAAATACGGCAACCTGTTCGAGATGTACGAGCGTATAGTCGACGAGAACCCTTACGTCACCCCGATGATGATTTATCCGGCCGTGCACTACACCATGGGCGGCCTTTGGGTTGACTACGAGCTGCAGACCACGGTGAAGGGCTTGTTTGCCGCTGGCGAAGCCAACTTCTCAGACCATGGCGCCAACCGTTTGGGTGCTTCAGCCCTCATGCAGGGACTTTCTGACGGCTATTTCATCCTGCCTTACACCATGCAGAACTACCTGGCCGACCAGATCAACGTGCCGCATTTCTCGACCGACTCCAAGGAGTTTGAAGAGGCCGAAAATGCTGTGCGTCAGAAGATTGCAAAGATTTTGGCTATCAACGGAAACACCACTGTCGACACCTTCCACCGCCGTCTCGGACACATTATGTGGGAGAAGGTCGGTATGGCGCGCACCGAGCAGAGCCTGACAGAAGCCATAGCAGAGATAAAAGAGTTGCGTGCCGAGTTCTGGCAGCATGTGAAGGTGCCGAAAACCGAAGGCATGAACACCGAGCTGGAGAAAGCGCTGAGAGTGGCCGACTTCCTGGAGATGGGCGAGCTTATAGCCCGCGACGCTTTGATGCGTAACGAGTCGTGCGGCGGACACTTCCGCTCCGAGTACCAGACTCCTGACGGCGAGGCTCTCCGTGATGACGAGCACTATGCCTTTGTCGCCGCCTACGAGTATCAAGGCGTTGACAATGAGCCGGTTCTTCACAAAGAAGAGCTTAGATTTGAAAATGTTGAATTAAAACAGAGAAACTATAAATGAACATAAAATTAAAAATCTGGCGTCAGCACAATGCGGCTGCAAAAGGTGAATTCGTCGAGTATCAGTTGAATGAGGTCCCGGCTGAGGCTTCATTCCTTGAAATGCTTGACATTCTGAACGAGCAGTTGGTGCTTAAGGGCGACGACCCGGTGGCTTTCGACCATGACTGCCGCGAGGGTATATGCGGTGCCTGTGGACTCTACATAAACGGACATCCGCACGGAAAGTTCAAGAACACCACCACTTGCCAGCTGCATATGCGCAAGTTCAAGGACGGTGACACCATCACGGTGGAGCCTTGGCGTTCTGAGGCTTTCCCGATTATCAAGGACTTGATGGTCGACCGTTCGGCTTTTGACAAGCTCATTCAAGCCGGTGGCTACATCTCCGTTCATACGGGCGGAGTGCCGGATGCGAACACCATACCGGTCAGCAAACGTAACGCCGACCTGGCAATGGATGCCGCAGCCTGTATCGGTTGCGGAGCTTGTGTGGCGGCTTGCAAGAACAGCAGCGCCATGCTGTTCGTCGGAGCCAAGGTGTCGCAGTTTGCGCTGCTGCCTCAAGGCCAGATAGAAGGTGAGGACCGTGTGCAGAAGATGGTGGCCCGAATGGACGAGCTCGGATTCGGCAACTGCACCAACACTTTCGCATGTCAGGCCGAGTGCCCTAAAAATATCTCGGTGAGCAACATAGCCAGGATGAACCGTCAGTATCTGGCGGCAAAAATTGGCGGAAAGAAGACAAATTAAGAGAAGTCGCATGAAAATAGCTGTAAATACACGGTTGCTGCTGAAAGGCAAGCTTGAAGGCATCGGATGGGTGGCCTACGAGACGCTTAGCCGTATCGTAAAGGCTCATCCCGAGGATGAATTCTACTTCCTTTTCGACCGCAAGCCTGACCCTAAGTTTATTTTCGCCGACAACGTCAAGCCCGTGGTGCTGTTTCCGCAGGCCAGACATCCGTTCCTGTATATAATCTACTTCGAAATATCGGTTACAAGGGCTTTGCGTAAGATTAGACCGGACATCTACCTCTCGACCGATGCTTATCTCAGCCTGCGCTCAAAAACGCCGCAAATCGCAGTATTTCACGATATTAATTTCGAGCATTTCCCTCAGGACTTCCCGAGGCTGGCTCTGTGGCACTACAAGAAGTTCTTCCCGAAATATGCCCGTAAAGCCAAGCAAATCATAACGGTTTCGGGATTTTCGAAGCAGGATATAATTGACAACTACAAGGTTGAACCCGACAAGATAAATGTGGTTTACAATGCCGCAAACGAGGGCTTCAAGCCTTTGTCAGATGCAGAAAAGATACAGATTAGAGAGAAGTACACCTCTGGTTATCAATACTTTATGTTTGTGGGCTCGTTGCATCCGCGCAAGAATCTGGCCCGACTGTTCCCGGCTTACGACATCTTCAAGGAGAAGACCGATTCGGACGTCAAGCTGCTGATAGTGGGAGAGAAGCGTTGGTGGACCGAGCCAATACAGAGAGCTTACGAGGCTATGAAACACAAGGACGATGTGGTTTTTGTGGGGCATCTGCAGATGAAGGAACTCAACGAGGTGACCGCAGCGGCTCTGGCATCGGTGTATGTTTCATATTTCGAGGGCTTTGGCATTCCGATAGTGGAGGCCTTCAAATGCGACGTGCCGGTAATCACATCAAATGTCACCTCAATGCCCGAGGTGGCTGGAGACGCGGCTCTGCTGGTCGATCCGTTCAATGTGGACTCCATAGCGGAAGCCATGGTGAAGATGCTCAATGAGGACGTACGCAGGAATCTGATAGAAAAAGGCCGTGTCCGCAGGGAAGATTTCTCCTGGGACAAAGCCGCCGCCGGATGGTGGAACGTAATTAAGAACAACATTTAAACAGTGATACTATGGAAAAAATAGTTATGTATCCAGTGAAAGACACTAAAGAGACTGTCAACTGGAAAGATGTTCAGGGACAGCACATCACAGCAGTCGAACGTAACGTTTTGGTTTTGGGCTCAGGCGGCCGTGAACACGCCCTTGCGTGGAAGATAGCGCAGAGCGATAAAGTATCGAAGGTTTACATAGCCCCGGGCAATGCCGGAACGGCTTCTGTGGGTGGGAATCTAATTGTAAATATTGCTGATTTTAATGCAGTTAAAGATATTGTCTTAAAGTATCACATTAACCTTGTGGTGGTGGGTCCGGAGCAGCCTTTGGTGGATGGAATAGTCGACTTTTTCAAGGCTGATACAGAGCTGAAAGACGTCAAAATCATAGGCCCGGACAAGCAGGGTGCACAGCTGGAAGGCAGCAAGGCATACGCCAAAAACTTCATGGAAAAATATGGCATTCCGACGGCAAAATGCTTCACCGTGACCTCCGAAAACCTGGACGAGGGTCTGAATTACCTCACCACTTTGGAGGCGCCTTACGTGCTGAAGGCCGACGGTCTGGCGGCAGGCAAGGGTGTGTTGATACTCAAAACCCTGAAAGAGGCCCAGTCGGAGCTGAAAGAGATGCTTTCCGGCAAGTTCGGCGCTGCTTCGGCCAAGGTTGTCATAGAGCAGTTCCTCGATGGCATAGAGGTGTCGATGTTTGTGCTGACAGACGGCTCAAACTACGTCATTTTGCCTGAAGCCAAGGATTACAAGCGCATTGGCGACGGTGACACTGGCTTGAACACCGGCGGTATGGGTGCCGTTTCGCCTGTTCCTTTCGTCACTCCTGACTTCGTGAAGAAGGTTGAGGACAGAATCATCAAACCGACCATAAACGGTATCAAAAATGAGAAAATCGACTATAAAGGCTTCATTTTCCTGGGCTTGATGAACTGCGGAGGCGATCCTTATGTGATTGAATACAACGTCCGTATGGGTGACCCTGAGACAGAAGGCGTGATGACCCGCATCGACTCTGACTTTGCCGATATGCTTGACAAATGCGCACAGGGCAGGCTCAACGAGGCTCATTATAAGGCCAGCAGAGACACATCAGTCACAGTGATGCTGGTGTCGGGCGGCTACCCTGAGAAATACCAGAAAGGTATGGTAATCAGCGGTTTGGAAGATGTAAGTCCAGACTGCATAGTGGCCCATGCGGGTACAAAATTCGACGAAGACGGCCAAATAGTGACTTCTGGCGGACGCGTAATCGCAGTGACAGCTCACGGTAAAAACATTGAGGAAGCCCGTGAGAAGGCCTATATTAACGCTAAAATGATAAAATTTGACGGTAAGAACTTCCGTCACGACATAGGCGTCGACTTAATGAATTACCATGCTTAAGTTCTTTAAACACAGCTACATGGCGCAGCTAGTCGTGATAGTGCTGCTGATAGCGGTGCTGTGGGCTCCTGTGTTTATCGGACAACCGTTTGACGTGGTGGAGGAGAGCCCCATTACGCCTCTTTACAACATTCTGACCGGCATGCTGGGCTCTTCGAACATTGCCATAACCATTCTGGTGATGGTGCTGTTCGCCGCTTGTGTGTTGTTTTTCAATGCGATGATGTCGGTCGACAACATGGTGACACACAACAGCAGCATAGCCGCCTTTGTGATGGTGCTGTGCATGTGTTGTGCGCCAATCCATAATGAATACTATCCTTTCTTGGTCTCGCTGCCGTTTATCATGATAGCCCAGCAGACCATTTTCCTGATTTACGGATTGGAAAAGCCGGAGTTGTATCTGTTTAGGGCGGGCTTTTTCGTAGCCCTGGGCTCTATGTTTTATTTCCCGGCTACACTGCTGATATTCTGGGTGTTGCTTGCGTTGGCGGTACATGGAGTGAGGGAATTCAGACTGTACCTTATCCCTGTGGTGGGACTGCTGGTTCCATACATCATTCTGGCCTCGATATCATATATCGTCGGCGTTCCGACCAATTACATCGATTATTACACCCATGCTGTCACAAGCTTCAGCTTGAAGAAAATCAGCCTGACAACTATGGAAATCACAGTGCTGGCGACAGTTTTCGCGCTTTCAGTGCTCTCGATAATAAAAATTTGGTCGCAGAATGCCGACAACACTATGGATGTCCGTAAGCGCAAAAGCGTTACATTGCTGCTGTTTATGTTGAGCATTTTTATGCTTTTCACCCAACAGCCGGTGATGTGCAACGGTATGTTTTTCCTGATGGCTTCGGTGATGATTTCTATGGCTCTCTGCTGTGTAAAAAGAACCAAACTGGTTGATATTGTGATAATTGTGATAATGGTGGCAGTTATCGCCAACCAGTATTTGCCTTTATTCGGAGTGATATTATGAACCTGAAGCCGTTTTTCACCGATAATCTGATAGAGGCAGGCTGCGATGAGGCCGGTAGGGGCTGCATAGCGGGCCCGGTGGTGGCTGCGGCTGTGATTCTGCCACGCGGTATGGATTTCCCGGAGTTTGACGACTCAAAAAAGCTCTCTGAAAAGCAGCGTGAGAAGTTGAGAATCAAAGTGTTGGAGAGCGCTGCGGCTTACGGAGTCGGCATAGTTTCAGCCGAAGAGATAGACGAAATAAACATACTCAACGCCTCGTTTCTGGCCATGCACCGTGCCATAGATCAGCTGAAGATACGACCAGAGCTGCTGCTCATAGACGGCAACCGTTTCAATCCGTACAAGGGTATAAAACATCAGTGCATAGTTGGGGGCGACGCCAAATTCCAGTCGATAGCGGCTGCCTCGATTTTAGCAAAGACCACCCGTGATCACATTATGCAAGAGCTTGACAATCAATATCCTTTGTATAATTGGAGGCAAAATAAAGGCTATCCGACCATTGAGCATAAGAACGCGGTGGCCGAGCACGGCATGTCGCCCTATCACCGTAAGACGTTCAATATGTCGATACAATTGAAATTATTTTAAGCTTTTGTAAAACAATAAGTAATCTTTCACGTTCTAATAAAAAATTGATATTATGGCAAACGCAAGAATTCTTTGGGCTGACGATGAGATTGAGCTTCTGAGGCCGCATATTATTTTTTTGGAACAGAAGGGTTATTCAGTTGAGACCGCAATTGACGGCAGCGAGGCTTTGGATAAGGTCCGCAACGGCCGTTTCGACATTGTTTTCCTTGATGAGCAGATGCCTGGCATATCGGGAGTGGAGGCTTTGGAAAAGATAAAGGCCGAGTTCCCCAACCTTCCGGTGGTGATGATTACCAAGAGCGAGGAGGAGCGCATTATGGAGGACGCCATAGGCAGTAAAATAGCCGATTACCTTATAAAACCTGTCAATCCCAATCAGATTTTGCTTTCGCTGAAGCGTAATCTGGACAATAAAAAGCTGGTTGACGAGAAGTCGACTTCCAAATATCAGCAGGAGTTTCGTAAGATTGGTATGGAATTGACCAACAACCTCGATTTCAACGAGTGGATAGCGATGTACAAAAACATCACCCGTTGGGAGCTGGAGCTCGAGAAATCGGCTGACGAGGGCATAAAAGAGGTGCTTTTTATGCAGAAACAGGAGGCCAACACACAGTTTTCACGTTACATAGAGCGTAACTACTGCGATTGGGTGGCCGGCAAGGGTGCCCAGAAGCCCACAATGTCGCATACTGTGATGCGCGACAAGGTGTTCAACCGACTTGACAATAGCGATAAGCCCTTGTTTTTCATATTGATAGACAATCTGCGCTACGACCAGTGGAAGGCCATACAACCTCTGATTGAGAACTATTTCCATGTGGAAGATGACGGCATTTACTACAGCATTCTGCCTACAACCACCCAGTATGCCCGCAATTCCATATTCGCTGGCTTGATGCCGCTTGAAATCCGCCGTCATTACCCCAAATATTGGGTTGACGAGGAGGATGAAGGCACCAAGAACCAGTTTGAGGGCGAGTTGCTGGGCGAACAGCTGCGCCGTTATGGCAAAAACGTGAAGTATTCATACAACAAAGTTTTGAATCTGGCAGCCGGAAAGAAGCTGTTCGAGCAGATGAACAACTTGATGCAGAATAAGTTAAACGTTATCGTCTACAACTTTGTCGACATGCTTTCGCACGCCCGCACCGAGATGGAAATCATACGTGAGCTGGCCGACGACGAGGTGGCTTACCGCTCGCTCATGCTCTCGTGGTTTGAGCATTCGTCTCTGTTCGACATGATTAAATTCATATCGCAGAAGGGTTGCGACATGATAGTCACCACCGACCACGGCTCGGTTTGGGTGAAGAACCCGGTGAAGATACTTGGCGACAAGGCGGTGAATACGAATTTGAGATATAAATATGGTAAGTCGTTGAAATACAATCCGAAAGAGATGTTTGAGGTGAAAGATCCGGAAAAGATTTTCCTGCCTCGCATCAATGTCTCCACGGCTTGGGTGTTCGCCCGTTCCAACGATTTCTTCGCATATCCGAACAATTACAATTATTATGTCAATTATTACAGGAACACCTTCCAGCATGGCGGTATCTCCATGAATGAAATGATGATTCCTGTGGCATATATGAAGGCAAAATGATAGAAAAACAATTTGAAATAAACGGCGTTGACGAGCTTTCGCAGGTGTCTGACCTGCTGATTTCCTGGCGTGACAAGTCGGATATTATTGCTTTTTATGGCCCGATGGGGGCTGGAAAGACCACTCTTATCAAGAATCTGTGCCATAAGCTTGGCGTGACAGATGAGGTCAACAGCCCGACCTTTGCCCTTGTAAATGAATATCCTACGCCTGTGGAAGGCTCGATTTTCCACTTCGATTTCTACAGAATCAAGAAGTTGGAAGAGGTGTATGATATCGGTTATGAGGACTATTTCTACAGCGGACATCTCTGCCTGCTGGAGTGGCCGGAGCTGATAGATCCGTTGATGCCCGAGCATTTCATTAAGGTAGAGATTGCGTACGGTGAGGGGGATAATGCGAGAAGGATTAAGTGCCAGATAGTTTGAAGTTCGCATGATTTTATACAGAGAAAATATAGGAAAGATTGCGGAATTGATTGATTCTCACACCAAAACCTTTGTGTTGACGGATGAGAATTCCAATAGGTTATGCCTTGGAGTTTTGAGGGAGGCTGGCTTGGATATAGAGAGATTTGTGAAAATAGTCATTCCGGCAGGAGAACAGCACAAAAACCTTAAAACTGTAGAGTATATTTGGTCGCAACTTGTTGAAAACAAGGCAGATAGGAAGTCGCTTCTGATTAATTTGGGCGGCGGAATGCTGACCGATATTGGAGGCTTTGCCGCTTCTTGCTACCAAAGAGGTATAGATTTCATCAATGTACCGACCACTCTGCTGGCTATGATAGATGCCGCGGTGGGAGGGAAGACCGGTATTGATTTTCAGGGACTTAAAAACCAAATTGGACTGTTTTCCCAGCCTTTGGCCGTGCTGATACTGGAAGATTTTCTGGCAACCTTGCCTAAGCGCGAGTTGCAGTCGGGCTTGGCTGAGATTATAAAATACGGTTTCATAGTAGACAAAAGTTTTTTAGAGGCTTCGCTAACTGAAAACGCTGCAAATCCTATTGATTCTGTGTTTGTTAGAAAAGCGATAGAGGCCAAGGATGTGATAACTCGCAGCGATGCCAACGAACAGGGCCTGCGCAAGATTTTGAATTTCGGACATACCGTCGGACATGCTTTGGAGACTTATCTGATAGGCCGGGGCGGAGATATCCGGCATGGCGAGGCGGTGGCTCTGGGTATGATTCCAGCCCTGTATCTTTCGGAGAAATATTGCCATTTGGACCACAAATGGACTCTTTATTACAAAAGCCTTTATGCCAAAAATTTCAACAGATTCGATTTGAGCGGAATAGCTGCCGAAGATCTGCTGGAGATTATGCGTCATGACAAGAAAAACGAAGGCGGCGATATCAGATTTGTGCTAATTGAAGACCTCGGGAAGCCGGTTTATGACGTTGTTGTAGACTTAAAGTATATTCTAGATTCTGTCAATTATCTTATTGAATATCAAAAAAATGAAAATTGTTGATATAAATAAGATTTTTGATGTGGAGGTAAGTCTGCCGGGCAGCAAGAGCGAGAGTAACCGAGCCCTGATGATTTGTTATTACAGAGGTGATTTTAAGGGTTGCAAGGACGGCTTTGAGGGCTTGAAATCCAAAATAAGAAACCTTTCTGCGGCTGACGACACCCGGTTGTTAGCGGAAATATTGACAAAACTTTCCAATGGATTTTATTCGTCCGGGCAGGCGGCCATCGACTGCCATAATGCCGGCACAGTGCTGCGTTTTTTGGTAACGGCTTTGGCTCTGCGGGAGGGCGATTATGTGCTTACCGGATCGGACAGAATGCTGCAACGTCCGGTGGGTGATTTGGTTGATGCCTTGCGAATGATGGGGGCCGATATTGAATACATGGACCTTGAAGGTTTTGCGCCTCTGAAAATACATGGAAGACCTAATCTTTTATCGAGCTGGCTTGAAAAGGACTGCGTCGTAGCTGTGGATATAACCCGCAGTTCGCAATTTGCCTCGTCGATTTTGTTGGCGTTGCCTGCCATGATGGCGGGTAAAGCATCGCGAAACGTTGATTCTGCGCGAGGGCGCGCTACTTTGCGCCTGATGGGAGAGCTTTCGTCTCTGCCTTACATCGACATGACTCTTGAGGTGATGCGCCGTTACGGGGCCAAAGTATGTCGAGAAGGACGCGATGTAGTGTTAGAACCATCTGAGTATCAGAATGTTGACTATGTGGTTGAGGGCGATTGGAGCGCGGCCTCATACTGGTACGAAATGGTAGCTTTGAGCGAAAGAGGCCGCGCGACTCTGAAAAACCTTCATTTGGATTCGGCCCAAGGCGATGCCGTTGTGGCTAAATTGTTCGAATCCATGGGCGTAGAGTCGATGCAATGTGGAAACGATGTGGTCATCAACAAACACCCCGATATGGCCGTAAATGAGCTAAAAAGCCTGTTTTTGCGGTATAATTTCACCGACACCCCTGATTTATTCCCGACCATTGCCGCCACCTGCGCGGGGCTGGGAATTCAAACTGATTTCACGGGCTTACGTAACCTTGCCATCAAGGAGTCGGATAGGGTGGCGGCGATGACTGCCGAGTTGTCGAAGATAGTGCCGTCTTCCAAAACGTCGCAGATAGTTTTCGATTCGCATAATGACCACCGCATCGCAATGGCACTGGCGCCGCTTGCAATGAAAATCGGCGCTCTGGAGATCCAAAACGCCGAAGTTGTATCAAAGTCGTATCCAGACTTCTGGAAAGAATTTCAAAAGTTTATTCCCAGCCGGTAGTCAGCACGTCCACAATGTGGATGACCTTAATCGGCAATCCCTGTTTCCTGGCGTATGAGTCGAGGTGCATCAGGCACGACATGTCGTTGGTTATCAGGTATTCAGCGCCAGCATCCATGGCATCCTTCAGCTTTTTGTCGGCCATAGACGAAGAGATGGCTTCGTGTTGCACGGCAAACAGTCCCTTGCCGAAACCGCAGCATATCTCGGGGTGTTTAAGCTCCACCAGCTCAAGCCCGTTGACCTTGGCGAGGAGCTGACGGGCCTCGTCTTTCTGCCCGAGTTCCCTCAGCGACGAGCAGCAGTCCATGTAGGCGGCCTTGTGGTGGAAGACGGCCTCGAAAAAGTCCTTATGCAGCTGATTTACAAGGAAATCAGTAATTTCATACATGTTTGAGACAAAGCGTTTGCACTCCAGATGCATGCTGGAATTGTAAAACAGCTCTTTGAATCTGGTCTTGACAAAACCCACGCAAGATGCGCTTATGCCCACTATTGGGCGGTTGTTGGGGAAATAGTGTATGAATTTCTCGGCCACATTCCTCGACTCTTCAACAAAGCCGCTGTTGAAGGCAAACTTGCCGCAGCAGGTCTGCTCGGGGTTGTAATCCACCTCCACGCCGGCCGCTTTGAGCAGCTTCACGGTGTTCATGGCCGTCATGGGGTAGAACTGGTCGATAACACAAGAAACAAAGAGGTCTACTGTCATGATTCTAAACGATTTAGCT
The DNA here is from genome assembly GCA_016282015.1 of Bacteroidales bacterium. Classification (GTDB taxonomy): domain Bacteria; phylum Bacteroidota; class Bacteroidia; order Bacteroidales; family F082; genus Limimorpha. The sequence continues at coordinate 39,469 of JAEEJS010000001.1, forward strand.
TATTTTAAACCACGGGCTTCCAAATATGGCTCAATGCTTGGCTCCTGACCGCGGAACTTCTTGTACTGAACCATGCCCTCATCGTTGCCGCATTCCTGCAAGCAGTTGATTCTAAATGATTTTGCCAGCTCCGGATTGAACAAGTCGCCCGATGTCTTGAAGTAGTTGAAAGCGTCTTTGTCGAGCACCTCGGCCCAGGTGTAGGCGTAGTAGCCGGCGCTGTATCCGCCGTTGAAGATGTGTGAGAAGTTGGTGCTGCGATAGCGTGGCTGAATCTCAGGAATCAGGCCAATGGCGTTCATCTGCTGTTTCTCAAACTGATCGACATCCATATTGTCGATTTCGTCCAAGTCGGTCAGCTCGTGATATTTCATATCCAGAATTGAGGCTGCTATGAGCTCTGTGGTCATAAAGCCCTGGTTGAACAAGGCGCTGTTTTCAATCTTTGCGATGAGGCTGTCCGGCATAACCTCGCCTGTTTTGTAATGCTTGGCATACATGCGGATAACCTCAGGCTCTCCGGCCCAGTTTTCCATGATTTGCGAAGGCATCTCCACATAGTCGTGAGGCACATTGCCGCATGTGCGGCTGTATTTTCCCTTCGAGAAGAAGGCGTGCAGCGAGTGTCCGAACTCATGCCACATGGTCTCGGTTTCGTCCCAGGTGAGCAGGGCAGGAGCGTCGCCAGATGCCGGGGTGAAGTTCATAACCAGCTGAATCAGAGCCGGATGCCACACTCCGTTGATGTCGTAGCCGCCTTCGCGGAACGAGGTGCACCAGGCACCGCCGCTCTTCGACTCGCGCGGATAGAAATCGAGATAAAGCAGACCTAGGATAGTTCCGTCAAAGTCTTTAACCTCGTAAGTCTCAACGCCTTCAAAATATACCGGAATGTCGGCTCTCTGTTCGAAAGTCACTCCGTACAGCTTGTTGGCGGCCATAAACATGCCGTTGCGCACGTTGCCGACCGAAAGATAAGGTCTGATATAGTTCTCGTCGAAATCATATTTTGCCTTGCGGAGCTGCTCGGCGTAATACCACCAGTCGCTGCGTTCGATTTTGTTGGGCTTGCTGATTTTCTGCATCTCGGCAAGCTCTTTTTTGGCCAGTTTGTTGGCGGCTTTGAAGATATCGCTGAGGAATTTGTCGACTGTCTTGTCGTCTTTTGCCATATTGACGTCGAGCACGTAGTTGGCGTAGTTGTCATAGCCGAACAAATTGGCTTTTTGCAGTCTCAATGTCAGCATTTCCTTGATAATGGCCTTGTTGTCGTACTCGTTGTTGTTGTCGCCTCGGTTGTAGTAGGCTTCGTACATCTGTTTGCGCAAAGTCGCATCGTCGGCGTAGGTGAGGAATGGAATGAGGCTGGGTTTGCTCAAAGTGAACACCCATTTGCCCTCTATGCCGTCTTTCTTGGCTTGCTCGGCGGCGGCGTCTATGCTGCTCTGCGGAAGACCGGCAAGCTCAGCTTTATTGTCGATGACAAGCTTGTAATTGCTGTTCTCCTTCAGGAGGTTATTGCCGAACTGCAGGCTTAAGGTGGATAACCTTTCGTTGATTACGCTCAGTTTTGCCTGTCCTGTGGCAGAAAGGCCTGCGCCATGGCGGAGGAAGTCCTGATGATATTTTTCAACCACACGTATCTGCTGATCGTCCAAACCCATTTCGTTGCGATGCTGATACACATAATCTATGCGTCCATACAATTTGGGGTTCATCATTATGCTGTCGCTGTGCTTTGAGAGCATGGGATATAATTCCTCGGCCAGCTCAAGCATTTGGTCGTTGCTCATGCATTCCATCATGTTGAAAAACACTCCGCTGACTTTGCTGAGCAGCTCGCCCGACTTGTCATAAGCCCAGATGGTGTTGTTGAAATCAGGGGTGGCAGGGTTGTCGCAAATGGCAGCGACCTCGGCTTGCTGCTGTTTCATGCCCTCTATGAAAGCCGGTTTGTAATGCTCTATTTTTATTTTGTCGAAGGCCGGTGCTTCGAGGTATGTACCATAGTCTGAGAAAAACGGATTATCTTTATAATCGTTTGAATTGCAGGATGTTAAGCCTATAATGCTCATTGCGGTAATGATTAAAATGTTTTTAAATTTCATGTTCATTTTTGTTTTGTACGAGTTGCAAAGATACAACAAAAGTTTGAAGTTCGGACTGTGAAGTTTGAATTTATTAATTTGTCTTTTAGTATTAAAAAAAATTACTTTTTCCTTGTTTTTCTAAACAATAAGTCGTATGTTTGCATCTTGATTTAATTATTGTAAAATGGCATATATCTCGTTCGAAAAACAGCAATTGGTGAACCTGGAGTTTACCATGAATAAGGAGATTTTGCGGTCTAACCGTTCGGGCGCCTTTTATAATACGACTATAATCGGTTGTAATACAAGGAAATACCACGGATTGTTGGTGGCACCTCAGCCTCAGCTCGACAACAACAATCATGTGCTGCTTTCGTCAATTGACGAGACGATTATCGCAAACAAAGAGGAATTTCATCTGAGTGTGCATGAATATAAGGATGGCACTGTAGCTCCCCGCGGACATAAGTATTTGCGCGAGTTTACAGCCGAGCCTATCCCTAAGCTTAAATACCGTGTCGGCAGCTCTATCCTTACAAAAGAATACATTTTTGAGGAGAAAGAGCCGCGCATTCTGATACGCTACACTCTTTTGGAGGCAGCACAGCCCATTACACTGCGCCTGATGCCGTTCCTCGCATTCCGCAATGTGCACATGCTGACCCGCGAAAACTACGACGCTAATCGTAAATATGTACCGTTGAAGAACGGTGCGGCATGGAAGATGTATGAGAATTACGACACTCTTTGCTTCCAGACATCCAAAGCCAACGAGTATACTCATTGCCCGCTTTGGTACAAGGATGTTTTCTATATCCGAGAGTTTGAGCGTGGATACGATGCCGTTGAGGATCTGTACGTGCCAGGTTTCTTCGAGGTTGCGATGAAACCGGGCGACTGCGTGGTGGTGTCGGTTGGTCTGGAAGAGAAAAATCCGGCTTCCTTCAAGAAACAGTTTGAGAATCAGATAGAACACCGCATTCCTCGCGACAGTTTCGAGCATTGTCTGCAGAATTCGGCTCAGCAGTTTGTCATACATGGCGAGGACGGCACCAGAATGTATGCCGGCTTCCCGTGGTTCGGCTCATGCAGCCGCGACACTTTCCTGTCGCTCCCGGGCATCTGCTTAGCCAACGGAGACGAAAAGACATTCCGCGAGATGCTGCAGTATTTCATAGAGAGAATGCATGGCGCTTTCTTCCCGCACAGGTATTATCAGAAAAACCTGTATTACACAGCTGTCGACTCTCCTCTGTGGTTCTTCATGGACTTGCAGAAGTATGAGTCAATGCTCGGCAAAGAGAGAAAAGCCATCTGGCACGACTACGGCGGGGTTATCACCAAGATTCTGGACAGTTTCATCGAAGGCACCGACTTCGACGTGAAGGCTCAGGACAACGGTCTGCTTTATGCCGGCAACAAAACTCTGGCCCTTACTTGGATGAACGTTTTCTGCGACGGCAAGCCTTGGACTCCGCGTACCGGCTATGCCATAGAGGTGAACGCCTTGTGGTACAACGCCTTGCGTTATGGAGTGGAGCTGCTGAAAGCCGCCAGCGCGAGAAACAGGCATCTGAAGCTGTGGCAGGAATATGCCGACAAGGTGGAGCAGTCGTTCTTGCCTACGTTCTACAACGCCGAGAAGAATATGTTCTACGATTATGTGAACGAGAGTGAGAAAAACGAGATGGTGCGACCCAACATGCTGCTGGCCGGCTCTTTGCGTTATTCTCCTCTGACAGACGAACTGAAGAAACGCATACTCGATATTACCCGTTCTGAGTTGCTGACAATCAGGGGATTGCGTTCGCTTTCACCTCGTGATTCGGCGTACAAGGGCATCACCTTGGGCAATCACCGCGAGCGTGAGCAGGCTTATCACAACGGCACTGTATTCCCTTGGTTGATAATGCCTTACACCGATTTGTGTGTCAGGATTTACGGAAGAACGGCTCTGCCATACCTCGAAGACCTGTACAACGGATTTGAGGATGCCATCTATGAAAACGGCATAGGCAGCATTTCCGAGATATATGACGGCAATCCGCCTCACGAGGCCCGAGGCTGTATCTCACAGTCGACCAGCGTGGCGGCCCTGCTGTATCTGAACCATGTGATTAATTATCTGAAGAACGATGATCCGCTGTATGCGATTCATCATGTCTTCGGCGATAATAACCCCAAAAATAAACAATTATGAGAGTCTTGATGTTTGGTTGGGAGTTCCCGCCTCATATCACAGGCGGACTCGGCACAGCTTGTTTCGGCATGACCAAAGGTCTTGCAAAGAACGGAGTTGAAGTGCTATTTGTGGTGCCTAAGGCTCATGGCGACGAGGACCAGACCAGCGTGCGTCTGCTCAACGCCAGCGACGTAACCGTCGACATAGACCATGAGGCTGAACGCAGCTATTGGGACAGAGTGCAATACATGGAGATTGGCTCCAATATCATTCCATACGTCGGACCGGAGCAGTACGCTACGCTTTACGAGGAGCAGCGTCATGCGACACAGGGCTTCCACAGCTCGGTGTTCGCGCCCAGGTACGAGTTCTCGGGCAAGTACGGTTCAAATCTGATGGAAGAGGTGGCTCGCTACGCCCTAATCGGGTCTTCGCTCGCCACCAAATACGACTTCGATGTCATCCACGCTCACGACTGGCTCACATATTCGGCTGGCATAGCCGCCAAGGAAACCACAGGCAAACCCTTGGTCGTCCACATGCATGCCACCGAATTTGACCGTTCTGGCGAAAATATCAACACCAATGTCTACGCCATAGAGCGTCGCGGCATGGAGGCGGCCGACCTTGTAATCACCGTCAGCGACTGGACACGTAACATAGTCATCGAGAGATACGGCATAGACCCTAAAAAGGTCATCACAGTGCACAACGCGGTGGAACCCAGCGACAAGTCGCTTGACGAATACGAGCGCAGCGGCCTGAAAAGCAAGGTTGTGACCTTCCTCGGACGTATCACATACCAGAAAGGTCCCGAATATTTCGTTGAGGCTGCATATAAAATACTTCAGGTCGACCCGAGCATACATTTCGTGATGGCCGGCACCGGCGACCTCATGAAGAAGATGATAAAACGTGTGGCCAAACTCAAGATAGGCAAGAACTTCCACTTCACAGGCTTCCTGAAAGGCAACGACGTCGACCAGATGTTCGCCATGACGGATGTGTTTGTGATGCCGTCAATATCAGAGCCTTTCGGCATAGTCCCTCTGGAGGCTATGCGACTGAATGTGCCTGTGGTCATCTCCAAGCAGTCGGGAGTGTCGGAAGTTGTAGAGCATGCCCTGAAGGTTGACTTCTGGGACATCAACGGCTTGGCTGACGCCATCTACGGCTTGTGCAAGTACAAACCGGTGAGCGACGTCTTCCGCAAAGAAGGCAAGGAAGAGGTTGACAATCTCAAATGGGAGTATGCTGCCAAGAAAATCAAGGCAGTTTATGAATTAGCAATAAATAAATAGGAAATATATGAGAAATCTGTGTTTTTATTTCCAAGTGCATCAGCCGTACAGGCTGCGCACCTACCGTTTCTTCGATATTGGAAAACGTCATTTCTACTTTGACGAATACAAAAACCGCATAGTGATGCAGAGAGTGGCCGATCGTTGCTATCTGCCGATGAACAATCTGTTGATGCGGAAGATTGAAGAGCTTGGAAACAAGTTGAAGTTTGCAATCTCCTTCTCGGGAACCGCCATCGAACAGATGGAACAGTATGCCCCTCATGCCCTGGAAAGCTTCAAGAATCTTGTGGCTACGGGTAATGTGGAGGTGCTGGCCGAGACATACTCGCATTCGGTTGCCTCTCTGATGAACAAAGAGGCTTTCAAACTGGAAGTAGCCGAACATAAACGTCTTATGAAGGATGTATTCAATGTCCGTCCTAAAACCTTCCATAATACCGAACTGATTTATTCCAACGAAATAGGTGCCGACGTGGCTGAGATGGGCTTCGACCTCATCATGACAGAAGGAGCCAAGCACGTTTTGGGATGGAAGAGCCCAAACTACCTGTATGTCAATGCCATCAATCCTAAGTTGAAAGTGATGTTGCGCAACTGGAAAATTAGCGACGAGATAGCTCTTAAGTTCGGAAGCGGCAATTTTACGGTTGATAATTTCGTGCAATGGCTCAATGCACTGCCAAAAGAGGAGGAACTGGTCAACATATTCATCGACTACGAGACCTTTGGCGAAGGTTTGGACTCTTCGACAGGAATATTCGAATTTATGAAATATATGCCTGATGCAGTGATTAAAAACACCGATTTTCGTTTCGTCACACCTCATCAGATGGTCGACAAGCTACAGCCCATGGGGGTGTTTGACGCTCCTAATGCATTGTCATGCCGTGACGAGGAACGCGATCTGTCGGTTTGGATGGGTAACGCCATGCAGGACGACGCTATGGAAGCCTTGTATGGCTGTTTCAAGAAGGTGAAAATGTCAAAAGACGCCGACCTTATCCGCGACTGGCATGCTCTGCAAGGCTCGGAAAACTTTGCCAACATGTGCACCAAGTACCCTGACGGAATGCCTTACGACTATTACATCAACTACATGAACATTCTGACAGACTTTATTAATAGGATACAATAATTATTAACATAGAAAATCAATAGCGATGAAAAACCCTGATTATTTGTTTGAAACCAGTTGGGAAGTATGTAACATGGTGGGCGGCATCTATACCGTCCTGTCTACAAAAGCCGAGGAGCTTAAGAACCAACTTGGCGATCATTATATTACAATAGGTCCTGATGTGGTTAAGGAAGCCCACGAGACCATGTATTTTGTTGAAGATGCGGATCTCTTCGCGGAATGGAGAGAGAAGGTGGCCCAGCAGAACGGACTGAAGGTGCGTATAGGACGTTGGAAGATTTCCGCACAGCCTATAGCCATCCTTATCGACTACACCTCGATGTATTCCATGAAAAACGATATACTTGCCCATCTTTGGGAAAAGTATCAGCTTGACTCTATCCAGGGTCAGTGGGATTACATTGAGCCGGTGGTGTTCGGCTATGCAGCCGGTATGGTCATTGAGAGCTTCTTGAGATGGAATGTGGGCAACGACGACAATGTGGTGGCACATTTCCACGAGTGGATGACCGGAGCCGGAGTGCTTTACCTGAAGGAGAAATGCCCTTATGTAGCCACTGTTTTCACTACACACGCCACATATCTCGGCCGTGCCATAAGCGGCAACGGACTCCCGCTTTACAGCCAGCTTGACTCATACAACTGGCAGAACATGGCCAGCCGTTTCAACATAGTGTCGCAGCAGTCCATGGAGATGAAATCAGCCCAGAACGCTGATCTTTTCACCACAGTGAGTGACATCACAGCTCAGGAATGCGTGCAGTTTTTGCAGAGACAACCTGACTATATCACCATAAACGGTATCAACTCCAACTTCAAGGAGCAGTACGACAAACAACATGTCGACAAGCGCAAATCAAGCCGTGACAAGATATTTGAAATACTCGATACCCTTAGCGGACAAAACATTCCACGCGACTCTATGTTGTTGATTAACAGCGGCCGTTATGAATTCCATAATAAAGGTACCGATTTGTATATCAAGATGTTGGCCAAACTTAACCATGATGAGCGCCTCAAACGTAACATAGTGGCTGTGATTGCCGTTCCGGGTAACATTGCCGGTCCGTCGAGGACTTTGGTGCACCGTCTTGATAAGACAGAAGAGATTAACGGTCATACCGAGTATCCGACCACACATTATATCCATGATTATCAATATGATGCTGTGCTGAACTCCTTGCGTGAGAGCGGTCTGCAGAACGACGAGGGCGACCGTGTGAAGGTGATGTTTGTGCCGGCTTATCTGAACGGCAACGACGGAGTCTTCAACATCAAATACAGCGATTTCCTTTATGCTTTCGACCTGTCGGTGTTCCCGTCATACTACGAACCTTGGGGTTACACTCCGCTTGAGAGCATAGCTCACGGTATCCCGACCATTACGATGGATGTGTCAGGCTTTGGCAGATATATTCAGAATCAAAAGCAAGACGGCAAGTCGGTTACAGTGATCCATAGGGAAGAGGGTAACGAGGACAGCGTTGTCAACGAGATGATGGATGTGGTGCTGAAGATGGCTGCTAATAACGAGCAGGAATGCGCCGAGATTTCGGCCGACGCCGTGAATATTGCCACATCATTGACTTGGAAGGAATTGATCGCCAATTATATGAATACCTACGATAAGGCTGTCGAACTTCTGTCAGGTAGAGATTACATGAAACAAAGCAGACACTATTCAGAGTTGCTTAAAGATTTTGACTACAAGAAGCAGGACAAACCGACTTGGAAGAAGATTTTGATCGAGTCAGTGTACTCCGAGCAGATGAAAAAGCTGCAGGAACTCTCAAACAACCTGTGGTGGTGCTGGAATGTGGATGCTATCGAACTGTTTGAAAGCATTGATCCTATAGCGTTTGAACGTTTGGAGCAGAACCCGGTGGCCTTAATGAAGAGCCTCACCAAATCGCAGATGAAAGATCTCGAACAAGACGAAAAATTCATCGCCAGACTGAATAAAGTTTACAACAGATTTAAGAAATACATGTCGGTGACACCTGCCGATGACAATAAAATAGCTTATTTCTCGATGGAATACGGTTTGCTGAAATCGCTGAAGATTTACTCCGGCGGTCTTGGCATCCTGGCTGGCGACTATCTCAAACAGGCTTCCGACTCGAATGTCAACATGCTTGCCATAGGCCTGTTGTACCGCTACGGTTACTTCAACCAGGAGCTCTCGGTTTGGGGTGACCAGCTTTCACAGTATCTGCCACAGAAGTTCTCCACTCTCCCGATTGAACCCGTTCGCGACGAAGAGGGTAACAAGGTTATGATCAGCATAGCTTTCCCTGGTAGAAGCGTATACGCTAAAGTGTGGAAAGTCAATGTCGGAAGAATCAGTCTCTACCTGCTTGACACCGATATCGAACAGAACTCACCCGAGGACAGGGCCATCACCGGACAGCTTTACGGAGGCGACAACGAAATGCGTATCAAACAGGAGGTGTTCCTTGGCATAGGCGGTATCAGAATGCTTAACGCATTGAATATCAAGCCGACTATCTACCACTGCAATGAGGGTCATGCTGCCTTCTGCTGCCTTGAGAGATTGAGCAACTACGTCACCCAACACAACCTCGACTTCGATGTGGCTAAGGAACTTGTCCGCACTTCGACTTTGTTCACCACACACACACCTGTTCCTGCAGGTCACGATGCCTTCGAGGAAAATCTGATGAGAACATATCTGTCGCATTTCCCGAGCAGAGTCAATATTTCATGGGAAACCTTCATGAACATGGGACGTATGCGTCACGACGACCCGAACGAGAAGTTCTCTATGAGCGTGCTGGCGGTTAACCTCAGCCAGGAAGTCAATGGTGTGAGTAAGATTCACGGCCGCGTGAGCCGCGAGATGTTCCAGCAGATGTGGCCAGGCTATTTCGCCGAAGAAAACCATATCGGCTACGTCACCAACGGCGTGCATCTCCCGACCTGGGCCGACAAGCATTGGCAGCGCATGTACAGCAAGGTGCTTGGCGATAATTATCTGGATAACCAGTCAGACCCGACCGTCTGGAATAAGATTCAGGAGGTTCCTGCCAAAGACTTCTGGACAATACGCAAAGAGTTGAAGCATAATTTGATAGAGTTTATTAAGGTGAAGCTCGCCGACGATATGCGTCGTCGCTCAGAGAGCCCGAAACTCATCATAGAAACTATGGAAAAACTCAACGAAAACGCTTTGATAGTCGGTTTCGCCAGACGTTTCGCCACATACAAACGCGCACATCTGCTGTTCACCAACCTCGAGAGATTGGCCGAATTGGTCAACGATCCTAAACGTCCGGTAATCTTCCTGTTTGCAGGTAAGGCACACCCGAACGACAAGGCCGGTCAGGATCTGATTAAAAATATCATTGAGGTGAGCAGAAAGAAGGAGTTTGTCGGTAAGGTGTTGTTCATAAACAACTACGACATGGAGATCGGTAAGCTTCTGACTTCGAGCGTGGATATCTGGATGAATACTCCTACACGTCCGCTTGAGGCTTCAGGCACATCGGGAGAGAAGGCTGCCATGAACGGCACTCTCAATTTCTCGGTTTTGGACGGATGGTGGGCTGAAGGCTATCGTCCGAAGGCCGGCTGGGCAATCAAAGAGGAGCGCACTTACGACGACCAGCGCTATCAGGATGAACTCGATGCAGAGATTATCTACGACTTATTCGAGAATGAGATTATTCCTTTGTATTACAAGAGAGACAAGGAAGGCATCCCATGCGATTGGATACAGTACATGAAGAACGACATGATGCAAATTGCGCCGTTCTACACCATGAAACGTATGCTCGACGACTATTTCAGCCAGTATTACAACAAGCTTATCGAGCGTACCAACTGGATGAAGGCTGACAGATACGCCAAGGCGTTCGAAATAGTCGAATGGAAGCGTAATATCGAGGCTCACTGGGATAAGATAGAGGTGGCATCAATCAAGGTGCCGGATCCGGATGTGCGTCCGCTGAACTTCGGTGATATCATGATTGCCGAGGTTACTCTGAAGACCCCTGGATTGAAGAAGGGTGACATTGGCATGGAGCTGGTGGCCGGCGCTAAAACCAACGACGTGATTGACAAGATTGTGCGTGTCGAGCCGTTGCAATTGGTCGATTCCGGCGAAGGCTGGGTGCGCTATTATCTGAACTTGCAGATCAACAGATCCGGTATGTTCAACTACACATTCAGAATCTTCCCAACCAACCCGATGCTGCCACACCGTCAGGATCTGCCGTTGGTAAAATGGATTTAATTCATGAAAAAGATAGTTTATATTCATGGTTTTGGAGGCTCACCGTTCACTCAGACGGTGGGCTTCTTGAACCTTTATTACCCAGATTATGAGTGGTGCGCGCTCGAAGTGGACCACCATGCGGCGGCTTCAATAAAGAAAATCAACGATTTCGCCAAGGAAAACGAGGTCTTTGCGATGATGGGCACATCCTTAGGCGGTTTCTATGTGCTTTGCAGCGATTTCACCGGTCCTAAGCTGGTGATAAATCCTGTCATCGAGCCAATGAAGTCGTTGAAGAAGAGTGTAGGTACTGTGCAGTACCATGCCCGCCGAAGCGATGGCGCCACCTCGTTCAAGTTCACCATGCAGGATTTGTTTGAGTTCAAGAAGTTCAAGTTTACTGCCGGCGACAACGTGACCTGTCATCACTGTGAGCACGACGAGCTGCTTGGCGACGACATCAAACGCGATTACGAGAAAATCTTCAAGAACCGCAAAATGTGCCCGAAGAAGACATTGCCCTCCCATATCATCAGCGAGAGCTATGTGAAGCATGAAATTGCAGAGTATTTATCTGTCATTTCGACCAAAGCGTAGCGAAAAGAGCTGATGAAAAATGCCTGATGGTGGCTGAGGACCAGCAACCATACGGAGATAAATAGCGGTTATTGATAGAACACCTCCATTGCTATTGCGGCGCAGGCTTCAGCATCGGCGAGGGCATTGTGATGCTTGTTCTTTTGATTGAAATCGTAGCCGCAGTGGGAGGCGGCGGTTTGTAGCTTGTGATTTTCCAGATCGGGAAAGACGATTTCCGAAGCGCTGCGGGTGTCGTAAATCTTGAAGCGTTTGCGCCCCATTTTGTAGTATTCGAACAGTGAGTTCAGGCAGCGTTTCTCAAACTCATAGCCGTGGGCTACGAAAGGCAATCCTTTGATTTTCTTTTCAATTTGATTCCAAACCTGGGGAAAGATGGGCGCGTCGTCGGTGTCTGACTTCTTGAGGCCGTGGATCTTGGTGGTGTAGAAGTCGTAGTAGTTTGGCACAGGCTTCACCAAACTATAGAATTCCTCCACAATCTCGCGGTCGCGCACAATGACGACTCCCATGCTGCACACACTTGTAGTTGCAGCATTTGCAGCCTCAAAATCGATTGCGACGAAGTCGGGGAGGTCCGGTAAAACGTTATCAGCCTTTGATTTCGCAGTAGTAGATGTCGATGCCATCGTCTTCAAACATTGCTTCACTCAGACAATACTGACCAGGGCGGTCGTCTTCCTGGAAAAGATAAACCGATGCCTTGTGGAAGGTGATAGGCTTCTGGTCGGCCGACAGTTTCTGCACCGTCTCGTATGAAATGCCTTCAATCTTGCACAGCTTCATCATTGCCGCCAAATCGAGGTCGACATTCACAAACATGTCCTTTTTGCCTTCCTTCCAAGCAATACTGATAATGCCGGTGGTATAAAGCTCAAAATCCTTAATCTCTATCTTTTTCATATTTTCAATTTTTTCCAATTTGCAAATTTAATGTAAAGTATTGATACTATTGCGATTAAGCCTCCATAGAGACATTCGCAGGTCCAGACCCATTCCACGTGGGTGGTGATGCTTGTCAAAAGCCAAATATAGACGATGTAAAGTATAAGTATGCCGAACTCCAGCCACAGCGCGGCGTTGGTGTTACCTGTTCCCGACACCGACTCGAACGTGACAGCGCCGATGGCTTGACAGATGATGGCGCCGCAGATCACGTAAATCGATGGGATTGCTGCGTTGGCGAGCATCATGTCGTCGGTGTAGATGCTCATCACCGTGGTGGGGAAGAATACACACACCAAAATAAGCGGGATGCAGCATAATATACAGTTGAAGATAATCCGTAACACCGTCGTTAGAACCTCGTCAGCATGACCTGCTCCGATGATACGGCTTGTCACAGTGTTGGATGTGGCGAGGAAGCCGAATACGGGGATGAACAGAATCATATACACGCTGCGTACAATTGAAGAGATGCCGATGGCCTCTTCGCCCATTTTCTCAACGAGGATGAAGAAAATGAACCATGTTGTGAAAGAGAACAGCTTCTGGAACATGGTCGGGGTGGCGATGCGTACTATATTGATTGTCAGCTCTTTATTGTATCCGTGATGCTTGAAAAGCTCGTATTCGCTCTTGCCTAGTTTAACGTAGGTGTAAACAAAGAAGAAGATGGTGGCAGTGACTTCAGCTATCAGCGATGCCAAGGCAGCACCGGCTATGCCCATCTCGGGCAGACCGAGTTTTCCGAAAATCAGGCAGTAGTCAAGGACGATGTTGACAGTGGCCATGATTATTGTGGTATAGGTAATGACCTTGGTGTTTGAAAGTCCGGTGTACAAAGCGCGGAACAGGTAGTTGAAGCACACGAAGACTATGCCGAACTGCCGCACGTTGATGTATTCCATAGCGCCGGCATAGATGTTGTCCGAATCTATGATGAAGTCTAGCAGCGAGCCCGAGAATATCCTCATTATCGTAAACAAAAGCAGTCCGAAAATAAGGATGGACGCTGCACCGTGTTGGAAGATGCTGCCTATTTTGTTGTATTCCTGAGCACCGAAACGTCGGGCTATAATTATCTGAATGCCAATGGCTAAGCCCATCGCCATGGTGGTGAACACAAAATAATACATTCCGGCCATCATAGAGGAACCGAGGGCTATCAATCCCAGATGCCCCAAAAACGCTGTATCGGTAAATGTGATAAGCGTTTGCGCCAAGTTGCCTATCATGATGGGCACCGCTATGCGCCAGATTTCTTTTGTAGAGATACTAGTAATCATAATCGTTGCAAAAATACGAAATTTTTCGATGTTTTCTACGTTAAAATAACGTATATTTGTAAACGGAAAAATCTTGAGTATCTAGCAGGATTTTATATTGTAAACGGTTGAAAATAAATAAATTAAAAATTATAAAAATGAAGAAAATCAAGTTTTTGACAGTGCTTGCGGCTATGATGCTCATAGCACCGCTTAGTGTTTATGCTCAGTATGCTGCTGAGGATGGTGAAAATCAGCCAAGTGTTGTGGATGAATTTTTCAGATCCGACCCCAAACAGCAGGCCGATGAAATCCAGGGAATGCTTGTCGGTCAATGCGGCGCCTTAAGTTTAATTGTTAACGAGCGCAGCATGGCTGCAGGTCAGTTAGATAGAAGCAGAGCCGAGGAAATGCTGGTGAGAGTGGCTCAATATGTTGGTCAGAAAGGCAATGACGACTATCATAACATCTTGAGCAATGCAATATTTGAATGTATCTCAAATTCTAAAGACGTCGAAAGTAATGTGTTCTTAATCTCGCTTTTTGGCTATTTTGGCGATAACCGCGACTCAGGACGTTTGTGGGCTATGGTAGAAGACCCTAACTATGCAGATGCAGCCATCAGAGCCGGGGCGAATATTCCGGCATTTGCCGATTACATCACAAAAGACTGTCATAAAAGCCAAGGCAATGTGGAATATAAAGGAGCAAAGGCATACGTTATCGGCAAGCTGCAGATGAAAGAAATGGAGCCTATGATTATCTTATGGCTCAAAGGTGCCGACGCAAAGACTCAGGTCGATATCTACAACGCCCTTTATGAACTTGACAACCCTCAGTCGGCTAAGCTGGTTCAGAAAGGTGCCAAGAAACTCTATAAAAGTAAGAATGCTGAAGCCAAAATCGGAGGCATGAAGCTTTTGGTGGAACTAAAATGTGAGGAAGCTCTGCCTTATCTTTACAAAGCTTTGAAAAACAAGAATAGGGAAGTGCGCCGCGCGGCTCTCGACCTGCTGGTGCCTTACGCCAACAGCGAGATGTGTGATATGGTTGTGAAGAAATATGCCAAGAAAGACGCCGTTGCCGATGTGGCAAAATGGCTGGGTGATGTGAAAGACAAGACTCATGTCGACTATCTTGTTGGATTATTGTCTTCAGAAGACAAGCTGACAGTTGAAGAGGCAGCTATGGCTTTGGGTAAGATTGGCGACCCAGATGGTCTGATGGCTCTTGCCCCAATGGTGGGAGGCAAATATAAAGATGCGGTCGAAGAGGCTTTGGTTGAGAGCCCAGGAGAAATTGTGCCGGTTTTGAAAAAGGCCATAAGCGGTTCGGATGAACAGGTAATCGGTGTCATGAGAATCCTGGTCAAACGCCAATGCTACGCTCTTAACATACAACTGCGCCAGTTCCTGATGTATCAGAAAAATTTGGAGATTATGCAGATTGCATACCAGACATTGAAGTATGTGGTGCTCCCCGGACACGTGTCATTCCTGAAGGAGCAGTTGGAGAACTGCCCGGAGGAGTATGTGAAGGATGTACAGAACGCCTTCATAGTTGCAATGTCCATGGCTCAACCTCAGCAGAGAGACGATTTTGTCAACAACATGAAGTACGTTCCGGTGGAAGTGTTGCCGCGCTACTACAGGGTGCTGGGCTCGTTCGACACTGAAACCAGTGTCAGGAAGCTTGTGGATTGCTATAATGAAGGCATAGACAAAGACGAGGCTTTTTTGGCCTTGAAGACGGTTGATGCCGTTAAATATCAGGAAATACTGAAAGATCTTAAGAAATGAGATTGCTGAAGTCGTTGGCGATAGTTGCGCTGCTGTCTGTCTTCTCCGTTTTGAGAGGGCAGTCGGGGGAGACTATTCTCGACACCGTCGATTTCAACGACTTAAGTCTGATTGGCACTGAGACGCTCGACACCGCTATAGCATCATATATAGATTCGGCTCAAGACAAGACCAAGCCGGCCAAAGACCAGATGTACGATATGATACTGGCGGCCGACAATGTGTTGGCTCATGCCAGCTCCAGTTTTGAGATGTACCGTTATGTCTATCAGTTTATGATAAGCGGTTTTTCGGCTATGGGAGCTAACATGGTGGTGGATTATATGGTGCATCTGCCGTATTTTGAGTTTGTGGAAGCCGATGATATTCAAGCCGAAGAGATGAACGAATTGGCCGAGTCGTATAAAAGGGTTAGGATAGGGGTGGATATGCCTGAAATCCAGACACAGACTCTTGATGGAAAGGAGTTCAACCTGAGTCAGGTTGAGGCGGAAAATGTGGTTTTGCTGTTCTGGTCGAATACCTGCCCCAACTGTCATGAGATGATTAAACAGCTGGCAGAACTTACAGCCAAGCGTGACGACCTGGTCGTAGTGACTGTATGCGTCTCCAAAGATTTGAAAAGTGTCAGAAAATATTTGAAAAAATCGCATTTGAAAGGGTATCATATTTGTGACGGAGAGGGCTGGAACTCGCCTGTGGTTGATGCTTATGCCGTGGATATGACACCTTCGCTTTTTCTGTTGAAAGATAAGAAAATTCTTGCAAAACCTATTGATATTGAAGAACTTGTAACTATACTTGAGAGATGAGAAAATTATGCTTTTTTGTGGTGATTACGATGCTGGCTCTTACAGCCGGTGCCCAGACTGCTGAAGACCGTTGGGTCGACTCGGTGTACCAATCGCTGACCATGGAGCAGCGTGTCGGACAGCTTATCAATGCGAGGGCCAACAATCCCAGTCAGGACTTTATGCCTTATTTGGACAGTCTCATCTTGAAGTATAACATTGGCGGAGTGACGTTTTTCCGTACTGACGCCGACCGCCTGCTGCATCAGGCTAACCAGTGGCAGTCGATGGCGCAGACTCCCTTGATGGTTGCCATAGACGGAGAATGGGGTTTGGGTATGCGTCTGAATGACGGTATCTCGTATCCTTTCCAGATGACACTTGGAGCCATTCAGAATCAGGAACTTATAGCCGAGATGGGCGAGCAGATAGCTGAGCAGTGCCGCCGTCTGGGAATCAATGTCAATCTGGCGCCGGATATAGATGTCAATAACGAACCGACCAACCCTGTCATTGGAATGCGCAGCTTTGGCGAAGACCCTCAGGCAGTGGCCGAACGAGGCACTCAATACGCTCTGGCACTTCAGAACAACGGTGTGCTGCCGACCATGAAACACTTCCCGGGACATGGCGACACTAAGACCGACTCGCATCTTACCCTGCCTATGGTCGACAAAAAGCTGAAAGACATACAGAAGACCGAGCTTTATCCTTTTAAATACTTGATTGAGCACGATGTGGCGGGAGCCATGGTGGGCCATCTTTACATGCCGGCATTGGAACCAGTTAAGAACACATCGTCTTCGCTTTCGAAAAACGTGGTGAATGACCTTCTGAAGCAGGAGATGGGGTTTGACGGAATCATCTTCACCGATGCTCTCGACATGAAGGGTGCCTACGTGGGCCACGACCCCGACAGTGTGGGATTGCGCGCTCTGATGGCCGGCAACGACGTGCTGCTGATGCCTTTGAACCCTTGGAGAACCCTGGATATTATTGCCGAGATGGCATATTACGACTATTTTGTCTACAAAAGAGTGGAGGAGTCATGCAAGAAGATTTTGAGATACAAATACCGTCTCGGTCTCGATCAATACCAACCACAGCCCGAGTATCCTGTGTACAACGACCTGCATCTGGCCCAGTATGACAATCTGAAGCAACGCCTTTACAACGAGGCCGTGACTCTGATAAAGAATAAAAAAGGAGTGTTGCCGCTTGACAAGGAGAAATCCATAGCTGTCATCACTTTCGGTAAGACCGACAATGTGGCTAAAAAGCTGAAAGAGGAAGGCTACAACGTGCATTCCTATCTCATCGATGAAAGGCTGAACAAGAGCGAGAAGAAGCGCATTACCAAGGAGTTGGATTTGTACAACGTGGTGATAGTAAGCGTGCAGAATACTTCGATATTCGCATACAAGAACTTCGGCATCACTCGGGATGTGGTGGAGTTTGTGAAAGAGATAAGCGCCAAACAGAGAATAGTGTTCGACTTGTTTGCCTGCCCATATGCCTTCAACAAATTTGAGTTCAAGAAAGATCCAAATGCCATCATAATAGGATATGAGGACAACCGCATGACGGTGAATGCCGTGGTGGATGTAATGACTGGCAAGCTGAACCCTGTCGGACGTTTGCCTGTGAGCATCAGCAGGAAGTACAAAAAGGGGAGTGGCTTGAGCTATGAGGGTATGCTGACCCCTGAGACTCTTCCTGTGGAACTAATTGACAATCAATATATTGCAAAGATTGACTCTATCGCTTTGGACGGCATAGAGATGCAGGCTTATCCTGGTTGCCAAATTATCGCTTTGAAGGACGGCAAGGTCATATATGACAAGTGTTTTGGCACCTTCACTTACGAGGGCGACCATCAGGTGCAGGGCGACGACGTTTACGACATAGCGTCTTTGACAAAGGTGTTTGCCACCACATTTGCAATAATGAAGCTGTTCGACGAGGGTAAGATCAGCCTCGAAAGCAAGCTGAGCGACTACTTCCCGTACCTGCGCCAGACCGACAAGGGCGATGTCAAGATCATTGAGATAATGACACATCAGGCCGGACTGACCGCATGGCTTCCGGTGTACAAGAAAACCGTTGTGGACGGCAAGCCCGACGCCAGTTTCTACAGGCAGAACATAGACGAGGATCACACAGTGCGTGTGGCCAAGGGGATGTATATTTCGGAGGAATTCCGCTATGAGCTTTTCGATGTGGTCAAGGAATCGCCGACAAACGAAAAGAAATACAAATACAGCGACCTGGGCTTCTATTATCTGCCTCAGATAGTGGAGTTGGTTACCAACCAGCCGTTTGAGAAATATTTGGAGGAGAATTTCTATAAGCCGTTGAATCTGAACCATATCTTCTACAGACCGTTGAAGCATATTTCGGCTGAGAAGATAGCGCCAACAGAGAACGACACAGTGTTTAGAATGCAGCTTTTGCGTGGCGACGTGCACGATCAGGCGGCGGCGTTGATGGGCGGAGTTTCAGGTCACGCCGGTCTGTTCGCCGACGCCCGCGACCTCGCTGTCATGATGCAGCTGTTGCTCGACAACGGATACGCAAACAACCGCCAGTTCCTGTCTGAATACACCATTAGGAAGTTCACCTCGGCGCCTTTTGCCGACAATCTGAACCGTCGCGGCATAGGCTTCGACAAACCGGAGGTTGACCCTAGCGTGCCATACTACACTCCATCGAAGCAGGCTTCGATGAGGAGCTTCGGACATACAGGCTTTACAGGCACTTTCGCCTGGGCCGACCCTGAGAACAACCTCATAGTGATATTCCTGTCGAACCGTATCTGTCCGGACGCCTCCAACAACAAGTTGGCGCAAAACGACATTCGGACAAAGATTCACGAGTTGTTCTACAAGGCGGTGAAGTAGGGTTGAAGTTTATATTTGAGAATATCAGTTTTATATATAATTTTGTAAATCATTATTGAAAATGTCAAATCAAGCTAAATATGATTCTTTGAGGGAAAAATTTGAATTTTTCTGCTTCCAAGGTTATAAATATTCCGTGGAAAACGGGAACTTTTATGCAAAATTTGACTTTTATATCTCGTCGGACAAGGAGAAAATTGAGTTTCACCCATGCTTTGAGATTCCGGCACGGCCGTTTTATCATTGGAACGATATTCCGAAGCCCTTGCTCGAAAACCTGATTTTCCACATTGGAATGATAGAGCTGGTAAGCTATTGGAAAATCGCCTGTCCTAAAAAGGTGGTCGTCAAGCCTTATCACTTGAACGAAGAACAGATTCGCTGGTGGAAGAAATTGTATTTCAACGGTTTGGGAGAGTTTTTCTATGTTAACGGCATCAAGGCCAAAATGGACGATTTCATGACTGTTGAAAGCGGCAGCTCGCAGTTGCCTTTGCCGGGCCGTACCGATTTGCTGCAAGAGCGGACTCTGGTCCCGGTGGGCGGCGGCAAAGACTCAGTCGTCACGCTAGAGATGCTGCGCACTCGCATGCCTATCATTCCGATGATTATCAATCCCCGTGGCGCGACTACGGAATGTGTTGCCGCCGCCGGTCTGGACGCCGACAGTACAGCGGTGGTGCGCCGAACACTCGACCCGACCATGCTTCGCATGAATGCCGAAGGTTATCTAAACGGACACACTCCTTTCTCGGCCATGCTGGCTTTCTATACGGTATTGCTTGGCTTTGCGACACAGTCCAGATATATAGCCCTGTCAAACGAGTCGTCGGCCAACGAGCCAACGGTGCCAGACACCGAAATCAACCATCAGTACAGCAAGTCGGTGGCATACGAGAACGATTTCAGAAGATATGTGGCCAACTATATTGATCCGGAAATACAATATTTCAGCTTCCTGCGTCCGCTAAACGAACTTCAGATAGCCATGCTGTTCAGTCGCGCCAAAGCCTACCATAAGGTTTTCAAGAGTTGCAATGCTGGCTCGAAGACGGACTCGTGGTGCGGCCGCTGCCCGAAATGCCTATTCACCTGGCTAGCCCTGTCGCCCTTCATATCCAGAAACGAGCTAACCGACATCTTTGGCAAGGACCTGCTGAAAGACAACAATCTTCGCCCAATACTTGACCAGCTGGACGGCTCGGTCGAGGTGAAGCCCTTCGAATGCGTGGGCACGGTGGGAGAGGTGCGCGCCTGCGTCAACAATATTTTGCGACACGACAACAATCTGACCGGCACCATACTGGACGGAGTCGCATCTACCGACGATTCGTCAGTTGCCGACTATATCTCACAATTCGACGAAGGGAACAATCTTCCCGACTTGTTCAAAAACATTTTGAAGGAGGCTTTGAATGGTTAAACTCAACAAGATATTCAAACGGCTGAGGGGCAAACGCATACTCATACTCGGTTTCGGACGCGAGGGCCGTTCGTCATTGGCGTTCATACAGAAGTTTCTGCCTCACGCCTCGGTCGGCATAGCCGACAAGAACGCCGACGCCTTTAAAAACCTTGTAGTCAACACTGAAAATCCAATAGCCACCTATTCCGGCGAGGATTACTACAAAGCGGTCGACTATTATGACATAGTGCTGAAAACTCCGGGCATATCCCTGAAAGACAAGGATGTAGACCTTTCAAAGATAACCTCCCAGACCGATTTGTTCCTGGAGGAATTCCATAAACAAATAATTGGGGTGACTGGTACAAAGGGCAAAAGCACCACTTCAACCCTGATATATCATCTGCTGAAAGAGTCGGGGAGAGACGCTTTTCTGGCCGGTAACATAGGCATACCGATTTTCGATATCATAGAGAAAATCAATGAGAAATCCATAATAGTGTTCGAACTTTCGGCTCATCAGCTGCAGTTTATCCGCCGCAGCCCGCATATCGGCATACTGCTCAATGTGTTTGAGGAGCATCTCGACCATTTTGGCACTTTCGAGGCATATCGCGATGCCAAGTTCAACATTATCAGGAAGATGGACGAGCGTGACTGGGCTGTTACCAACGACGAATTCTGTTATAGGGCATCCCAGCTGATGCTCCATTCACTTAACTATCAGTATTACGATTTCGATGTGCAGTGGGACGAGCTGCCTCTGAAAGGCGCTCATAACTGCTTGAATGTCAAGGCGGCGCTCTGTGCCATACAAGCCTTCGGCATACCGGTGGCTGAGGTGATACCTCATCTTTACACCTTCACTCCTTTGGAGCACCGTCAGGAGTTGGTCGGCACTTTCAACGGGGTCACTTTTTACAATGACAGTATTTCCACTATTCCTCAAGCTGCAATAGCAGCCATACAGACAGTGCCTGGCGTGAAATTCCTGCTGCTGGGTGGTTTCGACCGTGAGATTGACTACCGTCCGCTCATCTCATATCTGACACAACACCCGGTGGAGCATGTTCTGTACACCGGCAGAGCCGGAAACAGAATGCATCAAATGCTTTGTGAGGCTGGTTACAAATGCGACACGGACTTGTTCAACAACCTGGAGGAAGCTTTCGATATAATCCGAAAGAAAGCCATAAAGGGTGACGTGGTATTGCTTTCGCCTGCGGCAGCGAGTTACGACCAATACAAAAACTTCGAGGAAAGAGGCTCGAAGTTTAAAGAGTTTGCCAGAAAATTCTAAACTGATTTATCTGTTTGTTCCCAGGGCTTTGCGAGGCATGCCGAGACGGTTCTCCGATTCATGGTAATAGAACAGCAGAGTCTCGTTATATTGGTTGCCCGAAGGATATTTTCCCAAAATCACATGCTCTTCAACCTTGTTGCGGTATAAGCAAGTAAGCACCGAGTCGGTTTCTGTCAAGTGCAGGTAAACTGTATCCACTGGGTTGAAGTTTTCGGTCAGGTAGTTTTCCAGGAGATAATCAACTCCATTGCGGATGTACAGGTCGGCTTCTATATATTTGCCGTCGTTGAAGAAGAAATCCATCTCGCCGCAGGCCCATGAATAATAACCTTCGTCAGTCTTCATAGTGTAAACATATACCAAGGTGCCGGCGTCGTTGTATCCTGACTGGTATGGGTCTCCGTACAATGATCTGACATGGCTTGATGAGCATCCGAACTCGAAAGTGGGCTGTATGAACAGTGACACGTTGGCGCCCACTGTCATGCTTTTGTAGCCATTGTCCATGGTTATCTGGGTGCTTCCGACGTTTTTGCCATACAATTTACCGTCTTTCGGCTCCACAACAAGAGGGTTGGCCGAGGTGAAAGTGATGTCGTAATCTGATGACACATTAACTTTGTAATTGTCACGCAAGGCTATCTGCAAAGGGTCGGTATCTTTGAAATCCAAATTCTTCGATTTGTTGCATCCTGTAGCTAATGCGGCTATGATGACCATTAAAAACAGAGTCTTTTTCATATCAATAAAAATTATGATGCAAAATTATAAAATAATTACGGAAGTTTGAAGAAAAAAAATTAAATTTGCACGTTTAAGAAAACAAGGATTAATTAAAATATAACTCTATGATTAACAACAACTTCATTAAACGTCACAATGGACCTACAGAAGCAGATGTCGAAAAAATGCTCAAGGTCATAGGCGTGAAATCAACAGAGCAGCTTGTCGATGAGATTATTTCTCCCGACATCCGTCTGAAGAAAGACCTCAATATCGGTCGTGGCATGAACGAATACGAGTGCATCAGCCACCTCAAGGCTCTTGGCGCAAAGAACAAACAGTTCCGTAGCTACATCGGAATGGGTTACTACAACGTAATCACTCCTGGCGTCATTACACGTAACATCCTTGAGAACCCGGGTTGGTACACCTCATATACTCCATATCAGGCTGAAGTTTCACAGGGCCGTCTCGAGGCTTTGCTTAACTTCCAGACTGTTATCAGCGATATGACAGCCATGCCTTTGGCAAACGCTTCATTGCTCGACGAGGCTACAGCAGCAGCCGAGACAATGCTCATGTTCTACCACGAGCGTACTCGTGCTCAGGTTAAGGCCGATGTCAAGAAGATTTTTGTGGCAAACGACATGTTCCCACAGACTATCGAAGTCATCAAGACAAGAGCTCACTTCCTCGGAATCGAAGTCGTTGTTGATGATATCAAGAACTTCAGCGCAGGTGAGGAATACTTCGGCGTCATCGTCCAGAATCCTAACCAGTTCGGTGAAGTCATCGACTACCGCGAGTCAGTGAAGGTTTGGAAAGAGAAGGGCATGCAGGTTGGTGTCGCAGCCGACTTGATGAGCTTGGCTCTCATCACACCTCCAGGCGAATGGGGCGCTGACGTGGTGTTCGGCAGCAACCAGCGTTTCGGTCTCCCGATGGGCTTCGGCGGTCCTCATGCAGGATACTTCGCGACAACTGAAGCTTATAAACGCTCGATGCCAGGTCGTATCATCGGTATCTCAAAGGATGCCCTCGGCAACCCGGCATATCGTCTCGCATTGCAGACACGTGAGCAGCACATCAAACGTGAGAAAGCTACTTCAAACATCTGCACAGCACAGGCCTTGCTCGCTATCATGTCTGGATTCTACGCAATCTATCACGGACAGGAAGGCATCAAGGAAATCGCACATCATATCAACTGCCTCGCCGGAAAACTCGCAAAAGAGTTGGAGAAATACGGCGTGAAACAGCTCAATAAATACTTCTTCGACACATTGCTGTTCGAGTTGCCGGAAGGCGCTTGCACATGCAAAGTGAAAGAAGCCGCTGAGAAACACTGCATGAACTTCCGTATAATAGACAAGCAGCACTTCGGTATCAGCATCGATGAAACCACCTGCCGCGAAGACATCGACGAGATCGGAATGGTCATAGCTGAAGCTCTCGGAAAGGCACATCAGCCACTCGTTTGCGACCCTAACTGCCAGAACTTCTGCGGAATCCAGGATGGCATGAGAAGAACCTCAGCATTCTTGACAGCTCCAGTATTCTCGAAGTATCGCAGCGAGACCGACATGATGCGTTACATGAAACAACTCGAAAACCGCGACCTCAGCTTGAACCGCTGCATGATTCCGCTTGGCTCATGCACAATGAAGCTGAACCCAGCCACATCAATGTTCGCACTCAGCTGGCCTGAATTCGGTAACATCCACCCATTCGTGCCGGCAGAGCAGGCTGAAGGTTATCTCGAGATGATCAACGAGATGGAGAAAGACCTCTGCGAAATCACAGGCTTCAAAGGTATCTCGTTCATGCCTAACTCAGGCGCTAGCGGTGAATACGCAGGCTTGATGACAATCCGCCGTTACCAGGAGGCTAAGGGCGAAGGTCATCGTAACATCTGCTTAATCCCAGCATCAGCACACGGAACCAACCCGGCATCAGCAGCCATGGCAGGTCTGCAGGTCGTAGTCGTGAAATGCGATGATCACGGTAACATCGACCTTGCCGACGCTAAAGAGAAAGCCGAGCAATATAAGGACACTCTCGCCGCATTCATGGTGACATATCCTTCAACACACGGTATCTATGAAGACGGCATCCGCACCCTCGTGAAACTCGTTCACGACAACGGTGGTCAGGTCTATATGGACGGTGCTAACATGAACGCCCAGGTCGGCCTCACATGCCCTGGTTTCATCGGCGCTGACGTATGCCACCTCAACCTGCACAAGACATTCGCTATCCCTCACGGCGGTGGCGGCCCTGGCGTAGGTCCTATCGGCGTCGCAGAACACCTCGTCCCATTCCTGCCAAGCCACGTCTGCTTCAAGACTGGCGGCTCAGAGCAGAAAGGCGCAGTGTCAGCAGCTCCATTCGGTAGCGCACAGATCCTCACAATCACCTACTGCTACCTCAAGATGTTGGGTGGCGAAGGTCTTAAGAAAGCTACAATGGGCGCTATCCTCAACGCTAACTACCTGAAAGACAGACTTAAAGATTACTATCCGATTCTCTATACCGGCAACCATGGTCACGTTGCACACGAGATGATTCTCGACATCAACCAGATCAACAAGACAACAGGTGTTGCCGCTATCGACATCGCAAAACGTTTGATGGACTACGGCTTCCACGCACCGACAGTGGCATTCCCGGTTCACGAGACTTTGATGGTCGAACCTACCGAGAGCGAGCCATTGGCAGAACTCGACAGATTCGTCGACGCTATGATCAAGATCCGTCAGGAAATCAAGGACATCGAGGACGGTAAGGCACCTCAGGGCGACAACATCATCTCACACGCTCCTTACACAGCTGAGATGTTGATGGCCAACGAATGGAACTTCCCATTCAGCCGCGAAGAAGCTGGCTTCCCGCTCAAGAGCGATGTTCAGGACAAATACTTCCCACATGTCACCAGAATCGACGACGCCTTCGGCGATCGCAACCTGGTTTGCCGCGTGATGGAGTAAGAGACTTTAGCCTTTAGACATTAGACGTTAGTCAAATAGCCGTTAGGTTTGCAACCCGACGGCTATTTTTTATATTAATATCGATTCAAAAAATAGAGCCGCTTTGTCAGAAGCGGCTCTACTAAAGACTAAAGACTAAAGACTAAAGACTAAAGACTAAGGTCTAACGAGTACCTTAACTCCCTTCATCTCCTTGCCGTTGGTGAATCTGACTACATAGACTCCCTGGGCGAGGTCGTGACGAATCACGTTGTTGCCTGTGGCAACAGTCTGTTTGATGACCGGCTGACCTGCGATGTTGTAGACAACCATGTCAAGATTGCTGTCGCTGTTGTTTGCAATCATCAACTCGTTGACATTGTTCCACACGTTGACGCTGTTGGCCAAAGTCTCGCCAATGCCGTCCTCAGTCACGTGACCGCTAACTGACACTACTGCCAATACTTCGTCCTCAATGGTGATGATTCCGTTGTATTCGCCGGCTTCTTCACCGTTCAGTCTGACGTAGATCGATGTAGGTTCGAGTGTGCCGTCTTCGGTTATGATACCCAGGTATGGATAGTATTCAATACCGTCGAGTGATAACTCGTATGCAGGGTTGTCGCATGAGATGGTGATGCCGCTTGCTGTCGAACCTGGCATTGGAGGCAGGTTGCCGCCTGTCAATACGAAGGTCTGAGCCTCTGACGGACCATAACCGACTGTGTGTGTGAATCCGCTCAAAGCGTTAGGTGTAGCGCTCAGATATGGATCTGTACCCATGTCGACCATGAGCATGATGTCGTCGATTTCCCATGATGCTGCGCCATCGTCCAAAGTGCTGGTGTATCTGAATCCGATGTGGCAGATGGCACCGCTGAAGGCGTTGAGTGAAATCATACCTGATTCGACCCATTCGTAGTTGCCAGGTGACATATTGTATGACAATGGATACCATGTGGCTGCTGTCGGGTCGGCGCCGTCATAGTCGTTGGTGAAGAAGACTTCCATGTCAGGACCGTTGAACTTCATAGCGTTCATGAACATGAGGATTACATTCTGTCCGGCATACTGTGTAAGGTTGAAGTCAGGTGAGATGCACCACTGTTCGTTGTCGGTGTCGTCATTGTAACCGTTGGCGTTGGCGTAATGGTTGCCATTGTGCTCGCCTATTGTCCAAGGCTTGTTGCCTTCCACTGTGACGAAGGTCCAACCGTTCATGTCGCCTTCCCAGTCTTGTTCGAAGACTATGACTATCTCGCTCATGATGACGTAGTTGGCTGTTGCTATGGCGCTGTTCTCAAAGCCTTCCTTGATGGCTATGGCCTTGATTGTCATGTCTGCATCCACGTGGATAGGATCCATGTAAAGCATTGCCATAGATGTCGGGTCGCTACCGTCGGTGGTGTAGAAAATCATCGCGTCTTCTGTCGCGCACTCAATCTCCACATCAATTTCTTCATAGTAGGTGCCTGATGCCATGCTGAATACCGGCGTTGCCACTGTAGGAGTGCTGCTGCCACCCTGCACGAACAGGTCGACGTAGAAGTTGTAGCTGTCGTTGTTGATGTTGGTGGTTGAATATGCACCGTAGTTATGTGAGCTGTTCAATGCCACGCCACGGGTTGTGGTCTCAACGTTGGTGATTACAAAGCCTGTGTAGCCTGGTACCATTGCATTGTCACCTGCTGTCTCGAGTGCGATGTTCCATTCAGTGTTAACATTGCCTGAGAAGTTGGTGCTGCTGTTGTAACCCAGAGTGTCGCCGGCAGCGTTCACCAAAGTGATGATGCTGCCGTTAAGGACGACGTTCCACAGATATGTGTCGGCGTTGTTGGCGATTTCTTCAGGAAGTGTCTCAACTCCACCTTCGTATTCTGATGTGAAGAGCACACCTTCTGGTTTGCCGCTAACACCAGCTGTCATTGCGTAATAACCGTCACTGACTGTAGCGTCATAACGTGCTGCAATGATGAGCTGGTCGCCATTTGAAAGGTCTGACAGAGAAAGTATTCTGTTCCAGCTGTCACCAGGTGTAGGCTCTTCTGTTACAGTGCCGCTTACGGTTACTGTAGCATTAGTTCCACCGTCCTCAAGGGTGACAACGCCGTCCCACTGACCGACAGTCAAGTCGTCTTCGAGTCTTACATAAACTGTGGTCGGCTCAAGAGTTCCAACAACTTCGATGGTTAAGCTATGCCAGTATTCTGTTCCGTCAAGTGAGAACTCATAGTGGCTGTTGCTGCATGTGATGCCTATGCCACCTCCAGTTCCGCCTGGCGCAGGAGGCAAGTTGCCACCTGAAACGGTGAAGGTCTGTGCTGCTGACGGGCCGTTACCAACCACATAATTGAAACCGCTCAAAGCTGTTGGGGTCACTGTGATGTATGGCAAAGTGGTGAATCCGATCAATGTCACATCGTCAATCTCCCATGATGCTGCGCCGCCTGTCTCAGGTGTGCTGGTGTACTTGAATCCGATGTAGCAGTTGTCGCCTGTGAAGTCAAGGGCGATAGCGCCTGACTCTGTCCAGGCGTATGAGCCTGTCGATTTCTCGTATGTCAACTCTGTCCATGTGGCTGTGGTTGGGTTGCTGCCGTCGTAGTCGTTCGAGAAGAACAGCTGCATATCCGGGCCTGTGTAATTTTTGGCATTTCTGAATGTCAAGCTGGCATTGGTATAAGTATTGAGGTCGATAGCAGGGGAGATGCACCACTGCACGTTGTTGACATTGTCGTTGAAACCGTTGGCGTTGGCGTAGTGGTTGCCGCTGGTTGATCCGATTGTCCACGGTTTGTTACCTTCCACTGTGACGAATGTCCAACCGTTCATTTCGCCTTCCCAGTCTTGCTCGAAGATGGTGACTGCACCTAATATAATAATGTAGTCAGCTGTTGCGACGTTACTGTTTTCATAGCCCTCCATCATGGCAATAGCCTTGATGGTCATGCTTTCAGCTACTGTGATAGGCTCGCTGTAAACTGCACTGTTCTGGTCTGGCTCGGTGCCGTCCAATGTGTAGTAGATAGTAGCATCTGTTGTGGCGCAAGCGATAGCAACGGTCTGTACTTCATAGTATGTGCCGCCTTCCGGCGAGAAAGTAGGTGAAGCGCAAACTGGAGTGCCGCCGCCGTCCATAACAAACATGTCAATGTAGAAGTTGTAGCCGGAACCACCCATGTTCTGCTTGGCGTATGGGCCGAAGTTGTGCTGACTGTTCAATGCAAAGGCTCTGGCTGTGCTGTTGCCGTTTGTCACAACGAAACCGCTGTAGTTTGGAACCATTGCACCCTCAGATGAGGTCTCAAATGTGATGTTCCATGCAGTGTTGTCGCCGCCAGTTGCAAAGTTGGTACCGCTGGTGTAGCCCAACACGTCGCCGTTGGCATTGGTGAATGTGTAGTTGGTACCGTCTGTAGCTACAGTCCAGTAGTAGGTGTCTTCCTCGTCTGAGATGATGGTAGGCAGAGTTTCTCCTGTAGCCGATGTGAGGCTTGTGAACAGCACGCCGGTTGGTTTGCCTGATGCCTGTGCTGTCATTGCAAAGTACTCGTTGGCAATCTCATTGTAACGGGCTGCAAACACTACCTTGGCACCGTTACTCAGCTCTGAGAGATCGCTGATGCGGGTGTAGTCGCTTGGCTGCAAAGGCTCGGTTACTGAACCGCTCAGTGAGATGTACACTGTGTCTGTTTCAGCTGAGCTCATGAACATTGTCTCCTGATATGTGTCAATTTCCAGACCGGCTTTCAATCTGACATAGACTGTCACGTTATTGATGACGCCTGATGCCGATGGAGTCATGTTGATCTTGTTCATTGCCACGAAGTTAGGAGCATCTGACAACGAAATCTCATAGTTGGCCGAAGGGTTGACTGACACTGTGCTTGTCAGGTGGGCACCGTTCATAACGAATGACTTGGTGGCCGACGGACCTTCGCCATACTGATAGCTAAAGCCTGTCAACTCTGTAGGAGCACCAGTCAGAGTTGGATAAATCGGGTGTTCATAAGTCACATCGCTGGCGCTGCCGACGCGGAGTTGCAACACGTTGTTGAAAGCGCCGATAACACTTGTAACTGTAACTATGTCACCTTCCACAAGACCTTCTACTGTCGGAATCTTGTAGATGATGATTGAGTTGTCGCCCTGGCTGATTAAAGTGTTGCCGCTAGTGTTGATGGCTCCGATTATTGCATCTTCAATCTTGACACGTGTGCCCTGTAAAGCATTGTTGGTATTGTAGTCTTCGATGATTTCAGCAATGGTCTTGATTGCCAATGGTAATGGATTGCCGCTCGACAATACCAGGAACTGGTTCTCGTTGTTTCCATTGATGCTGGTCAACTCTACGAGACCGCCGTAAACGGTCTTTTTACCGTATCCCTTTACCATATCGCCTAAAGCCAAGGTTGTAGGAACGGTGTTGTTGTTGAGATAAAGGTCGATACCGCCGGTTGCATCCTGGATGAATACATTTCTACCATCCAAGAATGTCACGACGCCTTGAACCAGAGCGTATTCGTTATTCTCTAAAGTTCTGGCAGCAGCTATTGTCATTACCTCGATCATGGTGTATTCTGCTGAAGCAATCGCACTGTTGTTCATGCCTTGTTTAGCAGCAAATGCCTTGACAGTTGTAGTCATGCCCACTGTGAATGGATTTGCATAAACAGTGCTTGCTGTCGTAGGCTCTGTGCCGTCGGTGGTGTAGTATATTGTCGCTCCTTCAGTGGCGCATGCCAATGAGACTGTCTGTGCGCTGATGTACATACCGGCTGCAGGTGTGAATGTTGGAGTCGCAACAGTTGCAATCTCGGTGAATGTAGCGTTGACTGTCACATCGGCTGCAGGCAACTGGAACTGCATGCTTGTCTGGTCGATGTCGACGGTTGTGCTGCCGTATGTATAGGTAAGTGTATTCAATTCATAGCCACTGGCTGGAGTTGCAGTCACTGTGATGGTTGTGCCGGCCGCTCCTGAAGTAGGGTTAACTGATACTGTACCGTTGGTAATGCCGGCGGCTACGGCCACATTGTATGTCGAAGGTGTCGGAGCGTCGCCGAGCACGAAGATTTCTATCTGGGTGTTCTTGATGTTGTTGTGGATAGTTGTGTATGTGCGCCAGTCTTGGTTACTGTAAACTCCGATATAACGGTTGAATGCCACGTTTTTGAATCCGTGATAATCCGGTTTGCTGGAATCGGTAATGTTCAATTCCCAAACATTGTTGGTGTTGGTGCCTACTCTCACACCGTTATTGGTGTTGGTAGTGTATAGATAGGCTGTTGTATCGCTGATAGGATTGATCTTGTATCCGCCGGTTGTAGTTTTGATGTTCCACTGCAGAGCTGCGTCAATTTCTCCTGTAATGGCGTCGTTTTCAATTGTCACTGCTACTGCTGTGGGTGCTGATGCTGAGCCGTTTACGCTTGTCAATGCATAACCGCCCTTAACGTCAACAATCATGTAGATGCCAGTATTGGTGACATCGGTGTGGTTGGCCAGTTTGTTGAATGTCAATGATGGGGTAGGAAGGTTGATGGTGTATTCCGCTGATGCTATTTCGCTGTTCACCATGCCGTCCTTCACACCAATAGCCTTAACAGTTGAGGTTTCACTCACTGTGATGGCGGCAGAGTACACGCTGCTGGCAGTTGTCGGGTCGGTGCCGTCTACTGTGTAGTAAATAGTGGCACCTTCTGTTGTACATGCGATTTCAACATTCTGCACTTCCGTGTATTCACCGGCTGCAGGTGAGAATGTAGGTGTGGCAACCTGTTGCATTGGAGTCTCGTGTTTTGTAACATCTGCTGCATAAGCAACACGAAGCTGTGGGTTGGTATGGCAACCGACAACACCGATGACATCGACAGCGTCACCTTCTGAAATGCTGTCCAATGCTGGAATTTTGTATATATTCAAAGTGTTTTCACCTTGTGTAAGAGTTGTGTTGCTGCCAGTGTTGATTGTTCCGATAATCGCATCTACAATCTTGACACGTGTTGACTGTAACATCTGGGTGCCTGCATGGTCTGCCAAGATTTCTGCAATGATCTTCTCTGCTAAAGGAAGAGTGTTTCCAGTTGATATGATGCTGAACTGTGTTGCGTCGCCGCCGTTGATGGCAGTGAGCTCGATGAGACCGTTGTAAACAGTCTTTTTGCCATATGCCTGAACTTTATCGCCCAATGCCAAACCTGAAGGCACTGTGCCACTGTTGAGATAAAGGTCGATACCTGCTGTTTCATCCTGAACGTAAACGTTTCTTCCATCGATGAATGTCACGATGCCTTGCACACAACCATACTCGTTGTTAGCTAACGCTCTTGCTTCTGCGATGGTGATGACTGATTCAATTGTATATGTTGCACTTGCCACGTTGCTGTTGCTCATACCTGTCTTCACACCCATAGCCTTCACTGTCGTTGTCTCGCTGATGGCGATAGGAGTGGAGTAGACTGCACTAGATGTCGTTGGAACGTCACCGTTTGTGGTGTAGTAGATTGTAGCGCCGTCAGTTGTGCAGCTTATAGTAACACTCTGTGCAGTTGTATATGTGCCGGCCTCTGGCGAGAATGTTGGAGTTGCTACTATTTCCTGGCCGCCATTGCTGTATGTTACAACTATTGACATTAAACGGGCTTGGCTGCCCAAAGTTTGTGACCATTGGTTAGTTGACAAACCTGTGTATGATGATTCCAAACCTCCGGAGTAGCTGGAACTAGAGAATGTGAAATCAATTTGTGTAATGGTGTTAGTTGATGAAATGGTGATAACACCGTTTTTGTAACAACGGATTTGTGTTGTGATATAACCTTTATCACAACTAAAGGTAACACCATTCACTGTAGCTTCAATAAGGCTCCCTGTTCCTGATGTACCAGTAGGATCCCAACTGGATGATGGAGTGAAAGTAGCTGTCTGTCCCCAGACAAAATTTGTCATCATCAGCAATAGAGCTGTGACAATGAATGTAAATCTTTTTCTCATGTTGTTTAATGTATTAGTTAATTATTTGATATTCTGATACTTATAATGATAAATTCATTTGCCTTTCGACAAATATACATCATGCAAAGATAGGGAATATCCCTCGGTTTTTGGCTCTATTATATAATTATTTATTAAATAAGTTATCAACAAAATGTTGATAACCCGCAAAAAACGTCAAGTTATCAACATTTTTTATAAGAAGAAGCCTTGTAAATCACTACATCAGCTCGACGCCGAATAAGGCGAAATCGTATTTAACCGGGTCTGCAGGATCAAACTCACGTAGTTTTGCCGTCAGCATCTCAACGGTTTGCCTGTCGTTGCTCTTGCGTTCAATAAGTCCCAAATCGCGCGACACTCTGGCCACGTGAACATCAAGCGGAATCATCAAGTCGCGCGGATTCAGCCGCTTCCATATCCCCAAGTCCACAATGCCGTCATTTCTGACCAACCATCGCAAGGCCATGTGAAGACGCTTGCATGCCGAGCCTTTGTTGGGTTCACAACAGCTTGGGTTGGAGATATGCTTGCTGGTGCAGCCGTTAGCCTCTGCCATCAAATCCCTAAAGTTCTGTATGCCTTTCCAAACGTCGTGTTCATCATTGTAAAACACGTTTTCTAAACTGTTTGTCGGCATTTGATAAGCTTTGCTTAGCCCTTTGCAGTAGTACTTCAAATCTCTGCCGAAAAACGTCCTGTGCACACATTTGCTGTCATCCAGCTTCTCCCATCCGCCCGACATAACATAATCGTATGGAGATTTGCCCATAATAGCCAGCATGTTGTTGGCCGAGTTCAATATCATCTTACGGTTGCCCCAGGCAATGGTTGCCACCAGAAACGACACTATCTCTATGTCACGCACATCGCTGTACCGGTGGGGGAACTGTACCGGATCGTCCTTGATAAAGGCTTCGGTGTTGTTCTTTGCCACCAGCTCGTCCAAATAATCTTTCAGATTCTCCATGACCGGAAATTTTTCACAAAGATACAAAAAAAGTAGAGACGCGCATAAGCACGTCTCTACAATTCTAATGACTATTGGTTAATAGCTTACTTAACAACGACTTTAACTGTCTGGTTGTTGGCGTTCACGAAGTAAACACCTGACTCGAGATTGACGTTGATGTCTTTCACGTTCTTGTAAGTCTTGACCAACTGACCAACTGTGTTGTAGATGGTAACGTCTGAAGCATAGTTCAGGTTGACCTGGAATGAGCCCTGAGCTGGGTTCGGGAAGACGTTCATCACTGGAGCAGCGTGAACATTGTTCTCGATAACGCCATCATACCATTCGTTCAAATAAACCTTAACGGCGACATACTGGTTGTCAGTAGGATCTACATCGTCATCCTGTACGTATGAGCCAGGTGTGTAGTCTCTCTGATAACAAACCCAGAGATAGTCACCGTCGGCGTCGTTGTAAACGTATGGGATGACTTGATCGTAAACCATTTCATCTAATGAAGATTCGAAACCTGTGAGTACTTGCTGTGTACCTTCCCATGTGATACCGCCGTTATATGATACATTGCAGAAGATTCTCAAGTAGTGCTGACCGACATCGCTGTTCCAGTACATCGCTGCTTCATCACCGGCAATCATTGACCAGAATGCATAGATGGTGTTGCGTGCTTTGTCAAAATGCATTGTTGCGAAAGCGGCTTTACCTCCATTGTATGAACCGTGTTCACCCCATGTATCTTGGCTTGGCCAGTAGCCTCCTGATGATTCACGTGGAAGGACGTTACCATCTTCGCCAACGATTTCAAGTTCGCCGATGTATTCCGGAAGAGGATCATGGTTTGCATCATCCCAATACCACTCTGACTGGTAGATATCCTGCATCAGGTAAGTTGTATCCATGATAAATGGCTCGCCAACGTTACCGATACCACCAAGGCAAAGCTCGTTCTTTGGAAGAACTTCGCTCCAGTAACCGATACCACCGATAGCCGGATAGTATGAACCTGAACCTGGCTCACCTGTTGTGCCGTTGTATTCGTACACGATGTGGAGATTGTCTGCATTATCAAATGCGGCGCCTGTCCAACGTGGATAGAAGTACCAATTGTCGTATGTGTTGTTGATGCCTGGGTGCTGCCAGAATACTCTCTCGCTCCATGTTTCACCATTGTCTTCTGAAATGACGGCTTTACAATCGCTCCATGCATTGTTCAAAATGAATGCTACGCGATTTGGCTTTGCAGGATCGTAGTTCATGAAGTAGGTTATGTTTGAACCGCCGCCTGACAGGTGGTTGCCATCAAGGGCTTCAAGCATTACATCTGATGCGGTCCATTCGCCGTTTTGATAACGCCAATAGTAAATTGGATCACCATAAGGAGATGTTCCTTCATATTCGGTTGCAAGAACGTGCACAATGTCAAGGTTTTCACCTGAGCACTGAACAACAGGCCAAGCTGGGCCTAAATTGTTTGGCATTGTCACCTCTGTGCTGAAATCACGACTACCATTGCGGAAATCTTCACAGAAGAACAGATGGCAATAATTTGATGAGTGAGCTGCAATCACCAAACCATTCTCTTTGTAACGTGCAATTGATCCGAAACCAGTTGTTGCGATACCGGTTGGCATGGTTTCAACGCGTGTCTCTGTGTATTCCCACTCGCCAACAGCCGGATCCCAGATTGCAAGACCGGTACCACGATCTGTGAATGAATTGTTTGTAGCAATTGTGTAGCACATTACTGCGAAACCGTCAGGCCATACAGCTGTGAAATTTCTTGGACCCATGTTTGACTGCCAGTCGTAAGTTGTGAATGACAACTCTGTGACTTCTGGAGCCACCATGATGTTTCTTGTTGCTGACGGGAAGCTGGCCATAACAGCCTCATCACCTTTGAAAACCTGCTGCTGGGCAGGATTCATCTTGATGTTCTTTGAAACGCTTTTTACCTGAGCGAATCCTGTGACGGCCATTGCCATCACGAGTGCTAATGTAAATAATCTCTTCATAATGTTAATGAATTGGTTAATAAATAATTTTTAATTATATTCAGTTTTATACATTATACAACGCAAAATTACATTTTTTTTAAATTCATGCAACAAAAAAGTTTAAAAAAATAAAGCCTCATAATTAATAAGGTATCAACATTATTAAAAAAATCTAATGGCTAATGGCTAATGGCTAATGGCTTTTTTATATATTTGCAAAAAAATTCAACAATGGTAAATCTGAGCAATTATCCTTTTTTGAAAGGTATTAAGCCTAACCGTTTTTTCCTGCTTGCGGGACCATGTGTCATTGAGGATGAAGAGTCGCCTCTGCGTATAGCCGAGACTCTTGTCAAGATAACTAGAAGCCTTGATATTCCTTTTGTTTTCAAAGGTTCATACCGCAAAGCCAACCGTTCGCGCCTCGACTCTTTCCAAGGTATTGGCGATGAAAAGGCTTTAAAGGTTTTGGCCAGAGTTAAAAAAGAATTCGGCGTTCCTACAGTTACCGACATACATTCTTGCGAAGAAGCGGCTATGGCGGCCGAATATGTGGATGTGCTTCAGATTCCGGCTTTCCTTTGCCGTCAGACCGATTTGTTGATAGCAGCTGCCAAAACCGGCAAGACTGTGAACATCAAGAAGGGACAATTCCTCTCGGGCGCTTCAATGCGCTTCGCTGTTGAGAAAGTGCAACAATCGGGCAACCAGTCGGTTATGCTTACCGACAGAGGCAATTTCTTCGGTTATCAGGACTTGGTGGTCGATTATCGTAACATTTACGAGATGCAGCAGTGCGAGGTGCCGGTCATCATGGATGTCACCCATTCCTTGCAGCAGCCTAACCAGACTGCAGGAGTCACGGGCGGACGTCCGGAACTGATTGAGCTGATTTCGAAAGCCGCCGTGGCAGTGGGTGCCGACGGTCTCTTTATGGAGACTCACCCCGATCCGGCTCATGCCAAATCGGACGGTGCAAACATGCTGCGCCTCGACCTTGTCGAGTCACTTCTCAAAAAACTCGTAAAAATCAAAGAAGCTCTGTAGTTGCTGGTTATTGACAGCGAACTTTATACTTCCAGCTTAAGAAGTTCGGCTGTGCCGTCGCCCCAGTTACCGACCAGACTGTGTTCTTTGGTCAGACCCTTGAGCATTTTCATAAACTCCTTGCGTGGTATGGGAGCCGCGCCCAATCTCTTCATATGGCTTGTTTCCTGCTGGGCGTCGATTAGTTCAATGTTGTTCCTGATTAAAAACTGACACAGATTGTAGAAAGCCACTTTTGATGCGTCGGCCTTGGTGTGGAACATCGATTCGGCGCAGAAAACCTTACC
This sequence comes from Bacteroidales bacterium, assembly GCA_016282015.1. Taxonomy (GTDB): domain Bacteria; phylum Bacteroidota; class Bacteroidia; order Bacteroidales; family F082; genus Limimorpha. Next base: position 76,402 of record JAEEJS010000001.1, read on the forward strand.
GATAGACACTCCGTACAAACCGCCCACCAGCTCGTTGTCGAGATAAGTTTCCACAGAATGGGCGAATCCCAGGGCATGCAACTCGCAGTAGGCCGCTATCATGTCCTCGCTTATCCAGGTGCTGGGCTCGTCGGCATCCTCGGGTTCCTCCTCAGCCTGTTCGTCGGTGCGTGGGACTGTGGCGCAGGCACGTATCACACCCTCGAAATCGGCGTCAAACGAACATGAGAAACGGTTTGACTCTATTGTCTTCCATAAAGATTTTGTAATCTTCATATCCGTGGGCTTGATAACCATTCTGGGGTCGAGCGACCACCACAAAATAGGCTCACCTTCGTTGTACCACGGAAATATCCCCGACTGATAGGCGATGAGAAGCCTTTCGGGAGATAAGTCACCGCCTATTGCAAGAAGACCGTCTTTGGAGGCCTGGCTCACTGGCGGGAAATCCAATACCTCATCTTTCAACATGTATATCGGCATATCCAAAGCTATTTGAGGTTAAACTACCCCACAAAGGTAAAATAAAAAATCCGATTATGCAAATATTTTTTAATTTTGCAGGACAAAAATTTTCTATGAATCGCTATTTCTTACATCTGGCTTACAACGGCAAGGCTTACCACGGTTGGCAGGTCCAACCTGGAGATATCACTGTACAGGAAACCCTTGAACGTTGCATTGGCTTGAAGCTGAAGCAGACGGTAAGTGTGATTGGCTGCGGGCGAACGGACACCGGTGTCAATGCCCGCAATTTCTATGCTCATTTTGAAAGCGAACCCATAGACGATTTGCAGCAGTTTGTCTATCAGCTCAACGTGTTCCTGCCTGACGACATAGTGGTGTTCCGCTGCTGGCAAGTGGCTCCCGACATGCACGCGCGTTTCAACGCCACCTCGCGTACCTATCATTATTACGTAACTCGCAGGAAGAATCCGTTCCATACCGATGACGCTCTGTATATTTATGGTGACCTGGATGTGGACAAAATGAACGAGGCTGCCAAGCTTTTGTTTGAGTATCAGGATTTCACGAGTTTTTCGAAACTGCATACTCAGGTCAAGACCAACAACTGCAAAATCATGGAGGCCAGATGGTATGAGGAGGGCGACTTGCTGGTTTTCCGAATCAAGGCCGACAGATTCCTGCGCAACATGGTCAGAGCCATAGTCGGGACTTTGCTGGAAGTGGGGAAGGGGAAACTGTCGCTTGACGGCTTCCGTGCAGTCATCGAACAGAAAGACCGCTGCTCGGCCGGTACCTCAATGCCAGCCCACGCCCTGTTTTTAGAGGACGTCACATATTAGCGCTTACCTATAAACTTTAATTTCTAATTATAATCACTGCTCCGCCGCCACTCTTCAGTTCGATGCTGATTTTGTTGTCGCGGAAATCTTCATCGTCGCGGTTGCCTCTGAGCTCCGAACTGTTGGTGATTACTTTGTAGTCTTCGGCATATCTGTTGGCGTTGACTCCGTCTACGAAGGCTTTGATATTGTCGGTTTTCACTCCGATTTTATCCAAATCTATTTCTATAGTTCTGGCATCCCAGTTGGTGATGGCACCTACGTACCATGTGTCGCCCGAGCGTCTTGCAATCACTGCATATTCACCCAGTTTGCCGTCGAGGGCGACTGTTTCGTCCCACACTGTAGGAATACCGGCAATGTAATCGACGCACTCCTGGTCTTGCATGTACTTGGTCGGGCTGTCGCATAGCATGTTGAACGGCGACTCGAATATCACATACTCAGCCAGCTGGCGGCAGCGTGTGCCTTGGCTCATGGGGTTGGTGTAAATGGCACGGAAATGGTATTTCGTAGCGTTGTCCATGGCGCCCTGTGTGTAATCCAGGTTGCCGGCCACCATTCTGATGTAAGGTATCATGCACTCGTAGTTGACCTGGTTGAGGTCGTCGTCCCATTTCGACTGCTCCAAACCGTAAACTCCTTCGAAGTTCAGCACGTTAGGGTAGGTGCGGCTCAGTCCAGTGGGTTTGTATGCTCCGTGGAAATCTATGAACAGATGGTATTTGGCTGCCATGGCCGCCATGCGGTAATAGAAATCAACCACCTTCTGGTCGTCGCGGTCCATGAAGTCTACTTTAAATCCTTTTATACCCATCTCACTGTAATACTTGCACACATTTTCCATGTCTCTGTCTATGGCGTAGTAGCCGGCCCACAGCACCAGTCCTACGTTGCGCTCTTTGGCGTAAGCTACAAGTTCCTCCAGATTGATCTCCGGCACGACCATGAAAAGGTCGGCCTGCTTGTTCACAGCCCAGCCCTCGTCCAGAATCACGTATTCTATGCCGTTGGCCGAGGCGAAATCTATATAATATTTATAGGTGTCGTTGTTGACTCCGGCTTTGAAGTCGACTCCCCAAATGTTCCAGTTGTTCCACCAGTCCCAAGCTACCTTGCCGGGCTTGATCCAGCTCACATCCTTCACTCTGGACGGAGATGCCAGTTTGTAAACCATATCGCTGTTCATCAGCTCGGCGTCATTTTCTGAGATCACCATCGCTCTCCAAGGGAAGTCGCGGCTGCCGGCTACTTTGGCAACATAGTTCTCACGTTCTTTCACCACCATCTGCAGCATGTTGTGTCCGCCCTGTTCCTCTACTTTAGGGTAGGTTGACTGCACCCCTTCCAAGCTGTTGCCCTTGCCCTTGCGGAAAAAAGTGCCGGGATAGTCTTCCAGATCAGACTCCACTATCACAGCTTTTTTGCCGTCCTTCAGACATATTAATAAAGGTGTGAACGCTATGCGCTCCACATCCATTTTCGAAATCGAATCAACGGTATACTGACTCTCGAACGAGGTAAAAAACTGCTGAGTCAGGAAATCGCCTTCGCCTTTGCGTGCATTCACGTATGGAATGTAAGCCGTATAATCGTCGTCGAAGCAATAGTTGACATTCTCCTTCTTGACTATGATTTGGTTTTTGAAACTTGTCGAGAAACGGTAAGCCACTCCGTCGTCAAAAACTCTGAAGGTCAGTTTGTAATTCTCTTTAAAATTGACAATCAATTCGTTATAGTTGTTTCTGACTTGGGCTTTTTTGTAAAAATCGGCACTGATAATCTCGTCAACAGTCTTGTTTTTCACATTTTTCACCTTGCCTCTGACGCCTAAAACCTTGCCGTCGTTCAACTCCATGGAGATAGGGGAGTCGGCTATGATTTGAGTGCCATTGTGCATTACCGAATAGCTCACTGTCTCATCAATGTTTACCGTCACTTCAATCTTGGCATCAGGCGATTTCAAACTGTAGGTTCTTTGTGCGTTAAGGCTGCTAATTCCGCAAATTCCCAAAATCATTGCTATCAATACCAGTGTTCTTTTCATATTCTTAAATTTTAAATCTATAAATTCAATTGTCAAAATTTCTTTACAAAATTAAAGAGAAAATCATTTCCTATCAAAAAAAACTTTATCTTTGTGAAAATTTTAACGGATACAAATATGAGAAATTTACTTTTAATCAGCAATTCAACAAACTTTGGTGAACCATATTTGGCTTGGGCAATGACCCAGCTTGAACAGTTTTTCGACAAGAACAAACTCGGAGCAGAAAGTAAGGTGGCTTTTGTGCCTTTTGCCGGTGTTTTCATTGGCGGCAACCCATATCCGAAGAGCTATGACGCTTATACAGAGAAGGTTAAGAAGGTCTTTAACGAGAAACTGGGTGTCAAAAAGTTTGTCTCGGTTCACGAAGTGGAAGACAAAGTCGGTCTGGTTAAGACTGCAGACTGCATAGTAGTGGGCGGCGGCAATACCTTCCATCTGGTTGCCGAGTTGCACAAGTTCGGCCTGATGCAAGCCATAGCCGAATGTGCCAACAACGGCACACCATACATCGGATGGAGCGCTGGCTCGAACATAGCCTGCCCGACCTTGTGCACAACCAACGATATGCCTATAGTACAGCCCGCCAGCTTTAATACCTTGAATCTGGTGCCATTCCAGATAAATCCTCACTATCTCGACCCTCATCCGGAAATCGACAAGATGATCAAACACGGAGGAGAGACACGTCAGGACCGTATCAACGAATACCTCGCCGTCCGTCAGGATATGAAGGTGGTCGGCTTGCGTGAAGCCACAGCCATCTGGGTGATTGGCGACAAGTACTACCTCAAGGGTGGCAAGAAGATGATGATTTTCCAGTATGGTAAGGAACCTGTCGAGCTTGAGCCGAATCAGGAGATTACAAAATTTGTTTAAAATTTGTTTTTCTATTTGAAAAGAATTATCTTTGCAGGTTGAAATACATGAGATAATGAAAAAGATACTGATAATCGCTATGGCCCTTTTGATTCCATTCTGTGCATTTGCTCAGAAAAAAGGGTTCAAGCTGGTCGAGAGTAATCCGACCGAGAAACCGAAATGGGTTACTGAAAAGGAACGTATAGACTATATCTACGTCAAGAATCAGGAAGGCAGTACTTTGGCTGACGCCAAGGGAGCGGCCATGAAGGTGATAGTCGACGACATCTCAATGTCGGTGGCTGTCAACGTGGAAGGTGAAATCATCGACAAGGCTATGACAACCATTGACGGTGACAATATGAGCTTCCAGGAGGAATACATCAACAGAACGGTTACCAGAATAGCCAAATTGCCAGCCATTCAAGGCGTTACCATTCAAAAGGCGGATGTCTATTACGAACGTTATTACAACAAGAAAAGCGGAGAGGAATATTATCTGGTTTCACTCCGTTACCCTTATTCGGAGTTCGACAGAAGAGATCTGATTGAGGCATACAATGCTCAGGAAAAGGCCATCAACGATGATATCAAGAAGTATAACGACGAGGTGGAAACCGTTACCAGCATTGAGGATATCAGCAAGAATATCACCTACCTTAACGGTATCAAGAAGGAACTCGAGGACACCGACACCAGAATCCACAAAATCAATTCCATCATCAATTTGTACAACGATATTTGCAAATCCATCATAATTGAGGTGGTTGAAAACAATCCGGAGCACATGGCTGTGCGCATGGTTTACAAAAACAGAACCATCACCACTTCGCAGAAGCCTTCGATTTCTTCATCATGTGCAAAGGATTTCGATGTCAGATACGAAAAAGGTATCTGCCACATCAATTTCGACAGTTATGACTGCTATGAGCAGGACGAGCCGACCATAAAGATAGTGTTCAAGGCTTGCTCAAGCAAACCAAGCAAACAGATTAGAATTAAATTCAGATAATATTTATGCGGAAGCCGAAAAGCAAAGAGTAGGCGTTAACTAAAATTTCAATTAAAATGAAAAAAATCGGTTTATTCATGTGCGCCGCAGTTCTCGGAATGATGGTCATTTCATGCGGCTCAAGCAAAGAAGTTGCAACTGCAAAGGACGATCATTGCTGCTTGTCAACAAAGGATGCATTCAGAGCTGAAGGCTCATTCATGGCTCAGTATGAAACCATGGAACCAAAGGCAAAACAGAATGCCGCTAACAATGCCCGTCAGGAACTCGCAACCATGATGCAGGCAACTGTGGAGAGAGTTATTGACGACTATGCTTCAACATATGTTGATGGCGACGCAATGGACTTCAAAGAAAGTGTTAAGGAACTCAGCCGCACTGTTGTAAAACAGGTTGTGAAGAACTCAGTCCCTGCTATCCCGGGCTGGAGCGAGAAGAAGACCAATGGCACCATGTTCTATGTCTGCCTCGAAACAGATCCTAACGCTCTCCTCGACGGTATCAAGGAGAAAGTCTCTAACGATGCCAAACTCAGAACCGACTTTGAATATGAGAAATTCAAACAGGTCTTCGAGAAAGAAATGGAGAATTTACAATAATCAATGGCAAAAAGATTATTCCTAACAATAGTCTTGGCCATAGCTGTTAGCCTTGGAGCTAACGCAAAAATGGCAGATACGGGGAGTCAGAACGGCTCTCCCGTATCTGCTTATGATGCTTTGCCATTGTGGTTTTTCAGCCCGACAGGTCCTGTGGGTGTGTCCGATCCTTACCTCGATGAGGAAGCGGCTCTCAACCAGGCGGTTGGCCGGGCTTTGTTCATGTATATGATATCAGACAGCTTGAATCTGATGTCGGTTTATGAGCTTTATTATCATAATGAGACAGTGGGTGACAACGGCTCTGTCAACGAACAACAGTCACATGGCATGCTTGTGTTCAATGCACAAAACCATTATTTGAATTATGAGATAGCCGAGATGTGTTATACCGAATACAACGAGGCTGTAGTTATGCTCAACGTCTATGCGGGCTATGATGATGATATGCTAAAAGACGTTGAATGTGCGGGCGATTACATGTTTTATTTTGACGGGGCCGAGAAAAATCCGGATTTCGGCGATATGATGTACATGAATCTGCGTACTCCGGATGAATTTGTGGAAAGGCAGGAATGGACGACCAAGACCGAGGGCAACATAGTGCTGGTTTATTCCAATACTGACACTGTGCAGACCAGGATTTTGGACAAGTGGTGCCGTTATACCGACGGAGGCACAACGTCCCCAAACGCCGTATTCCAAACTACCAGACACGGGCTGTGGCGTGCGATGACCGATACTTTCGTGCAATCGTTGTCCAACTTTGTCCCGCGCAAGACCTTGCTTGGAACCACCAACAAAATAGCTTCCGACACATACGGTTACAATGACGACATGGATTATCACAACAAAATCCAGGATTTGACACGATTGGTATACAAGACCAAGGTATCTTGCATATTGGCGGCCATGTCGATAGAAGACGGAAAGCTGAGCGCTGATTGGGTGATTGTTGAGGATGGCAGCAACGGGAGTAATGAAAATGAGCAGGGGAACTGTTATTCATACGAGTCTGTGGGTTATGAGGGACTCGTCTATACGGAACATTCAAAAACCAAAAACGAAGCCAGGCGTATAGCCATGATGTTCGCCAAAAACGAACTCGCCAAAATGTCGAAAACAAATATCTCCAGCACTGTGGACGATTTTACCGTCAGTGAGGAGGATGCTTTTTATATGAGATATTGCGACTCGACCCAGTCGTCGACCAACATGTTGCTGTTTGACGCGGTTGACATACAGGTGGAGGCGCCGGAAATAGTCAATGGTTATTATAAGGCAAAAATGGAATCCCGAGTCAGTAAAGGCAAAGTGATTCCGTTTATAAAAAGAAACAAGTAGTTCAGATGAAGTACCAGGGCCTTAATGCCGAACAAGTTGAGAAAAGCCGTGCCGAACACGGCTTTAATATTTTAACTCCACCCAAGAAGGAGTCTATTTTTCATCAGTTTATCTGCAAATTCCAAGATCCTATCATCCGCATACTGCTGATAGCGCTGGTTTTGGCTATAGGTGTAGCTGTCTATCAGTACTTTACCACTTCCGAGGGAGTGGGCGTGCTGTTGGAGCCTCTGGGCATATTCCTGGCAGTGATGCTGGCGACAGGGGTGGGGTTTGCCTTTGAAGTGAGCGCCAACAAGAAATTTGACATACTCAACAGGATGAACGATGAGGAGTCTGTCAAGGTGATTCGTGACGGCAATGTCACACAGGTGCAGCGCCGTGAAATTGTGGTGGGCGATTTGGTGATGGTTGAGACCGGCGACGAAGTGCCTGCCGACGGCATTCTCCTGGAGTGTTTCAGCCTGCAGGTGAACGAGGCCGACCTTACCGGTGAACCCATGGCCCGCAAAACCACAGACGAAAACGAGTTTGACCCGGAAGCCACATATCCTTCCAACTGCTTAATGCGTGGCAGCAAGATAATAGACGGACACGGGGTTATGCAGGTGGTGAAAGTGGGAGATAGCACCGAGTGGGGCAAGGTTTACAAGGGCTCTCAAATAGACAATAAAATCAAGACACCGCTTAACATACAGCTCGACAAGCTGGGCAGTGTCATAAGTATAGGCAGTTACATAGTGGCTGCAATCATTGTGGTCATACGCTTTGTGATGTATTTCACACATCCGGAGACAAATACCGAGACTGTCGACTGGCTGGCGTTCGCCCATTATGCCCTCAATACCTTGATGATGGCAGTCACTATCATAGTGGTGGCTGTGCCTGAGGGCCTTCCGATGAGCGTGACTCTCAGTTTGGCTTTGAGCATGAGACGTATGCTGACCACCAACAACCTCGTCCGAAAGATGCATGCCTGCGAGACCATGGGCGCCGCTACAGTGATTTGCACCGACAAGACCGGCACTTTGACAAAAAACCAGATGACCGTTAGCGATGTGCTGATTTACAGTCCTATGGACAAGCTGCTGGAGGAATGTATTTCGGTCAATACCACGGCTTTTCTCGACTTGACCGATGGTCATAGGACTAAGGTTATAGGCAATCCTACCGAAGGTGCTCTGCTGATGTGGATGCACGGCAAGGGAGTCAATTATCTTGAATACAGGGATAATATGACACTATATCAAAGGGTGCCGTTCTCGACCAAGTACAAGTTCATGGCTACGGTGATGGAGTCGAAGGTGTTCGGCAAGCCAATGTTTTACGTCAAGGGAGCTCCTGAGATATTGCTGCGCCATTGTGACAAGGTCATGACTCAAAATGGAATTGTGCCGATTGATTCTTATCTGACAAACATTGAAAATCAGATAGATGCATATAATAACAGGGCTATGCGTACTTTGGCCCTGGCATACAAGGCAGGTGACCCCAACGAGCATTCTTTCGATCCGGATACCGACGATTTGGTGGCTAACAATCTTATATTCCTGGCGGCAGTGGCCATAGCCGATCCTATCCGCCCTGATGTAGCCGAAGCCATTGACAGTTGTTTGAATGCTGGCATCGACGTGAAGATAGTCACGGGCGATACCTCGGCCACAGCAATAGAAATAGGCCGACAGCTGGGCCTGTGGAAAGAGACTGACCAGCGAGACTTCAATCATATCACCGGAAAGGATTTCGAGGAGTTGTCCGATGAGGAAGCCAAGCGCTGCATTCCTATGATTAAGATAATGTCGCGGGCGCGTCCTATGGACAAGGAACGTCTGGTGCGCCTGCAGCAAGCTTACGGCGAGGTGGTCGCTGTCACGGGCGACGGTACCAACGACGCGCCCGCGTTAAAATCGGCTCAAGTGGGCTTGTCGATGGGCGATGGCACCACAGTTGCGAAAGAGGCGTCGGATATTACCATTTTGGACAACTCATTCCGAAGCATAGCACGCGCTGTGATGTGGGGACGCTCGCTCTACCTCAACATCCAGCGTTTCATACTGTTCCAGCTGACCATCAACGTGGCGGCTTGCCTGGTGGTGATGATTGGCGGCCTGCTTGGTACCGACATGGTGCTCACTGTGACTCAGATGCTTTGGGTAAACCTCATCATGGACACTTTTGCCGCTATGGCCTTGGCCTCGCTTCCACCATCGGAAAGCGTGATGAAGGAGAAACCTCGCTCCAAAACAGCGCATATACTCACAAAGCCTATGATTTACAACATTTTCATAGTGGGATTGCTGTTCTTTGTGATAATGTTCGGCTTTGTGCAGTATTTCAAGCATTGTGATGTCAGGTCGATTGCCGATTTCTCGTTGGTCGATTACCTTGGCAACTTCTTCAATTTCAGGATAATGGACGGTCATTGCTATACTCTTTACGAACATACTCTGACGTTCACTATCTTTGTGTTCATGCAGTTCTGGAATCTCTTCAATGCCAAAGCTTACCATACCGGAGCCTCAGCTTTCAAGCATATTACGGGCTACTTTGGCGGCTTTGAGCTGGCTTTGCTGATAATACTTGTCGGACAGGTGGTTATAGTCACCTTCCTTGGCGATATGTTCAATGTGGAGCCTCTTGGCTGGCGCGACTGGCTGATATGCTTTGTCGGGACATGCCCGGTGCTGTTGGTAGGGGAGATAGTCAGAGGTTTTATTAAAGATAAATGTTGATTATGAGAATACTGATTTTAAACGGACCCAATCTGAACCTGATAGGACGTCGCGAGCCTGAGATTTATGGCAAGCAATCGCTGGACGAATTCCTGAATGAGCTTAAAAAACGTTATCCTCAGCATCAGGTTGATGCTTTCCAGACCAATCATGAGGGCGTGCTGATTGACAAACTGCATGAGGCTATGGACAAATACGACGGGGTTGTCATCAATCCGGGCGGTTATGCCCATACATCAATAGCTCTGGCCGACGCTGTGCGTGCCATAGGAAAACCCGTGGTGGAGGTTCATATTTCCAATATTTACGAGAGGGAAGAGTACCGCCGTCATTCATTCACGGCTGAAGCCTGTGTGAAAGCTATAGCCGGACACGGCCTGGAAGGCTATGCCGAGGCTGTGGATTATCTTTTAGGAAAAGTCTTGCTCGTTTAACTCGGTGTACAGCATCTTCTTTTCGAGGAAATGCTTGAAAACTATATTCTTTTGATACACTTGCGACACATTGGTGTGTTTGAGTGATTTTCTTTTCTTTTTCAAAGCCGGCAGATGCCGGTAGAAACTCAGGTGGGCTCTGGTGACCGCCCATAAGTCGGCTATGCTTCCCTGTGCAAGGAACTTCAGACCGGCAATCCAGTCCAAAAGAATGCGGTAAACCAGGGTGCCGATAACGGCCTTCTTAGGCAGATTCTTCACCAATAGCGACAGGTTGTTGCGGAAGTTGAGATATGTCTTCCTGGCTGAGCTTTTTGGCAAGGTGCCGCCTCCAATATGATATACCTTCGACTGTGGGCAATACATAACCTTATAGCCTTCGTTTTTCACACGCCAGCAGAAGTCAATCTCTTCCATGTGAGCAAAGAATGTGTCGTCCAGGCCACCAAAGCGGTGATAAACCTCGGAGCGCACAAACATGCAGGCTCCGGTGGCCCAAAACACCTCTTTCACGTCGTCATACTGTCCGTGGTCTATCTCCAGATGCTGGAAAACTCTGCCACGGCAGAAAGGATAGCCGTATTTGTCGATGAAACCGCCGCCTGCGCCTGCATATTCGAACCTTTCCTTGTCGTAGTAGGATAGCAGCTTGGGTTGGCATGCCGCTATGGTCTGGTCGCTGTCCATCAAGTCTATCACTGGCTCAATCCAATGCGGAGTCACTTCAATGTCGGAGTTAAGCAGGCAGTAATACTCGGCTTCCACCTGACTCAAAGCCAGATTGTATCCGGTGGAAAAACCTCCGTTGCTTCCGTTGAGAATAAGTCTTACATTGGGGAAAGCCTCTTTCATGTAGGCTACAGAATTGTCGGTGGAGGCGTTATCGGCTACAACGATATCAGCAACATCAGAGCTATACTCGATGACTGTCGGAAGGAATTTTTCAAGAAACTTCTGCCCGTTGTAGTTCAATATGACAACTGCCACTCTTTTCATTGGCGCAAAATTACAAAAAATAATTATACTGAAGTTTTATTTTTTTATGGTAAACTTGTTTTAACTACTAGGGATTAGTAACGATAAGGGGCCCGATTTGCATCGAACCCCGTTATCAAAACAAAGTATGTGTGGTATTGTGGTATGTTAAAAAGTCTTTGTTATCTAGGATTGTCGTAGTAATCCTTGGCTCTGTCGCCGTATGAGTTTGGATCGGCGGCACCGTCTACGCCGTAGTCGAAATATGTGCCGTATGTTCTCTGATAGATCTCGGTTGTCCACCTGAAGTTGCTGAGCTCGCCTATGGCATCCGAGTGTATGAGTTTGAAGTCGTTGGTTGCCAGGTCGCGGGTCATGAACACGAACTTCTTGTTACGCTGTGTGGTGCCAAGCACATAGTAGTGCCAGATTTCGTATGGGAAAGCGCCCGGTTCGTTGTAGCTTTGCACTATTCTGTCAGGAGCTCCGTATTTCAGGAACACTATGCCTCTGTCTGATGCGTAACCTTTGGTCGTAAGAGTGGTGAACGAAGCGTTGACTCTCTTAACCTGAGTGTAATAGTCTTGCCAAGCCCTCTCCGGTTCGAGTTTGTTGCGGCTCGACCAGAAGGTGTAGAAAAACTGTTGCATTGTGATTATGTCATCGGTCTTGACCAACTCTTCGCCATAATCCTTTTCAACAAGAGTCGAAATAGGGGCGAGAGTTCTGATATATTCACGAATGGTGTCCAGATTGTTGATTTTTCCGGTGAAAACAGCGTCCGGGTTGATGCTTGCCATCAAGGTGTTGTCAACCTGATAATACGGGTTGCTTCTTTGGAAGAACATGCGGTTCATGCCTATCACCTCGTTATTTCTATCGCGAGCCTCCAGCATCAGATAATAGTTGCCTGAAGGCAGGTTGGTGATGTCTATGTTGTTTATGATGACGTCTATATCCTTTGCTGTCATTCTCTTTGTGAAGAAGAAGTTGTTCAGAACAACACCTGTTTCGAAAGTGCTGATGTAAGTGTTGAGCAGATATTTATCGTCGCCAAGCTGTTTCTTTGCGTTGTAAATCTCGGCATAGAACGATAGCTTGTTCATGGATTCAGGATAGAATGGAACCATCATCGGGATGAGGTTGAAGCCGTTCTTTGTCATAGTGCCCTCTGTCTCGGCCTTTGAGTAGCTTTCCAAGCCTATAATGCTTGACATGCAAAGCTTTTCCGGGAAATCAACCAGCACCTCGTCTTCAGCATAGAACGGATGGCTTGACTTGTGGTTGGCGTCTTCAAGGGTGATCTCCATAATATAGGTGCCATTGTCCAGCGAATAACGCTGCATGTCCATGAAAAATCCGTTGACGTTTGTGGTGTCGCTGACGTATGGGCTTGCCACTGAATATTTTCCGAAGTTCTTGATTGATTCACCTTGTTTGAATAAGATGGTGACATTCACCGTGGCGTTGAACTGTCCGTTGGCGTCTTTGACATAAACCAGACTGTTCTTGTCCAAAGTAATATAAGTTTCAACGTATGGGCTTGATTCTGTACCGGGGACATTGAAGGTAGCGTACGATACGTATGAATTCAACGCCTTTTGCTGTTGGGCGTTTACGCTAACACCTAGGATAACCATCAAGCAGACTAAAATGTACTTTTTCATTGCACTAAATTTGTTTCAGATGCAAAAGTACAATGCTGAAAAAATTTTGTCAAGGTTTTTGGGCTTGTATTTTGTCGAAAAATATCTACAAAATCCTTGTAATAAAATGAAATACAATTGATTATGGCGCTTTGACTTTAGTATCTGACAGTGCGCAAAAAGTTGGGAATATAGTGTTCGAGCTCTTCCTCTGTGTGTAATATGTCCTTGATTCTGTTGCTGCGTTTGTTGGCCGAGCCGTAAGTTTGTTTCAACAGAACGGCAATTTCCAAGTCGGAGAATCCCATCACACTCAGTATGATGAATCTGAAATCGGCAGGGGTGAGTTCGGGATACATCTCTGATAATGTGTGTGTTAGGTTTGGGAATGACTCGTTAAACGTGGTGGTCAGGGTTACAAGCTTGGTTTTGCTCAAGGCCAAACGTGGATAATCTCTTACGGTTTTAATGAATATCTGTTTGCCTTCGAGCGAGGCCTTGATGTCAAGGTATATGGCGGTTTGAACAAAATCGTTGTAATTCTCGTCAAATGAATGGGGTGCATTCTCTTGGCTAGTGGCTTCCTCCAGTTTTTTGGATATGTCGTCTATTATTTGCTCTTTATCTTTTTTGTGACGTTTGAATATCACGTTCAGGATTACCACCACCATTATTAATATAATGACTGTTACTGTGAGAATCCAGTTGAAGCGTCTGAGATTGCCAGTGTTTTCAGGCTTATTCGGATTGCTGTCCTCTAAAAAACTCTCATATAAAGCCTCCATCTCGACTCTCACCGGGGTTAATCGTGCCTCGGCTGATTGGGCTTTTGCCTGATATTGGGCATATTCAAGCTCTCTGGCGTGATCATTCAGTGAGAAATAAACACTGGCAAGCATTTCGGCTGCATAAAGCTTCATGTTCTGGTCGCCATCCTCAAAACATTTCAGTAAATAGGGCAGAGCTTTGCCATATTCATTTCTGTTATAAAAATAGCAAGCTGTAAAGTATTTAAATTCAATGAATTGTGGCGATTTTGTCGATATTCTTCGATATATCGAATCGGCCGATTCCATATCAAAAATGTCGTATAAGGCTATTCCTTTTTTAATTTGTATGATATCTGACTGCTGCTCGGTGAGGTTTTTCTTGCCTTCGGCCGTCTCATAGTTCAACAGTGCGATGTTGGAGATGTGATTGTGCTGGTATAGATCGCCTATCTTTAAAAGCATGTCTATCACCTCATGCTGACGGCTGGCTTTCTCATATTGGGTAAGGGCGTCGTCATAAAAATGCGAAGTCGGCTTGAGGCTGTTTACGTCGCCGTACACATCACCCAATTGCTCGTATATCTGTCCTAGATAGTGGAAGTCGTCGTTTGAGGGGAGTTTCTTGAGCGCTACCAGAGACCGTTGTGTAAGACAGGAGGTGATAAATGTCTTTGTGGCCTCAATATACTCGCCGTTTTTGTGGTGATTTATACCTTTTTGATAAAAGATTTGAGATTTTTTTTCTAAAAATATGGGGTCGTTGGCGTAAAATTTTGTGCAACTGTCGGCCATTTTTGCCAAATGATCGAGCTGTTGGCTGTCGTTGTTGAAGTTGTTTTCGAACGCCATAATCTCCTCAGGGACATATCGGTTGCGACAGGCGCTGAAGCACAACGTCATGATTAGCAATGGAATGAGACTGATATGTCGTCTGAAGTTTGTCATAATCGGTACAAAGATAATGGATTTTTTGATGGGTTTTGAGATGGCTGGAAAAATTTTTTTAAAAAAATATCGGCGCATTAAAAACTTTTGTATTTTTGCAGCGGAGATATGGCAGAGTGGTCGATCGCGGCGGTCTTGAAAACCGTTATACAGAAATGTATCGGGGGTTCGAATCCCTCTGTCTCCGCAAGAGAGCAACTCAATAGGGTTGCTTTTTATTTGTAAACTGGTTTGGAGAGATGCCGGAGTGGTCGATCGGGGCGGTCTCGAAAACCGTTGAACGCTTTGCGTTCCAAGGGTTCGAATCCCTTTCTCTCCGCAATTAAACCTCGGATTTTGGTCCGGGGTTGTTTGTTTTATATGGGTTTCAAACGCCCGTATGTCAAAATGACATGCCAAAATGTCAAAATGGCACAAAACCCTCATTGGTACATAGTTTGATATTCTTTCGGTCGAAAGTCGAGGCGATAAGCCAAGACGAAAAAAATGAAAGTTTAACTTAAAAAATATAGGAGATTAAAACTATGTTACCAGTATTCAAAAACAGTTGGTTCCCAACAGTATTCGATGAATTCTTTGACAATGACGTTATGCCGCGTACAAGTGTTACAGCACCGGCCGTTAACGTAAAAGAAGACGACAAGGCTTACACAATGGAAGTGGCTGCCCCAGGCATCCGCAAGGAGTTCTGCCGCGTCAGCATCAATGAAGACGGTAACCTGAACGTTGCCATCGAAAACAAGACCGAACATAAGGATGAAGACCGCAAACAACATTATCTGCGTCGCGAGTTCTCTTACACCAACTACGAGCAGAACTACACTCTGCCGGATGATGTGGAACGCGATCAGATCTCGGCAAAGGTTGAGCACGGCGTCCTGACTGTGGTCCTGCCTAAGAAATCGAAAGTTGAGACAAAGATGTCGAAGACAATTGATATCAAGTAAAACGATTGAATTTAATGGATGGAGTTTGGAGTTTTTGCTTCAAACTCCATTTTTTTGTATATTTGCGAAAATTTTAAACTATGATTTTCTATTTCTCAGGTACGGGCAACACCAGATGGGTGGCTCGGCAAATGGCTGAAATCACTGGAGAGAAACTGTTTTTCATTCCCGAAGAGTTGAATGGTGGAATGCAATATCATCTGGAGGAAGGCGAGCGTATAGGCTTTTGTTTTCCAATTCACGGATGGCAACCGCCTCACATAGTGCGCGATTTTATCTTCTCAATGAATATAGACAATGCCGAGGGGCATTACTGCTACTGCCTGTGCACCTGTGGCGACTCCATAGGCTTGGGTATGAATATGCTTCAGCGTTACCTGTCGAAAAAGGCTTTGCATGCCGATGCCATGGTGACTATTCAGATGCCTGAGAGCTATGTAGCCTTGCCTGGCATGTATACCGACACTCCTGAGAAAGAAAAGTTAAAAATTGACAATGCCACTTTGAAAATCAAAGAGATATCACCTAAAATTCTCAACAGGGAGTCTTTTGAGGATATTAAAAAAGGCCCGATTCCTTGGACTTTGACACATATAGTCGGAGCTTTTTTCAACGGAAAGATGATAACCGACAAGCCGTTCCGGGTGGATGCCGAAAAATGTGTACATTGCGGTGCCTGTGCCGACAACTGCCCAACCAAAAACGTCGTCCTTGAAGACGGCTTGCCCAAATGGAAACACGAACGCTGCACGGCTTGCTTGGCCTGCTACCATCATTGTCCGGTGCATGCCATTAATTATGGCTCGGTTACTAAGAAACGCGGGCATTATTATTTTAAGGATAAATAAGCTAGAATCCCAGCAACAGTCCGGCAACGCCTACGGCAATGCCTATCACAATCTTGATGCCTTTCGAGAGGAAGAAGGCCTTCCGCGACTCGGCGAGGAGCGGAAGGGCGCCGTGTCCGTCCTGTACTATGCTGTTGGCCAAAAGCACGCTCAAAGGTATGCTTCCTTGGGCAAACAGGAGTACGAAGACCAGATGCGGTCCTGACTGCGGAATTATTCCCACCAAAATCGCCAGCAGCAGCACCAGATAATGGTTGTTGGTAATAAACGACTGAATGTCAATATATTCGTTTAATAAGGTTATAACCAATATCACACCTAAGCTCCAGAAGAATATCTTCGGAAGATGTACCTTGATGACATGCTCCCAAAGGTGTTCCTCGAGGAAATGTTCCTTAGCCACTATCACAATGATGAGGATGACGGAAAACATCGCCAGCAGGGTGTAACGTATCCATTCCTCATCGCCGCCGTGTTCATGACCGTGTTCGTGTCCCTCGTCTATGACTCCGCCCAGTATCAGGCCTATCACCAAAAGGCAGAGACCGATAAGCAGGGCTCTTACAAAGGTCATGTTTTTAAGGTTTTTCCGGCCGGTATGCTCGTGGTGGTCGTGATGACATTCTGGCTCATCGTGCAAAGGGAAAGATTTTTCCGACAGTCCGATGAACTTGTTTTTCATTGTAAGCTGCAGAATGCCGCCCACAACTATGGACAAGCCGAACATTATGGCAGTGATGGTCAGGGCTTTACCGGGAAACATTGAGAACATGAAGAAGGCTTCGTCACCTGCTGTGGCAATCAGCGCCGCCATCAAAGCGGGGAAGTTGACCACGCCGTGAATATATAGCGAAACTACAGTGTATGTGCCCAGACAACCGGGGATGACGCCCATGAAAGCGCCTATCAGAATCTGTGCCCAGGGCGAGGCCTGCAACTTTTTCGACCACAAACCGTCGGTCTTGACATTGATGAACTCTATTATCATCATCATGCCCAGTACAAAGGCTGTGATGGTAAGTGTCTGTTGCAGAATGGAATATAATGTTTCCAGCATCGTTTTCAAATTTTTGCAAAAATACTACTTTTAGTTTATTATGTTCACAAAGTTTATAAAGTTTTTAAAGTTGTCAGTTTAGTGAATTTTAGTAATTTTGCATACTGAAAATTTGTGATTATGACAAAAAACGACTGCTTCTTTTTTGGCAAAGTAACCAAGACGCACGGTCTGAAGGGCGAGATAACCATTAAACTGGATGTGGTAAACCCAGCCGATTTCAAGGAATTGCGATATGTCCTGATTGATCAGAACGGAACTTTGGTCCCATATTTCATTGAGAGTCTGAAGATTAACGGCGACAAGATGTTTGTACAGCTGCAGGATGTGAAGAAGATGGAGCAGGCGGTTGGTTTTATCGGACGGGCGGTGTTCCTGCCTAACGAGATGATGCCTGAATTGGATGATAACGACTTCTACTACAGTGAAATTAAGGGTTATAAGCTTGTGGATGTCAAAAAAGGGGAGGTGGGAACTATTTCCGATGTGCTGGAGTATCCGACTCAGGCGGTGATACAAATCATGAGGGACGGTAAGGAAATCCTGATACCCGTACACGATGACATTATCCAAAAAGTCGATAAGAAAGCCAAGGTGTTGACTGTCAATGCTCCTGAAGGTTTGATAGACATGTATATGGAACTGTAATCATGGATAGACGTCCGTTTTTTTTCAAAAAATTCGCTTTGTTTCACCATCGCTCGACCATGAAGATTGGCACTGATGCCATTTTGCTGTCTCGCTGGGTGGAGGTGAATGCCGATGACGAGGTGCTTGACATAGGCACTGGATGCGGATTGATACCGCTTATGCTCTCGCAGAAAGGCATAAAAAATGCCGACGCGGTGGAGATTGACGGCGATTCATGTGAAGAGGCGGCGCAAAATTTCAGGAATTCGGCGTGGAATTCGCGTCTTTTTGCCATTCATGCTGACATAAAGTCATATTCTGAGACCTGCGGGAAAAAGTACGATTTAATAGTCTCAAATCCACCGTTTTTCTTTGGAGATAATGTCCCTCAAAAGGCTAAAAAGGGTTTGGCAAGACATACTAATACATTGAGTTACAATGATTTGCTATCTTCGGTAAAAAGAATGCTCAAGCCTAATGGACGCTTCGCCTTGGTGCTGCCGGCACTTGAAGCACGCACCTTTTTGAAAGAAGCTGAAAATCAAGGATTTTATCTTAAAAAGGAAATGAAAATAGTCCCGATTGAAGGTAAAGAGCCCAACCGAATTAATATGCAACTAGTTGTAAATCAAGTTGATAGAGCTGAATCGGAAACCTTTGTGCTGCGTTATGCCGATCATAGTTTTACCAAGGAATACAAAGACTTTTTAAAAGATTTTTATTTGGATTGAAAAAAGTCGTAATTTTGCAAAAAAATATTTATGTTTAAACTGATAATCATGGCCGTAATCCAATCCGGCTTTCTCGCAATCGCCCAATACTTTATGAAATTGGGCGTGGACAGAATAGTGGAGTACAGTATGACCTGGGCGTTTTTCCGCAGTGTCTTGAACTGGCAACTGGGACTGTCGTTGTTGTTGTATGTTATCGCCATGATGATATACATGATTATGCTTAAGTCATACCAGCTGTCAATTGTCTATCCTTTGACCAGTATCAGTTACATTTTCACAACTCTGATAGCTATATTCTTACTGGGAGAAGTTGTTCCTCCGGTAAGATGGATCGGCATCTTGTGCGTTATGCTGGGAGTTGGCCTGATTGCCAGATAAATTCGGAAATTAAATTTTAAAAATAAGATATGAGTAAATTGGTTGTTGTAGCTCTTGGTGGCAATGCTTTATTGCGTAGTAACCAGAAGGGCACATACAAGGAACAGATTGCAAATGTCACTGAGACATGTGAAGCTTTGATGAGTTTTATTAAACGTGGCGATAATCTGATTATCGGTCATGGTAACGGCCCTCAGGTGGGTAATGTTATGCTTCAGCATGAAGCTGGCGCTAAAATGTTTGACGTGCAGGCCATGCCAATGGATTTCTGCGTCTCCGAGACACAGGGCTCTATAGGTTATCTTATTGAGACTGGTTTTCGCAAAGTGCTTTCCCAGAACGGTTTTAATAACAACATAGTCACATTGGTGACACGTGTGCTGGTTGACGGCAACGATCCTATGTTCAAGAATCCTACCAAGCCGGTCGGTCCTTACTACGAAAAGGAAGAGGCTGAGGATTATGCCGCCGCCACCGGCGCGATTTTCAAGGAAGACCCGAAGGGCAGGGGCTGGCGTAAAGTCGTGGCGTCCCCACAGCCTTTGGAAATAAATAATATCGAGCTCGTGGAACTGCTCGCAAGACAGGGCAATATCGTGGTCACTGCAGGTGGCGGCGGTATCCCTGTGGTCGAAAAGGACGGTTACTACGTCGGAGTTGAGGCTGTTATCGACAAGGACCTCGCTTCATCACTGGTAGCAGTTAAGACCAAGGCCGATGAGTTCTATATCCTTACAGACGTTCCTCAGGCATATATCAATTTCCGCAAGGAAAACGAGAAAGCCCTCGGCAGAATCACGGTGGCCGAAGCCAAGAAGTATTTGGAAGAAGGTCAGTTTACCGAAGGTTCTATGGCGCCTAAGATGCGCGCAGCCATCAAGTTTGTTGAGGCAACAGGTCATGATGCTGTCATCACTGACGCCAGCAGCCTCGGCAATCCTGAAGCCGGAACCCGCATAGTAAAATAGTCGCTAGTATAGCGTAAATATAAAAGGAGACAAAATTTTGTCTCCTTTTTTTGTGTATTAACTGTCAGTTTTTACTTAGAATGGAACGTCGTCATTCATTTTGGATTTGAAGCGGCGCTCGTTAGGTGTGTTGAAGTTGGCGTTAGGCGCGAACTGTGTTGGCTCGTTGGTTGAAGCTTCAGCATTTTCGCCAGCGGGTCCTTTTGAATAATCTTGTTCCAGATCCTCAAAGCGGGCGTATTGTCCGACAAAACGCAATTCTACATCACCCAGCTTACCGTTACGGTGTTTTGCTATGTTGATTATTGCCTTGCCTTTGGTCGACTCGTGTTCCTCGTCTTCGCTCAAACCGTAATATTCCGGACGGTAGATGAAGAGTACCATGTCGGCATCCTGCTCGATAGCACCTGATTCACGAAGGTCGGAAAGTATAGGTTTCTTCGATCCCGGACGTGTTTCCACGCTACGTGACAGCTGTGAGAGTGCCAGCACCGGAATGTTGAGCTCCTTGGCCAAACTCTTGAGCGAACGGCTGATGTTGCTGATTTCCTGCTCGCGGTTGCCGTTTTTATCGGTTTTGGCTGTCATAAGCTGCAGATAATCAATGAAAACCATCTGTATGTCGTGCTGCTGCTTCAGTCGGCGGCATTTGGCCCTGAGGTCGAACACCGAAAGCTGAGGAGTGTCGTCTATGAACAGTTTGGCATTAATAAGAGGGGACACCTTGGTGTTAAGCTGCTGCCACTCGTATTCCGCCAGTTGGCCTGTACGCAGTTTGTCGGCTGTGAGCGAAGTCTCAGATGAAATCAGACGGGTCACCAGCTGTACTGACGACATCTCAAGCGAGAAGAAAGCTATTGGCTTGTTGAAGTCGACAGCCGCATTGCGTGCCATGTTGAGCGCGAAAGCAGTTTTACCCATGGATGGACGGGCCGCAAGAATTATGAGGTCCGACTTTTGCCAACCTTGGGTGATGCGGTCCAAAGCTGTGTAGCCAGAAGGCACTCCGCGAAGGGTGGAACCTGCGTTCTTGGCCTTTTCAATATCATCAATGGCGAGTTTAACCAAATCAGGCATCTGGTCGTAGTTGCGGCGCAGATTGTTTTCGCTTACCTGAAACAGCTTGTTTTCGGCGCTGTCGAGCAGGTCGAAAACATCGGTGGAGTCTTCGTAGGCGTCTTTTATGGTTTCAGAAGAAATCTGTATGAGTCTGCGCTGTATGTATTTCTGCAGTATGATGCGCGAGTGGTACTCAATATTGGCTGAGGAAACCACTCGGTTGGTGAGCTGGGAAATGTAATATGGTCCGCCCACTGCCTCGAGGTCGCCGGTCGACTTCAGGTGATTGGTTACCGTGAGTATGTCGATGGGTTCCGACTTGGTGAACAAGTCCTTGATAGCTGCGAAAATTATCTGGTGAGCCTCCTTGTAAAACACCTCTGGAGACAAAATATCGATGACGGCGTTCACAGCTTCCTTTTCAAGCATGAGAGCACCCAGAACCACCTCTTCCAAATCAACTGCCTGTGGTGGTATACGTCCTTGAGTGTCAAGCAGATCCGCTCCGGAAGAGAGGGGCTGTGACTTCACTAATCCTGTTCGTTTTAAACTCTCGTTATTCATACCGCAAAGGTAAAAATAATGACAGTTTGTTTATAAAATGTTGATAACTTTTTTGGTTTAGCGGACCAGGTGAAAGTAGATATCCCGTAGTGCTTTGTTTTCCAATTCCATGTCGCTTCCGACCAGCTGTTCTTCGACCTCGTTGCCGCTGAGCGCGTTCAAGATTATGCGGCTGTGCTCGAACAGATTTTTGCCTGTGAATACGCTTTCGTACACATTTTTCAAAGAGAAGTCGGATTTGACTTTTTCATGATGAAACTCAGACTGCTCCAGAATGTCTTTCAGATTGAGAATCTTGTAGTTGAGATCTTTGGATTCCATCAGGTTGAAGCGTTGCAGGGAAGCCGTGATGTTTTGAGGCGCAAAGCACACCACCCGTTCGAAGCCCTGAAGCTGCTCGTTCAGTAGAGGCAGACTTTCTTTCCAGCGTGACAGCTCGTCAAGGCAGTCCCAGTTGTAGATTCTGTCGAAGTTTCCGTTGTTGGATAGTATTGAAAAGCCTATAATGAACTCGGTGTATGGCTTGTCGCCGTCGAAAAGCGGCACGGCAGGGCGGTAGAACAGCAGGTTGAGAAAGGCTGTAGACTGGTTTTTGTCGCCGATTAAGCTGTAAAGTGATTTATAATCAATGGTGTAAGGCTTGTCGCTTTCGTTTGGCATGTCCTTCCAGCAATGGCCGTGAAACTCACAACGGTACGGACTGTCGCATTGGTTTCCCACCGGAATCTTGGGAGAATGCGGCTGCTTGATGACCTCTTTGAAATGAGTGATGTTGCGCGAGATGACATCCTGATATTTTTCTGCATATTCCATGACCGACTGAAAGACAAACAGCTGCGACAAATCCAGGTCGCCGTTTCTGACATAGTCGGCATTGATATACATTAGCTGCATGTCGGACAGTGGAACGTTGCAGCCTTTCAAAACGTAGTACTGCAGGGCTGCGTCTTTGTAATATGTGGGGCTGAGGCTTAGAGAACTTTTCACCTCAATGGCCCGCCATTTGTCGCCGTCTCTAACTATGATGTCGAGCATGATAAGCGTGTCATCGTATTGAAACACAGCCTCATACATCACATTGACAGCGGGATTGCCGAGATTCTGCATGGTTTCGTGGAATCTCTTGTCGAACTGCGAAGGCGAATTGGGTGTCATGTTCAGTCCGCCTGGAAAATACTGTTGCGCCAGCAAACCCACATCTGTTCCGCGCTTGAACTTGGCTCTTTGCTCCATGCTCAGCTTGTCACGCAAAAACGGTCTGTTTTTGAACAGATACAAAGCTTTCTCGCATTGCTCGCCCTTGATATATGTGGATTTTGACAGTATGTGCATCTTAATTGTCTTTAATGGCTTGAAGAATGTTTTTCTTGGCTGACAGCGTCATTGTGACGCCTCGGGCTACCATGAAACAGAGGAAGGCTATCCAAAGGCCATGGTTGCCCCAAACAGGTACCAGCAGATATCTCAAAGGCAGAAACACCAACAATGACGAGATAATCATAGTGTTTCGGATGGCTTTGGAAGCTGTGGCGCCTATATAGATGCCGTCCCAAAGGAAAGCCGCGAAGGTTATCACCGGTATGAGCACCATATATATATAATAAGGTTGTACCTGTTCGATGATTACCGGGTTGTCGGATATCATTTTGACGAAAGGAGTGGGGAAGATGGCATAAACTATGGCGAAAGGCAGGCTAATATACATTCCCCATTTGAAAAGCTGCCTGACTACCAGGTTTAGGCTGGCGGAATCCCTGGAGCCTATGAATTTTCCTACCAGAGCTTCTCCGGCATAGGCAAAGCCGTCGGTGAAATATGAGAATATGTAGAAGAATTGCATGAGTATCATGTTGACACTCAGAATGTCGTCTCCAAAGCTGGCCGATTGAATGTTGAAAAAGGCTATGGTGAAAACCAGCAGTATGCTGCGTATCATCAAGTCGGTGTTGACTTTGAAGAAGCGTTTTAGCTTGTTTATGTCTATAAGTGTCTTGACATCTATCTTAATCAGATAATGCTTGTATTTTGTGAACAGGAAAATCAGGGCTGTGGCCAGTCCGCAATATTGGGCTATGACTGTGCCTAGTGCCACGCCTTCCACATCCCTGTGCATCACCAATACGAAGAACACGCTGAAAACAATGTTCAACACATTTATAACTATCGCTATGGTCATAGGTATCTTGGTGTTCTGCATGCCGATGAACCATCCGTTGAGACAGTACAGCAGCATGTTGGCCGGTGCCGCCCAAATCCTTACATAAAAATAGGTGATGGCCAAATTGAGGAGTTCGTCGCTGCCCTCCAGAATTATCAAATTGAGTTTTGCTATGGGATGTTGCAAAACTAATATTAATAAGGAGGCAAAAATCGCTATGGTAAACGATCTGTATAGCGAGTAACTTATTTCCGATTGGTCTTTGCTGCCGTAGGACTGGGCGGTGAAACCGGTGGTGCCGGCTCTGAGAAAACTGAAAAACGAATACAGTACACTGAAGATGGTGCCGCCAAGCGCTATAGCCCCAATGTAAACCGGTGAGCTCAGGTGTCCCATCAGCGTCATGTCGACCAGTCCCAGCAACGGAACTGTTATGTTGCTGATTATGTTGGGGATGGCCAATTTTAGAATCTCGCGGTTCATTTGTAAAAAATTTACGCAAAAATAAAAAATAATGTTGTATGTATCAAATAATTTCTTACCTTTGCGTCGGAAAATCAAGGAGTTGTGGAGAATTGTGGAGCGATTCCACACATTTCCACACCTGTTGCTGAGTAAACGGGAAAAGAGAAATTTTTTATCTGATTGATTGTCAATAGTTTAGAGAAAATTTTCCAAAAATTTTATGTTTGGCACGGTTTTGGCGCCAGATTTAACCGGTTAGTGCAGACTAATTTAAAATTATAACAAAAATGAAGAAAACATTAGCAATTTTGTCAGTCGCATTAGTAGCTCTCGTGATGAGCTCATGCGTTGAGAGTTCAAAGAAGTATCAGGCTTTGTTAGCAGAGAAGGAAGCTCTCGTTGTTGAAAACCAGACAATGGAGAACGAATTCAATGCCACATTAGGTATCCTCAATGAGGTTGAAAACAACCTTCAGGCTATCCGCGACGCAGAAGGTATCCTTCTGGTTCAGCAGGAGGGAAGCCAGAGAGAACAGATGGTTTCAGAACTCATTCAGTTAAAAGAAGTCATGGCTGCTAACCACGCGCGTTTGGACTCACTTGACAACGCCTTGGCACAGTCAAAGAAGAGCAACGCAAACCTTCGCGCTCAGGTGAAGAAGCTCCAGGCTCAGCTTGAAGAGAAAGAAGAGATGATTGCAAATCTGCAGGGTCAGATTGCTGAGAAGGACGGTCAGATTGCCAACCTGAACAACCAGGTGGACAACCTCAACACCAACCTCAACAAAGCTAACAGCCAGATTGAAAATCTTACTAATGCCAACTTGATGCAGGTCAACGAACTGAACGCTGTTTACTACATCGGCGCCAGCAAGAAAGAATTGAAGGCTAAAGGTATCATGTCAAACCTCAAGAACGTGCTCAAGCAGGAAGTTCCTACAGAGGAATTCATCAAAGCTGACAAGCGCGAGCTCAGAACCATCAATTTCGAGGCTAAGAAGGCTGTGGTTATCTCAAGTCATCCAGTTGATTCTTACAACATCGTGAAAGTTGACAAGAAGAACGTTCAAATTGAAATCACAAATCCAGAGGCATTCTGGAGTGTTACAAAATATTTGGTTGTAATAACCAAGTAATTTTTCTGCTCGTTTTCAATATTTACGGGAATCCGACGCCGCCTGGTGTCGGATTCCTATTTTTATGCACTTTTTTGTAGCATGTAATGATAAAATATATATTTTTGCAAAACGAGCAGAATATTTTAATATGTCAAAAAAGATTTTGATTGTCGACGATGACGTCGCTTTCGGCGTGATGCTTCGTACATGGTTTCAGAAGCATGGTTGGGAAGTGTCTTTGGCCTCTAGTCTGGATGGAGCGTTCCGTGAGTGCTTGTCGGCTCAATTTGATTTGATACTGAGTGATTTGCGTCTGCCTGACGGCGACGGCATCATGCTTCTTACCGAATTGCGTGAGAAGAAAATAATGACACCTTTCATGATCATGACCGGTTATGCCGATGTGCAAACCGCCGTTAACGCCATTAAACTTGGAGCTTTCGATTATCTCAAGAAGCCCATAACCCCCGATGTTCTTGAACAGAAGATTGAGGCGGCCTTGCAGCAGGCCAATGAGGTGCGCAAGGAACTCAAACCCAAGTCACAACCAAAGGCGTCGGCAGTGGTGAAGGGGCAGAGTCAGGTTATACAGCGTGTGTACAAACACGTGTCGCTTGTGGCTCCGACCAAGATGTCGGTGCTAATACTGGGAGAAAGCGGTACCGGTAAGGAGTACATAGCACGTATGATTCACGAGCAAAGCGGCCGTAAGAACAATCCTTTCATAGCGGTTGACTGTGGCAGCCTCTCAATGGAGCTTGCGCCTTCGGAACTGTTTGGTCACATTAAAGGCTCATTCACCTCGGCAATAGCCGACAAGAAAGGTGTGTTTGAGGTGGCAAAGGGAGGTACGGTGTTTCTGGATGAGGTGGGAAACCTTCCTTACGAGGTGCAAAAACAGCTGTTGAGAGCTTTGCAGGAGCAGAAAGTAAGGCCTGTGGGCTCAGCTCAAGACATTACAGTGGATGTGAGAATTATCGCCGCCACCAACGAAGATCTGGTGGGAGCTATAGAAAAAGGCAATTTCCGTCAGGATTTGTATCATAGGATTAACGAGTTTTCCATAGAGGTTCCGCCTCTGCGTGAGAGGTTGGAGGATCTGGAGGAGTTTGCCTACCATTTCCTGGCGCAGGCCAACGAGGAACTTGGCAAGGATGTGAAACACATTTCGGATGAAGCCTTGGAGATGATGAAACAGCATCAATGGGACGGCAACTTGAGAGAGTTGAGGAATGTGATTCGTCGGGCCACTTTGTTTGCTGAAAATGATGAGATTACAGCCGACAACCTGCCAGTCTTGACAAGTCGTGCGCCCAAGGCCACGGCAGCGGAGGACATGGCTTTGCAACCTGGAGATGAGAAAGAACAGATTATTGCGGCTTTGAAAAAGGCCAGGGGTAACAAAACTGTGGCGGCCAAACTTTTGCAAGTGGACAGAAAAACTCTGTACAACAAAATGCATTTATACGAAATCGAATTGTAAATCAATAAAATAATACTATGGAAGAAAATGAGAAATTCAGTCTGCCTGAGAATGCGCAGCGTGAGTTGAAACCAGGCGAGGTTTATGAACCTATATTGTCGCCCAAGAAAAAATACAAAGAGGTGACGGTTTGGTCGGTGGTGGTCGGCCTGTTGATGACAGTGCTGTTCTCGGCTGCCGCGGCATATCTCGGATTGAAGGTCGGACAAGTGTTTGAGGCTGCAATTCCTATTGCCATCATAGCTATCGGATTGTCGAATGTGGCAAAGAAAAACGACGCCTTGTCGCAGAACGTCATCATACAGTCAATTGGCGGATGTTCGGGCGGCGTGGTGGCCGGTGCCATCTTCACCTTGCCGGCGCTGTACATACTTCAAGGCAAAGGCTATGAAATCGAGATAAATTACATGCAGGTGTTCTTGAGTTCGCTGCTGGGCGGCGTGCTGGGCATTTTGTTCCTTATTCCTTTCAGAAAGTATTTCGTCAAGGAACAGCACGGCAAGTTTCCGTTCCCGGAGGCTACAGCTACCACTCAGGTGCTGGTGAGCGGACAGAAAATGGGTAAGGACTCGCTGTTGCTTGTAATCAGCGGATTGATCGGCGGTATCTACGATTTCATCATTTCGACATTCGGTTGGTGGTCGGAGACTATCAGCACCAAAGTGATACCTTGGGGTGCTGCTCTGGCTGACAAGGCCAAGCTGATGTTCAAGGTCAATGTGGGCGCTGCAGTGCTCGGTCTGGGCTACATCATCGGACTGAAATATGCCTTCATCATCTGCTGTGGCTCTATGTTGGTGTGGTTTATCATTATCCCGGGAATGAATCTGATATGGGGTAACGACATTATCGATTTGATGAACACCGGCCTGAGCATGAGAATAGGTGACATGGCTCCGGAAATGATATTCAAAGATTATGCGCGTCATATCGGTATCGGCGGTATAGCCATGGCCGGTGTGGTAAGCATCATCAAGTCGTGGGGAGTGATAAAATCGTCGGTAGGCCTTGCGGCTAACGAGTTTAAAGGCAATAAGACAACAGGAGTGGAGGTGGAGCGCACACAGCATGACCTCTCGATGAAGTTCATCGTCATAGGAATCGTGGCTATTCTTCTTCTGACCTTCGTGTTCTTCCGTTTCGGTGTTGTGGGTAACTTCGGTCACGCAGCCATAGGCATACTTGTGGTGGCGGTGATAGCGTTCCTGTTCACAACAGTGGCAGCCAACGCAATAGCCATAGTGGGATCCAACCCTGTGAGTGGCATGACTTTGATGACCTTGATTCTGGCTTCACTGGTGATGGTGGCTGCCGGTTTGAGCGGAGCTGCCGGCATGACAGCGGCTCTGATAATTGGAGGCGTGGTGTGTACGGCATTGGCTGTGGCTGGCGCTTTCATTACCGATTTGAAGGTGGGATATTGGATTGGCACAACTCCTAAGAATCAGGAAATCTGGAAGTTTGTGGGCGTGGCAGTGGCTTCGGCAACTGTGGCCGGCGTCATAATGATATTGAACAAGGCTTACGGCTTTGTGGGTGAAGGCGCTCTGGTGGCACCTCAGGCCAACGCCATGTCGGCTGTGATAGAGCCTATGATGTCGGGCGGCAACGCTCCTTGGCTGTTATACGGCATAGGCGCCGCTATAGCCTTGATACTTACATTCTTAAAGATTCCGGCACTGCCTTTTGCTCTGGGTATGTTTATTCCGATAGACCTCAATATACCGCTGTTGATTGGCGGAGCAGTCTCATGGTTTGTTTCTACACGCAGCAAAGACGAAAAACTCAACAAGGCACGCTACGACCGCGGCACTCTCATAGCTTCCGGATTCATAGCAGGCGGAGCTTTGATGGGTGTGGTTAGTGCCATACTGAAGTTCGGTAATGTTGACCTTGTGGCCAGAACAGCCGACGGCTCGCTGTTTGCGTCTACACCATGGGCCTCACTGATTGCCTTGGTGATGTATGTGGCAATTATAGTTTACATGATTTGGGATTCTAAAAGAGCTAAAGTTGAAGAATAAATAATTGAAATATGGAAAAGTTACTGGATAAATTCTTGAGATATGTCGCCGTCGAGACGACATCCGACGAAAACTCTGACACACAGCCGAGCTCTATGAAGGAGTTCGATCTGCTCAGAATGTTGCAGAAAGAGCTGCAGGACATGGGTATCAAAGCCGATTTGGATGAATACGGCTATGTGATGGCCACCATACCGGCTAATACGGATAAGGATATACCGGCCATTGGGTTTATAGCTCATGTCGATACCTCACCTGACGCATCGGGTAAGGATATCAAGCCGCAGATCATTGAGAATTATGGCGGAGGCGACATTTTGCTCAACGCTGAAAAAGACTTGTATCTGAAGGTTTCAGAATTTCCGGAGATGCAGCAGTATGTGGGCAAAACCCTGATTACCACCGACGGTACAACTTTGCTGGGCGCTGACGACAAGGGCGGTGTGGCTGCTATTATGTATGCCGCTCAGTATCTGATTGAACATCCAGAGGTGAAGCATGGAGAAATCAAAATAGGCTTCACTCCGGACGAGGAGATAGGACGCGGTGTGGCCAAGTTCGATGTGAAGAAGTTCGGAGCCAAGTATGCATATACTATAGACGGCGGCGAGATAGGCGAATTGGAGTACGAGAACTTCAACGCCGCCGGCGCGAAGATCCGCATTCAAGGAAGTAACATCCATCCAGGTTACGCAAAGGATAAGATGGTCAATTCGATGCTCATAGCCATGGAGCTCAACGCCATGCTTCCTGTGGAGCAGAGACCGGCTTACACTCAGGGCTACGAGGGATTCTTCCATCTGACCGACATAACCGGAACGGTAGAGGAGACCACTATGGGGTATATTATCCGCGATCACGACAGAGCGAAATTTGAAGCCAAGAAAGAACTCATCACCGAGGTGGTGGCTTTCCTGAACAAGAAATACGGTAACGTAGTGACGCTGGAGCTGAAGCATCAGTATTACAATATGCGCCAGGAGGTGGAGCCTCATTATTTCATTGTGGAGAAAGCTATAAAAGCTATAGAAATGGCAGGCGTCAAGCCGAAAGTGCAGCCTATACGCGGAGGCACAGACGGAGCCAACTTAAGTTTCATGGGCTTGCCGTGCCCGAACATTTTCGCAGGAGGTCACAATTTCCACGGAAAGTGGGAGTATGTGCCGCTTGAGAGCATGGAAAAGGCTTCAGAAGTGATTCTGAATATCATCAAACTGTTTACGGAATAATTATTTGAATTCCGGATACAACTCGTAAAACTTATTCTCGAACGTACGGACCCGATTCAATGATTTTCGGGTCCAGTCGAGACGTATCTCCTGTTTTTCCTCTTCGCTGAGATGCCAGTCGATGTCGCTTTTGTGAAGACGCTGGGTGAGGGTGTACATCAGCAATGCGGCAGAAACACTGATGTTGAAGCTCTCGGTGAATCCATGCATGGGTATCTGTACGTACATGTCGGCATGCTCTAGGGCGTAGTCGGTGAGGCCGGTTTTTTCAGTTCCGAACACTACGGCTATGGGCTGGTCTAAAGGCAGGGTGTCGGGAGTGTAGTCGTTCTGGTGAGGGCAGGTGGCCACAATTTTATAGCCTTTGCTGTGCAAAAGGTCGAAAGCCTCGGGAGTGTTGAACTCGTTGACGTTGTATTTGTGGAGGTCAAGCCATTTGACGCTGCCTACAACTATGTCGGGATTGATGTCATAGACCCACTTGTTTTCGATGATGTGCACGTCCTGCACTCCGGTGAGGTCACAGCTGCGCAATACGGCGCTGGCGTTGTGCGACTGGTAGATGTCTTCGAGCACAATGGCGATATGACGTGTCCTGTAACGTAACACCTCCTCGAAGCGGTTTTTTCTCTCGTCAGTGATATAGTTGGAGAGAAATTCGTATAATTTTTGCTCTTTTTCCTTCAAAATGAATGTGTTAAGAGTTGTATAATAGCTTGCTAAAATTTTTACAAATATATTAAAAAAAATGTTAGGCATTCAATAAAATATCGTATTTTTGCAGTTCGAAAAAAGTGAATAGAATATGGCAAAACAAAACGTACAGAAAGACGAGGAACGTCTTGAATCAATCGAGTCAACATTAGGTAAGACAGAGATGTTTATTGAGAATTATAAGAAGACCATCACTACAGTGGTTGTAGTCATCGTTGTGGTTGTTCTTGCTATTTTCGGTGTCAAGAAATATTATATCGAGCCACGTGAGCAGGAAGCACAGCTTGCTATCTTCCGCGCTGAGCAGCTTTTTGAAAATGACGATTATGCCACAGCTTTGAACGGTGACGGCAACAACATGGGCTTCATGGATGTCATCAACGAGTACGGTAACACAAAGACCGGTAACCTGGCAAGATACTATGCAGGTATCTGCTACCTGAACACAGGTGACTATCAGAGCGCTATCAAGTATCTCGGCGAGTTCAAGAGTAAGGATCATCTGGTAAAGCCTTTGGCAACAGGTGCTATGGGCGACGCTTACATGGAGCTTGGCAACACAGCCGAGGCTGCAAGATGCTACGAGAAAGCTGCCAATGAGTCGAAGAATTCATTCACCAGCCCAATGATGCTTGTTAAGGCCGGTTTTGCTTACGAGATGATTGAAGACTATCAGAAGGCTTTGGAGATGTACCAAATCATCAAGGCTGAATATCCTAACAGTAACGAAGGTTTTGTCGTCGACAAGAACATCGCTATGGTGGAAACAAAGATGGCCCGCTAAATTAAAAATTTAGACTATAGAGTTAAGGTGCCTGATTCTGAAGAGTCAGGCACTTTTGATATAAAAAGGTAAGATTATGAGAATAGTTTATTTCGGAACACCTGAATTTGCCGCTTCACAGTTGGACGCTATCGTGGCCGCCGGCCATGACGTGCCCGTAGTTGTTACAGCCCCCGACAGGCCGGCGGGCCGTGGCAAGCAGCTTCACGCCCCTGAAGTTAAAGAATGCGCTCTCCGACACGGTTTACCCGTGCTCCAGCCCGAGAGTCTGAAAGACGAAGCTTTCGTGGAGCAGTTGCGCTCGTACAATGCCGACTTGTTTGTGGTAGTGGCTTTCAGAATGCTGCCCGAGGTGGTGTGGAGCATGCCTGCTAAAGGTACCATCAATCTACACGCCTCCTTGTTACCGCAGTATCGCGGAGCTGCCCCTATAAACCATGCCATCATAAACGGTGAAAAAGAGACAGGACTTACCACTTTCTTCCTTGATAAGGATATAGACACCGGCGCAATGATAATGCAGGAGAAGGTGGCTATAGGCGATAATATGACAGCTGGGGAACTGCATGACACCTTGATGCATTTAGGCAATGAAGTCATCGTAAAGACCATAAAAATGATAGAGGAGGGGAAGGCGGATGCCAGAAGCCAGTCGTCTGTCATAGAGAAAGAGAAGCTGACACTGAAGCCGGCGCCGAAGATATTCAAGGAAGACTGTTACATCGACTGGACCAAGTCAGGAAATGATATACACAATTTCGTGAGAGGCTTATCGCCGTATCCGGCAGCCCATGCCAAAATACAAAATCCGGAGGGAGAGATATTGGATTTGAAGATATTTGCGACAGAATTGGCGTCAAAATCAATTGAAAATGCGGGCGCTATAAGATTGAAAACCGACGGAAAGACAAGTCTGGAGGTGGTCTTGAGAGATTCTTGCATAAAAATTGAAGAGATTCAACAGGCTGGCAAAAAACCGATGAAAATTGCGGAATTCCTAAGAGGTACAAGGGTTTCCGAAGATTGGAAGCTGATTTGCTAAAAGACACTGAAAATTTTTTTTGAGTATTTATGTAAAAAAAATCAAAAAAAATGTTGGAAGTTCTGAAATTTATGTTAAATTTGCGTGTCAATACAAAATCAACTTCTTAAAACTAACAAAATGAATAAAGCAGAATTAGTCAATGTGATGGCAGAAAAAGCTGGCCTCACAAAGGTGGATGCCAAAAAGGCTCTTGATGCATTCCTCGGTGCAGCAACAGGTGCAATTAAAAAAGGTGAACGTATCTCATTAGTTGGATTCGGTTCATTCTCAACAGCCAAACGTCCTGCACGTGAAGGCCGCAACCCACGTACCGGTGCTAAGATTAAGATCGCAGCTAAAAAAGTTGTGAAATTCAAAGCAGCTGCTAATTTAGTGAAATGAGTTAGGTAGAAACCTAATTCCATAACGAGGCCGCCGTCAGGCGGCCTCGTTTGTTTATCAGAACAGGCTCCATTGCTGTTTTTCTTTGAGGTTGCCGTTTTCGTCCTGCTCAATGACGCCGTTGTCTAGCATCCAGCGGACGGTTTCCAGAACTTTCTCCTCCAGGTAGTTCTTGGCCAGCGAAGGAGTTTCATATAGCGGCACCACACGCTTTTTCAGTTCGTCCAGTATTATTGCGCTTATATTCTTGT
This sequence comes from Bacteroidales bacterium, assembly GCA_016282015.1. Taxonomy (GTDB): domain Bacteria; phylum Bacteroidota; class Bacteroidia; order Bacteroidales; family F082; genus Limimorpha. The sequence continues at coordinate 109,911 of JAEEJS010000001.1, forward strand.
ATTCCTCGTCGTTAATGCTCATCTGATTGCGGATGTTGCATACGTCGCATTTTCCGCAGCGTGACTTGATTTTCTCGCCAAAATAACGGAGTAGCTGCACGCTGCGGCATTCCTCATCATTGTTGACAAAGTCGATAACGGCCTGTACACGTCGGGTGGCGTCATCCTTGCGGTCTTTGTAAACCTCGTCCGACAAGGCGAAGTGTCTGGTGTCGAGACGTTCGGTCAGATATTGTATCTGCGGTTTGTCTTTTCGCTGTATGTAGGTGAGGAAGTTGTACTTGTCCAGCCGCTGCAGAGTCTGTTCAATCTTGTTGACGTCGGTGCCAAGCTTATGACTGATCTGCTCTTCTTTGATTTTGACGAAATCTGACAATATGCCGGGATAATTTCTGAGCATATATTTGATGATGACGTCGAAGTCGGGATATTCCACTTGGAATCGGTACAGGTCTTCGCGACTGGCTTTTATCATCACCTGCGATGGAGTGTCCATGGCTTCTGACAGCACGAAAAGGCCTTCCCGTTCCATGAGTTTCATGGCGTTGAAAACCTCCAGAAGCTGGAAGTTGTAACGGGTGGCGAAGTCAGTCATGTCGAAGTCGTAGCTCTGCCCGTTGCCTGTGCCTACAGGTATCTGTAGGTAGTTGCCCAAGGCGTCGTATATATCTTTGATGCGTTGCAGTTCGGGATAAGACTGCTGCAGGTTGTCCTTCAGTTGTTTGATGTCAGTGTCCGACACCAGCAGAAAGGCCTCGGAAGGCTTGAGGTCGCGTCCGGCACGTCCGGCTTCCTGGAAGTAAGCCTCCAGGCTGTCGGGCAGATCCATGTGGATGACCAGACGTACATCGGGTTTGTCTATGCCCATGCCGAAAGCATTGGTGGCCACTATGACTTTGATGCGGCCGTCCATCCACAGTTTCTGACGCTCGTCTCTGGTTTTGGCGTCTATGCCGGCATGGTAGAATGTGGCGCTAATGCCTGCCGACTGCAGCCAGTCGGCTATGACTTTGGTGCGCTTGCGGCTGCGCACGTAGACTATGCCGCTGCCGTGATCCATTTTCTGGAACATGCGGTACATCAGTCCGTATTTGTCGGCTATCTTGACCACATTGTATGTCACGTTTTTGCGCTCGTAGCTTGTCTGGAACACATTGGGCTCCTTGAAACCCAGGCGGAACTGTATGTCTTCGACCACTTTGGGTGTGGCGGTAGCGGTGAGGGCAAGTACCGGAGTCTGAGGTATGTAAGGACGAATGTCGGCGATTTTCAGATAGGGCGGGCGGAAGTCGTAGCCCCATTGCGAGATGCAGTGCGACTCGTCTATGGCGAGCAGGCAAACCTTCATCTTCTTGACGGCCTCAATGAAGGCGTCGGTTTTCAGACGTTCAGGTGACACATAGAGAAACTTCAAACCTCCGAACACGGCTTTGTTGTAGGCCAGCTCCACCTCGCTGGGGTGCATGCCTGAATAAATAGCCGAAGCGGGGATATTGATTCTTTTCAGGTGTTCCACCTGGTCTTTCATCAGTGAAATCAAAGGAGTGATGACTATGCAAACCCCATCCATGGCCATGGCCGGCACTTGGAAACAAATGGATTTTCCGCCGCCTGTGGGCAAGAGTGCAAGGGTGTCGCGCCCCGCAATTACGGAGTCGACTATGTCTTCCTGCATAGGGCGGAAAGACGGATAGCCCCAGTATTTAACCAGCACTGCGCGCGTCAGTTCACTCATTTTACTTTTTTTTGCAAAGATAACAAATAATTAGTGAAATTTTCGTATTTTTGCGCCCTATTTTTCAATTTTAATAAGATGACAAGTATTCGTAATGTTGCGATAATCGCTCACGTTGACCACGGAAAGACCACTTTGGTGGATAGGATTCTTTATCAGTCAAAGCTTTTCAGAGATGATAAGGATAATGGAGATTTGATTCTGGATAACAACGATCTGGAGCGTGAACGAGGTATCACCATCTTGTCGAAGAACGTCTCTGTGCGTTATAAAGACGTTAAAATCAACATTATTGATACTCCCGGCCACAGTGACTTCGGTGGAGAGGTGGAGCGTGTACTTAACATGGCCGACGGTGTTTTGCTGCTAGTTGATGCCTTCGAAGGTCCTATGCCGCAGACACGTTTCGTGCTTGAGAAAGCTATCCAGCTCGGACTGAAGCCTATAGTTGTGGTAAATAAAGTCGACAAGCCGAACTGCACTCCAGAGGAGACTCAGGAAGCTGTGTTCGACCTGATGTACAACCTTGGCGCCAACGACGACCAGCTCGACTTCCCGACAGTATTCGGCTCATCGAAACAAGGTTGGATGTCAGACCATTGGACACATGTCACCAACGACGTTTCATATCTGCTGGACGTTATCATCAACACCATTCCGGAAGCTAAATACGAAGAGGGTACTCCTCAGATGCTTATCACTTCACTCGACTACAGCTCATACGTGGGCCGTATAGCCGTGGGCCGTCTGAAACGCGGAATCCTTCAGGCTGGAATGAATGTCTCTTTGGTGAAACGTGACGGTTCTATAGAAAAGAATCAAATCAAGGAATTATACACATTCGAAGGTCTTGGCAAAGAGAGAACAAAGAAGCCTGTGATGGCTGGCGATATAGTAGCAGTGATGGGACTTGAGAACTTCGAAATCGGTGACACAGTCGCTGACTTTGAGAACCCAGAGGCCTTGCCTCCGATTCACGTTGACGAGCCTACCATGAGCATGCTGTTCACCATCAACAACTCTCCATTCTTCGGAAAAGAAGGCAAGTTCGTCACATCACGCCATTTGCGCGAGCGTCTTTACAGAGAGACAGAGAAGAACCTCGCTTTGCGTGTGGAAGACACCGATTCACCTGATTCGTTGATGGTTTACGGACGTGGTATACTTCACCTCAGTATTTTGGTGGAGACCATGCGCCGTGAGGGTTATGAGTTCCAGATCGGTCAGCCGAAAGTTCTGTTGAAGGAAATCGACGGCAAGAAGTGCGAGCCTATAGAGGTGATGAACGTGCAGGTGCCTGAAAACTTCGCCGGTCGTGTCATTGAGTTGGCTTCACAGCACAAGGGTGAAATGACCAACATGATGCCTAAGGGCGACCGTATGAATCTGGACTTCGACATTCCGGCACGTGGTCTGATAGGACTGCGTAGCGCCATGCTGACAGCTACCGAAGGTGAAGCTGTGATGTCGCACCGTTTCAAAGATTACGAGCCTTGGAAAGGTGATATGGAAACACACGAAGTGGGTGCCCTTATCGCTATGGAGACAGGAACTGCAGTGCCTTACGCTCTGTGGAAGCTGCAAGACCGCGGCAAGTTCTTTGTATCACCTAACGAAGATGTGTACATGGGCGAGGTTATAGGTGAGAATACCCGTTCAAACGACATAGTTCTGAACATCAACAAGACCAAGCATCTGACCAACGTCCGCGCTTCAGGTTCGGACGATAAGATAGTGCTCATCCCGCCAGTAAAGATGTCGCTTGAGGAATACATGGAGTATATCCGCGACGACGAATATCTGGAAGTGACTCCTAAGAGCCTGCGTCTGCGTAAGATCATACTCGACGAAATCGAGCGTAAGCGTAGCGGCCGTAGAAGCGAGGAAGTGAGCGACTAAACGGAAATATCATATTTATCGGCCAGCATGGCCAAGAGGGCATCGGATTGTTTCATGAATTCGATGCCTTTTTCTTCCCAGTCGGGAAGGGAGGAGGCGTCTTGTCCGCGACGGCTGTCCATGTCGATGAGGTACTGTGCCGATTCCTGTTCCAACTGAATGAACATAGGGCGCATCTTGTGGCACACAGCCTGGGCTTTGGCGAAGTCATGCTCGGTGACGGCGTCGTTAAGAGTGACCAGATTGTCGGAGGTGGTGTCGGCGAAAGTCTGAAGTATGCCGCGTATGGCTGTGGCGTCGTTGTTGAACATGGCGCACAGTTGTGGGAAGTCGTCAGTGAAGTCGCAACTTTGACTTGCCTCTTCGGCTATGCCGGTGTTGAGAAGCTGGGCCAGGTTTTTGATGCTGAACGGTTTCTTGATATAACCGTCGAAGCCTTCGTCCATGGCGAACTTCTCTGAATACTGGTCGCGGGCAGTCATCAGAATGACAGCCTTCTGAGGGTCGACTTTTTTAATCATCTTCAGCACATCGTTGCCAGAGAATGTGCCCATCTCGCGGTCGGTGATGACCAAGTCGTAGCGGTCCAGCTCTTCAATGTATCTGTTGAATTCGATGTAGGAACGGCAGATGTCGGAACTGTGGCCGATTTTGGTAAGCATGGCGCTCACTACCGACAGCAGGCTGTTGTCGTCGTCCACAAGTAGTATGTGGAGTTTTTTATTGGCAGCCACAATACGGTTGTCGGTGACGGCTGTTTTCTCAACAACTTTGTTTTCGACTGGCTTTACAGGTATCTTTATCTCAAAGTGACTGCCTTTTTCGAGCTCAGACATCACATTTATGCTGCCGCCAAGCAGCTCGAGCAAGCCTTTCACCACATAAAGTCCGAATCCGTTACCTTCAGCCAGTCCGGGGTTGTTGTCAGCCTTGCTGAACGGCTTGAACATCTCTTCAATCTTGTCGTTTGGAATGCCTATGCCTTGGTCTATCACATTGAAAATAAGCTTGTTGTTGGCGAAATAAACACCAAAGTGCACTTCACCCTCAATGGTATATTTCAAGGCGTTGGAGATGATATTGCTAACAACCTGCTTTATCTTCAAAGGATCGGAGTTGACATAAACGTCGTCGGCTATATGCTTGTGATAGAAGAAGCTGAGCTGTTTGTTTTCGGCTATAGGACGGAACATGGCGGCCAGTTGGTCGCAGAGTTCACTCGGGTTGAAATCGGAGCGGCTGACATGCTGTTTGCCTTGATCCAGACTTGAGAACTCAAGCAGATTGGACAATAGAGACAGTATGTGTTCCGATGAGACTTTCATCGAATTGAGACGCTGCATGTCGTCGGCTTTGGGCTTTTCAAGTTGCATTAGCTCTATATGGCCGACTATGGACGAAAGCGGAGCCTTGATGTCGTGCGAAACAGACAGCAACAGCTTGTGGCGGCTTTCCATAATTTCTTCGGTTCGTCTCTTGGCTTCCTCTGTGGCTTTTCGTGCTTTTGATACTCTTCTTATATCGTTGAATATCAACATTATACATAAAACTATAAAGCCAAGCGCCGTAGTGCCTCCATAGATTGCGTAGTTCAAATTGCGCTGAATAACCGATTCGCTCTTCTGAATCTCATCCATCACAGAGGTGAGCGACTGCTGGTGCAAAATGATCAGCAGGCCTGAAATCTGCTCAGAGATGATTTGATCTGATTTGATGAAAGTCTGATATTGATACTCAAGGGTTTGAATCCTTTCGATATATTCTTTTCGGCCTTTTTCAGTGTAAAGTTTGATATCTTTCATGATATCTTCCTTGTTGTCGGCCTCTTCGCTTATGGTGTCGAAGGTGGTAGTGGTGACAAGAATGATGCTGTCACGGGCGTTTTCCGAAGAGAATATCCTTTGGAAGAAGCTTTGCTTTTCGGCTCTGTGTACTATGGTGTCCTGTCTGGTCACGGCCACCACCTTGGTTTTCTTCTCGGGTTTGTAGTCTTCCAAAAGCTTGTAGATGCTCTCGTAAGGGTTGAAGACATCGTAATGGTGGGATATCTGCTTGATAATGATCTCTTTACGTCTGAGCAGCTGCAATATATCGTTCAGAATGGCTTTGTTTCTGGTATCGCTGGAATAGTAGATGATGGAATCTTTGATAGCCGAGATCTCCTGCAAATTGAGCTGGAAATTGTTGAGGTAGTCCTGATCGCCAGTGAAAGAATAGAGCTGGGCATCAGACTGGGTTTGATTCATCTTTTGAATCAAATCGTTGGTCAGGCTGAGCACCTTTTCGTTTTTGTATATGGTGACGCGTTGCTCCAGGATGGATTCCTTGATGTTTCTGACATAATATATCATAGCCGCGATTATGACTATCGCGATGATAAAAATCAACACGGCCTCTCCACGGACGCGGCTCTCGTAGTGTCGTTTATGTCTTAAACCTTCTGCCATCGGTACAAAATTACTAAAAATAATGTTGACTGTAGAAATATATTTTATAATTTTGTCATATATTTAGAATGATATGAAAAAGGTATTGTTACTCGCGCTTTGCGCAATGATTTTGGTCGGTTGTTCAAAAAAACGTGAGATTAAACTCATGAACACCAACGACTTTGAGACAGTGGTTGACGGCAAGAAAGTGTCACTCTACACTTTGCAGAACGGTTTTCTGACTATGCAGGTCACCAATTACGGAGGCCGTGTGGTCTCATTGTGGATGCCAGACTGCAATGGAAGCTATGACGACATAGTCATCGGATACGATAATATCAACAAGTATATTAATAATAAAGGTGAAAGATACCTTGGCGCCGCTGTGGGACGTTATGCCAACCGTATTGGTCATGGCGAGTTTACACTTGATGGCAAAAAATATGAACTTTACAAGAATGACAACGGTAACACCCTCCATGGAGGAGCGTTCGGCATAGACCGCATAGTGTGGGATGTGACCTCAGTTACAGCCAATTCTATAGTGCTTCACACTCTGCTGCCTGACGGAATGGACGGATTCCCTGGCAATCTTGACATCACTATGACTTACACTCTTACTGAAAACAACGATTTCCGTATCGACTATACAGCCACCACCGATGCCCCGACAGTTTGCAACCTTTCGCATCATTCTTTCTTCAACTTGAAGGGGGAGGGCAAAGGTACAATACTTGACCATGAAATGATGATTAAGGGCAAATTCATAACTACGGTGGACGAGCATTTGATCCCCACAGGAGCTTTCATGAGAGTCAAAGATACTCCTATGGATTTCACAGTCATGAAACCTATAGGGAAAGACATAAACGGGAATCATTATCAGCTGTATTATGCCAAAGGTTATGATTTCAACTGGATATCAGAGAAGCCTATGGGCCAAATGGGTCTGATGGCCGAAGTGTATGAGCCGGTTTCGAAAAGAATGATGACAGTGAGTTCCGACCAACCGGGACTGCAGTTCTATAGCGGCAATTTCTTTGACGGAAGGACTAAGGGCAAGTATGGCGATCCCTTACTTTACCGAGAGTCATTCATAATGGAGACACAGATGTTTCCCGATGGTCCTAACCAGGAGAATTTCCCAAGCACAGTGCTGAGACCTGGCGAGCAGTACCATCACACCTGCATATATCACTTCGAGATTAAATAGTCTTGTCAATTTTCCACGAGAACGCCCTCAGGCCAAGTTCCGGAGTGGCGTTGTCATGTTCGTGAAGCAGATTCAAGATGCCGTCCACCTTTTCGTCATCGACAAAGGTGAGTATGGCGTCGTTGAAGGTGGGCCAGGTGTGGTTGCCGTAATGCGCCTCGCCTGTAGCCGAGCCTCTTCCTGTGATTTCGTTCCAACGTGTGAATCCACGAACTCCCTGCTTTTCAAGGAGTTCCTGGATTTCTTCGTAATAAGCCTGATTGTAGGCGATGAATATTGCTGTCATGATGATTCGATTTTAAAGTTCGTGAGCTAAAGCCAAACGTTCGTGTCTCTTTTGCTGACGTTTGATTCTTCTTGATACAAAGATGGCATACAGAGTAGGGATGAGTACCAGGGTGATAAGTGTAGATATCGAGAGTCCCCAGGACACCACCACGCCGAGGCCGTTCCACATCTCAGCACCTTCGCCGGTTCCGAGAGCCATAGGCACCATACCGAGCACTGTGGTGAGCGTTGTCATGAGGATAGGACGCAGACGCTGGCGCGAGGCAGTGACAACCGACTCGTTGACACCCATGCCGCGTTCCAGACAGAGACGTGTGTAGTCGATAAGAACTATACCGTTCTTAACCACTATACCCATAAGGATCATGACTCCGATGAGTGCCATGACACCGAGTGCCATGCCGTTGATCCTCAATCCGATAAGCACGCCTGTGATGGCAAATGGCACAGAGAACATGATGACGAACGGGTCGAGCAGTGACTCGAACTGTGATGCCATCACCACATAAACCAAGATTATGATGAGGAGAATGAGGGTGAACATGTCTTTGAAAGCATCCTGTTGGTCTTCGTAGTCACCGGCTATCTTTACCAGGAACTCGGCAGGAATCTCGACCTTGTCGATACAGGCCTCAGAAGCTGCCACTCCATCACTCAAAGCATAGCCTTTAGAAACTATACCTGTGATTGTGACAATACGTTCACGGTCTTTACGCTCTATGGTAGGAGGGGTGCGGCCTTCAACTATCCTTGCCACCTCGCTGAGTCTAACTGCGTTACCTGATGCGCCGTAAAGCACAATGTTTTCGATATTCTCAATGCCTGTACGGAACTCCGGGGCATAACGCACGCGGATGTTGTATTCGTCACCGTCTTCACGGAAATACGACATCACAGAGCCGTTGATGCGGTTTCTCACGTATTGTGAGGCTGTGGTGATATTGATGCCGTTGAGCACCAGCTTCTCGCGGTCGAAGTCGACGTACATCTCAGGGCTGTATTCGTCACGGCTGATGAGTACCTGTGAAATCTCCGGGCATTCACGAAGCTCTAAAGCCAAGTCGTTGGCGATTCGGTCGGAGACATTGAAGTCGTAGCCGTATATCTCGAGTTTGACACTGGCTGTAGAACCCATGCCCATGCCTTCTGAAACGTTGTATTTCTTAATTACAGCGTTGTTCTTCAGATCTTTACGTATATACTCGGCAATTTCCTGTGTGCTTCTTTCACGGGTGTCTTTACTTCCAAGGTTGAGGTTCATGGCGAGGATGTGGGTGCCGTTGCTCTGCATGGAAGCGAAGGCGTTTTCCTCGTCGGCGACACCGTAACGGTAGTTCATAACCTTGATTTCAGGAATCTCAGCCATGTATTTCTCTGCCAACTCAGCACCGAGTTGACCTGTAATGTTTTCTTGAGTACCTACAGGCATCTCAATGTTGACTGTCAGACGGCCCTGGTCCATGCTCGGCAGATATTCTGTCTTCATTCCCGGCAGGGTGGTGACGAGTGTCACAATGAATATTACTACAGCTATGATAAGTGTCATGGCACGGTGTGTGACGGCCCAGTTGATGAGTCGTCCATAGCCGCGACTAAGAGCATCGAGACCTTTGTTGATAGGAGTGAACAATATGCGGTGCCATGCGTGGCTTCTCGGGTTGCGCTTAAGCATCTTGGAGCACATCATAGGTACCAATGTCAATGCTGCTGATGTTGACACTATCATGATAATACTGACAATCCAGCCGAGCTGATGGAAGAACACGCCCACTGCGCCGTTGACCATGGTGAGAGGCAGGAACACCGCCAACATGGTGAGGGTAGAGGCGATAACGGAGATTGACACTTCCTGTGTGGCATGCACGGCAGCCTCTTTAGGCTTAGCACCTCGGTCTATATGCGAGGTGATGTTCTCCAACACCACAATTGCGTCGTCCACCACCATACCGATGGCGATGGTTAAAGCACTCATTGATATGATATTCAATGTGTTACCTGTTGCAAACAGGTAAACCACCGAGGCCACTAACGAGATAGGGATGGAAAGCACAATGATGATGGTGGCTCTCCATCTGCCGAGGAAGATAAACACCACCAGCATAACCACGATAAATGTGATGAAGATGGTCTCTTTCAAAGAGTTGATGGTGTTGACTATGCTCTCACTGGTGTCGTTGATCAGGTTGATCTGGATGTCTGAAGGGAGAGTCTTCTTAATTTTTTCAAGCTCTTTGTGTATGCCTTGGCACACTTTCACCGAGTTGGCGTCGGTTTGTTTCTGTATTGTCACCATGGCTCCCTGGATCTTGTTCGAGAACACCTTTTGCAGACGTTCCTGCTCACCGTCGTTCACACGAGCCACGTCTTTCAAGTAGATTGGCGTGCCTTGGAATGTGCCGACAACCACGTCGAGCATCTCTCTTGCCGACTTGAACTCTTTTTCAACGCGCACGGCGTAAGAGTTAGAGCCTATATCTATGCTTCCGGCTGGAGTGTTACGGTTTTCGTATGCCAGAGCCTGTGAAATCTGCTCAACCGTGAGGTTGTATGCCTCGAGCTTGTTAGGGTCGACATATACCTGAATCTCACGCTTAGGTGCACCTGACACTGACACTGTACCTACGCCGGGAACACGAGCCAAAGGTGTGGTGAGTTTGTCGTCGAGAATCTTGTCCAGGCCCGACAGACTCTCTTCGGCAGTAACAGAGAGGAACATAACTGGGATGTCCTCCATGCTGAACTTGAAGATGGTGGGGTTGCCTGCCCCATCGGGTAGGTATTGCCGCACCATGTCCAGTTTGTCTCGCACGTTGTTGGTGGCTGCCTCGATGTCTATGCCGTATTCAAACTGCACAGTGATGACGCTGACATTTTCCTTAGATGAGGATGAAAGGTGCTTCAGGTCACTCACGCCGTTGAGGGCGTTTTCCAAAGTTTTGGTGATATTGGTTTCTATATCCTCCGCGCTGGCTCCCGAATAGGATGTCATCACCATGATGGCATTAGTTCCCATGTCGGGGAAGAGGTTGATTGACAGTTTCGACAGCGCGAAGACACCCAGTATGGCTATCGTGATGAAGACCAACGATACCGTTACCGGATGATTGACTGATGATCTGTATAAACTCATGATTTTCTTTCCTTTACAAAATTATTTCACTACCACGACTTCTGCGCCGTTTTTCAATCTGGTCTGACCTGTCACAACCACTGTGGCATTGTCGTCAATACCGCTGATTACCTCATATCTGTTGCCCATGCGGCGGCCGAGTTCAACCACTGAATAGGTGACTGTGCCGTCTTCGTTGAGTACATAAATATACTGCTCGCCAGAACCGACCTGCTTCATGACAGCTCTGTCCGGAACCACAACATTGAAATTGTCGCCATAGTTGACAGTTACGCGTGCGAACATGCCTGGACGCAGAGCGAGGTCTTTGTTGGCGTATTTCACTTCAACTGCGAAAGTGTGTGTCATTGAATTGACTGTAGGGTGGATGAGGTCGACCACGCCTTTGAACACCTGATCGCCGTAAGCCTCGGTGGTGATTTCCACTTCCATGCCTTTCTTTATCTGTGAGAACTGGCTTTCCGACACGTTGATGAGCATCTTGACAGGGTTGATTTTCTGTACTACGAACAGAGGCTGAGCCATAGCATACATATCGCCTTCATCATAGTTGCGGGCTGTCACCACACCGCTGATAGGGCTCTTCAAGATGGTGTTTTCCAGAAGGTTGTAATAAGTTTTCATGGAAACGTCATATTTCAGAGACATGGCCTCGTAGTCTGACTGGGTGGTTGCGCCGATCTTGTACAACTGCTCTATACGGCCGAATTCAATGGAATCGTTGATGAGTTGCAGACGTGACTTCTGCAAATTGACCTCGTCCATCAATGCCAGAGTTTGTCCGGCGTTCACGCGGTCACCTATTTCCACGTAAATCTTGCTGATACGTGATGCCGACTGCGGAGCGATGTTGTTCACGATGTCGGCTGTTATTGTGGTAGGGTAGACCATAAGCTGAGAGACGTACTCTGCGTTAACTGTCTCCACGGTGACCTTGGGCTTCTCCTCAACCATCTGAGTGTTCTGTGTGGTGCTCTGTCCGCATGACATCATCATGGCTGCAGCAGCGATTAATAATGCTTTTCCTGTTTTCATATTTTTCATTTTTATTATTCTCTTTAACTGTTAAACTAAACTCCAAACTTAAAACTGTTCATCGTTGCCCAAAAGCTCTTCAATCGAAGCCTTTGTTACCATGAAGTTGTATACTGTCTGGCTCATGGTGAGCTGTGCCTGCACCAGTGCCAGCTGGGCGTCGTTAAGCTCCACCAAAGTGGCTTTGCCGAGTTCGTACATCTTTGAAGCTATGTCGTAGCTCTTCTGAGCCATCTCCAAAGTTGATTCGGCAGCCATGTAATTCTTGATATAAGTGTCAATCTGGTTGTTGTAGTTCTTGACGACTATGCGCAAATTACGTTCCGTATCTTCAATGTTAAGTTGCAGTATGTTTTGCGTAGCCTGAACTTGCTTTATATTGTTGCGTTTGGCGAATCCTTCGAATATAGGGATGTTAAGGCTGAGACCCACCACAGAATAAGGGTTCCATTTAAACTTGAAGTCGTCGCCCATGGCAATGTAGTTGTATGAGAACGAGGCGGCAAGTGTGGGGATATACTGGTATTTGGCCATCTTCACGCTGCGCTCGAGCTGCTCATTCTGGATGTTGAGTTGCAGGAGGGTGCTGTTTTTGTCCAAATCAACCATAAGGTCGTCGCTTTCATACGTCAGCATCTCGTCTTTGTACATGTCAATCTCGCCGGCCACACCGATTTTGGTATCAAGGTCTACGCCCATGACGGCTTTGAGCTGCCAGATGGCGAGGTCGATGGCGGTGAGGGAACTGAATATGCTGGGCTCTGCGTTGCGAACGTTGACCTGCGCGCGCAGATACTCATATTCCGACGATTTGCCTGCCTTGTACAGGTGCTCGACATGTTCGAAGTTTTTGGTCGCATTGTCGTAAACCTCCTGGTATACCGCATAAACCTGCTGGGCCAGCAAGACAGCGTAATACGACTGCTTAACCTGAGTTATCATGGCGATCTTTGATGAGCGGGCCTGTTCAACTGCGAGTTCCACGTCTAAAGCCGAAAGCTTGAGTGACTGCCAAAGGGAGGCGTTGATCAAAGGCATGGCGGCGTTGATGCCTGCATTGACGTTGTTCCATTTACCGACAGCTATTTCCATTGACTGTCCGTTGAAATCCATTGCCATGACCTGTTTCTTAAGTGTGCGCTGGTAACTTCCGGATGCGCTGATGTTGGGGTAGAGGGCGGCGTAAGCGCCTTTGCGCGCATAGCCAGTCTTTTCGATGGTGAGATTGGCTATTGTGATGGTGTTGCTTTCCTCAAGAGCAATCTCAATGGCTTGGTCGAGACTGATAATCAGCGAGTCTTGAGCCTGCTGGGCTTTCAACAGGCTGGCTGACAGCGTCATCGCCATAGCCAAAACAGTAGTTAAAAACAATCTTTTTCTGAACATATCCCTATTATATTTTATCCTTATTAATAAGACCTGCAAAAATAGTGTTTTTGTGGTTATGAACGTAAACAAAACTGAAGAATTCAACTGGATTTTTGGTCGCTTCAGATGAGATTTTTCACGTTTCGGGGAAAAATCAATTTTTTTTACACATTAAAAACTTTTTTGTATTTTTGCGGGTTGCACATATATTAAACAAATATGAAGGCTAGGATTTATGGTATTTTCATCTTGTTGGAGGCATTCTTTATGCTGATTGCTTCCATGGTGGCCTTGTATTACAATGTGCATGCCGGTGAGGAGGATGTTATATATCTGCTTGCCGCAACAATGATTACAGGTATCTTCGGTTTTATTTTGCTTTCATCCGGCAGGGAGAAGGCTAAGCGCAAAGAAAACAACGATAGAGAATCAGGCGGTCTCACTATGAAAGACTCCTTGATAGTGGTTACTATGACATGGGTGCTGTTCTGTGTTTTCGGTATGCTGCCTTTCATATTTACGGGCTCAATAACATCTGTGACAGATGCTTTCTTTGAGACCATGTCGGGCTTTACCACAACCGGCTCCACAATAATGGAGAATATTGACGATCAGCCTCATGGCATACTGTTCTGGCGCAGTATGATACAGTGGTTGGGAGGTTTGGGTATAATTGTGCTTTTCCTCGCTGTTCTGCCTGCCCTTAATAAAAAATCCAACCAGACTTCGCTTTATGCCGCCGAGATGTCAGGTCTTGGTGTGAAGAAACTGCATCCGAAGATGTCTGTCACTTCTCGTCATCTGTATACCATCTACATAATACTCACAATTGCCTGTATCATGGCATACTGGGCCGGACCTATGAACCTCTATGATGCGGTATGCCACGCTTTCACCACCATGTCTAGCGGCGGTTTCAGCACCCATCAGGCTAGCATAGGCTACTATAACTCGCATTATTTAGAATATGTATGCTCATTCTTCATGCTGGTGTCGGGTGTCAACTTCTCCTTATATTATTTCCTGTTCAGAGGCGATGTCAAGTACTTCGCTAAAAACGAGGAACTTCGCTGGTGGCTTGTTTTTACATTCATTTGTGTCGCTATAGTTACAGCACTTTTCTACATAGCTCCGAAAACCGAAACAGTGCTAACGGTAACCTCTTCTTATCCTGAAAATACTTTTGAGGCTCGCTTCCGTTCTGCCTTGTTCCATGTGGTGGCTCTAATAACTTCAACAGGTTATCAGGGCTCGTGCTACGATTATACCCTTTGGGGCGGCTTGTTCCTTTTCCCGACATTGATGATTATGTTCAGCGGTTCTTGCGCCGGTTCCACTTCGGGCGGCGTCAAGATTATAAGACTTATGGTTTGTCTTAAGTCGTTGAAAATCACTATTCGCCAGATACTTCATCCTAGCGCGGTGTTCACCGTGAAAGTGTCTAAAGAGGTGGTGCACAACGACTTGCTTCTGAAGACCTTGAACTATATGTTCTTCTATGCGATTATATGCGTAGTGGGTATAATGGTGCTGACCGTCAGCGGTTGCAACCTTGAGGAAAGCGTCTTCAACACCATAACCTCATTAAGCAATATGGGACCTGGCTACGGTTCAACCGGACCGGCAAGTACCTTTGCGGGATTGAGTGTGGCAGCCAAATGGGTAATGTCGTTCATGATGCTGCTCGGACGTCTTGAAATTTATACCGTCCTGCTGATTTTCATGCCGGCATTCTGGAACAAACGCTAAAAATTCCAAACTATTTTTTATTAATGCTCTGACGCTTCGTTCATCGAATGTGATGACGGACGCTGGAACACTCTGAGGTCGAACTGTTTTACCACTGCATAAATGTGGTCGAATATGTCGTTCTGAATGGCCTCGTACGACACCCAGTCGGTCTTTGCGCTGAAGCAATAAATCTGCAACGGAATACCGTATTCTGTGGGGTCTCTCTGGCGCACCAACATGGTCAGGTCGTGATTCAAGTTAGGATTGCATTTAAGATATTCTGTTAAGTAGGCGCGGAAGATTCCGAGGTTGGTTTGACGACGTCCGTTGACAAGGGTAGAGGTGTCGACGGAGTTTTCTTTGTTGTATTCTTCTACAGCTTGCTCAGTTTCGGTGATGTATTTGGTGATAAGCTGGAATTTCTTGTATCTCTCTATCATTTCAGGAGTGCAGAACTTGACTGTGTCAACGTCGATAATGATGGCACGGGCTATTCTGCGGCCGCCTGATTCAGCCATGCCACGCCAGTTGATGAACGGGTCGGAAATGAGTGAATAGGTGGGTATGGTGGTGATGGTGTTGTCCCAGTTTTTGACCTTGACGGTGGTGAGTCCCATGTCGATGACAGTACCGTCGGCATTGCCTTTGACAATCCAGTCGCCTATGCGTACCATATCGTTAGAGGTTAGCTGTATGCCGCCCACAAAACCCAAAATGGGATCTTTGAAAACCAGCATCAGCACGGCCGATAAAGTACCCAGTCCGATAAAGATGTTGGCCAGGTCTTTGTTGGTGAGGACCGCTATTATCAAGAGAACGCATATAATTATCAGGATGATTTTGATGACTTGGACCAATCCCTTCAGAGGCTTGTTTTTTGAAACATCAAAGGAATTGTACATGTCAGAAATAGTGTCCAGAAAGGAGAGTATTATGCCGGTGTAGGTGGTCACTTCGCCCACTCTGGTCCACACTATTATGAAGGAAGTGATGGTGTCCAAATCTGGTGCCACCTCATAAAGCAAGCCTTTAATCATGTAAATGGGGATGAGGAAGGCGATTCTTCTCTCAAGTTTCTTGCCGAGAAGATAGTCGTCGAAGCGGGTCTTGCTCTTTCTGATCCATCTGCCTACAAAACGCTTAAGCAGCTGTTTTACGACGAAAAACAGGAAGAATGACACCACAAACAGTGTGACTATGCCCACCCCCTGTGCCAAATTGTGGGCAGTGGTTGGCTCGAAACGTACATCGAGGAACAATCTCTCAAATAATGATAGGTACTTGGTAATCATAATATCTTTTTATTTTACTTAATAATCTTATTGTTTGATGTCGGGCAGAAGTATATTCAACGACAAAGGTTTAATCTCAATGTCGAGGTCTTTGGCCATCATCATGGCTTCGCCGTCTACGTTGGCAATATCTTCTTTTTGTCTTATTACTTTGATTTTCTTTGCTTTATATATATCGACTATCTTTGAATGGTCGATTCTGCTGGTCATAAGCTTGACAGCCACGTCCGGAATGCTGATGAAGCTGGGTTTTTTGAAGACGCAGACGTCCAGCAAACCGTCGTTGAGCGAGGCGTGGGGTGACACCACTGCATTGTTGCCAAACTGATTGCTGTTTGCAAACGAGATAAACAGAGGCTCGCAGTCTATTTCCGTATCGTCATCGAGAATGAGATGATATTTCTCGGGTTGGAACTTGAAATACCGTTCGGTCACCAGTTTGACATATGTTTTGAGACCGCGGTTCGGGTCCTTGGCGAAATAATCGGCTATGATGGCATCGAATCCAACTCCGCCAATGCTAATGAAAGGCACTCCGTTAATGGAGGCGGTGTCGATCTTGGATTTTACGCCTTTGTTAATCACCTCGGTGATGACTTTCTCGGCCTTCAGTGGGATGTGCAGATGGCGCGCGAGGCCGTTGCCCGAGCCGCAAGGCACTATGGCGAAGGTTTGCTCGGCGCCGAGCATGGCGGTTCCGATTTCGTTTATGGTGCCGTCACCGCCAACGGCCACTATGACGTCGACGCCGGAGGCAATGGCCTCGCGCGCCAACTCCTTGGCATGGCCGCCGTATTCGGTCCATGAGATACTGTAATCGTACTTTTCCTTGTCAATCAGACTTTCCACCAAAGAGGGGAAATTCTTTTTGTCCTTATGCCCCGATATGGGGTTGACGATAAACAATATCTTCTCTTTCATTTTATGTATAACTTGTTGTTAATCATTCTGTTGTTGTACTGCTGCAACCTTAGTCTGAACTGGCTGTTAATCTCGTTCCAGCGATCGTCTTCACCTTTTACGTAAAGATTGTCGGTCAGACAAGGATCTGCCTTGATATCGAAAACAGCGGTGATGTTCTGGCCGTCTGACTGAAGCATATACTGCCCGTCGCTGTATTCATATATGTTGTTCAGATAGCTCATGAAGCAAGGCTGCTGCAGACTGTCAAACACGTTGCGGCCGAAACTGAAAACAGTGTCGTTGCTGCCAACGGCGGCGAGCAGGCTGAGCCCTAAATCGGTATGCTGCAGCATGATGCCGGTATTCTCGGCCTTGATGAGGCCTGGAGAGTAGATTGCGGTAACAATCTGATATTGCCCGTATCCGTTGAGATAATTGTCGAAGCGGTGTTCGGGGTTGACGTGGTCGCCGGTGATGACAAATATAGTGCTGTCGTACCAGCTGTACTGTGATATGGTCTCAAAAAACTTCCGCATGGAGTCGTCGGTGTAGCGCACCGTCTTCTCGAAATCGCTCTTGTAGTCGCCTTCAGGCACTGTGTATCCTTTAGGTATGCTGAAAGGATGGTGGGACGAGAGTGTGAAGACCCCGGCCGCGAAAGGTTTGTGCATTTCGTCGACTTTCCGGGCTGTATATTGCAGGAACGGCATGTCGGATATGCCCCAGGTGCCGTCGTAGAAATCGTCGTTGCCAAACTCGTTTCGGCCGTAATACGAGTCGAAACCGGCGGCAAGTGCGGAGGCGTCGAAGTTCATGGTGCCGTTGTTGCCGCCGTGGAAAAACGCCGTGCTGTAACCGTGACGTTTCAGAATCGTGCCTATGCCGTCAAGCCTGTTGGCCGCATAACGCGACTCTACGTAATCTCTTGACATTAAAGATGGCAGACCTGATAGTATGGACGTAAGAGCCTCTATTGACTGACGGCCGTTAGCCATGCCGTCAAACACCAGACTCTCGTTCAACAAAGAGTCGAGGAAAGGTGTCAGACTATGATCGCGTTGATGGTTGTAGTAACTCACCATTTCCTGTCCGTGACTCTCAAGTATGATGAAGAAAAGGTTGTATCCTTCGGCGCTGCCTTCGATGAAGCGGTTTACTTTCAAGTCTTTATGAATAGGGGTGTAGAGGCTGTCTATAACATTGTCGTCGTAGAAACTGACTTTTTTCAACACATTTCCAGATGAGCCGCGGCCTATGGTGAAAGGAGTGTTCAACACCAACGGCATGTTGCGGGTGTTGGTGTAGCTGGCCGCTGTGATTATGCTTATAGGTTTCATCTGAAAACCTCCTCTGATGCCGATTATCGAAATGAAAATCAGGAAAAGGAAGCCGATGGTTTGCCCGAAATACCATGATTTCTTTTGCAGTATCACAGCCGGTTTCACCTGGGTTTTTCTTGTCAAAATGATGATGGCCAGGAAGAATGCCGCAAACACCACAAACATAAACCAGAAATCGTGTATGAACTGCCATATCAGGCTGCTTTGGTTGTCGTCTGAATCTTGGGCGAAATGTAACAGTTCCGATGTCATGCGCTTGTCGATGTAACGGTAGTATATCACATCTATATGGTTGAGCGCTATGGCTATGCTGTTGGTTATGACAAAAACAATATCGACAATTTTGCAATAAACCTTGTTGTATTTGAATCGGAACGGTATGCCGTAAAATATTAGGAACGGCAGGTTGGCTATGACTAAAGTCCAGATGTCGAAGCGCATTCCTACGAAAAACAGCCGGATTTGCTCGCCAGTACTCAGATTTGGGAAGTTGCCAGTGTTAAACCAGAAGAGGAGCCATCTGCTTAACGCCAGCAGCAGCAACATTACGCCAAGTCGCTTGACGAATACTTTCCAAAGCGGAATCTCCCTTTTGGTAAACATATTATATTTTTTTGCAAATTTACAAAAAAAATCTTTTATTTTTGTAAAACAAATTTATTGAAAATGAGGTGTAATTTTTTGTTTTGTTTTTTATTGATTGTCAATTTTTTAAGTGCACAAACCACTCCTAAGTATCCTGTTTATCCGGCTCCTGTGAAGATTCCGATTTTGTTGTCTGCCACTTTTGGCGAATTGCGTAACAATGCCTTCCACGCAGGTCTTGATATCAAGACCAAGGGTGAGATCGGCTATAGGGTTTATGCGGTAGCTGACGGCTATGTGAGCCGCATTGGAGTGTCACCATACGGCTACGGTAATGTGGTGTATGTTACTCATAAAGACGGCTATATGTCGGTTTACGCACATTTGGAGAAGTTTAACGACAAAATAGGTAAATATGTCAAGCGCAAACAGATGGAGAGCAAGTCGTTTGCCCAGAATCTGTTCCCTGAGAAAGGGGAGTTGCTTGTAAAAGTTGGTGATATTCTGGGACTTAGCGGCAATACTGGCGGTTCCGGCGGACCTCATCTGCACTTCGAGTTGCGCGATGCCAATCAGCGTCCAGTCAATCCTATGCTTTTCGGTGTGAAAAACGTGGACAACGTTAAGCCTAAAGTGCAAGGCATTGCTGTGTATCCAAAAGAAAAATCGTCAGTCAACGGCAAGGATGAGCCGGCATATCTCGACTATGAGGACAATATGGTTGTGAAAGCCAACGGTAAGTTGTATTTCGGTATCTCGACATACGACCAGGCGGACAATTCCCATAATAAAAACGGGGTTAACTCTATTGAGCTTTATGCCGATAAAAGATTGATATTCAGTATTTTATTTAACAATTATTCGTACGATGAGACCCGTCATATCAACAGCCTGATTGATTATAAAAAGTTTGTTGAGGACAAAATCCGGTATGTGAGAACTGAAGTTGACGAGTACAATATTTTGGACCTTTACGGTGAGACTTCAGGATATATCACTGTAAAAGAAGGGGATAGGGTTGAGATGAAATATGTGATAAAGGATTTCCACGGCAACACATCTGTCGCCAATTTTACAGTGGTGGGAGATAAGCCGTTGACGGAATATGCTGACTATGAATACAATAGAAGCTATTACAGAGTGGATGGCAGGCAGAAAACCGAAATCAATCTGGACGGTTTTGTAGCCGAGATTCCAGAAAAGGCATTTTATAGATTTGAATACATACTGACCGGTCAAATAGACACTATCAGAAACATAGCATCCGATTATGCCTACATATTGGGTACCAAAGACATTCCGGTGCAAAAGAAGATAGATGTGAAGATCAGGCCGGCCGAGCAGTATGCCTCATCCGACAAGCTTTATGTGGTAAGCATAGATGAAGAGGGTAATTTCAACGCACAGGGCGGTATGATGAAGGACGGTATGGTTTGTACCCAAGTGAGAAGCACTGGAGTTTATGCCCTGGCAGAAGACAATACGGATCCTGTCGTTAAGCCTGAAAACTTCAAGAACAACACCAAGGTTATCAAGTGTAAACGATTGAACATCAAGATAAAAGATAATGAATCCGGCATCAATACCTACAACATTTATCTAAACGGAAGATGGGTGGTCGGTGCCTACGATGCCAAGAATGACCAACTGTTTTACAATGTTGATGAAAACTTGAAAAAAGGCAACAACAAGTTGGAAATCGTCGTAACCGACGGTGTCGGAAATCAGACCAAAAAGACTTATAATATTATACGGGAATAATAATATTGATAGGCGCCTGCATCGGGGTTGTCGCCTCTGTCCACTCCGTCTAGGTCAAACCTCAGGATGCCTGTGGAAATTGCAGGATTGCCTATACCTATTGCCGGTGACAATGTGTCGAGATGATAGTCAAATTCTTCAGTGTTGACGAATTTAGGCTTCTCGTTGAAGACGCAGGCCTCGTACATGCTTTCATCGCTGTGAGGCCGTGTGATGCCAAGCAGGCAATGGCTGAAACGATAGGTTGTATCGCTTGATTGCTCGTAGAAATCTGTGTCAAACTCGTTGCTGTGATTGCCGTACACTATGCTGTTGGCCAACTCGCAGTTGAACGGCATGGCGTAGGTGTTGCCGTCAGTAGGGTCGGTGTAGTAATTGTCGAAATACAAGGCGGGCGTTTGACGGGCGGAATTGGTCCAGAAATTGGCCAATGTGGTATGCCTGAACAGATAGTTTCCTCCACCGGTGAGAGCGGCGCAATAATAGCCGCAATTGTCGATGAGCACATTCCATACGTTTGCAGTGTAGCAGTTGGTGTAAATGCCCATGCCTGTGTGGTTTTCAATAATGGTATTGGTGATGTCGGCCTGAGCCATGTTGTCTTTCAGCATTCGCTGCAATTGCAAGCCTATGAAGCCGTTTTTGATGATGGCATGATTGATGCTGTGTCCGTGTCCTTCGCGGGCTTCCATAAGCCAAATGCGGTCCCATTGACCGGGCTCGTCGGCATAGAAGTCTTCGAGTCTGTCGCCTTGGAATATGACAGGGTTTTCAGCTGTGCCGTCCACTATCAACTGTCCTTCGCTCCAGGCCCAAAGCCCCGAACCTCCATGGAAATATACTCTTGTGCCGGCTTCTATGGTCAGAGTGCCTTCGGAGTCGATAAGTGCCACATTATAAATCACATACGGCTTTTCAGCTGTCCAATGCACGTCTTTGTTGACGGAGTCGGTGACAGGGGTGTAGTAGTTGGTGTAATGCCCTTCTGAGTCCGGGAAAATTCCGATATTTCCAATGATGTAGTGGGCGTTCTGTCCGTAAGCCGTCAGATGTGCCACGGTTTGGTTGCCATTGGTATTGAACAGAAGACGGTCTTCCACGAAGAATGGATTGTTCTCGTCGGTCGGGTCTATGGTTACCTTAACAAAGACATAGAGGCTGTCGTGGGCGTAAATTTCAACGTCCTGGAAAGTGGTGCCTGAGGCTCCGTCCACGTTGACGCTGTATGGTGACGAGCTGCCCTGCTCCAAGCGGATGGAGCTGATTTTGAGGTTGTCGTCGGTGTTGTTGTAAACCATCAGTATCCTGGTGGCCGAGCCCACGCAGGTGAACACAGTGTCGAAAGTCAGGGTGTCGGACGACAGTTCAATGTTTCGGGAAGTGTCGTTGGAAAATGTCTTGTTCTTGCGACATGACACCGCAATTACTGTGATTGATAATAATATGATAACTAATAGTTTACGCATTGTTACTTAATGTAATCCTTGAATGATTGTTTGAGATATGCATCTGTGCTGAGATATGTCAGGACAGGCATAAAATCTTTGGCTTCCATGTATCCGGGAGCCACTGTAAGAAGCTGGTTTTTCTCGTTGAGGAAAACGTATGAAGGGTAGGAAAGACGTCCTTGCAATAGGGCTGCGGCCAGCTGATGGGTACCCTTACGGCCGTTAATTCCACCCTCGTTGATATAGGTGTTGGAGCCCCAGACTATGGTGTCGCGGGTTTCGGCATTGAACTTGACAGCATAGTAGTTTTCGTTCATATATGCCACCACATCTTCATTCTGGAATGTGGTCTGGTCCATTTTCTTGCACCATCCGCACCAGTCGGTGTAGACGTCGATGAAGATTTTCTTGGGCGCCGTTTCGTTCAATTTAACTGCCTCCTCAAATGTCATCCAATTTATGCCTTGAGCGTCACTGATCACCGGCAACGAAACCAAAACCATTATAACAATCAACAATCTCTTCATAATTCTAACCAATAACCATTAAAAATTAAAACTCCCTTATTTCTTTCTTCGAATCCTTCTCCTTCAGGCTGTCTCTCTTGTCGTAGAAGTGCTTACCCTTGGCAAGAGCTATCTCCATCTTAGCCAGGCCACGGTCGTTGACAAACATCTCGACTGGCACAATGGTGAAGCCTTTTTCGGCGCTCTTGGCCTTGAGCTTGCGCAACTCTTTCATAGTCAGCAGAAGCTTACGGTCGCGTTTCGGCACGTGATTGTTGTACGTTCCGAAAGCATATTCGGCAATGTGCATCCCCACCACGAAAAGTTCGTTGCCTGTGAAGGCGCAGTACGAGTCGGTGAGACTGGCTTTGCCTTCACGTATGCTTTTGATCTCCGTGCCGGTGAGCACAATGCCTGCAGTGTAGCGGTCTATGAGGTAATACTCATAAGACGCGCGACGGTTTTTTATGCTTATTCTAACTTGTTTAACCTTGTTGGCCATTACTTGATGTCTCCCAAAATCAACGGCATGCCGTCTTTGCTGTTACCCACAATCACAACCTTGGTGTTGGGTGACTCGGCGAGCTTCAGAGTGGCGTCTATACCTTTTTCGCGTAAGATCTTATCGTTGATACTCGCACTGATAATATTGTTGGCCCTGGCTTTACCTTCAGCTTCAACGCGCTGACGTTCAGCCTCTTGTGATGCCTTTTCGAGTTTGAATTCATACTCCAAAGCCTCTTGTTCCTGTTTCAACTTGCTTTCGATAGCCGACTTGATGGTAGGAGGCAGGGTAACCGAGCGGATGAGCACCTGGTTGAGCTGAATGTGCTTGCCTTCGAGAAGGTTCTTTGTCTCAATGAAGATTTCCTCCTGAATGGCATCACGCTTTGTTGAATAAATCTGCTCCGGGGTGTAACGTCCGAGCACGCTTCTGGCGGCTGAACGCATGGCAGGGTAGACTGTTCTGGTGAGGTACTGGGTACCAATGGTGGCGTGCAGCTGTCCCAATTCTTCCCATTTAGGCTGATACCATGTTGAGAATTCTATCTTGATTTCCAAACCGTTTGAAGAAAGAGCGCTCATTTCCTCGTCGGCCACCTGCTGACGCACTTCGTAAAGCTCCATGCTGTTCCAAGGAGCGATGAAGTGGAAGCCTTCCTCGTAAGTCTTGGTAGTGTCAATACCGCCACCAAACAGACGGTAAAGCACTCCTCCGTGACCGGCAGGGATGGTCACTGTGATGCGGTTCCAGAATATGATGAGCAGCAAAACTGCCACAACTACCACCACGATAGGGGCGTATTTCTTGTTGTTTAAAGGTCTATTACCTTGATTGTTAGATTCTTGCGTGTATTGCATCTGTCTGAATTTTTAATTATTAATTTTTGCAAAGATAATAAAAATCATCTTATAATCTTTTTTTAAAACGCCTTTTTGAGTGAAAAATTTTACTAATTTTGCAACCCATTTTACAAAACTATAAAAATGAAAAGACTTATTATGTGTTTAGGAATTGCGGGGCTTCTAACTGCTTGTGCACCAAGCGGTAACAAGAATGCCCAGAATGAACCTGAGAATTTCAAGTATCTGGTTGACGAGTTCGCCGACCTGAAAGTTATGCGTTATCAGATCCCGGAATGGGAGAATCTGACTCTGCAACAGAAAGAGTACATTTATTATTTGGGTGAAGCAGCCAAGTGCGGCCGCGACATTCTTGCCGACCAGAATTTCAAGTACAACCTCACCGTCCGCAAGACTCTTGAGGCTATCCTTAATTCATACAAAGGTGATAAGAAATGCTCTGATTATCAGAATTTTGTGGTCTATGCAAAAAGAGTGTTCTTCAGCAACGGCATCCATCATCACTATGCAGAGGATAAGATGTTCCCTGAAATCTCGAGAGAGTATTTCAGCCAGTTGGTGAAGAATTCCGACAAGAATCAGCTTCCTCTGGCCGAGGGTGAGACTGTCGAAGAGTTTATCGACTTCATCACTCCTGTGATTTTCGACGAGAACCTTTATGCCAAGCGCCGCAGCGGAGAAGAGGATATTATCCGTAACTCCTGCGTCAACTTCTACGAAGGCACTATTAATAAAGGTGAAGTCGAGGCTTACTACGATGCCATGCGCGACACCACCGACCCGAACCCGATTTCATACGGCTTGAACTCAAAGCTGGTCAAGGAAAACGGCAAACTTCACGAGGAAGTTTATAAGGTGGACGGACTTTACGGCAAGGCTTTGGAGAAGATTATCTACTGGCTCAAGAAAGCCAACGAGGTGGCCGAAAACGATGTGCAGCGCCACTACACCAATTTGTTGATTGATTATTACACCACAGGCGACCTGAAGACTTGGGATGCATACAACATTGCATGGGTTGAGGATTCAATCTCAATGATAGACTATGTGAACGGTTTCATCGAGGACTACAACGATCCTATGGGCATGAAAGCCACTTGGGAGGCCATTGTCGACTACAAAGACCTCGAGGAGACAAAACGTTCGGAGATTATCAGTGCCAACGCACAGTGGTTTGAAGATAACTCGCCGGTTGACCCTCGTTTCAAAAAGAAAGAATGCAAGGGCGTGAGCGCTAAGGGTATCATAGTCACCACACTGGCTGGCGACTGCTTCCCGGCACCTCCGATCGGCATCAACCTGCCTAACGCTGACTGGATTCGTAAGGAACACGGTTCTAAGTCGGTGACAATCACCAACTTGATGGAGGCTTACGACAAGGCCGCCAACGAGTCACCAAAGAGCGTTTTGGCTGAGTTTGCCTACTCACAGGAAGAGATTGACCTCTGCAAGAAATACAGCGCAATAGCCGACGTGCTGCACACCGACCTCCACGAATGCCTTGGCCACGGTTCAGGACAACTGCTCCCGGAAACCATGCCAAACTCCCTGAAGGAGTACAGCTCAGCTCTTGAAGAGGCCCGCGCCGACTTGTTCGGACTTTACTACTGCGCCGACCCGAAGATGGTGGAACTCGGCATTCTGCCTAACATGGAATGCTACAAGGCACAGTACGCCGACTTCATCCGCAACGGTTTGATGAGCCAGTTGGCACGCATTGAACTCGGCAAGGATATCACCGAGGCTCACATGCAGGATCGCGCTCTCATCAGCTGGTGGTGCTATGAAAAAGGAATGAAAGACAATGTCATCGAAAAGAAGGTTCGCGACGGCAAGACATATTTCGTCATCAACGACTATGAGAAACTCCGCGGTCTGTTCGGTCAGCTTCTCGCTGAAGTGCAGCGCGTTAAGTCGGAAGGCGACTATGAAACCGGCAAGAAGCTCATAGAGACATACGCAGTGAAGATCAACCCAGACCTCCACAAAGAGGTAAAGGCCCGTTACGAGGCTCTCGGACTGAAGCCATACGGCGGCTTTATCAATCCGGAGATTGTCCCTGTAGTGAAGAAGGGCAAGGTGGTCGATTACAAGGTTAACTATCCTTCAGACTTCCTGCAGCAGCATCTCGACTATGGCAAGAACTATAGCTTTGTCGAAGAGAACCATGCAGCTCCTGCACATCTGGTTGTCGACATGCTCTACGATTTCATCGACGGTACTTTGGCCTGCGGTCACTCAGAAGAAGCTGTGCACGAGGTTGTGAAATACATCAACGCACATCCTGACCAGAAGGTTTATTACATTACCGACTATCATCCATACAACCACAGTTCATTCAAGGACTACGGCGGCATCTGGCCGGCACACTGCGTACAGGGTACACGCGGAGGCGCTATCCACGAAGCATTCTACACAGATGTCATCAACCCTATGAACCGTCCTGACCCGGAGCGCAATATCTTCCGCAAGGGCGCCAAGGTTGACGAGGAACAGTATTCAGGTTTCGAGTCAGTGGGTCCTGACGGTCGTCAGCTGCATGAGGTCGCAAACGGCAAGAACCTTGTCATAAGCGGCATAGCAACTGAGTACTGCGTCAAGAACACAGTGATGGAGTTCCTGAACGACGGCCGTAACATAGAACTTCTGCTCCCTGGTTTGGGCTATGTTGACTATAAGGGTCATCTCGCCACCATGAAGGAGATGGAGAAAATGGTTACAGTTATTGAATAAGAATAACTCTTGAATAAAAAAGGACGCTTTTCGTAAGCGTCCTTTTTTTTTATTTGTTCTTTCTTCTTTCTTCGCGTTCTCTCTGGCGGGCCAACTTGCGGCGCTGACGCTCCAGGGCTTTGTCGTGGAACTTCGGGTTGTCGCCTGTGTAGCGGTATTCCTGGCGTTGCAGGTCCTCAAGCCTTTCGTTGAAGACGTAGGTCAGCCTGAAGGTGAACATGTTGTTGTACTGCTTGAAGGTGCCGAGCGATTGCCCCTGAATGTCGAAATACTCACGTGTTCTGATTGGAGTCAGGGAGTAGGAGTACCTGAAACCAAGCTTCCATCTCTTGTATACGCGGATCTTTACATCGGCCAATATGTTGAACTCGTTCTGGTCGAACTCGCCGCTGGTTGCAGTCACGTTGGTCTTAATGCCCTGTTCGTATTCTGTCAGTCCCATAAGTCTGGCGTAGGAAATACCCACACCCGCAGAGACCACCTTCTTGTCGGTGAAATAAACCATGAACGGCACCTCACCGTAGCTTAGGCTGAGGTTGTATTCTCCCGTGATTTCATGTCCGGTGACTGAATCAATCACATGATCCCAATATTTGCGGCCCTGCTTGGAGCCTTTCTGGTTGTAGAGCACTTCCATCGACAGCTCCAGGCTGAACTTGTCTTTTGTCCACACAGGCACTATGACGCCCACACCCACGTTGACTCCGTGTTTGAAGAAACCCATTATCATGTCGCCGTCAACCTGGCATATATTGTATCCTACAAACGCTTCTCCAAGGAAAACCTGCGACTTCGCTCCGAATGGCAGAGCGAACAAGGCGATGAATAATCCGATTAGTATATGTTTTTTCATACCGCTATAACGTTAGGATTCCGGTTTTATTTCATTTCATGCTCAAACTGATGCGTTTTCTTGGGATGTCAACTTCCATGACCTTTACTTTCACCTTTTGGTTGAGTTTCACAACCTGGTTTGGATCGGTAATGTAGCTGTTCGACATCTGGCTGATGTGAACCAGTCCGTCCTGATGCACTCCAACGTCGACAAAACAGCCGAAAGCCGTGATGTTGGTTACTATGCCCTTGAGTTCCATGCCAGGTCTCAAGTCGTTTAGGGTGCGTATGTTTTTGTCAAATTCAAACATTTCAAAGCCCTTGCGCGGGTCACGTCCGGGTTTTTTCAACTCGTCTATGATGTCGTTGACTGTCTCAATGCCGAAATCTGTCTCTATAAACTCTTTTGGATTGATCTTGGCTACAAGTTCCTCGTTGCCAATCAGGTCTTTCACTGTCACTCCGAGCTTCTTGGCCATCTTTTCCACTATGTGATAACTCTCCGGATGAACTGCGCTGGCATCCAGAGGCTGTTTGGAGTCGCGTATACGCAAGAAACCGGCGCACTGTTCGAAGGCCTTGCTGCCGAGGCGTGGCACTTCCATCAGCTGTTTGCGGCTGGTGAAACCTCCGTTCTCGTTGCGGTATTTCACAATTGAGCTCGCCAGCTGCGGCCCGACACCGCTCACGTACGACAACAACTGTTCGCTGGCGGAGTTGAGCTCCACACCCACGGCGTTGACACAGCTTTCAACCACAGTGTTAAGCTCGTCGCCCAACATTTTCTGGTTTACATCGTGTTGATATTGTCCAACTCCAATTGACTTGGGGTCTATCTTGACCAGTTCGGCCAAGGGGTCCATCAGGCGGCGGCCTATGCTGACGGCTCCGCGCACTGTGATGTCGTAATCAGGAAACTCTTCGCGAGCAACCTTGCTTGCCGAGTAGATGGAGGCACCGCTTTCGTTTACCATAACCGCAGTGATGTCACGGTCGAAACGGATTCCGCGAATGAAATCTTCAGTCTCGCGTCCTGCCGTGCCGTTTCCTATGGCTATGACGTCTATTTTATATGCCTGCACCAGGTGAGCTATCTTGGCTGCCGACTTGCCGGTCTCGTTTTGAGGTGGGTGAGGGTAGATGGTCTCATTATGTATCAAAGCCCCCAACTCGTTTAAGATAACCACTTTGCAGCCTGTGCGGAAGCCCGGGTCGAGGGCAAGCACACGTTTCTTGCCTAAAGGTGCGGCCAGCAGCAGTTGTCTCAGGTTCTCAGCGAATACCTTCACCGCCACTTCGTCGGCTTTCTGTTTGTAAAGGGCTCGTATCTCGGTTTCAAGTGATGGCTCCAGCAAGCGTTTCCATGCGTCGTCAATGGCATCTTGCACCAAGTCGGTTGAAGCATTGTCGTTTTTGAGGAATATGCTGTCAAGCACGCTGAGAGCATCGTCTGCGTCTATGCTGAGCTTCACCTTCAGCAAGCCTTCCTCTTCGGCACGGAACAGAGCCAGAATACGGTGTGATGGAGCTTTGTCTATGGGCTCCCTGAAATCGAAATATTGCTTGTAAGTCTGAGCTTCGGCTTCTTTGCTTTTCACCACAGTGGATGAAATAATGCCGCTTTTGTGGTATATCTTGCGGATGCGGTTGCGTCCGTTGATGTTCTCTGATATCCATTCCGCCATTATGTCGCAGGCGCCTTGCAAAGCCTCTTCCTCAGTCTTGACGTCTTTCTCCTTGTTGATGAAACGATGGGCCATGCCGTTCACATCGTCGCTGTTTTGCGACATTATGAGCTTAGCCAAAGGCTCCAGCCCTTTCTGGCGGGCAATCTCAGCCTTGGTGCGGCGTTTCGGCTTGTAGGGGAGATAGAGGTCTTCCACGTCCTGCAGAGTCTCGGCCTCTTGGATCTGTTTCTCCAGCTCTGGAGTCAGTTTTTCCTGCTCGTTTATGGATTTCAGCACAAACTCTTTTCGTTTCTCCAACTCGTCCAGCTGTTCGAGACGCTTTTTCACCTCGGCCACAGTCTCCTCATTCATTGTGTCAGTCATTTCCTTGCGGTAGCGCGCAATGAACGGCACAGTGGCACCTTCGCCGAGAAGCTTTATCACATTTCCAGCCACTCTCGGTGTTATAGAAAACTCTTTTGATATTTTGCTGATGAAATCCACTTAACTATACACTTTAAAATCAACACTCTAAATTCCAAATCCGCCATGCCGCTTCTGCTTGTAACGTCAACATTTTCAATCCGTTAAAAGCCTTGGCTCCATATTTTTTCGCCTCTTTCATAAACATGGTCTCCTCTGGATTGTATATCAAATCGATGAACACATTGGTGGAGTTAGCCGTCTGGTATGGCAAATCGGGCTTTTCGTCCGACTTGGGATACATGCCGACGGGGGTGGCGTTGATAATCAATTCGTTATTTTTAAATCCCTCTTGTTTTATCTGCTGATAGGAATTGTCTTTTCTCGACAGCAGTTTGTATTCTATGCCTTTGTTCTTCAAAACGAATTTCACGGCTTCCGAAGCCCCGCCTGTGCCGCATATATAGGCCTTTTGAATATCCCTGCCGGCTATAGCTTTCTCCATAAGTCCCTGAAAACCTATGTAATCGGTGTTGTAGCCGTGCAGCTTTTTGCCAGCTTCGATTTTCACCACATTCACCGCTCCGATTTCTTCGGCATTGGCGTCGACAGCATCGAGGTAGCTGAAAATCTCCTTTTTATACGGATGGGTTATTGTAAAGCCTTGCAAGTCGGGATATTGCACGAGAATATCCTTGATGCTGTGAAGCTTTTCGATGTCAAAATTGATGAAGAAACAGTCTAAAGCCTCGTTTTTGAATTTATCTTCAAAATAGGCCTTTGAAAAAGAATGGCTTAAAGGATGTCCTATGAGTCCGAAATAGCGCATAACCTTAATTTATTCCAAAAACAGCTCCGAATCCCAGTGTGCAGACCAAGCCGACAATTACACTGGCCAAAACAACTCCGGCTATAACGGCTATAACGCTTTTCTTGAACCCCATGTCTAAGAAGCTGGCCGCCAAGGTGCCTGTCCAGGCGCCTGTTCCAGGCAGCGGTATGCCTACGAAGAGTACCAGAGCCCAATAGAGTCCGCGTCCCGCCTTGGCTTGCAGTTTCTGTCCGCCTTTTTCGCCTTTTTCCAAACACCAGGTGAAAAACTTTCCGATATAGCGTTTGTCCTTACCCCATAACAACACCCTGCGGGCAAACAGATAGATGAATGGCACAGGTAAGATGTTGCCTAGGGCTATGATTATATAGCTCCAAAACAAATTGAAATCGGGGTTGGCCGTGTGTATGGCATAGGCAACGGGTATTGCGCCACGCAGCTCTATGAGCGGCACCATTGCTATCAGGAATATGTAAATATAGTTTTTCATGCTTTCTTTTTTCTGTATTCTTCTATCAGTTCCATTATGGCTTGGTTGTTGGTCAGATTCTCGGCGTCAAAGCTGAGGAACTCCATGTGCCCGTCGTAATCGCGCTCCAGGGCCATCTCCAGAGTCAGCAGTCCCGACTCGGTCTGGTCTTTTGCAAAATATAGGAAAGCCTTGCGATAAAGCAGGGCGGCGTTGCCGGGTAATATGCGCAGACCGCGCTCCAACGACTCCATGGCTTTGTCAGGGTCATCTTTCAGTACATAGCACTCCATCATTGAGATGTAGACGTTCTCATCGTAGGGGTTAAGGTCGAGTATCTCGTTGACGTAACGCAGCGCTATGTCAAACTCTTCGATTTTGTTGTATTCTTCAACCAGCACGTACATGTAGTCGGTGTTGTAAGGCGACAGGGTATGAGCATGCTTGAGGAATTTGATGGCCGACGTGGGGTTGTTCTCATCGCTGAGCAGGAAACCTATGCCGGCGTATGCCTCCGACAGATTTTCATCCAGCTTCATGGCATTCTTGTAAATCTTAAACGCCTCCTCGGTGTCGCCCAGCTTGGCTTTGGCCTCTCCGTAAAGGCAGAGCAGAAGGGCTGTCTCGGCATTGTAACGGGTAGCTTCGGCCATAATGTCTATGGTGTCTTTGAAGCGGTCGAGCTCGTTGAAGGCTGTGGCCAGGTCGATATAACCCTTTTTGTAATGCGGGTCTATGGCCACGGCATATTCAAACTGTTCGATGGCCTCCTCCAACTTGCCCATGCGGACGTAACAGTTGCCCAGAGCCATCCATGCCGATACACTGTAGGGGTTGCGGTCTATCTCCTGATGGAAGAAATCTATGGCGTCGTTTATTTTGCCCAGCATAGAGAAACAATTGCGAATCTCGAAATACTGCTCGTCCAGGTCGACGTCGCGGCGCAGCCCCAGAATGTAATACTTCAGGGCCTTCTCTATATCGCCCATGTTCTCGTACTCGTTGGCAATAGAGGCGTACAGGTCTTCGCAGTCCCTGTAATCGAAGGCTTTCACCGCTTTCATGTAAGCTTTGATGGCTTTTTCGTGCTCTCCCAAATCGGTGTAACAGGCACCCAGAGTGATCTGATAATCGGCGTCCTCATGATCGAAATCGGAGTTTTTCAAGGTTGAGAGAGCTTCTTTGGCATTGGAATTTGCCAGGAGCTGCTTGGCCCTGATAATTTGCACCAGAGGGTTGTTGGGATGGTAAGTCTTTGCTATGTCAGCGGCCAGATTGGCCTTTTTCACGTTGTTAACGTGCAGATAATGTTCAACTATGACGTTCAGCTCGTCGGCATCGAAATAGTACGACTGCTCCTGTCTGACCATTTTTTCGAAACGGTCAACCAGCTCGTTCACCTCCATATCGTCAAGGAAACTGTCGTCGTCGAACATCTTTCTAATTTTTTGCAAAAATACGAAATTTAGTGAAAGGATGAAAGTTTAAAATTAAAAGATTTATATGTTTTTGAAACTTTTTATTATCTTTGCGAAACATTTAAAATTAATTTGTCATGAAAAAAATCATCGGCTTAATTTTTGTCGCGGCTTTAATACTCGTAAGCGTTAATGCTCAGGCTCAAGGCAAAAAGAAAATCAAAATCTCTTACTCCAGTGCCAAGGATCTTGTCCAAAAGATTAAAGATAATCCCAACGCTGAAACTTTATATCTGTTCAAAAACGCATTGGACTCACTGCCGGAGGAGGTGGGAGAGCTCAAAAAGCTTAAAAAGCTGGTGGTCAGTTCCAACCGACTTGTCTATATTCCGCCTGTCATCGGAGAACTTACCGACCTTGAGGAGATTTCACTCAAGAATAACAATTTGAAGAGCCTGCCTGAGACAATCGGCAAGCTTAAAAATCTGAACAGACTTGAATTGGATCACAACGAGCTGGAGTCGCTGCCCGAATCCATTTGTTTGTTGGAAAACCTTGAATATCTGTCGCTTAACGACAATCATCTGGCTTATCTGCCACGATATATCCATAAACTTCAGAATCTGAAGTTTTTCTACATAGGACGCAACCGTTTGCTCGAGTTGCCGGTAGGACTGAATAGAATGACAAGTCTGATTGAGTTGAATGTGGCTGGCAGCGGACGTATGCTTGTAGTGCCCGACATGCAGGAATGCCGTTCACTGGAAAGGCTTTACATAGACCGCACCACCATGTTTGATGCCTCGTTCAATGTGCGCAGCCTGCCACGTTTGGAGATTATAGTGATGGATTAAGCGCCGCTATGTCAGAATTGTGACGAAATATTTGTAAAAATTAAATAAAAAGCATATCTTTGCGAAAATTTTTTGAATTATGCCTTTAATTAAATCAATTTCCGGATTCCGCGGAACTATTGGCGGCAGGCCGGACGACGGGTTGACCCCTATTGACATTGTCAAATTGACTTCAGCTTTTATTTGTTTGATTCGCCGCGGTGGCGTTAAACGTCCTCGCATTGTTGTAGGTCGCGACGGACGTCTTTCGGGCACCATGGTAAACCAGCTGGTGTGCGGTAACCTTCAGGCTATGGGAGCCGACGTCATAGATATAGGATTGAGCACTACGCCTACCACAGAGATAGCCGTCACCGAGTTGAAGGCCGACGGCGGCGTCATACTCACCGCCTCTCACAACCCTAAGGAATGGAACGCTTTGAAGCTCCTCGACAACAAAGGAGAATTCATAGACGCCGCCGACGGAAAATGGCTGCTCGAAAAAGCCGCAAAAGATGAATACGAGTTTTCTCCAATCGATGAGATTGGCACATATACCTTGGCCGAAGGCTGGATTGAACGTCATGCCGACATGGTCTGCAAGTTGCCATTGGTGAATAAGGACCTTATCGCTAAGGCCAACCTTAAGGTGGTGGTCGACGGTGTCAACTCCACCGGAGGCATGGCAATTCCGATGCTGCTTAAGAAGTTGGGCGTGAAAAATGTAATCGAGCTCAACTGCGAGGTGACCGGTAAGTTCGCACATAACCCGGAGCCTTTGGCAGTCAACCTGGTTGACACCTGCGCCAAGGTGAAGGAATGCGGCGCCGACCTCGGTATTGTGGTAGACCCCGACGTGGACCGTCTGGCATTCATCAACGAGAAAGGGGAGATGTACGGTGAAGAATACACCCTGGTTACCGTCGCTTCATATATTTTGGAACATAAGAAAGGCAATACGGTTTCAAACCTCTCTTCAACACGCGCTTTGCGTGATGTGACAGTCGCCGCCGGCGGTAAATATGCAGCTGCGGCAGTGGGAGAAGTTAACGTTGTTGCCAAGATGAAAGAGGTTGGCGCAGTGATAGGCGGCGAAGGTAACGGAGGCGTTATTTATCCGGAGATTCACTACGGCCGTGACGCCTTGGTCGGCGTGGGTCTGTTCCTGACATACCTCTGCGAGAAGAAATGCACGGTGTCGGAACTCAAGAAGAGCTTCCCGCTGTATTATATGTCGAAGAACAAGATTCAGCTTACGCCTCAGACCGATGTGGACGGCATCCTGGCAAAGCTGGCCGACAAATTCAAGAACGAACAGGTGACCACCATAGACGGAGTGAAAATTGATTTCGCCGACGGTTGGGTGCACCTGCGCAAATCAAATACCGAGCCTATCATCCGTGTTTATTCCGAAGGAAAGTCGGAGGCTGAAGCCGACCGTCTGGCACAGATGATGCTCGATGAGGCTAAGAAACTAATGTAGTTTTAGGTTTGAAGTTTGGAGTTAGCATTAAACTAACTTCAAACTTCAAACTAACAATTATAAAATGAAAAGTAAACACCATAGAAGAAGCTACAAGTACCATGCGATAACCTTCAAGTTGTCGCAAGGTCAGTACAGATCGCTCAAGAACTACTGCAAGGCGCGCCGCACCACGCCCATCAAACTGATTAAGAAAAACATAGAAAGATTCATCTCACACTACGAGTATGGTGTTCCTGAAGAATTGTATCTGTGTGAAAATCAGCTGAATCTGTTCGATAATATGCCTATCGATTGAACGGTATGCGGTTCATAATGGAGCGTCCGAGAGTTACCTCGTCGGCGAACTCCAGCGCGTCGCCTACAGCTATGCCTTTGGCTATGGTGGTGATTTGACCTTCGAAATGTCCCAGTTTTCTTGATATGAAATAGTTGGTGGTGTCGCCTTCTATGGTTGCCGGCAGGGCGAATATAATCTCCCTGATATTTTCCCTCATGCTTCTTTCAATCAACTCGTTGATGCGCAAGTCGTTGGGCGAGATGCCGTTGATGGGGTCTATGACACCCCCGAGCACATGGTAAAGCCCGTTGTACGAACCGGTGCGTTCTATGGCCATCACGTCGCGCATGTCGGCCACAACACAAAGCACCTCGTTGTCCCTCTTGGGGTTGGAACAGATGGAGCATTGCTCGTCATCGCTTATGTTGTAGCAGCGGCGGCATAAAACTATGTTGTGACGCATGTCCTGCAATGACTGCGACAGGGCCTCGGTAGCCGACTCTTCCTCGCCCAGCAGATGTAATGCCAAACGCAAGGCAGTTCTGCGACCTATGCCGGGCAGTTTGGCCAGCTCGTCTACGGCTTTTTCCAGCAGTATTGATGAATATTCAGCCATAAATCAATAATAATCGCAGAATTTAGTGTAATCCTCCATGTTCTGACGGCCGTATTTCTCGGCTAATTTGAAGAAATAGCAAGCCATGGAGTAGTCGTTGTTGCGCCTGTAAAGCAGTCCTATGTTGAAATAAGGATCTGCATAGTCTTCCTTGATTTCTATGGCCTTGTTCCAGTCACGCAATGCCAACTCGCTGTTGAAATTGTTGCTGTAGGCGCATCCGCGGTAGTAATAAGCCTCGTAATTGTTCTCGTCGTACTTGATGGCTTTGTCAAAGAATCCTATGGCTTCGTCAAATTGCGACGCATACAGGTAGTCTATGCCCTTGTCCAAATACTTTCTCGACCTTTCCGGGTCATGACCGCAACTTGCCATAATCAAAGCCAAAACTGCAAATAATAATAATCTCTTCATATTTTAAACTATTAATTTCCTAGAAATAGAGCCAATGCCATACCCATTCGCCTCCTGTATTATACTCCAATGCAGGGAATGGAATCTTGAATATATTCAATACTTTTAACGTATACTTCCAGAATTTATTTCTCGTAGGTATTTTAGTCAAGTCAACATCCAATGAAAAATAAAACTGCTTTTCTCTGTTGAATTGAGGTGTGGGCTCGGGAAGGTTTTCAAAACCGCCAGTCATGCCTGTAGCTCCGTATCCAACAGCGAAATTCAGCCATTTTGGGAAGCGGCTTTCCTTGTTGAGGAACAATGACTTGATGTTGAACGAGGCCCAATATGTCTGACCGTTATAATCCTTTAAAGCCTGGCGTAAGAATGTAGAACCCAATAAATCCGGATTGTATTGCGCGAATTCCGTAGTATGGAATGAATATTTTATGATAATACGTTGCTCATGCCACAAAAACTGTTGCCCGATGAACAGACCGGTGCCCAGCGCGTTGGCCAACATGTCACCCCAAGAAAATCCCCAGCCGTCACACAATCCGTCGAATACCTCCACACTTGTCATATAAATAAACCCCAGCGTGCCTCCATACCAAATTGAGCGTTTCTCGTCCAGTCCGGCATCTCTGAGCAGTTCATAACCGAAGGATCCCATAATGTAATTTGTGGTGAAATGCCCAACCTTGTCCATCTGCATCCACTCTGCATTGTCATTGTAAAAATGGAAGGGCTTTTGCGGATGATCGGCGTACCAGGCGAAATACAGTCCTGTCATCGAGGTCACATAAAATGCCGCCTCAATGCCAATAACGTATCTCACATTCCTTCTGACTCGAGCCCGATCTTGCAAGGTGTCCTGGGCTGATGCCGAAAAAACGCTGAGAATAAGTAATATCGCAAGTACTGCTTTCTTCATTGTAGCTGCCTGGTGGATTTCAGTTATGAATTGTTGACAGTTTTAATTATCTCCTTTACGGTTGTTATAATTTCATTCAGTTTGTTCTCGCTTTTCGCCTCGCATAAAAACCTCAGATACGGTTCCGTATTCGACGGCCTGATGCTGAGCCACCAGTCGTGATAGTCTATTCGGTAGCCGTCGAAGTCTAGGAAACTCTCGGGCTTTTCGAGGTTTATGAAATGATCGCGCACGGCGTCCATGGCTTCTTTTTTCTTCTCTATGGTGAAGTTTATTTCGCCGGAGTTGTAATATCCGCTTATGTCTTTGACTATTTGTGACATTGTCATGCCTCTCCGCTTGAAATCGGCCAGCAGGCGCAGAACCAGCAAGGCTGCCATAATGCCGGAGTCGGAGTAGTAGAAATCACGGAAGTAATAATGCCCGGCCAGTTCGCCTCCGAAGCATCCGTCAAGCTCACGTAACTTCAGTGCGGCGTATGCGCGTCCCACTCTCCAGGTCACCACTTCTGCACCGTAGAGCCTGCCGAGATATTCCTGTATGGCTCTGGAGGAACGTATGTCCTGAAGCACTATGCCTTTTTGTTTTTTCTCTCCGAGGAAATAGTTGCCAAGGAAGGCAATGATAAGGTCAGGGGAGATAAACTGTCCTTTTTCGTCTATGAATGTTATGCGGTCGGCGTCGCCGTCAAACAGCAGGCCGATGTCGCATTTGTTCTTCAGCACAAGTTCTTTTATCTGCTCCTGATTCTCTGCCTCCAACGGATTGGGCTCATGACCCGGGAAACGTCCGTCTAGAGTGTCATTAATATAATAAGGTGAGTCGCCTAGCAGCTGTTTCACGAACAGGTTGGCTGCCCCGTTGCTGCAGTCTATGCCGACCTTAAGGTTGCTGATGTCGCCCATGAACTGACGTTGGTAGTCGAGATATTCCGAATACACATTGATTTCATTCAAAATGCCTCTTTGTTTGGCAGTCACTGGCTTGGTGTCCGATTCAACCAGGCTTTCCAGCTTGTTCAGACCGCTGTCGTATCCTACGGGTTTGGCATTTTTAGCACTGATTTTCATTCCGTTATGATTTGACGGATTGTGTGAGGCCGTAATCATGACTGAAGCCTCGTAACCGTAGCGTGCCGTAGCCCAGTAAATCATTGGGGTGGTTGACAGACCCACGCTGTCCACATCTACGCTCCGGTCTCTCAAACCATTGGTGAGGTTTAGGAAAGCAGCGTCCGACGAGAGACGCATGTCGCGGCCCACCAGAAATTTCTTGGCAGGCAGAATGTCGGGCAGGAAATATCCTATGCGGTAGGCTGTTTCCTCGTTCAGGTCGGTACCCCAAACGCCTCTGATGTCGTATGCTTTGAATGCCTTCATTTGTAAATCTTATTATTGTTCAGTGCTTTTCTGTATTTTGCCGCATTGCGGTTGTGCTCTTCTATGTTCCTTGCAAACACATGGTATCCCGAAAGGTCATCCTTCGCGCAGAAGTAGAAATACTGATGCTTTTCGGCGTTGAGCACGGCGTCTATGGCCGCTATTGAAGGAATACAGATGGGTCCTGGCGGCAAGCCTGCGTATTTGTATGTGTTGTAAGGAGAGTCGATTTTCTTGTGAGAGTTAAGCACCCGTCTGATGCTGTAGTCGCCTGTGGCATAGATAAGGGTGGGGTCGGCCTGCAGTGGCCAGCGCAGCCTCAGTCTGTTAAGGTAAACACCGGCTATGGTCGGCATCTCCGAAGTCTTGGCGGTCTCCCTGTCGACTATAGATGCTAGAATGCTTACCTCGCGGGGCGTCAGCTTCTTCTCTTTGGCTTTTTGCTTGCGCGACTCGTTCCAGAACGTACGGTATTCGGCAGCCATTCTCGACAGGAAGCCTTCGGCGTCGGTGTTCCAATACAACTGATAGGTGTTTGGAATGAAAGTGGCGGCATCTATGGTGTCGCAGGCGTTGATGGCCTCGATTATGGATGTGGAGTCGGCCTCTATCTGCTTGCTGACACGTCCCGCCAGATGTGCTACACTGCGGAGATTGTTGAAAACCACCTTCACCGGAGTCTGGTGACCGTAACGCAGCATGGTGTTCAATTCCTGGTTGTTCATGCCGTCGCTCAGCACATAGCGTCCGGGATGCACGTCTTCGGGATAGCCGGTGCGTTGGGCAAGCCAATTGAAGGCTCTCTTGTTTTTCAGAACACCCAATGAATTTATTTCATTCTTAACATATTGGTAATCAGAGCCTGTCGGGATGTACAACGACACGTCTTTGCCATCTGGAGTCTTGATGATAGGACTGTATAGATAAAAGTAATATCTCAACAATACAGCTATGGCAATCAGTATTATCACGCCCAAAATGCCGAAAACAGACCGTCTTGCCCTGCGGTTTTTATTCCTATTGATATTATATGTCTGTCTAATGCCTGTCATTATTTTATGTTGATAAGCTGATATTCAATCTGGTCGAGATAGCCTTCGTTTGTCTTATACCATTGTTTCCTGATGCCGCAGCGTTCAAACCCCAGCGATTCAAATAGCAGAATGCTTTCTATGTTGTTGGCAAGGGTATAGATATAAAGCTGGTTGAGCAGCAAAATGTTAAAACAATAGTCTTTCAAAAGCTCTACGGCCTGTTTGGCATAACCCTGACGGCGACAGTCCTTGTCAATGAGTATGCCTATGCCGGCGCGTCCGTTGAAACTGTCGTAGTCGTAAATGTCTATGCATCCGACGGCCTTTTTGTCGTCCAGTCGTTCTATCATCAGGCGAAGCTGTCGCTCTGATGTGAGATCGTTGTTGCTCATCAGGAAAGTCTGGATCTGATGCATGGAGTAGGGCACGGTGGTCTCGCTCACACGCCAGATGTCGGTGTCGTTTTCCCAGCGGTAGATGACTTCGGCATCGTTTGGTTCCGCCACGCGCAATGCTATGTTTTCGTTTTTAATG
This sequence comes from Bacteroidales bacterium, assembly GCA_016282015.1. GTDB lineage: Bacteria > Bacteroidota > Bacteroidia > Bacteroidales > F082 > Limimorpha. The sequence continues at coordinate 149,804 of JAEEJS010000001.1, forward strand.
AACATCATTTCGATAAGATAAATTCTCCGTCGAACACATGGGTGGCCGGCCCGGAAAGCACAATGTTTCGGAATGCCTTGCCGTCACGTTTGAAGCGGACGTTGAGGGTTGCAAGGGTGGTGCGTATGTCGATGTTGTCGCCGCCGAACCACAGTGAGGCGGCGATTGCGGAAGCTGTCACTCCGGTTCCGCAAGCCAAAGTCTCGTCTTCAACGCCCCGTTCAAAGGTGCGTATGTTATATTTGCCGTCTATAAGTTCCATAAAGTCGACGTTCACTCCGTCTTTGGACACGCTCTTGTCATGCCTGATTGCCGCACCCTGTTTTCTTACGTCGTAATTCCACAGATCGCTGACTCTGGTGACATAATGCGGCGAGCCTGTGTTGATGAGGAGACGGTTGTCGTCCAAATCGAAACTTTCTATGTCGCGCATGGTGATTGACACGGTGTATTCGTTGTCGGAATCTTTGGTGACCAAGGCTTTGTGGACGCCGTCTATGGCTTCGTATTCGGTGTTCTGCGAGGCAACGCCTTCTTCGACGGCAAAGGCCGACACGCAACGTCCGCCGTTACCGCAGAAGGTGCTTTCATGGCCGTCACAATTGTAATATTTCATCCTGAAAGCATAATTCCCGGAAGGCAATATCATGATCAGACCGTCGGCTCCTACGCCTGTGCGACGGTCGCAAATCCGCAAAACATCATCGTCGGTCAGACTGACAGGTGATTTAATGGCATTTATCATGACAAAATCATTGCCTGCGCCATGATATTTGCTGAATTTAATACGTTGAGTGTCAATAGTATGCATAATTATTAGAAAATTCTTGTCATCAAAATAGCTTTGGCAAGAAATTTGATGTAAAAATAGAAATAATTTTTGAAAATAAGATAAGATTTTTAAAAATTTGGCGTTATAGTCTTAAGAAACTTAAAAAACATTTAAAATGAAAAAGGCATTGTTTTTATTTGGGATTTTGTGTGTAGCTCTTACAAGCAGAGCACAGGTTGATTTTACGGTGGCAGCAGAGAAGTCGGTCAATGCTGTCGTTCACATTCGTACGGAAATTGTCACAAGCAACACTTATTACGATTTCTTCGGTTCATTCCTCGAACAATTATACGGCAATAGGATTCAGGTTCCTGACAATGTGTCAGTTGGTTTCGGCTCGGGTGTCGTTATCTCATCGGACGGTTATATAGTGACTAACAATCACGTGGTTGAAGGAGCCCGGAAAATTGAGGTCACATTCAACGACAAGCACAAGAGGGAGGCTGAGATTGTAGGAACAGACCCGACCACCGATATAGCTTTGATTAAAGTTGACGCCAAGGGTTTGGAACATCTCACTTTCGGCGATTCGGACAAGGTTCGCGTAGGTGAGTGGGTGTTGGCAGTGGGTAACCCGTTCAATCTCACTTCAACAGTGACAGCAGGCATAGTCAGCGCCAAGGCCCGTAACATCAACATCTTGGGCGCAGGCACTATAGAGTCGTTCATACAGACCGACGCGGCAGTGAACCCTGGTAACAGTGGCGGAGCATTGGTCAACACCAAGGGTGACCTTATCGGCATCAATGCAGCAATAGCCTCGCGCACAGGCAGCTACGAGGGTTATTCATTCGCTATTCCTTCTAATATAGCTAAGAAAGTGGTTGAAGACTTCCTGCTTTACGGCTCGCTGCAACGCGCATATTTGGGCATAGTCTCTGCTGAAATCACCGAAGAGTTGGCCGGAAATATGAATCTGGAAGTGCTGTCAGGCGTGTATGTGGAAGACGTCTTTGATGGAGGAGCGGCACAGAAAGCCGGTCTTAAGAAAGGCGACGTCATATTGAGTATCAATGACATAACTATAGATACAAGAGCTCAGCTCATTGGAGCCATAGGCCAGTTCAGACCGGGCGACAAAGTGGTGGTGAAGGTGATGAGAGGCGACAAGGAATACAATCTGAACGTCACTTTAGCCAACATGCACGGCACAGACAGCATTGTTAAAGGCGGATATTCGTTCTACAACGAACAGCTCGGACTGGTGCTTGAACCTCTGTCACAGGAACAGAAAAACTCCATCAAAAAGAATTACGGCCTTAGGATAGTTGAGGTTAAAGACGGAGTTTTCAAGAGAAAAGGACTGAATAACGACTATATCATTCTGACAGTCAACAACCAGAAGGTCAGTAACGAACAGGAGTTGAATACAGCCATGAGCAACAGCCGTAACGGCAAGATGCGTATAGAAATGACAGACACTGGTGGAGAGTTCTTGACAATATTTGAATTCTACAACAGATAAAAAACAATATATTATGAGACAATTAAAGATTTCAAAATCAATCACCAACCGCGAGCAGGGCGCTCTCGACAAGTACCTCGCCGACATAGCGAAGGAGCCTATGATATCGCCCGACGAGGAGGTGGAGCTTGCACAGAAAATCAAGATGGGCGACCAGATCGCTCTCGACCGTCTGGTGCGTGCCAACCTGCGTTTCGTGGTATCGGTGGCCAAACAGTATCAGAACCAGGGCCTGAGTCTGGCCGACCTCATCAATGAGGGTAATGTCGGACTTATCAAGGCAGCGCAGCGTTTTGACGAGACCAAGGGATTCAAATTCATCTCCTATGCAGTGTGGTGGATACGTCAGGCCATATTGCAGGCAGTGGCGGAGCAGTCGCGCATGGTGCGTCTTCCTCTCAACCAGGTGGGGCTTCTCAGCAGAGTCAAGAAGACAGCTTCATATCTGGAACAGCTTTACCAGCGCAAGCCGACCATGAAAGAGATAGCCGATGAAATGGATATGCCTGTGGAGAAAGTGGAGTATATCATGAAAATCAATTCAAAAGAGGTTTCAATGGATGCTCCCGTGGCCAGCGATGACGACCTGGCTTTCATAGACACCGTGGTTCCTGAGGACAACGATAACGCTGACAGCCGCATAGCGTCCGAGACCGAGTCGGCCGAGATCAAGCGTTCATTGTCGGTTCTCAACGAGAAGGAACGTCAGGTCATTATCTATTATTTCGGTCTTGACTCAAACAAGAGTTACACTCTGGAGGAGATAGGCTACCAGATGGACATGACACGTGAACGTGTGCGTCAGGTGAAGGATAAGGCATTGAAAAAACTGAGAACCCGCTCCAAAAAAAGCCTTCTCAACGTCTATATGGATGAATAAGACTGACAGGTTATAAATTTTAGTCAAGGTTGCAGAGTTATCATCTTTTTTTGTAACTTTGCAACCGTTTTTTTAAGAAAGAAGTATGAATAAAAATTCGCTAATCGGCATCATCCTTATTATCGGAATACTTGTGGGATGGATGATTTGGTCAACACCTTCAAAAGAAGAGATCGCACGTCAGAGACATATTCAGGACTCTATTATCAAGGCCAACAGAGCCCGCTACATTGAAGACTCCATACATTTGGCGGAGGTTCAGAAGCAGGCCGAGATGGCTCAGACACAGAACAACCAGGCTGCAGCAGTCTCGGTTTCGCGCGACAAATATGGCGTTTTCACCACAACAGCAGAAGGTGAGGAGAAAGATTATATACTTGAAAACGACGTCTTGAAACTTACAGTTTCTTCAAAAGGCGCATACGTCAAGACAGTACAGCTGAAAGATTACAGAACTTGGGACTCACTTCCGCTGATAGGATTCGACGAGAATACCACACGTTTTGGAGTGTCATTCTTCGCGGCCAACAGATATGTCACCACCAGCGACCTTTATTTCAAGCCGTTCCTCAACGGTTATGAATATGACGGTGAAGCCAGCCTCGTGGTGAAAGACAAACCATTGGTGTTCAGCCTGAGAGCCTATGCCGACGATAACACCGATAATCTTAACCTTAGCGAATACATAGAGTTTACTTATACTCTGACAAAGGATGAGTATATGGTCGATTTCGATGTGAAGACCATCAACATGAAGGATATCATCGGAGCGAGCACCAACTTCGTCACCATCGACTGGTATGCCGACATTCTGAAACAGGAGAAGGCTGTTGACCGTTTTAACGGTTCAAATGTCTACTACAGAATAAACAACAGCGATGTGGAATCGCTCAGCGGCGACCGTGGCGGTGAGAAAGACGGAGAGAAAGACATTCGCAGCAACATCAAATGGCTGTCGTTCAAACAGCGTTTCTTCAGCTATTCGTTGATTTCAAAGGATTTCTTCAATTCAGCCATGGTAGGCATGAAGACCGACTATAAACAGAACAACCCGCGTTACCTGAAGACCATGTACGCCTCGGTCGATGTGCCTTTTGACGGTTTCAAGGCCGACAACCACCTGCCGATGCAGTTCTACTTCGGCCCTAACAGCTTGAAGATTTTGGATAAATACGACATCGGACTCGACAAGCAGATTCCTCTGGGCGGTAAACTCGTGGGCTGGATCAACAGATTGATTGTTGTCAACGTGTTCAACTGGCTCGGAAGCTATGGCTGGAATTACGGTATAGTGATTCTGGTGCTGACACTCATCATCAAGATATGCCTTATGCCGTTTGCATACAAGTCGTATCTTTCAACAGCCAAAATGCGTGTGCTGAAGCCTGAAATCGACGAGATTAACGCCAAGTTCCCGGACGAGAAGGACAATATGAAGAAACAGCAGGCTATTATGGATCTCTACAAGAGAGCCGGTGCAAGTCCTACATCCGGATGCTTGCCTATGTTGCTGCAGCTGCCAATCTTGTGGGCTATATTCCGTTTCTTCCCGGCCAGTATAGAGTTGCGTCAGCAGCCATTCCTCTGGGCCGACGACCTCTCGACTTACGACAGCATTCTCGACCTTGGCTTCAATATCCCGTTCTATGGTGACCACGTCAGTTTGTTCACCTTGCTGATGACAATCACCACCATACTCTACACCTACATCAACAACAAGCAGATGGCTGCCACTCAGCAGCAGGGTATGAAGGGAATGAAGATCATGATGTACCTGATGCCTATCATGTTCCTCGGACTGTTCAACAGCTATTCAGCCGGTCTGAGCTATTACTACATGCTGGTGAACATCATCACCTTCCTGCAGATGTATCTGTTCAGAGTGTTCCTCGATGACGACAAACTTCGCAAGCAGATTGAGTTGGCAAAGCAGAAACCTGTCAAGAAGTCAGGCTTCCAGAAGCGTCTGGAGGAAATGCAGAAGCAGCAACAGCAAATGCAGCGCCGCAAATAATGATCCCCGACAGGATATACATCATCGGCTATATGTGCTCCGGGAAGTCGTCGATTTCACGGAAAGTGGCGGCACGCTTGGGCTATGAGGCATACGACACCGATGATATGTTCGAGGAGAAATACCATATCTGCGTTCAGGATTTCTTCGATAAGTACGGAGAAGACTATTTCCGCAAGTTTGAGTCGGAGATATTAAAGAAAACAGGCGAGCTTCACCATATAGTGGTATCCACAGGTGGGGGCACGCCTTGTTTTTTCGACAATATGCAATGGATGAACGAGAACGGTGTCACCGTTTTTGTGAAAGTCAACCCCATAACATCCTATCACCGCATCACCATGGCCAAGCGCAAGCGCCCTCTGGTGATTGGCAAGACGGCCGATGAACTGCGGGATTTCGTTGTACAGCATTACAATTCACGCCTGCCTATATATGAGCAGTCGCTCATCACCGTAAAAGGTGAGGATGTGAATATTGACGAGATAATTCAGAAATTAACGGAGCTCGAGTAACACCACGTTCTCCACATGCTGAGTGTGAGGGAACATGTCGACCGGCTGCACTGCCTTCACGGCGTAGCAGTCGTCCAGCATCTGCAGGTCGCGGGCCTGAGTGGCCGGATTACAGCTCACGTAGACTATCTTCTTAGCCTTGATTTTCTTCAGCTGTTCGATAACTTTGTCCGCCATGCCTGCGCGAGGCGGGTCAGTCACTATGAAATCGGGCTTGCCGTGCTCGGCAATGAATTCGTCGGTGAGCACCTTGGCCATGTCACCGGCAAAGAACTCAGTGTTATCGATATTGTTGAACTTTTCGTTTATCTTAGCGTCGACTATGGCTTCCTCCACGTATTCTATGCCCACCACACGCTTCACAAAACGTGAGAAATATAAGGCGATTGTGCCTGTGCCCGTGTAGAGGTCGTACATCAATTCATCGCCTTTGACGTCGGCCAGGTCGAAAGCGGTTTTGTAAAGACGCTCCGCCTGGTAAACGTTGGTCTGGAAAAATGAAACCGGCCCGACACGGAACTTCAAATCCTCAAAGCCCGGACGTGGTGACTGCATTGTTTCCACCAGATAAGGCTCGCCTTTGAGGCATTCGAACGGCAGGTCGGATATAGTGTCGTTGAATTTGGAGTTGATTACCAGCATCAGTGAGACAATCTGCGGGAACTTGGCCGAAAGGGCAGGGATGAGCTCGTTACGGACTATGTCGTTCTCCTCGTTGATGATGAGTATCACCATAAACTCGCCCTTTCCGTTGCAGCGGATTATTACATTGCGCATGGTACCCTGATGGGCTCTCACGTTGTGGTATGAGAGCTTGTGCTGCATGGTGAAGTCCTTGATGAAAAGACGTATCTCGTTTGACGGGTCGGCCTGAAGGTAGCAATGCTCTATGTCTATGACACGGTCGAACAAGCCCGGCAGATGGTAGCCGAAGCCTTTGCAGTCTTCCTCGGTGTAGGTGCCTGCTGGAGCTCCGTCTGTGAGCCACTTGCGGTTGGAGAAGCTGTATTCGAGTTTGTTACGATAGTAAAACTGTTTCTCGCATCCCAGAATCGGTCTTATTTCGGGATATTCCACCTTGGCAATGCGGTCGAAGTTGTCCTTGACCTGCTTCTGCTTGTAAAACAGCTGCCACTGATAGTCGAGATGCTGCCATTTGCAGCCTCCACACAGACCGAAGTGCTGGCAAACCGGCTTCACTCGTTTGTCCGATTCCTTCTTGATATTGATGATTTTGCCGTCGAAGCAATTCGATTTCTTTTTGAACACCTGAATGTCGACTATGTCGCCGGGAGCTCCGAACGGGATAAACACAACTTTCTCTTCTGGCTTGGCTATGCTCATGCCTTCAGCTCCGGCGTCAATGATCTCGACGTCTTCTATGTATTGCGGTTGCTTCACTCTTTTCATGGCGCAAAAATACGTTTTTTTTATTTTGAAAAATGAAATCTTAATTGTAATTTTGCCAATAAAATTTGATGACATGAAAAAAATCAACCCGACTATTGACTTGGAGAAGCAGATTGGCACACAGATTTACGAGGCTTTGCAGGGCTCCGTGGTGGAAGAGGTGTTGCGTAAGACTAAGATTTCGAACAATGACGCTTATTGGCGCAGCAGCATGGAAGGTCACAGTTTGAAGGTGCAGCCTGAGCTGTTGCCTGATTTTTATGAGCTCTGTCAGGAGGTGAAAAACAAGCTTAACTTCACTGAAAACGTTGATTTTTATATCACTGGCGATGCCACGGTGAATGCTTTCTCGCTTGCCGCCGAGGACGAGGGCGAGCCACATATAGTGAATGTGAACTCCGCTTTGTTCGACCTGATGTCGGACGATGAGTTGCGTTTTGTGGTGGGGCATGAGTTGGGGCATCTTATCAATAAAGACACGGCGTTGGCGCGTCTGATACAGTTTGTGTTCCCGTCGTACTCCAACGTGCCGGTGTCGTTGCTGTACAAGATACGTCTGCACGAGCAGCTTGCCGAGCTGGTGGCCGACCGTTATGGCTTTTTGGCGACGGGCAAGATGGATGTGTGTGTGACGGCGTTTTTCAAGATGGCGTCGGGCTTGGATCTGACGAAGATGAACGTGAGCATCGAGGCGTTGATTGCCGACAACAACCGTCGTCTTGACTATTTCTTGAAGGACAAAGGCATCAGCAGGGCGTCGCATCCTGTCAACCCGATACGTGTGCAAGCGTTGAATCTGTTTGCCAATGCGAAGTCGGAGAAGTCTTTGAAGAAGGGCATGGACGAGCTTATTTCGATATTGCTGAAGGTAGGCGACAGCGAGCTTGACGAGCACCTGGCCCGTTTTGTGGCATCGGCAGGTCTCATCGTGGCGTCGCTCGACGGTGAGATGCACGAGGACGAGTACAAGGAGATTATCGAGTCGCTCGCCGCGATGAAGATATTTCCTCGTCAGTTTTTGGATGAGGTGGCGGAAGGCGATGTCGGCAAAACATTCAACAAGTCTGTTGAAGGCATCCTGAAAATCAACCCGGGAATGCGTGACGCCTTGTTGGATTACATGATTCAGATAGTGATGGCCGACAAGAAGATCGCTGCTGAGGAGGTGAAGTGGCTTTACGACTTCGGTGCCAGCATCGGCTTCAGTGAGATCGAAGTGGCAGAGGCTGTGGCCGGAGCCATCCAAAGGAGCTACATCCCGGCCCTGGAGGCGATTTGCTGAGGAAGACATTTCGCTATCGTAGCATAGACGTAGTGCTATTGTTAATAATTTTCAAAAAACTGGCTGCGCGTTCGATTACGGCAAATATCGCTGAAGCCATCTGCCTCATTGTGCTTTGCAATCGTCTCATCATGATGCTGGGAAAACATCTTGAGCTTTTACTTGAAAATTTCAGGAAAGAAGGCGGTTTCACTGAAGCTTTAACGGCGGACAGACTTAACGGTGGGCATAATCTGTCTCTAACATTGGACGATGTGTGCGGCATGGTAGAATTTGAACAGGACTGATAGGTTTACGCTTAAACAACTGGTGCTAAACAGGCAACCTTTGCAGAATCGAAATCAGGCGACGAGTACTTCCTATAGCTCATTGTTGAGAATGATTAAGTCTGGTATCGTTGTGCGTAGCACCCATTATGAGGTGGACACTATTTTTATCAGACCATTGTGTCTTCGCCTCCAAAGCTTTTCAATATAGGTGTCTCGTTGTACTATCATTCTGTTCGATTTTTTTGCGTATTTACGCAAATATTTCGACTGCAAAGATACGCAAATTTTTGACACTAAATTAAAATTATTGACAAAAATTTGCATCCGCTACCTTAACCGCACCCACGATCCATGCGGACGGCAGTATGACCAAATGACACAGGCTGCGCGTTCGGTTACGGCAAATATAGCCGAAGGCAACTGCCTCATTGTGCTTTGCAACCGTCTCATCATGATGCTGGGAAAATAAATAATATGATATGAAAGCTTCATCACTTTTTAAACAGTATGTGTGGATGGTGGATACCATCAGGAGGGCGAAACGCATAACGCTGGCGGAGCTGAATGACAGATGACAGGATTCCGCTGCAGCAGCTGGAAGATCTGCATGCGGAGGCGGGGTGCAGTAAACAATAAACTTTATTTTTGCTATCTCAAATTAATTATCTATTTTTGCATTGATAATTTTTATCATCATGAAAATCCCTGATATAAAAACCTCTCGCTCCGCTGATTCCTATACCATTGAACATGAGCCGATTAGTTCTGTCGACCTGATGGAACGCGCAGCTACCCAGATTTATTTCTGGCTGGTTAAGAATCTGAAGTCGAAGGAAGTCTCGATCAAGATTTTCTGCGGAATGGGCAACAATGGGGGAGACGGCTTGGTTTTGGCGCGTCTGCTGGCCTCAAACGACATCTATGCCCAGGTTTACATTGTACATGTGATCGAAAGTTTTAGCCATGACTGCGGGCTGAATTATGAGCGTTTGAAAGAGATTCCGGAAGTTCCGATGTATGACATATTCTCTGCTGAAGACTTCCCGAAGATTTCGGATGATGACATAGTGGTTGATGCTTTGTTCGGCTCGGGTTTGAGCCGTCCGCTGGAAGGTCTGGCGGCCGAAATGGTGAATCATATCAATGATAATCAGGCTGTTAGAATTGCTATAGACATTGCCTCAGGATTGAACGGCGACTCAATTGGCGGACAGGGAGCAATAGTCAGAGCCGACTATACAGTTTCAATGCAATTCCCGAAGATGGCGTTTCTATATCCGGAAAATGAGCCGTTTGTGGGAAAATGGGAGGTGCTGGATATCAAGATTCATCCAGATTATATAGAGAATGTCGAGACTGTCAATTTCTACACCAATGCCGATGTAGTCAGGCCGTTGCTTCACAAACGCGGCAAGCATTCCCATAAGGGTACCTTTGGCCACGCCCTGTTGATAGCAGGCTCTACCGGAAAGACTGGTGCAGCCATGCTGGCCTCGGAGTCGTGTCTGCGCTCGGGAGTCGGGCTGCTGACCGCACATCTTCCAAAATCGGCAATGCTGCCGTTGCAGGTGTATCTGCCCGAAGCTATGATAAGTGTAGACAAATCGAATGATTGTTTCTCGCAATTGCCTGATTTACAGGGCTATGATGCAGTGGGTGTGGGCCCGGGTCTTGGCAATGCCAAAGAAACAGCCAATGCGCTGAAGCATCTCATTCAGGAGGTGAAAGTGCCTATGGTGCTGGACGCCGACGCCTTGAATATCATATCTGAAAACAAGACCTGGCTGTCATTTTTGCCAGCAAGAACCGTCATTACCCCTCATCCGAAGGAGTTTGAGCGTCTGTTCGGCAAGACAGACAACTCTCAGCAGCGCCTTGAACTGCAGCGCGAGATGTCACAAAAGCACAATATCATTATTGTTTTGAAAGGCGCCAACACCGCCATAACTTTCCCAAGCGGAAGGTGTTTCTTCAACTCTACAGGCAACCCCGGTATGGCTACGGCTGGCAGTGGCGACGTGCTGACCGGCATTATCTTGTCGCTTATGGCTCAACACTATACGCCCGAAGAGGCTGCTGTGATTGGGGTTTACATGCATGGCAGAGCAGGGGATAAGGCAGCCGCACAGTTGGGACAGGAGGTGATGATAGCAAGTGATATTACTAAGAGTTTGGATTTCAAGTTATAACAAGTGGTTTTGACAAAAATTTTAAAAAATTGTTGAAACTATTTGAAAAATGTTTTAAATTTGCTAGCCGAGAGGATATAAAACTTTTGTGAAATATGAGGATACGTTTACCTATCATTGAGAGTATAGCACACGGACAGTTGAATCAGGGTCTGGTGTCGCGCAGTTTCACGGGAATAGATTACAAAAAATTGGCCAAGGCATTGGCTGTGATACCTGGAACTTTTGAGGAGATTGACAGCTTGAGCCGTAAATATCTGTCGCAATGGGTTAATTTCGACGCAGATCCCACACCTCCGGCAGTTGAGCTGGCAGGCGACGAGCCCATTACTCCATTCCAGGAAGAGCTGTTCCCAGTGGATATCCCGACATTGATGAACATTGATGTGAAAGACGACCGCATGGCATTCTTCCTGAATGCTTGCGATATGGACCTTGCAAGGACAAAACACCGTCTTCTGAAATATTCCACAAAAGGTGTTTCGGTTGAATCATATTATCACGAAGTTGATTTGACACTTTGGAAGATTATAGGCTATTGCAACTGGTTGAATTTCATGTACGGTGACATTTATACTGGCTATGGTTGTGAGAAACCTGCCGGTGACACTGACGATGAGAATCTGTCCTTAATCAGACTGCTGCAAAGACACATGCTGAAGGCTTATGCGGAGCTGACAGTACTGTTCTCGCCACAATCGCCTGAAGACAGCATGCATTTCGTTATGGAGAAGACCGGAGCTCTCATCCAGTTTGGATGGAGCAAGCTTAATCTGATCCGCGCCGATATCCTTAACAAAGCCCAAACATGTATCCGCTATGACAACCGCGCAGGCATGGAAACCGTATTGGCCGACTTCAAGAAGTTCAGCGATGACTCTTCGCTCGACTATCTTAACTATTGCGATGTTTTCGTGGCTTTGATCAATGCTCTGTATCTTGGCGGACATCAGGATATAAAGGATTTGGTTAATCCGGACTATTGTGAGAAAATGGTGGCTAAAGCCCTTGAGAATAAGGCAGGCTTGGACAAGGCTAAACTTGAAGCTTACGCAAACTACAGGGTGTTCGAAAAGACCATCCCTGGAATGATTCTCAGAAAAATCAGCTAATCGCTAATCCAATTTATCGATATTTGAATCGTCTTCAACCCTCAGGTTGTCGATGATGAACTTCTGACGCTGGTCGGTGTTCTTGCCCATGTAGTATTTCAGAAGCTCAGGAATCGTCATGTCGTGGCGCAGTATGATAGGCTCCAGACGCATGTTTGGACCGATGAAATAGCTGAACTCATCCGGCGAGATTTCACCCAGACCTTTGAATCGGGTGATTTCAGGATGAGCGCCTAACGACTTGATGGCGTCGACGCGTTCCTCGTCGGAATAGCAATATCTTGTTTCTTTCTTGTTTCTAACGCGGAACAGTGGGGTCTGCAGTATGTAGAGGTGTCCGCCGCGCACCACGTCGGGATAGAACTGCAGGAAGAAAGTGAGCATCAGCAGACGGATGTGCATGCCGTCCACATCGGCATCGGTGGCGATGACTATGTTGTTATATCTCAGATTCTCAATGCTTTCATCAATGTTTAAAGCAGCCTGTAAGAGGTTGAACTCCTCGTTTTCGTAAACGATTTTCTTGGTCAAGCCATAGCAGTTGAGCGGTTTGCCGCGCAGGCTGAACACTGCCTGTGTCTGGGCGTCGCGGCTCTTGGTGATGCTGCCCGATGCTGAGTCACCCTCGGTGATGAACAGCGTCGACTCGAGACGTTTCTCCTGGTTGGTGTTGTAATGCACACGGCAATCACGGAGCTTGCGGTTGTTGAGGCTGACCTTCTTGGCACTCTCGCGGGCCAGCTTCTTGATGTTGGCCATGCCTTTGCGCTCTTTCTCGTTCTGAATGATCTTGCGCATCAAAGACTCGGCTACATCGCTGTTCATGTGAAGGAACTTGTCGAAATGCCGCTTGATGATATCGGTGATGTAAGCGCGTATGGTCACCTCGCTCTCCTTGTCCATGTAGTTGGACGAGAACTTTGTCTTTGTCTGGCCTTCAAACTCCGGCTCGTCGACTTTAATCGACAATGAGGCGATAAACGAGCTGCGGATGTCGGAGGTTTCGTATTCTTTATTGTAAAACTCGCGGATTGTCTTGGCTATGGCGTCACGGAACACGTTGAGATGCGTGCCGCCCAGAGGGTTGTACTGTCCGTTGGCAAACGGGAAATACTCCTCGTTGGATGTGACGTTGGAATGGGTGAAAGCGCATTCGAAGTCGCCTTCCTTGATGTGGATGATGGGGTAGGCGCAACTCTCAATCTTTCCGATTTTACGTGTCAAAAGGTCGAGCAGACCGTTTTTGGCGTGATATTTCTGGCCGTTGAGTATGAGGGTGAGCCCGCTGTTGAGGAAAGCGTAGTTCCACACCATCTCATCCACGTATTCCATAAGGAAGTGGTAGTTGCCGAACAGTTCGGCATCCGGCACGAAAGTTATCTCTGTGCCGTTTTTCTGATCGGTAGGAATTATATCGGTTTCAGACAACAGTTCGCCTTTTGAGAACTCGACTATTTTTGTCATGCCGTCACGGAAGGCCTGTGCGCGGAAGTAGGAAGATGCGGCGTTGGTGGCTTTGGCGCCCACGCCGTTCAGACCAACGGCTTTCTTGAACGCTCCGGTGTTGTATTTGCCGCCGGTGTTCATCTGGCCCATGCAGTCTTTCAGAGAGGCGAGAGGTATACCACGGCCGTAGTCACGCACACGCACGCGACCGTCGCTGATGTCGATTTCAATCACCTTGCCGGCGCCCATGTTGAACTCGTCAATACTGTTGTCGACGATTTCCTTCAACAGGATGTAGATACCGTCGTCGTGAGCAGAGCCGTCGCCCGCCTTGCCGATGTACATGCCAAGACGTTTGCGGATGTGCTCGTTCCACGACAGATGCTGAATGGCTTCGTCAGTGTAGTCGACGGGATTAACGTTTGTGGTAAAGTCTAACTCGTTGTCTTCCAGATTGTTGTCTTCAATGAATTCTTCCGCCATGTTTTCAAAAAACTTTTTGCAAATATAGTAAAAAGTTCATATAGTTTTTAAAGAGTTATAAGAATTTTTGACACCTTTCTCGAAATGCTCTCAGTACCCGATGTTAAGTCGTAATTCTGAAAATAACAGTGATAAGGATTTTTGGTATCCTTCTCGAAAAACTCACAGTACCTGGTGGTAGGTCGTTTTTCTGCGAATGACACCAAAAATCATCAATAGACGTCCCGGAAATATTATCAGTACCTTGTGGTAAGTCGCATTTCTGCGAAAGGTATCAAAAATCAACATAATAAGTCCCGACAAAAAAACTAAAGACTAGAGACTGGAGTCTAAAGACTTTTTACTACTTTTGCACCGTTTTTGGGGAATCTGGTTTTATGCAAAATATTACATCGAATAAAAAGTTTTTTGGAACGATCTGCGGCATTCTCGCAGCGGTGTTCTACGGCACAAATCCGTTGGGTGCTCTTAAGCTCTACGAGCAGGGGATGAACACCAATTCGGTTCTGTTCAGCCGTTTCAGCATGGCGTGGATTATCATCTCTATTATATTGATTATCAGAAAGGAAAGCCTTAAAGTGACTAAGAGGGAGTTTGGTACTTTGACTGCTCTAGGACTGCTTTTTACGGCTTCTTCTATGACGCTGTATTTCAGTTTCAAATACATAGCGGCTGGTGTAGCGTCCACACTTTTGTTCACTTATCCTATCATGACAGCGGTGATAATGGGCCTGTTTTTCAAGGAGAAAGCCGGATATAAGACCGTCATAGCCATCGTTTTGTCGCTTGTAGGCGTGCTTTTGCTTTACTGGAACGATGCGGGCGGCACTTTGGACACCTTTGGTGTGATTTTGGTGCTTGTTTCGGCTCTCACATATGCTATCTACATCATAGTTGTGAACCGTTGTCCGCTTGAGATGTCGTCGTTTAAGATCAACTTCTACGTGGTGCTTTACTGCGCGGTCGGAATGGCAGTGTTTGCTTGGCTTACCGGACAGCCTCTGCGTTTACCTCACAACGCCGTGAGCTGGTTTTATGCCTCATGGCTAGCCGTCGTTCCAGCAACTTTGTCGCTTGTCCTGATGGTCTACGCCTCGAAATACGTGGGAGCAACCCCAACGGCCATTCTCGGTGCTCTGGAACCTCTGACAGCCGTCTTGATCGGAATATTTGTCTTCAACGAGCCATTCGGCCTTCGCCTTGCAATAGGAATCGTGCTGATTTTGAGCGCAGTAATTATCACGGCATGGCAGCCGAAAAAGAGTCATTAGCCATTAGCCATTAGCCATTAGCCATTAGCCATTAGCTGTTCGGTGTTAGTTAAAGAAGGGATTTGATTGCTGTTAGTAATGATGCCACGTCGTTGCGGGTGATTAGCAATTCCTTAGCGGAAAGCTTATTGATTTTCTTGGCATTGAGTTGTTTCCTTGGCGCCATCGCTGCAACTGACCATTGTAATCATACCAGCTGCTAACAGTGCCATTGATAATAGTTTCTTGTAACTCATTAGTTATGATTAATTATATATGCGCAAAGATAAGAAAAAATTAAATAACAAAAAAATAATATATTATAATAGTTTAAAGTTTAGAGTTTAGAGAACAGAACAACTGAAAAGAGCTTCGCTCCAGCTAATAGCTAAATAAAAAGCCTTAGCTGCATGTTCTCGGACAAAACAGCTAAGGCTAAAGACTAAAGACTAACGACTAAAGACTAATTAAAATTTAGCGTGATAGATGATATCGTCGTTTTCCCAGAAGCGAATCTTCATTTCCTTTGTGGCGCAGTTGGTACCAATGTTCAGACTGGTGGTCCAGATCTGACCGTCGTC
Source organism: Bacteroidales bacterium (assembly GCA_016282015.1). GTDB lineage: Bacteria > Bacteroidota > Bacteroidia > Bacteroidales > F082 > Limimorpha. The sequence continues at coordinate 165,532 of JAEEJS010000001.1, forward strand.
GCGCAGGGGCTTCTCGTCCTTCTCGACACCCATGCCGTAGAAGGCCAGCAGCTTGTCGTACTTGCTCATGCTGTTCATGTCGAACACGC
>JAEEJS010000027.1 GCA_016282015.1 Bacteroidales bacterium
ACGATAAAAACAAGCGTTTTGTTATGACTGCTTTCGATTTAAGGCCCATGTCTCGTAAAAATCCAAAAAGAGCTGAACGGGCAAGAAAAAAGGGGATTTGACTCCCCTTTTTAAATTTTATCCGCTACCGTCATAAGTTCGGGCGTTGAATCGGTTTTACTGATAGGCCTGTTCCCTATCAAACGGATATACGTTGCAAAGATACAACAAATTTTCAATCGTGCAGCCCCTTTCTTGAAAAAAGTTTACATAATTTGGAATTTCATGTTCTGGAAAAACAAAAAGAGCCAACCTCACAGCTGGCTCTTTTGATTATTCCCGATGATGATCGGTTAAAGATGGATTGCGGTGCAATGGCTCAACAGATTAGAATGCTATGATTGAGCGGACATAATAGGTAACACTCTTAGCATAGTTTGTTGCATAGCCGTTCGTGAAATATATGGCCCATGCGCAGACTTCCGTTTCCTGGTTTTATCTTTAAAACAGATCAGAGAACCGTCCCGTGATCTATTGAGGCTAGCTCTCAGGGGGTCCCCCCAGGGTTGTTTTATCGCTAACTAGAGGGCACAGGGTGCCTGTCCCCCTGTGCGCTCTTGCCAAAGCAAGAACCGTCCGCCGATTATTACGGCTGATAGGTGTACTGGCTATCGCTGATTGGACCTGTCTCAACGCCGCCGATGGTTACTGTGCCGCAGGAGCCGCTGTGGCCTCGCCCGATGCTGTTGGTGGCGTGTTCGCCCTTCGTGGCGGTCACGCAGGTGACACCGCTGGTGATAGTGATATTGCCACAACTTGCATTTTCGCCAGTGCCTATGCCGGCACCATCATATCCTCCTTTGGCCTCGACGGTTCCGCCGGAGATAGTGATGTCGCCGCATGTGCCACCAATGCCGCCGCTGCCGATGCCGGCAGCACTACCACCGCCCGTAGCCGTGACGGTGCCGCCGCTGATAGTGATATTGCCGCAGGTGCCCCGATAGCTGCCGCCGATGCCGGCACCATAACTGCCGCCCGTGGCAGTGATGGTGCCGCCGCTGATGGTGATGGCACCGCAGGCAATTTCACGTCCTCCGCCGATACCGGCACCCCAGCCGTTGCTGCTGGCCGTAAGCGAGCCAGAGCCTTGGATGGTCACGGTCTTGTTCTCTGGCACGTAGATGCCGGGATAATCTTCATAGAATCCCTTCACATTGTTTGTCCCGCTCAGGATGATGGTGGCGTTGCCAAGGCAGGTGATGCCGGCCCACTTGTAGTCGCTGTCGTTCGTGCCATTGATGGTCACATTATTAAGTGTCACTGTGGCACCAGGTGCAATAGTAATCTTGTAGTTTCCACCAAGGGTTCCATACAGGATATCGCCATACTGCGCTTCATAGTCGGCAGTGACTAGACTGAGGTCTCCATAGGATACCGCGGTATTAGCTATTGCTGGAATATCTGTTATATATGCGTTTCTCGTAATGGCAGGAACATCAACAGTCTTATTCTCGCTCCCGATAGTAACAGTAGCATTAGTAACAGCCTCCTGTGGAAGAAGAATGGCCCATTTTTCAGTTTTGGATTTAGAGTTTAATCTTACCGAGCCAGTAGTTGCAGTCGGGGTTATACCTGGAGTGGCAAAACTGATTGTCGCTTCTGTATGCATACTGCCAACTTGTACCGAACCTGCAGGGTTTTCCATGGTAAACTTTACCAAAGCGCATTGATTGTGTAAACTGGCAGTATAAGTACCCCCACCATTGTAGTTTTCATTTGATTCCGAGAACGAGAGTACTGGCAAAGCAGTCGACTGGTCGCTGATGTTTACAGTGCAGCTTGCATCTCCCACAGAAATCGATCCCTGCTTGTTGCCGACAAAGTAGAAATACAACTTTTGTGTACCGTCGCCACTTGCTTCTATGTCGCCACTAAAATTACTACCATTATGGGTAAGGGTGCCAACATACTTGCCATTGTATCCGACCAAAACCTTATCACCGCTTTCAAAAGTAACCATAGGACTGTAATACGGGTCCACATTCACCTTTGAGCCGCCATTGTCACCATCCACGTTGAGGGTTATCCTGACGCTTGACGGCATAATAGGTTCAGCAACCTTCTTTTTGCAGGCGGTCATGCCCAAAAGCATCAGTGCTGCGAGCACTAATGCTGAGCCTTTACGAAAGGAACGCTTGCGGCGTGAAATGGCGTAGCCAGCGCCGGCGGCCGTAAGAATCAACAGGCCGCTGCCGAGAGGTGTGCCAAAATCGTCATTGGCAAGACTACCCGTAAGGGAATATGTTAAAACATCACGATTGCCGTTAAAGGCATCGTCAACACGGAAAAAATCATCGCTTGTCTGTTGTGCAAAAGACGTCATTGGCAGCAGCAAGGCTGTCATTGTCAAAGAAAGCATAAAAGCCTTCAGTTTTGTAGCTTTTTTCATTGTTTAGTGTTTAGTAGTTAAAAACAGTTTGTTAGTTGAAGGCGCAAAAGTACAAAAATTTTCAATCGTGCAGCCCCTTTCTTGAAAAAAGTTTACATAATTTGGAATTTCATGCTCTGGAAAAACAAAAAGAGCCAGCCCGAAGGCTGGCTCTTTTGATTATTCCCGATGATGATCGGTTAAAGATGGATTGCGGTGCAATGGCTCAACAGCTTAGAATGCGATGACTGAGCGGACATTATAGGTAACAGTCTTAGCATAGTTGGTAGCATAGCCGTTTGTGAAATATATGGCCCATGCGCGGACTTCCGTTTCCTGGTTTATTCTTTAAAACAGATCAGAGAACCGTCCCGTGATCTACTTGATCTACTTGGATTGAGATGGACAGCAAACCAGACGAAAAAACGGAAGCCGATATGACTTCCGTTTCCTATTTTATTCTTTAAAAAAGATCAGAGGAACCGACCCCATGATCAGTGCTCCGATGCGGGGAGGGAGAGGTATTACATTTAGTTCTGCGTCACGTTAGCACCAGCCTCGATGGTTACTGTGCCACAAATTCCGCTATAGCCCGCGCCGATGCTTTGTGCACTGCTGCTGCCTTTCGTGGCAGTCACACTGGTCACGCTTGAAGTAATTGTAATCGTTCCGCAGCTGGATTTACGATTATTGTTATATCCTCTGCCTCCGCCGATACCGGCAGCACCATCCCCGCCTGTGGCAGTGATGGTTCCACCGCTGATGGTAATATTGCCGCAACTACCAGAATCATATCCTCCCTGTGTACCACTATTACCTCGTCTGCCTCCGCCGATACCGGCAGCACGATACCCGCCTGTAGCAATCACGGTACCACCGCTGATGGTAATATTGCCGCAGTTAGCATTCTGTCCGCCGCCAATG
>JAEEJS010000028.1 GCA_016282015.1 Bacteroidales bacterium
AAAGGAACTACCGCAGGATGGAAGGTTTTGTCAGAGACAATGCAGATTCGGACATCATATGCTTCCCGGAGATGTGCCTCTCCGGATACACCACCAGCGATCCCGTAAGATACGCGATGTCCCCGGATCACCTCTCCGTAAAGAAGATAAGGGAACTATCCGAGGAGACCGGCATCGCTCTGGTCTACGGCTATCTGGAAGATAACGGTGCCAAGCCATTCCTCAGACAGGAGATCGCTGATGGCGATTCAATCGGATTCTATAGGAAGACGCATCTAGGCAAAGCGGAATCGACAGTGTTCACTCCGGGGGATTCTCTTCCGATATTCGATGTCAAAGGGGTTCGTACGGGGATACAACTGTGCATCGAATCCCATATCCAGGACATCTGCTCCACATACAGGTCCAAAGGGGCAGAGCTGATTCTCACTCCGTTCGCCAACGGGATATCCGGAGATAAGAGAAGATCGGTATGGTACAGCTACCTTCCGGCCAGAGCATCTGATAACGGGATGTACGTCGCCGCTTGCAGTGCAACGGGCGATAATGGGCTGGGAACGGTATTCGGAGGCGGGATGATAGCCTTGGATCCGAAAGGGAACATCATGAAGGAGCATTACGGTACTGACGAATGCTCGCTGACTGTTGACATAGGCGGTAAGCTTCCGAGAGATGGTCCGGAAACGATGTCCAATATCTCGTATTATGACAGAAGAAGGCCCGAACTGTACAGGTGATCATGCCTTTTCGGCGTGATTATGGACACATCCTTCCACGAATTCTTCGAGAACCTTGAACCTCTCGACATGAATGTAGTAGACGTGATCAGGACCATCGATACGACTATTGACCAATCCAGCTCTGAGAACCCTCCTGAGAGCCTTGTTGGTCCTCTGAGAATCCATGCCGAAAAGTCCGTCAGGGAACGGCGAGCGAACCTCTGTTTTCATGAGCCCTTTCAGAATCTCCAATGAATCCGCATCGTCCAAAATGGAAATGATGTCCAATAGTGGATTCGCGGATACTGTCGTAAGAATGGGGCCGCATGCACATACGTGCTTGCTCATCTTCGGTTTGGATTCTTCTTCCATGAGGAATGGAACTCTGGAGTAGTAGATAATCCTTGTTCGTATATGTTCGGCGCATACCTATAAACGATACTGCCCGATACGGAAAGATGGTAAAGGTCATGAAGGTCTGCGCTTACGCTGTCAGAGAATTCGATGAATAGGGTTACTTGAAGAAGACCGCTGAAGAGCTCAAGGTCGAAATCGTTTGTACAGGAGATAATCCCACCATCGATAACTGCAACCTTGCTGAAGGCTGCGGATATGTTTCCGTCTTCACATCCCCAATTACCGCAGAGATGCTGGACGAGTACAAGAGGCTGGGCGTAAGAATGGTATCCACCAGATCGATGGGTTTCGACCATATTGACATGAAACATGCACAGGAGATCGGAATGGCCGTCGGACACATCACCTATGACCCCACAGGAGTCGCAGAATTCACAGTGATGGACATCCTTATGGCGGTGAGACGTATCAAAGAGATCAATGCCAAGACGATGGAGGGCGACTTCCGCCTCAAAGGGATGCTGGCCAGACAATTGAAGAACCTATCGGTGGGTATAGTGGGGACAGGACAGATTGGACTGTCTGTCCTTAGGGACCTTAGCGGATTTGGGTGCAAACTGTATTATTGGAACCGCAGCAACAACGAAGAGGCCAACAAGTATGCAACACGCCTTGGGTTCGAAGATCTCCTGCAAAGATGTGATGTGGTCTCCATCCATCTTCAATACAACAGCTACACACATCATCTCTTCGATGCGGAAAAGATCGGTATGATGAAGGAAGGATCCATTCTCGTCAATACTTCCAGGGGAGGCCTTATCGATACAGAAGCGATGATCTCCGCTCTTGAATCTGGGCATTTGGCATCAGTTGCACTGGATGTTGTGGAGAACGAATTCGACCTCTTCTACTATGATTGCAGGGACAAGGACCTTTCTAACTATTATGTAGGAAAACTCAGGGGAATGCCTAATGTGATCTATTCGCACCACATGGCCTACTATTACCGCGAAGCTGTTTGGGGAATGGTTTACAACAGCATTTTGAGCATGAAACAGTTCGATGAGGGCAAAGAAGTACCGCTTAGGCTCATCTAATTGGAACGGACAGTTCTAAGATGCCCATAGTTAAATCCTTGTTAAACATCGCCGTACTGCTATGAATGACAGAACTAGAGCGGTATTGCCTATCTTCGGTATCCTCTTCATGGTGGATTTCCTGAATTGTCTGGATGCTTCCATCGTGAATGTCGCCCTGCCTGTTATTCTGAAACAGTTCGGCATACTTTCCGGATCCGACGGCTCTTGGTTGATATTCGGATATGCGCTAGGACTTTCCTCCCTTATCCTACCGTTCTGCAAATTCGGCAAGAACGGCAGGCTGAAGAAGATTGGTATCTGGGGAACGATTCTTCTTCTGATCACATCTATCTTATGCGGGATATCCTCAGATTTCATCATGCTGATCATATCAAGAATCGCCCAGGGTGCAGCATCAGCAATGATCGCTGCCACTGTCCCGATCGTCCTGTTGGATTTCGTTCCTAACGAGAGCAAAGGCTTAGGCCTGGCAGTGACCGGAGCCTCTACCGGTCTGGCCCTAGTGGTAGGACCAACCATCGGAGGGATAATCGCACATCTGTTCGATTGGTCTTGGATATTCTATCTCAATGTCCCACTGTGTTTGATTCTTCTATATCTTTATGCGTATCATCTTCCCAAGGATATAGGGAAAGAAAAGGACAAGGATCCCAGCATCATCGGTACGATAGCGTCCCTCTTGTTCTTTGCATCCATGCTCACTTTAGTCGAGGATCTTGGCGACCCCGATCTCACATTCAATGGCAGAATAATCTCGCTAGCAGTTGCTATCGTTTCTGCTGTTCTTCTTGTCCGCAGTGCTAAAAAGGACACGGACAGAGCAATACTTGCAACTAAGATGGTCATGAATCGCGAATACCTCATGGTAAGCATCGCCTTCTTGCTGACTACAATGGTGGCCGGAGGGTTGAATTTCATGGCACCTTATCTGATGCAGATGACCTGGGGAATGACTCCGTCAGAATGCGGCCTATATCTCATAATCTGCTCTGTGGCCATGATGTCCGTGGTCATATTGGTGGGCAAATGGTGCGACAGATCCGGTGCGAAGAATCCATCTCTGATGGCGATGATTGTCAGACTCATAACATGTGGTCTCGGAGTGATCCTGGCACCGGCTGTGGGAATCCCGGTATTGGTCGTATATCTGATCATTCTGGGGATTGGACACGCATTCTCCGGTACCGCACAGCCAACACGTATGGTCCATCATGCCACTCCC
>JAEEJS010000029.1 GCA_016282015.1 Bacteroidales bacterium
CGGTAACTGCTCAACTCAGAACATGGTTAACAACAGCAGCGTGTCAATCACAATCCCAGCTGGTACATACGACTGGTGCATCACCAACCCAACCCCAGGCGATCGTATTTGGATTGCTTCATCAAACGGCACAATCGGTGGTCGTTACGATGACTTCACATTCGAAGCAGGTAACACATACACATTCCATGTCTACTTCGGTGGTTCAAACGATGCTACAGACCTCACAGTTACTCCAAGCAAGAACGTTCCTGCTAAGATGGCTGTTGCAAGCAGCGACTGCAGAGCAAAGGTTCAGTCAGTCATGATGAGCGACAACTTCAGCAACGCTGGTGTCGGCTTCGGTCCATCAAACAACCAGATGACACGTGACTGGTACTACTATGACAATGGTATCAACGATGACGCTATCGGTCTGACATCAGGCGGTAGCTTCTACTGGGGCATCATGCTCCCGGCTGGTACATACGAAGGCAACACTGTCTCAGCAGTTGCTTACTATGACTATTCAGCTCACACAGGTACATTCATGATCTACCAGGGTGGCACATCAGCTCCTCAGACCTTGCTCTACACTCAGCCTTACTCAGTGTTCGGTTCAGGTGAATATCTCGAGATCGAAATGACAGAACCTGTCGCAATCGACGAGACATTACCTCTCTGGGTTGTTATGCACAACGACAATGGTCAGTATGTCGCAGCTATCGACAGTGGCATCGGTGTCAACTATGGTTCTTGCATCTCAACAGACGGTTCATCATGGTACACCACAGTCTCAGCAGCTTCAAGCGGTCAGATTGACGGTAACTGGAACCTCCGCGTATACGTTGAGCAGGGTGGTGGTGGCGGAACAGGCGACCTCCCAATCAAGCCTAACAAGTTCAACGTCTTCTTCGACGGTGAATTCGTAGACGCAGTGTCAGATGCCAACATCTGGATTGAAGCTCCTGACTTTGATTATCACATCTACACAGTTGTCTGGATTGACGAAAACTACAATGTATCATGCGCTAACACTATCGAATACGCTGCTATCCACGATGATGCAGTCATCGAAGAAGGTGTGATCAAGGCTATGTATCCTAACCCAACCAACGGTGACCTCCACGTTTATGCTCCGGCTATGAAACGCGTCAGCATCATCAACACACTGGGTCAGATGGTCTATGATCAGGCTGTAAGCACAGATCAGATGGTTATCGACATGAGCCAGTTCGAAGCTGGTGTCTACATGGTGAACGTTGTTACAGAGAACGGTTCAAGCGTCAAACGCGTGACAGTTACAAAGTAATAGAGAACACCTATTAATATAATAAGGAACGTCACCCTAAAAAGTGACGCTCCTTATTGGACTAAATAATGAAAAATTGAAAATTAACAATATTATTAACTAAATTTTTCAAAAAATGAAAAAACTTTTTCTAATCTTAACGATGTTCTTGTTTGCATTTACAGGCATCACAAGAGCTGAGGAAGTGGAGATTGGAGCAAGTACGATGGGTACAACCTCGTACTTCCCCACCTACGCTAACTACAACTACAGTATCGGTCAGCAGATATACACTGCTGAACAAATTGGTACATCGGGTTATCTTGCCGCAATTAGCTTCAATGTGTCTGCAAACTCTGCAGTAAGACACATAAAGATTTACCTGAAAGAAGTGGATTATTCAGCATTTGCCAGCACAACAGCATGGGAAACATTCGAAGATAATGCTTATTACTTCGACGGTGATGTTGAATTCACACCAGGTTGGGTAAGAATTATGCTTGACAATTCATTCAACTACAGCGGTGAAGGCAATCTTCTCGTTTGTGTTGTTGATGAAACTGGTTCTTGGGTATCATCTTATCCAAAATTCGTCGCATGGAATGAGGATATTGAGTACTGCCGTATGCACAAATACAATGACGATAATCCATACGATGTTACAAATCCAGGTGTCACAGGTAGCCGTTCAAAATGGAAAAACAACGTTAAGTTGTTATTCATGGGTGAACCACAGCTTGAGTTAAGCCCTCTCGCAATCGACTTCGGTTATCGTCCAGCAGGTTACTGGATGGAACCTGAAGAGGTGACAATCATCAACTTGGGTGCCACAACCAACGTAACAACAGTTGCTACAACCAACAACTTCTTCGCAACTGACGCTACAGTTCCTTTCGCAGTTCCATTTGCAGAGGAAGTGAAAGTTAACGTTTCAACTGGCGCTGGTGTTGAAGGTGTTCAGGAAGGTCAGCTCGTAGTCGCTCACCCAGGTGGCGCAGCATTGGTCGACCTTACAGCTACAGCTTACACAGCCGTTGAAGGTGACGTGTTTGAATTGGCAAAAAATGTTACAACATTCCCATATCAGGATATTACAACAACAGCTAACCTTTACAAGAACTACAACCTGCCAGGCATGAACGCCGAAGCAGTTGATGCTGTTTACAAAGTGACATTTGACGAGCCAGTGCTCTTCAATGCCGGTACAAACGGTCAAAAACCCACAACAGTGCTTTACACAGAGGATTTCTATGGTGAAGAAGGTCCTATGTCTACAAACAACTATGATTACAACGGTCCTTCAATCAATCCAGGCCCAGTTGCAATGTGGTTCAATTATGCAGCTACAGGTTCATACACATTCTTCGGCTCACAGGATGGTGGCGGAATGTACTTCGGATACAAAATTGCTGCTGAATATCTGCAAGAATTGAATCTTGGCAGCACATCACTGCTCTCTCTTGAGAGTGCAGCATATGGTGATTATCCATATCATCTTATAGTTGTGCGTGGCGGCAACACTCCTAGCAATGGTGAACTCATCTATGCACAGGCAATGGTTGGAACTCCAGGAGAATTATCATATTTCACAATGGATATTGACCAACCATTCGTAGTTGGTGACGAGGAAGCTATTTGGGTGTTATTCTATTCAGAAAGCCCATTTGCAGCATATTGCCAGAAAAATCCTATCGACACAGAGAATGGAAAGATTTGGTACTCAATGGATGGCTCATCATGGTCAAGCAACGTAACCTACACTCCTCAGATTTACTGCTATTTCCGCACAGTTCTCGGACGTGACCTTGTCATGGATCTTTCAGACATGAGCATCAAGGAAATCAACGGCAACGGCACAATGGAAGAGGCCAACGCTCAGGTTAACGGAGTTTCAAAGGCTCAGCTTTATGCTCAGGCTCAGCAGATGAAAGCCGATCGTAACCGCGATGCTATCATTATTGAACAAGATTTCGAAGACGGTATGGGTGACTGGACAATGAATAATTGCCACTCAAACACAGGTAGAAACATTAACTATACAACACATAGTGGCGATGTGTTGTTCAGATTCTATTACACATCTAATTATCCTCAGTACCTCATTTCACCTGAGTTGGATGACAATAATGGTGGTACTTTGAGTTTCTTCTATGCTTGCTACAGCTCTAGCTACACGGAAACATTCAAAGTAGGTTTTTCATCAACTACAAATGATCCAAGCGATTTCACATGGGAAGCTGAAGTAAATTGTACAAATGAAAATGAAATTTCATATTTAGAGTACAACTGTGACGTCCCAGCTGGCACCAAGTATATTGCTATCGCTTGCACATCAGACGACCAGTTCTACTTCTTCGTAGATGACATCACAATTGAACTTCAATCAGCAGGTCCGGCACCAGCAAAATATCAGATTGAAAACATGTATGTCCCAGCAGGTACATACTATGTGGCAGTTGCTTCAACAACAGAAAACTTCCAGGTTGACATGTTCACCGAAGAAGCTCCGGCTCCTGTTCAGGCATTCCTCTATGACCCAATTGATGGCGACACAGGCATTGAAGAGGGTTATATCATGCAGTGGGTCCTCGGTGATTACACAGAAGAGGTTCAGGTTCTCCTCGGAACAACCTATCCTCCAACAACTCCTTTGATCGACTGGACAGACTACCTCGTTGAATCAATGTTCTTAGAGAATATCCAGAACAACAAGACATACTTCGTACAGGTTAACGCCCGTAACGCTGTCGGTACAACATACGGTGAAATCATAGGCTTCACAACACTTATCGATCCTGTTGAAGGCTTCACATGCGATGATCCTAACCTGTACCCAGGTCAGTCAGCACACTTCACATGGGATGCTAACCGTTCAATCAAGGGTTACAACATGTACATGGACGGTGTGAAGTTGAACGAAACACCTATCACAGAAACAGAGTTCACATCAGTTAGCGATCTCGCTTACAACATGGATGGTTACATGTTCCAGGTTTCAGCCGTTTACGATGAAGGTGAATCAGCACTTTCAGAGCCAATCGCTGTCCGTATGACAGGCTTTGGTTCAGTGAACGGTCACGTTTGGGAGCAGGACAGCATCACTCCAGTGGCATTGGCCAATGTTGAGATGCGTGGTATTGACGAATACGGCGTTGAGCAGACATTCTCATTCCCAACCAATCCTAGCGGTTACTACGAAGGTGAAATTCTCGCTGGTCTCTACATTCCAACACTCGTGAAGGAAGGTTACCAGGAGAGCGAAGGTGCAATTACACTCATTGCTTACAACGAGTTGACAGCTGATGCTGACATCGTTTGCTACGAAATTTACTATCCTCTCCAGCAGATTGTCGCTACAGAGGAAGAAAATGATGTTCTCGTTGAATGGAGCTGGACACCAGCCAGCATGATTGTTGACTTTGAGACAGGCGACCTCTCACAGGCCGACTTCACATTGCCAGCAGAGTATCCTTGGACTGTTACAACAACCAACCCATACGAAGGCACATACGGCATCAAGAGCACATGCGAAGGCGTTGCTAGCGGCGTTTCTTCAATTGAGGCTACAGTTGATGTCCCATTCGATGCAAAGATGAGCTTCTGGGTAAGAGTTTCTTCAGAGGCTAACTACGACAAGTTCCACTTCTACATTGACGGTGTTGAGCAGGGTTCAGCTTTGAGCGGCCAGCTCGCATATCAGCGCAAGGAATATGTGGTTTCTGAAGGTCTCCACACCTACAAGTGGGAGTATGCTAAGGACAGCTCAGTCAACAGCAACGACGACTGCGTCTATGTTGACTACATCACAATGTACGAGCAGGATGTTCCTGTTCCTCCAACACCAGGTGCAACAACCTACACATTCGATGGCAGCTCAATGGAAGGCTGGACATCACTCGATGCCAACAACGACGGCTTCGGCTGGGTTCTTGGTTCAGAAATCGGTGGTGTGTACCTTGTCTCTGGCGCAAGCCTCGCAGGCAGCGGTCACAACTCATCAGCCGACCTCGTTTGCTCAGGTTCGTACAGCAACTACACACAGTCAGCTATCACTCCAGATAACTACCTCGTAGCTCCTGCAAAGATTTCAGCACAAAGCGGTGCTTCAATCAGCTTCTATGCTTGCGGTCAGGATGCCAACTACGTAGCAGAACACTTCGGTGTTGCCGTTTCAACAGGCGCTGCTACAGCTGCTGACTTCACCACAATCCAGGAGTGGACAATGACAGCTAAGAGAGGTGCAATGGCAGAAGAGACAACTGGCGCAATCCGCGGTTCAAGAGCACAGGGCAGCTGGTATCAGTACTCAGTTGACCTCAGCAGCTATGCCGGTCAGGAAATTTGGGTGGCTATCCGTCACTTCAACTGCAACGACCAGTTCATCCTCGATGTTGACGATATCACAATCAACGACGGTTCAGCAAAGGGTGGCGAGGCAACTCGTATGCTCCAGAACTACAAACTCTTCCGCAGAGACATCAACGGTACAGTTGATCCTAACGAAGCAGAAGCAGAACTTATCGCTACATTAGGTCAGGATGTTTACAGCTACGTCGACAACGCATGGCCAACACTCAACTACGGTGTTTACCAGTGGGGTATCGCTGCCTACTATGAAGGCAACCAGCACCCACTCCGTGACCAACTTGTCATCGACTTCGAGACAGGCGACTTCAGCCAGTATGATTTCGTTAACGACGCTTTGTATCCTTGGACAGTTGTTGCAGAAAACAACTCATATGTGATGAAGAGCGGCAACAGCGGTATTTCATCATCATCATCAGAAATCAGCGCAACAGTTGAATTTGTCTCTGACGGCACAGTGAGCTTTGACGCTCTCTGCATGGGTGAAGGCACATCAACCGCATGGGATAAGTGCATCTTCGAAATCGACGGTGTACAGCAGTTCGCATACGGTGCTTCAGTAGCAGGTTGGAACAACTATTCATTCCCTGTGACAGCCGGTACACACGTGTTCACATGGAAGTACACTAAGGACAGCAGCGTGAATCCGGAAGGTGACTTTATGGCAGTTGACAACATCACCTTCAACGGTGTTGCAGGTGGCGGCAGCAGCTCTGTCAACACAATGTCAGACATCCTTTGGTCTAACATCATTGAGAAAGACATGTACTCAACAGTGATGGTCAGCATCGCTCTCAACAACGCTCAGTCTCCAGAAGGCGCTGTCGTCACATTGAGCGGTGATGAATTCTACACTGCTACAGCAGACGAAACCGGTATTGTGGTGTTCGAGGCTGTCCGTAAGGGCATCTACGATATCACAGTTGAAATGACTGGTTACGACACTGAAATGATTGAAGACGAACTCATCGACGAAGATGCCGAGGCATTCGAATTCATCCTCGAAGAGCAGATCATCGATGTTATGAATCTTTACACCTCAGCCACAGGTTGGGCAATGTGGAATGGCGACGCTATCGTTCCTGGTGGCGGTGAAGTCACAGTTGCTGACGGAACTTCAACCAACTCATACGTCCCTGTCTACGGCCTCTGGGTTGATTCATACACAAGAAGCGAAACTGTCTATCCAGCTGACATGCTCAGCAGCATCAACGGTGGTGCTATTACAAGCATTACTTACTACATCAGCACTCCTGCTACAGCAGCATGGTCACCGGCAGTGTTCAACGTCTATATGAAGGAAGTCAGCTCGACAACATTGTCAGAGTACTACACTTCAACAGGCGCAACAGTTGTCTACACTGGTGCATTGGATGCTACAGGCACAGAGATGACAATCAACTTCACAACTCCTTACACATACCAGGGTGGTAACCTCTTGGTTGGTATCGAGGAGACAACAACTGGTACTTACAAGTCAGCTTACTTCTACGGTGAAGATGTAACAGGTTGCTCAGCTTCAGGTTACAACTCATCAAGCGTCGCAAGCGCTTCATTCAATCAGCGCAACTTCATGCCTAAGACCACATTCTCATGCGGCAGCAAGGGCGATCGCGCTCCTATCAAGTACAAAGTGATGCTTGACGGTACATTCGTTGAAGAGACATTCGATACATACTATCAGTTCGACGTTGAAGACATGGTCGAAGGTGAAGAGCACGTCACTGGCGTTGCAGCTCTGTATGCAACAGGCATGAGTGATTACTCATACTACACTTGGACATATGTCCCATGCGACAACTTCGCAGGTATGCTTAACTACGACGTGACAGTTGACGGTAACGACGCTCTCGTTACATTCACACTGCCAGGTTCAGGCCCAACTCCAACACCTCCAACACCTCCAACACCTCCAACAGGCGATGTTACAGTCGTTCTGCAGGCTGACGATGTTTGGGGCGATGGTTCAGGCTACCAGATGTTGCTTGACGACACACACTCACTCTATGGCACAACAATTCCTACAACTGGCGCATTGAGCTTGAACTGCTCAGGCAACGAAGCTATCTATGCACAGTTCAGCCACAAGATCCCGACCAATGCTGACGGTAACTGC
>JAEEJS010000030.1 GCA_016282015.1 Bacteroidales bacterium
CGGTAACTGCTCAACTCAGAACATGGTTAACAACAGCAGCGTGTCAATCACAATCCCAGCTGGTACATACGACTGGTGCATCACCAACCCAACCCCAGGCGATCGTATTTGGATTGCTTCATCAAACGGCACAATCGGTGGCCGTTACGATGACTTCACATTCGAAGCAGGTAACACATACACATTCCACGTCTACTTCGGTGGTTCAAACGATGCTACAGACCTCACAGTTACTCCAAGCAAGAGCATCATGCCTAAGATGGATGTTAACACAGAAAGCAAGAGCATTGACGATGTCGTCATCTCAAGAGGCAGAGACGTTGTTTACGAAGCTCACTTCGTAACAGATCCAGGTGCGATGAGCAATGGCGGCGACGCTTCATGGCTCAAGGCTTCACAGTCAACATACGGTCCTGGCGCACAGAACGCTTCAGGCAACATGGTTGCTGATGAATTCACTCTGACAGAGGCTACAACAATCACTGAGATTGAGGTTTACGGTTACCAGACTGGTTCAACAACAACTTCAACCTTCACAGGTATGTATGCAACTATTTACGACGGCAGCCCAGCTAGCGGTGGTCAGATTGTTTGGGGTGATATGAACACCAACATCATGACTTCAACATCATTCACCAACGCATATCGTGGTTCTAACAATGATGCTTCTGGCACAACACGTCCAATCATGGCTTTGACAGCAAGCAACTTGAACATTGCTCTCCCAGCAGGTACATACTATCTCGTTTGGAACTTGGCAGGTAGCGGTTCAAGCGGCCCATGGGCACAGCCTGAAGCACTCCCAGAGGTTGGTAGCACAGGTAACGGTATCCAGTACCTTGCATCACAGGGTGCATGGCAGAACTTAACAGATACTGGCGCTGGCACTCCTTACGGTGCAGCATTCAAGATCACAGCCAACGGCAGCGGTCCTGTTCCTCCAACACCTCCAACAGGTGACGTTCTTGGCGCATTCGTCTTTGTTGACGGTATGCTCGTAACACCAACTCCAGTGGCATCACCAGTTTTGGTTGAAGACCTCGAAGAAGGTGAGCACATCATCTGCGTCAGAGTGGTTTACAACGACTACACAATGTCATGCTACGAGTGCGAAATCGTTGAAATCGGTGAAGTCACTTGCGATCCTGTGACTAACCTCGAAGGTACCGAGACAGAATATCAGGGTGAACCTGCTATCCTCCTCTCGTGGGAAGGCGAAGCATTGTCATACAACATTTACTATGGCACAACATTGCTCGGCAACACACCTGAACTCGGTGTCTACATCACAGGCGTACCAGTCGGTGAATATACATTCGGTATCACAGCTGTCTATGACAACTGCGAATCAGATCCTATGTATGTGACCGTGGTTGTCGATGGTGTCAACGAAGACGCTGTTGTAAACGCTATCTATCCTAACCCAACAAGTGGTGACCTCCACATCAATGCTACAGCCATGACACGTGTAAGCGTGTTCAACACAATGGGACAGATGGTCTACGACCAGAATGTCAGCTGCGATGAGATGGTCCTCGACATGAGCCAGTTCGAAGCCGGTGTTTACATGGTGAACATCGTAACCGAAAACGGCACAAGCGTGAAGAGAATCACAGTTGTGAAATAATAAATAACCATTAAGGTTGAAATAAAGGGCTGCCGTTTGGCAGTCCTTTATTTTTTTGTTTTAAGCCGGAAAATGGCAATGGGCGTAAAATAGTGGAAAACCAAGGGTTCAGATTGCGCTGACAAGACTTAAATCCGGAAGGGGTAAAATTGCTGTAATAGCCTTATTTTATTGAGACATACGTGAATTCTTAAAAAATTTTTGTTAAAATTTATTAACATTTAAAAAACATAGAATCTTGAGGTTTTGTTAAGATAAGTGCTTGTATATTAATAGTATGTATTAATCAAGTGAAATTAGCCGTTTTTCGTACGACTAATTTTTTTTGTGTTGTTAACTTTGTCAATAGCTTTTTAAACTTAATCTTAATCTCAACTTAAATTATAAACTTATGGGAACCTTAAGAAATTCTGTACATTTGATTGGCCGGCCAGGCATGGATCCGGAGGTCAAGACCTTTGGCGAGGGTAAAAAAGTCGCCCGCTTCTCTTTTGCCACCAACGAAAGACACTACAACGACCAGATGGAAGTTGTGGAAGAGACAGAGTGGCATAACATCGTTTCGTTCGGCAGGACGGCAGAACGAGCCGAAAAAATCATCAGGAAAGGCCGTTTGACAGCTATCGAAGGCAAAATCCAAACGCGTCAGTATGAGGACAACAACGGAAACAAGAGGTATTTTACCGAAATTGTGATGGACGAATTCATGCTGATTGAGAGGATGAGCATCGAGGAGGATAAAACGGACAAGGAATAATTCATCAGTGGGGCCATCCGCTATGGAAATCTCCTTTCCATTCGAAATTTATTATACAATTATATCCCTTCAACATCTTTGGTTTTACGATGCTCATAAATTTGGTTTCATCTTTGGTTATGGTTTTATAAATCACTGTCGGTATGTCGGATGGTCCCCACATGAATTTCATGATGGAGGTATGAAAAAAAAGACTATCTTTGTTGTCGGAAAAACACTGACAAATCATGAAGATAGTCTTTTTAGAGCCGTTGGGACTCACTGTTGACGCCATAGATGGCGCCTGCGCCGCTTTAAAGGCCGCAGGACACGAGATTGTTATCTATCCGAATCGTAACCCGGATGAAAATATAAAGCGCGCAGAGGGCGCCGAAATAGTTGTGGAGAGCAACATGCCGCTGCGCAAGGATTTCTTTGACGCATGCCCCAAGCTTAAAATGTTGTCGATAGCCTTCACAGGCTTGGATCATATCGATATGGAGGAATGCCGTAAGCGTGGCATTACAGTGATGAACGCCGCCGGCTATTCAACCGAAGCCGTAGCAGAGGAGACGATATGCATGATGATAGGGATGTACCGTCACGTTATTGAGAATGACCGCATCACACGCAGTTGTGCAGGGCCTTCAATAGCCCCCGGAAGGGAGATTGCAGGCAAGACTGTGGGCATAATCGGAATGGGAGCCATAGGTCAGCGTACCGCCGCCCTGGCTCAGGCCTTCGGATGCCGTGTGATAGCATGGAACCGCACTCCTCGTCAGGTGGCGGGAGTGAAATTCGTCGACAAAGAGACACTGCTTAGAGAGTCGGACATAGTGGCTTTGCACTTAGCCTTGAACGACGAGACCAGAAATTTCCTGACAGCTAAAGATTTCGCCATGATGAAGCCGTCGGCGGTCATAGTCAACGCGGCCCGTGGACCTGTGGTGAACAGCGCCGACCTTGCCGCCGCCCTGAAGAACGGTCTCATCGCCGGAGCGGCCCTCGACGTCTACGACGGCGAACCGCCACTGAAGTCTGACAATCCTTTATTGACAGCTCCGAACACCATGCTCTTGCCGCATATCGGATTTGCGACAAAGGAAGCGTTTGAACTGAGATTGGGAATAGTCGTAAATAACGTGGAGAAATTTATTTCGTGATGACAATGCCGAGGTCATGATTGATCTTGGTCCGGATATCATCGAGACGTTTTTTCTTTTGAAGAAGTATTAGCTGGTCGTCGGGATCGGTGCAGGATTGCAGCTCCTTGACGACAGCGGTGCGTCGGTCATCGATTACCATGTCTTTGAAACGGAGAATGGACATGAGGACGGCTTTTTTGAGGACGTCGTCTTCGGTCTTGACCACTATGCGGTGGCGGCGCCAGTCGTCGAGGCGGTATTGGGTGCTCAGCAGGTTGGCCGCAAGCTCCGCCACATCCTGTTCCTCGCTTGAGATGAAATCTTTGGCGGTGGGCAGCTGTTCGTTGTCAAGGCCGCGGTCGAAAGCGTCGAAAATCTTCTTGTGAGTGGGGTCGCGGAACAGCAGACCGTCGTTCTTGAGGTCGTCGACTATGAGCGAGGCTATGGTGGTCTTGTAATATGAGACCTGACCGGTTTCGTCCTGCTCTTCCAAATCCAAAGTGTCGCTGCCGTGAGTGAGCAGCAGTTTCACCAATTCCTGTTCCTGATAAAAACCTACTGGCAGAGTCGACTCGGGCTGCTGAACGGGCTGCTGTTGCACCGGTTTCTCGGCAGTCTGAGGCATAAGCGCAGGGTCTATGCCAAGCTGTTTGCGTAATTTGGCGCGCAAAATCTTGTTGAGCTCGTTCATCAGAGTCTGCTCGGGCACTTCGAGGGTGCGGCTGCATTCCTTGATGTAGGTGGCGCGATAGATGGCGTCAGGGATGACGGCTATGGTTTCGACTATGTCTTTGATGACGCCGGCCTTCTTGATAGGGTCGTTCTTGGCGTCCTTCAGAAGGAGGTTGGTCTTGAAGCTGATGAAGTCCTTGGCATTGTCTGTCAAATACTTGGTGACATACTCTATTGGATTGTGCTGAACGAAGGTGTCGGGGTCGTCCTCGGGAGGCAGAACCACTATGCGGACGTTCATGCCTTCTTCGAGTATCATGTTGGTGCCTCGCAGAGCGGCGTGTATGCCGGCAGAGTCGCCGTCATAGAGTATTGTGACGTTTTTGGTATAGCGGCTTATCATGCGCACCTGCTCGGTGGTGAGAGAGGTGCCTGAGCTGGCCACCACATTCTCTATGCCTGCCTGGTGCATCGACAGTACGTCGGCGTATCCTTCAACGAGTATGCAGTTGTCGAGGCGTGATATCTCGTTCTTGGCGAAGAAGATGCCGTACAATGTCTGACTCTTGTTGTATATCTCCGATTCGGGCGAGTTGACGTATTTCGCCTTGGTCTTTTCGCTGGTGAGTATTCGTCCGCCGAAGCCTATCACCTTGCCCGTGAGGTTGTGGATAGGGAAGATGACTCGACCCTGATAGCGGTCGTATGTGCG
Source organism: Bacteroidales bacterium (assembly GCA_016282015.1). Taxonomy (GTDB): domain Bacteria; phylum Bacteroidota; class Bacteroidia; order Bacteroidales; family F082; genus Limimorpha. The sequence goes on from JAEEJS010000030.1 coordinate 4,893, forward strand.
GTCTTCGTAGCTGCCGCTCAGGCCCACTTTGACCAGAAGGTCTTTGTCGTAGCCGTGTTTGGTGGCATATTCAGTGAAGGCCGAGCCGCTGTTGGGGCAGTAGCCGAGTTGGAACTTGCTGATGATGGCGTCGCGGAAGCCGCGTTCGCGGAAGTAGGCCAGACCTACGGACTGTCCCTCCTCGGTAGTCATCATGGTCTGGGAGAAGTAATCCTGAGCGAAGCTGTTGATGTTGAACATACGCTCGCGCTCGTTCTGGGCTGCCAATTCCTCGGGAGTCTGCTCGCGTTCCTCTATCTTGATGCCGTATTTCTTGGCAAGATAACGTAGGGCTTCAGGGTAGGAGTAATGCTCGTGCTCCATGATGAAGCGCACCGAATCGCCTGCCTTGCCGCAGCCGAAGCACTTGAAGATGTTGCGGGCCGGGTTGACATTGAACGAAGGGGTCTTCTCTTTGTGGAAAGGGCAAACACCTATGAGGTTGGAGCCACGTTTCTTGAGGGTGACGAATTCGCTCACCACGTCTTCGATACGTGCCGTCTCGATAATCTGGTTTATGGTCTCGCGTGGTATCATATTGCCCAGATTAAAAGTCCTCCGATTATCACTATGCCCGACACCACAAGGTCGATGAGGCAGAATCCCATTATATCCTTGGCGTTGAGTTTGGCTATGGCCAATGCCGGCAGAGCCCAGAAAGGCTGTATGAGGTTGGTCCAGGCGTCACCCCAGGCTATAGCCATGCCTGTGAGTCCGTGGTCAACGCTGAGAGCATCGCCGGCGGCAAACATAATGGGCGCCTGAATTGCCCAGTGGCCGCCTCCCGATGGCACGAACATATTCAAAATGGCCGCGCAAAGGAAGGTGTATATTGGATATGTTGTTGACGTTGATATGTTTACGAAGGCTTCACTGACTACGGTGCCCAGACAGATGCCCGAGGCTCCGACTCCTGTGATTATGCCCATAATGCCTGCGTAGAAGGGGAACTGCAGCAAGATGCCGGCCGCGCCGCCCACCGATTTGCCGAAGGAGCGGACGTAGGCTATAGGAGTCTTGTGCAAAACTATGCCCAGGAAGAGGAACAGCAGTATCACCGCACCCAGATCGAAGGATGACTTCTTGACGAACAGGTTGATAATCAGGTATGTAAAGCCTAAAGCCGCCAATATGATGCTCAAGACACGGCTGTTTTCGAGCCTAGTGGCTGGGGTTAGGTTGGTCGCATCCCCTTGTGACTTTGCGGAGTCGTCTTCTTCTTTGAGCAGGGCCGGGTCGATGGTGACCACGTTGAGACCCTTGGGGTGCATAAGCGAGTTGATCACGACTATGGCTACTGTTACCAGAACCACCATTATGATGTTGTGCGGATCAAGTATGGTGCGGCTAATCGGGATGGTGGAAGTGATGACACCGTTGGTGGCTTTCACCAAATCATTGACATCTGAAGCCATTTTCAGAGGTATGGAACCTGAGATGCCGGCATGCCACACCACAAAGCCGCTGTAAGCCGAGGCTATGAGCAGACGGTAGTCGACACCGCTGAGTTTCTTGGCTGTCTCCTTGGCGAAGATGGCGCCAACTATAAGGCCGAATCCCCAGTTGAGCCAGCAGGCCACTGCCGATATACCTGTTACCAGGGCTATGGCTCCGGCCGGAGTCTTGGGCTTGGATGCCAGGCTGCTGATGCCTTTTTTGATCAACGGGGCGGCGGCGAGAGTAGCGCCGGTAACCAGAACGAGAGCCATCTGCATCGAAAAACCGAGTAGGTTCCAGACGCCGCCGCCCCAGTTGCTGACCACCTCCCATATGGTCTGATGGCAGACAGGTATGGCAATCAGTATGGCGACAAAGGTCAGAATGATGGCGAAGATAAACGGCTCAGGCAGGTATTTCTGCATGAAATTGACACATCCCGAGATGATTCTCTGGAATACACCGTTGTTCGATTCTGAGCCTTTGTTCTTCATTATTCTATTACAACTTTAATGGTTTTCATCATGCCGTCGGCATTGGTGATCTTGAGGAAATAAACGCCTTTAGGCAGATTTGCGACCGGAATCACGTGTTCGTCAACGCCACCTGCCACAAGAATGTCATCACTGTAGGATATCTGTCCCAAAGTATTGAATAACATCAAGTTAGCCTTTCCAATATTGTCCTGATAAAACCTCAGGTAAATCTTGTCGTTGGCAGGATTGGGATAGAGGTCGTATTGTAATTCGTTGGCACTTAGTTCGTTAACTCCGATATTTCCACCCACTGCGAGTTTCATAATGACCGGAAGATGGTCGGAGTTGCCGTAGAGGGCGTCGGCCACTTCCTTGGAAACGGCAGTGTTTGTCAGATAGTTGATGTTTTGGTTGAAATGACGGCCGTCCTGTCCGAGGGCTTTGTAGCTGCCGTTGACATATTTGATATGGTCGCGGCCGCCGTAAATGCTTTCAGACATGAGGATGAAATCGAAACGGTCGTCCATGCCTCCGCCCGAAGCGCATCCGTTGTCGTCTCCGTGCGTAGACTGTGTATGATAGTTGACGAAGTTGCCGTTGTTGCTCCAACTGCCCACTCCGTAAGGATAGACAGGGTCGACAAAGTAAGCGTAAGGATATGATGTACTGTTGGTCAGGGCTCTGTAGGCCAGTTCGGTCGAGGTGTAGAGGTTGAAGTCGCCCATGATGAGGACGTTTTCGCCCGGATAGTTGGCCGACAGATGTTTCATGACGTTTTCGGCCATGATTTTGCGGTTGCCCTCGTTCGATGAGCCGGTGCCTGCCTTGAGGTGAGCCACCACGCATACCAGACGTGTGCTGCCTGTCTCGTCGCTGTTGACGCGGAACTGGTAGACATCCACATCACGGGTGTAGGTGTTGGCCACGGTGTGAGCCATCAAAGTGACTTTGGTGGAGTTATAGAAGATACAATTGGTAAGAGACGAGTTGCCGCTGTTGGAGCCGGCACTCGTCTTCCAAGAGTTTGTTCCGTTGATGTTGAGGTTGTTGCGAAGGAAATCGTTAGGCAGTGAGGCCGACTTTCCCATTTCGCAAACCGTGAAAATGTCGGGGTAATAGGCCGACAGTATGGTGCGGATGTAGGCGTTTTTGTCGTTGATATTATTGTTGGTGTTGTTGCAACCGCCGTAGTTGTTACCGTAGTTGAGCAAATTGTACTGCATCACTTTCAGGGTGTCGGGCTCGCTACCGAAGGCCGAAAATGACGCTATTGCCAGCAATAATATGACGACAAGCCTTTTCATCTTAGTCTATACGTTTGAGCATGCTGATTTCAGCCGGGGTGAGGAAACGCCAGTGGCCGCGCGGCAGGTTCTGCTTGGTGAGACCTGCAAGCATGACGCGGTCGAGCTTCATCACTTCATAGCCGAGGCTTTCAAATATGCGGCGCACAATGTGGTTGCGGCCCGAGTGAATCTCGACGCCGATTTCGCGCATTGTCATGTCGTCTTCCACGTAGCTGATCTTATCGACTTGGATAGGACCGTCCTCGAGTTGGAGGCCGTTCTGTATCTTTTCGAAGTCGGTGCTTGTCAGAGGCTTGTTGAGTGTGACATGGTACAGCTTCTTCACTTCGTGGCTCGGATGGGTGAGAGTCTTGGCCAGGTCGCCGTCGTTGGTGAGCAGCAGCAGGCCGAGGGTGTTACGGTCGAGGCGTCCCACAGGGTAGATGCGTTCCTCGCATGCGCCTTCAACCAGTTCCATAACGGTATGACGCTCGTATGGGTCATCGCTGGTGGTGATGACGCCTTTAGGCTTGTTGAGCAGCACGTAGCGCAGCTTTTCGCGGCTGAGTGTCTGTCCGCCGTACATCACTTTATCGCTTGTCTTTACTTTGGTTCCGAGTTCAGTCACCACTTCGCCGTTCACAGTGACGGCGCCGGCGAGAATGAGGTCGTCGGCTTCGCGGCGTGAGCATATGCCCGAGTCGGCGAGGTATTTGTTAAGACGGATTTCGCCTGTGGCTTGCGGGCGGTCGTACTCAGGGTCTTTCTCCCTGCGGTAGCCGCGGCGTCCGCCACGCGGACGTTCGTCGTCACGGTCAAATTTACGGCCGTATGGCTTGCTGTTTCTGCCGAAAGACTTGCGATCGCCATAGGATTTGTGTTCGCCTCTTTCGCGGCGTTCATCGTTGTCGTCATCACGACGGCCATAGCTTCTTTTTTCGCCGTAAGGCTTGCGTTCGCTTCTTTCACCGTAAGGCTTGCGATCGCCAAAGGATTTGCGATCACCTCTTTCGCCTCTTTCACGGCGGTCGTCACGGTCGTCATCACGACGGCCGAAACTCTTTCTTTCACCGTATGGTTTCCTTTCACCGAAAGGACGTCTTTCACGGTGTTCCTCATCGCCCTCACGGCGAGCTTTCTCTCTTTCAAACTGCTCCAATCGCTCATCACTGAACCTTCTTACTTCGGCAGTTTTGCGTCTGGCAACATGTTGACGTTTGCCATTTCTTTCTTCGTTGTTCATTTTTAAAAAATAATTATAAAAAATTTTGGGCTGCAAAATTACGAAAAAACAAGGTTCCGAGGTTGAAAAAATTAACAAGTTATCAACATTTTGAAAGTTTTCTGACGAAAGACGAATAATTTTTGTAGGATGTAAATAAATTTGTATCTTTGCGTGATTAATTGTAAGTTAAAAAATATGAAAAAATTATCATTACTCATTATGTTTGTGGTTGTGGCAGTATTCGCACAGGCACAAATCGCAACCAATATTTATTGGGTGCAATTTACAGACAAAAACAATTCCCCTTATTCAATTGACAATCCGGAAGCGTATCTGAGCCAAAGGGCTTTGGAGCGCCGCGCACGTCTCAATATTGAGATAGACGAGTTTGACATCCCGGTCAATCCTCAGTATTTACAGGCAGTTGCCGATTGCGGAGCACAACTTCTGAATCCTTCGAAATGGTTGAACGGTGTGACAGTGTACACCACAAGTCAGAGCGTAGTCGATGCCATCAACGCTTTGGACTTTGTCATGGCGGTGAGAAACTGCCCTGATTTTCCTGAAGCCCAGCGTGACAAGGAAATTTGGCTTGCCAATGAGATGAAGGAATCAAGCAAACCTGTTATATATAGAGACTTTTACGGTGGTGCTCATAATCAGGTCTATCAGCTGAAAGTCAATGAGTTGCATGACATGGGATATCACGGCGAAGGTGTTGTCATAGCTGTTTTGGACGGTGGTTTTGTTGGCACAGAAGAGGCAACATGTTTCGACAACATGCGTGAGGAAGGCCGTTTGCTTGGCGTCCGTGACTTTGTTTACGGTTCGACATCGGTGTATTCGCAGAGCACTCATGGAACTTCATGCTTGAGCACTATTGCTGCTTATGACCCGAATGAGATGGTTGGAACTGCATACAAAGCTTCATTCTATCTGTTCCATACTGAAGACGGCAACGGAGAGAATATCGTTGAGGAATACAACTGGGTGTCAGGTGCAGAACTCGCTGACAGTCTTGGTGTTGACATTTGCTCAACCTCATTGGGTTACATCGATTTCGACATGCCTCAATGGGATCATCATTTCCCGGATTATGACGGACACACCGCTCCAATGACCATCGGTGCTGAGATTGCTGCAAGCCGTGGTATGATCTGCACGAATTCAGCCGGTAATGAAGGCAGTGGCACATGCACATTGGGAATCCCAGCAGATGCTGAGCATATCATCACTGTGGGTGCTGTCAACAGTGCCGGTCAAAGAGCTTCTTTCAGCTCTGTCGGTCCTACTTACGACGGCCGTATCAAGCCGGATGTGATGGCAATGGGTGAAGGCACATACGTCGCATCAGGATATGGAAGCTGGTGGCCATACTACAATGGCGACGGCACATCGTTCTCGAATCCGGTGCTGGCAGGTGCAGTGGCATGTTTGCGTCAGGCTATGCCAAACGCTTCGGTGCAGGAGATTTGCGATGCTTTGCGTGCTTCTGGCAACAACGCCAACAACCCTGACAACTTATATGGTTACGGTATCCCTGATTTCGTCATGGCAATGAATTTGCTTGATAATGTCAGCGAGCATACCTTGGGCGTGAATGAGATTGCAAGCGTTTACCCGAACCCGAGCGAGGGTGAGGTGAAGGTTATGCTCAAGGAAGGTGTTGAGATGACACAGGGCACAGTGATAGACGTCACAGGCCGCGTGATAAACAGCGCCACAAACGTCAGCGAGCTGGAGAGTGTGATCAACAATCTCGAGTCGGGCATTTATCAGGTGAAGATTGACACTGAAAGAGGAACTCAGACAGTGAAAGTTGTCATCACAAAATAAGATTTGAACATTTTTTGTATATTTGTAGAAATTTTTAGCTATGGATTTAACTACATCATATCTTGGGCTTAAGCTGAAAAACCCTATAGTGGTTGGCAGCTCCACTTTCACGGGAACCGTTGACGGCATAGTGAAATGCGCTAAGGCTGGCGCAGGCGCCGTAGTGTTGAAATCGCTTTTCGAGGAGCAGATTCTTTCCGATATAAAGAAAGAGGAAGGATATACCGACATCTACAACTCCAATCCTGATGCCGACCTTTATATGAAGACTTTCCTCCGCGGCAACGAGATTGCCATTTACGAGAATCTTATCCGCGAGGCAAAGAAAGCCGTTGACATCCCGATTATCGCCAGCATCAACTGCGCTGACAAAGGCGAGTGGATCAGCTTTGCAAAAGAGCTTCAGGATGCCGGTGCAGACGCTTTGGAGCTGAACATCGCAGTGTCGCCTTTCGACAAGGATGTCCCTTCGAAGGATATTGAGGATGAAGTTGTCAACATCTTCAAAGAGGTGAAGAAGGCGGTGAGCATTCCTGTCTCGGTGAAGCTTGGCGACCATTTCACCAACATTGGAAACATAGCTTTCCGTCTTTCGATGGCCGATGCTGCCGGACTGGTGCTCTTCAACCGTTTCTACAACCCGACCATTGACATTGATAACATGAAGGTGGTGCCGGGTTCGGCTCTCTCGGTGGAAGAGGAGAACAGCAACACCCTCCGTTGGATTTCGCTGCTCACAGCTCAGGAGATTCCATGCGACTTGTCAGCCTCGACAGGCGTTCACACAGCCAACGACCTGGTCCGCCAGCTTTTGGCAGGTGCCGAATCGGTGCAGGTGTGCAGCGCTCTCTATCGCAACGGCATAGACCATATCACCACCATGCTGAAAGGTCTGGAAGACTGGATGAAGAAGCATAACTTCAACAGCATCTGCGACTTCAGAGGCAAGTGCAGCGCCTCGGCCGACGTGAAAGTGTTCGAGCGTCTGCAGTATCTGAGAAGAAACAACGATTTAAACTAACATAAAAATTTAACAAAATGGCAAAATACGTATGTGACGTCTGCGGTTATGTTTATGACCCTGCAGTAGGCGATCCTGATAACGGCATCGCCCCCGGAACCCCATTCGACAAATTACCTGAAAGCTGGTCATGCCCACTCTGTGGCGTCGGCAAAGAACATTTCGGAATGGAATAATCTGGTCATGGACACGAAATCGTTATCAAAGATTGGTTACGGTCTTTATGTCCTGACGACGAACTACGATAACATCGACAACGGCTGCATCATCAACACGGTGCAGCAGGTGACAAGCAATCCGCTTCGCCTGTCGATAGTTGTCAACAAAAACAACTACACGCACGACCTGATTTTGGACTCGTGCGTGTTCAATATCAATGTGTTGACAACGGAGACTCCGTTTAAGGTGTTTGAGCATTTCGGATTCCAGTCGGGAAGAAGCGTAAACAAGTTCGCCGGATGCGAGCAGGAGTTGCGTGCGGTGAACCACGTACTTTACTTGCCGAAATATATCAACGCTTACTTTGCCTGCCGTATGGTGAAGTCTATTGACCTGGGCACCCATACAATGTTTATAGCCGACGTGCTCGACGCAGTGCTGGTAAACGACAAAGACACAGTGACTTACGATTATTATCAGAAGAATATCAAGCCTAAGAATAAGTTGACCAAGGGTTGCTGGGTGTGCAAGGTCTGCGGATGGGTGTACGAAGGCGAACAGTTGCCGGATGACATAGTCTGTCCGCTTTGCAAGCACGGGAAAGAGGAGTTTGAGTACGTTGAACCGACATGAAGAGAGGCTCCTCAATGCGTTCGGAATGACAAGATTATTAATGAAAATTTAGATGAAATTATGAATATAAAACTAGCAGAAAATATTTATTACGTCGGGGTGAATGACCGCAAGACGGAGATGTTTGAAAACCACATGGAGTTGCCAAATGGAGTGTCATACAACTCGTATCTTATTGTAGATGACAAGGTTGCATTGATTGACCCGGTTGAGCCGGAGTTCATGGCCCAGTATATGTTCCAGGTGAAGCGCATCTTGGGTGACCGCAAAGTCGACTATCTCATAGTGAACCATGACGAGCCTGACCACAGCGGCTCGGTGGGAGCAGTGCTGAGAGAATGGCCTGAAGTGACAGTGGTCGGAAACGCCAAGACATTCGCGCCTTTGGAGAACTTCTACGGCACCATAGCAAACAAGAAAATCGTGGCTGAGGGAGAGACACTGAGCCTTGGCAGCCATACCCTGCAATTCTTCATGGCTCCTATGTGCCACTGGCCGGAGTCGATGGTGACATACGAGCAGAGCACAAAGATTATCTTCACCAACGACGCTTTCGGAGGCTTCGGCGCCTTGAACGGAGGCATTTTCGACGATGAGGTGAACCTGGCTTTCTACGAGGACGACATGCGCCGTTATTATGCCAACATAGTCGGAAAAGTGGCTATGATGGCTTTGAAGACCATTCAGAAGGCACAGACTCTGGATATCAAGATGATTGCTCCATCGCACGGCTTGATTTGGAGAAGCAACCTGCAGTGGGTGATAGACCGCTACACTGCTTGGAGCCAGCACCAGAGCCAGGAAGGCGTGGTGATAGTTTACGGCTCAATGTACGGAAACACCGGCCGCATGGCTGACATAGTGGCCCGGGGAGTGGCCGACGCAGGAGTGAAAGAAATCAAGGTTTACGACGTGTCGAAGACCGAGACCTCGTTTATTTTCAGCGACATCTGGAAATACAAGGGCGTGGTTTTGGGTGCTTGCTCTCACTACGGCAGCATATTCCCGAACATGGTAGGTCTGCTGCATGAACTGGGCGAATACAAACCTCAGAACAAGGTGTTCGGCCTGTTTGGCGGTGCTTCGTGGAGCGGCGGCGGTCTTAAGACATTAAAAGAAAACGCTGAAGCCTGCAAGTGGAACATAGTGAGCGAGCCGGTCGAGGTGAAAGGCGCTCCGATTAGGGAAGAGGATATAGAGAAACTGTATAAGCTCGGCCTTGAAATCGGGAAAGCCGTAATTTAATGCAAAGACGTAAAACTATGCAATTGTTGCATAGTTTGAAGTTACGAATTATTATTCACTAACTATAAATTAAAGATTATGATAGAATTACCTAAATTACCGTATGAGATTGACGCTTTGGCGCCGCATATCTCGCAGAAGACATTGGAATTTCACTATGGCAAGCATCACAACGGCTATGTGAACAATTTGAACAAACTCATTGCAGGCACTCCGTTTGAGGGCAAAAGCCTTGAGGAGATTGTGAAGACATCTCAGGGTGGCATGTTCAACAACGCCGCTCAGGTGTGGAACCACACTTTCTATTGGAACTGCATGACACCGAACCCTAAAAAAGCCGCTCCTGAAGGAAAACTGATGGAGGCCATAGTGCGCGACTTCGGCAGCTTTGACGCTTTCAAAGAGAAGTTCATCAACGCCTGCGTGACCTTGTTCGGCTCAGGTTGGGCTTGGCTGGTGGCCGGCAAAGACGGCAAACTCTCCATAGTGCAGACCTCAAATGCCGGCTGTCCGTTGACAGAAGGCCTCAAGCCGCTGCTGGTGTGCGACGTTTGGGAGCATGCTTATTATCTGGATTACCAGAATCTGCGTGCTAACTACGTTAATGAATTCTGGTCGGTGATCAATTGGGAATATGTGGAGTCTAGCTATTAGTCTTTAGTCTTTAGTCTTTAGTTGCTAAAGTCTAAGGTCTAAAGTCTAGCGACTCTCAACTGTCTCCAGTTCCTTGTAGTAAACCTGAGGGATTTCGTCTTTATAATCCTTGCTGTAATAGTCGGCTGGCTTGAGTAGCTTGCCGAAGGCGAAGTCTTGTATGAGCACGAACTCGTTGCCTTCACTCAACAGAGCGTATTGGTGGTCGGGGTCGTTGAGCATATCCTCGAAATTATCTATATCATCCGCACTGTAATCGTATATGTCGGAGTTGGCGCGCAGACGGAATGTGGTGACGCTGCGGCTGCGGCCGTCCTTGGTGGTGAGAGTCAGCCTCTGTTGGAATGGCGAGTTGATGATGGAGTCGCGGCGAGCCGGATCAACATCGTTAAGGAAGGCCTCAAAACGCACGTCGCCGAAAGACGACATAAGAGTTAGCACTTTGTTTTCGCTGTAGTCGACAGGTTGCCCGTTGAGGCGGGTCATGGAATACTGGTAACGGTCTTTCTCCTGAATGATGAAGCCGTTGTCAGGGTCGTCGGTTATCTCAAGTTTGACAGCAGCTATGTTGTTCATAGGCTCGGCGAAAATGAGATGGTCGCGCCAGTCCATGGGGTTGGCCGAGAAGCGGGCGCTGATGAAGCCCCTGAAGCCGTGCAGATGCACTACGTAGACCTTGTCGCCACCTTCCTTGAGGACGTAGGTGCCGTTGTTGTCTTGAGTCACGTCGCCTATGTAAAACACCTTGGAACGTTTCTCGTGATAGAACAGCTTAACCTTGTTGAACAGGTTGATGCGGGGCAGCATCTGATAGACCTCCACCTTGGTGTTGGTACCCGACATTCGAGTGATGATATTGTCGCTTTTCTTGACCGACACAGGCATCTTGATGCGCATGCGGTTGAGGGTGTAGAGCATATCGTTGACCATACGCTGTGAGGCACGGTACTCCTCGTTGACGGTCCAGCCGTTATCGGTGCGCTCCAGCAAGGTCTTGTTACCGCTCTTGTCGGCGAAGAACAGACGGGTGATGGAGGCGGTGTCGTAGACGGTGAAGTCGGCGGCCTCTCCGTGTAAGGAGCTCAGATAGCGGTTGTTGGCTATGAGTACGCCCGCGATAATCACCAGAATGGCGACGATTACTATTGATATTATGTTCCTTTTCTTCATATTATCGTTGGTATTTTTTCTTTCTTAATATTGCCAGAACAAAGCCTAAAACTATCATGAGGGCGCTTGGCAGAACCACGTTGACAGTTTGCCACATCAGCTGACGGCTGTTGATTTTGTTCATGTCGAGCAGTCTGATTTTGAGCTCGCGCGAACGTACACTGATGAGTCCTTCGCCTTCGAGCAGGTAGCTGACGGCATTCTCGATGAACTGTTTGTTGCCGTAGGTGTTGTTGGTATACTGGTCGTAACCGAGGGGCAATGGCGAGCCCACACGTTTGTTGTTTTTCTTGGCATAGTCGAGTTGGGCGAGCTGGTTACGGATGATGTCTCCGTCTGCGACCACAATCATGGACGTTTTCTCGCTATGGGTCTTGAACCCGATTTCAGGAGAGTCAAGTATGGCTTCCGGCATGCGGTTCTCGTAGAGAGAGGAGAACTTTCCGCTGAGCAGGAAGGCTGTTGGGAGGCCCTTCTGAGGGAACATCTGGGCGTTGGGACGCTGGTTGAGTATATCGAGAGAGATATAGACCGGAGCGCTTGACACCTTAGTGTAGTCGGATGTCTTCAGAAGAGGGGTTTTCTGTATCTCAGGCGCCGAGGTGGTCGGCTCGAGCGAACTCACGAAGTCGGCTTTCACGGCCTCCAGATTTCTCACAATAGGATGATCTGATGCCGGGCTGAGCAGAGGGAAGTAGTACCAGGGCAGAAGCATGCTCTGCAAGTTGGTGCCCTGTCCGGTGACCAGACCTATCTGGGCGCAAGGGTAGGCCATGAGCAGGTTGCGGTTGAGACGCAATCCGTATCTGAAAAGCTGGTCGTCGAGATTGAGGTTGAGGGCCAGTCCCATGGTCGATTCGGCGCTTTGTAAGCTGTCCATGGAGGCGTTGACAGGGTCTATCAGCCACATCACCTTGCCGCCGTACATTATGTACTGGTCGATTATGAACTTGTCTTTCTCGGAGAAAGGCAGGGTAGGCTTGGCAATCACTATGGCATCGAAGGCGGGCTTGATGACTATGTTGCTGTCGCGGTCGTAGTCGCGCTTGGTGAGGGCTGTCACCTGCTCGTTGAGAGTGGCGCGCTTGATGTTGTATTTCTTCGAGAGGGTGTTGGCTATGTCGTACACCTCGTTGTCGGTAAGCTCACCGTGACCGTCCACAAAAGCTATGCTCTGACGGTTGCTGGTGGATATGTCCTTGATGGCGCTTATCAGCTTGTATTCAAGGTCTTGAGCCGAGTTGTTGAGCACTGTCTCCTGTGTCTGTCCCGACTCACCCGAGAGCAGGTCGATGGGCAGCTCGTTCTCGCGATAGCTCAGTATGACGCCCGGCCAAATCAGAATCTGCTGCATCCCGTTGTTGGTCTGCACGGTCTCGGTATAGTAATTCAGTCCGCTCTGCCACAGTATCTTATAGGTTTCCTGACGTTCGGCCGGATCGGGGCTTTCAGAAGGGTCTATAAATTCGTAATCGATGAACTTGCTGTAGGCACGGAACTCGTCCAGCATCTCCTTGGTCTCCTTGCGGAGCTTCTTAAAGCCGGCTGGGAAATCGCCTTCCAGATACACACGGAAGTAGACATAGTCGTCAAGACCTTTCAGAATCTCCTTGGAGGTGTTGGAAAGGGTGTATCTCTTCTCGGAAGTCAAGTCGAAGCGGGTGTAGACGTAAGATCCTATGATATTGACTAACACAATGATCGCCAAGGTGACAATCAATGACATTATTTCGTTGCGTTTGATGTTTTTTCTCTTGTTCTCCATCTTCACCTCCTACCATTTGCGGCTCGACAAAGTAAGCTTTGTCAGGCTCAGGAATAAAACAATCACGCTAAGGAAATATATCAAATCGCGGGTGTCGATGACACCACGGCTCATTGAGCTGTAGTGGGCCGCCATGCCGAGCTGTTGGATGAACAGGTCGACTTTTCCGAACATTGAGAGGGAGTAGATGAACTCAAACCCGATGTAGAGGAAGCCGCAGAGGAATACCGAAAGTATGAAGGCAAGTATCTGGTTGTTAGTTACAGAGCTGCAGAAAACGCCTATAGAGACGAAGGCTGCGCTGAGGAAAAACAGTCCGATGTATGAGCCCCAGATGCCGCCGTGGTCTATGTTGCCGGCCGGCATGGCAAGACTAGATACCGAGATGTAATAAATCAAAGTGGGGATGAGGGCCAGCAGCACCAGGGCGACGCCTGCAAAGTATTTGGCTCCCACTATCTGCCAATCGGAAAGAGGCTTGGTGAGAAGCATCTCTATGGTGCCGGTGCGACGTTCCTCGGCGAAGAAACGCATGGTGACGGCGGGCACCAGAAACAGAAATACCCAAGGTGCCAGAATGAACAGGCTGTCCAGGCTGGCATAACCGTAAGTCATGACGTTGAAGTCGCTGCGGAACACCCAAAGGAACAAGCCGGTGATGAGCAAAAAGACCACCACCACCATTATTCCGATGAGGGAACTCAAAAAGTTGTTAATCTCTTTCTTGAAAAGGGCGTACATCGGTTATTCTCCTTCGAAGGTTATCGAACTGAAGATAGGATACTCTGGAAGTTTTTCGCGTCCCTTCAAGTCGACAAGTTCGACTAGGACACTAATGCCTGCCACTGTTCCGCCAACCTTTTCAACCAGTTGTGTGATGGCTTTGGTGGTGCCGCCTGTGGCCAAAAGGTCGTCAACTATGAGCACTTTTGAACCCGGCTTGCAGATATCAGTGAGAATCTCAAGACGTCCGACACCGTATTCCAATTCGTAATCCTGGGAGATGACATTGGATGGAAGTTTGCCATTCTTGCGAATCAGCACAAGAGACTTGTTAAGCTTGTATGCCATGGCTGCCGCGAAAATGAATCCGCGGGCTTCGGCACCTGCAATTACTTCAAAATCAATGTCTTTTACCTTATCGCACATGTCGTCTACGGCTTGATGAAAGCCTTCACCATCGTTGAGCAAAGTGCTTATATCGCGAAACATTATCCCTTTTTTCGGGAAATCGGGTATTGTACGTAAATAGTCTTTTAAATCTTTCATGACAGATGATTTTCAAAGAGCAAAAATACTAAAAAATTTAATGTAAAATCAGATTGTTTTTTTTATAAATTTGCCATGATAATAATCATCGGTTGGATATGGTTAAGAGATTTATAGTTTTTTTGCTGCTAAGCATCATATCCGTTGCCTCGCTGAACGCCCAGTCGGAGAGGAAGCACACTCTTGCTGCAGACGTTATGGCTCAAGGACTTATGGGTTATAACGGCACATACAGGTGGTACGGCGGCATTGATTTGAAAGGCAATCTGAGGGTGGATCAGACCAATTTCGCCTTGAGTTTTGAGGGCCTGACGGCCAATGTTTATTCCGTAAGTCTGACAGCCACACCCGAGTTTGAAATCTGTAAAAACGGAATACTTTTCCTTGACGGCACCTTGCATTCCAGAATTTTTGCAAAATATAAGACATACGAGTTTGTGTACGCGGCCAGCGTAGGGTTCAAGATGCGCCATTTTTCGGCACAAGTCGGAGTTTTCTCAAGGACGATAGACGCTTTGGGCAGAAGTTGGCATTCGCTTGACAACTATATTGCCGAGCCTTTTAACTTTCTGTACAGAATTAAGGTTAGCATCATGGGCTTTGACCATCCGTGGGATGTGGTTCTGACTTTTTCCGATTACAATGATTTTGAATACGAAAGAATGTGGGAGCCTCTTTTCAGTTTGGGCGGCCGTTGGGATTTCAAGGACCGTTGGAGCGCTGTGGCCGAAGGTACTCTGGAGCCGGCCGGAATGTTCCATGGCACTGTGAAGTTCTACGAGGCGACATTGAGACTGGGAGTAAAATATAAGTTATAAGCCATGAATTTGAAATTTGGAGCTTGGAGTTTGAAGTTGACAGCGATATTGTTGCTGCTGGCATCGTCTTGCGGCAAAAACATCGATTATCTGGGTATAATCATGACCTTCAACGAGTCGCCTGACGAGAGGTTTGCCCAGTCTATGGAGTACAATCGCGAGCACGGCTACGACACTGTCTATGTGGCTCAGGACGACTACAAAGTCTATACGATGAGCGACATACATGTTGATTTTTCGACAGTCAACCTCGACAGATATGTGTCGGATTATCTGGCCGACAGTATGGCGGCGCCTTTCTCGCTTTGTCTGGGTGACCTCATCAACGCCACCGGCCATTACGATTATTTTCTGGACCATGTTAAGCCTGTTACCGAGGCCGGACGTAAGATTTATTACACAGTTGGCAACCACGACCTGTATTTCGACCAATGGAAGGAGTATTTCTCGAAGTTCGGCTCGTCGACTTATTGGTTTGAGGTGCACACGGCAGGCGGTTACAAGGATTTGTACATCTCACTTGAAACCGGCAGCGGCACCCTGGGCGTGGACCAGAGAGATTGGCTCGAGGATGTGCTGAAAGCCAAGCAAAATCAGGGATTCAGGCATATCATAGTATTTACGCACACTCACTTCTTCAAGAAGGACACCTCTCAAGGTCACACCAGCAATTTCAATTTGGAAGAGACTTACGATCTGGCCGATTTGTTCGACCGTTACGACGTCTCCATGGTGCTGCAGGGCCACTCGCATTCGCGCGATCTGACCATGTTCAAGGATGTGGTTTATTTGAGGGTGGATGCGCTTGAAGACCATTATCCGGAGGCTTTTTACACCATTTTGAAGGTGGGAAACACCATAAACTACGAATTTGTTAAAGTTAATTGATATCTAAAAAAAATAGCATTATGAAATCTAATGGCAATTACGACTGGAAGTTTTCGACCGTGGGCGGTGTCACAAGAGTGAACATCGAGTCGGGTCAAGACCTCGCACATTTGGACGAGCTTGACAGAAAACTGTGGACCGCTTTGAGCTGTCCTTTGAAAAACCTTGAAATTGACGAAAAGACGCTGATCATGCTCGACACCAACGGCGACGGCAAGATTCACATTGAGGAGATGGTGGCGGCTTCGAAGTGGCTTACAACCGTCATCAACGACCCTGAATTGCTTACGCATCGCGCCAGTGTCATACCGTTCAGTGCTTTCAACAAGGAGAGTGTGGAAGGCAAACATCTTCTGGAGGTGTCGAAACAGATAATCGAGAATCTGGGCCTGCAGAAAAACGAGATTTCAATAGCTGACGTTTCGGACAGCCTTGCCATCTTTGCCAAGACCCGTTTCAACGGCGACGGTATAATTACAGTCAATTCGGCTGAAGACGAGGCATTGAAGACCCTCATCGGCACCATCATAAACACTGTGGGCTCGGTCACGGACCGTAGCGGCGATCCGGGTGTCAACACCGACCAGATCGAGGCGTTTTACGCCGCTTTGGCCGACTATACAGCATGGAAGGACGCTGGCGCCGCCGACAAGGAGAACGTCTTCCCTTACGGCGACGATACGGCGGCGGCGCTCGATGCCTGCATGGCGGTGAAAGATAAAATCGACGACTTCTTCATGCGCTGCAAACTTGCCTCGTTCAATGCCGACAGCGCTTCGGTGCTTGACGTCTCGTCAGCCAAGATTAGCGAGATAAGCGGTAACAACCTGGCAGCCAGCACAGCCGAGATTGCCACATATCCGTTGGCACGTGTCAACGCCGAACACAAGCTGCCTCTGGGCGACGCTGTCAACCCGGCATGGGCTGGAGCTATGGCCACACTGAAGAAACTCGTGCTCGACAAGGAGTTCCCCAAGGCCAAAGACCTCACCGAGGAACAGTGGAATGCCGTTATCGGCAAGTTCGGCGCCTACAACGCTTGGATGGCCGCCAAGGCCGGTGCCTGCGTGGAGAGCGTGGATTACGACGCAGCCAAACAGATTTTGGCCGACAACAAGAAAGACGCCCTGCTCGACCTGGTGGCACAGGATAAGGCTCTCGAAGAAAAATCGAACGACATAGAATCGGTCGACAAACTGTTGCACCTCTACAGAGACTTCTTCACCCTGCTGACCAACTTCGTCACCTTCGCCGATTTCTACAATCCCGAAAAGAAAGCTATCTTCCAGGCCGGTACCCTTTACATAGACGAGCGCGCCTGCGACCTCTGCGTCAAGGTCAGTGACATGGGTGCTCAGGGTGCCATGGCTCCGCTGAGCAATATGTACATTCTCTATTGCGACTGCACCTGCAAGAGCAAGCCAGGCACTATGACCATTGCCGCTGTCATGACCGACGGCGACGTGGGCTCAATCATGGTGGGCAAACATGCAGTGTTCTACGACCGCGACGGCCTCGGCTGGAATGCCACAGTGACCAAGATCATAGAGAATCCTATCAGCATCCGTCAGGCCTTCTGGTCGCCTTACCGCAAGATGGCCAAATCGGTTGAAGACATGATTAACAAACGTGCCGCTGAAAAGGACGCCAAGGTGATGGCCGACGCCAACGCCAAGATTGACAACGCCAATATTCCTGCCGACGGCAGCAAACCTGAGGTCAAACCTCCGTTCGACATCGCCAAGTTCGCCGGAATCTTTGCAGCCATAGGCTTGGCATTAGGCTTGGTGGCTTCCGCCATAGGTGGCCTGTTCGCATGGCTCGGACTGCATTGGTATCACTGGGTGATAATGTTTGCAGCCATCATAGCGATAGTTTCAGGTCCTGCTATGATTATGGCATGGTTGAAGCTGCGCAAACGCAACCTTTCACCTATCCTGAACGCCAACGGCTGGGCCTTGAACGCCAGAGTGTTGGTCAACGTAAGATTTGGCGCCACTTTGACGAGCATTGCGAAATATCCAATTGTGAGAACTAAGGACCCGTTCACCACGAAGGCTCCGTTGTGGAGAAGAATCTTGAATTGGTTCATCTTCCTGGTCTGCATCTGTGTGGCGGTTTATTTCATCTTACCTAAGGACATGAGGCCATTCAAGAGCTGCTGCCAGAAAGCCGCAGTTGAAGAGGTGGTTGAGACACCGGCTGAATAGTTCGGAAGTTTAATTGAAAAATGCCGTGGGTGATTCCCACGGCATTTTTTGTGTATTTACATTTTTTGTGATTTAACCCATTCAAATAGTTCCAGCGGCAGATGACAATAACCGTCAGGGTTTTTCTCGAGATAATCCTGATGGTAGTCTTCGGCCGTGTAGAAGTTTTGCAGAGGCATAACCTCTACAGCGATTTTTCCTGAGATCTTGGTTTGTTGCTCTGCCATCACTTTGTTTATGGTCGGCAGATCAGAGGCATCGGTGTAGTAGATGCCGGTGCGATATTGCAAACCGACATCGTGACCCTGTTGGTTGACACTGGTAGGGTCGATTGCATGGAAATACATGTCGAGTAGGAACTCTAGGCTGATTTTGCTGGGGTCGTACTCCACCATGACGGTCTCGGCGGCTTTGGTTTCGCCGCTGCAAACCTCTTTGTACGTCGGGTTTTCCTTGATACTGTTTGCATAGCCTACTTTTGTCTTGACAACACCGTCAATCATTTTGAAATAATGCTCGGTGCCCCAGAAGCAACCGCCAGCGAGAAATATTTGTTTTGTCATCGTCATATTTTTTCGCAAATGTACTGCTTTTTTCTTTACTTTTGTGAATCGAAAATTTAATCGCCATGAAAAAATATTTTACACTGATTTTTACTATGTTTCTGCCGTTTTTGATGCTTGCGCAGAACAACGATTACACTAAATTTGTCAACCCTTTCATAGGAACGCAGACCGACGAGACCGGTGCCCTGAGCGGAAGTACTTTCCCTGGCGCCACAATGCCGCAGAGCATGGTACAGCTCAGCCCGGAGACAGAACAGATGGTCACTTGGGACCCATGCTCCGGCTACGATTATAACAAAGACACCATCTACGGATTCACTCATACCCACCTCAGCGGAACAGGATGCACCGACCTTATCGACATCAGCCTGATGCCTTGGAGTGCGGAGGTGACGCCAGCCCAGCTGAAAGCCGCCAACTTCGGCCAGTATTACAGCCACGACAAGGAGTCGGCCTGTCCGGGTTACTATCAGGTGTTGCTGCAGGATAGCGACGTCAATGTGGAGCTTACATCTACAGTGCGCACAGGCATTCACCGCTACACCTTCCCCCAGGGCAAGCCTCAGACAGTTGTTCTCGACGTGGACCGCGGAGTTTACCGCAAGGACGCTTATTACTCAGGCCGTCGTTTTTACGACATCATTCAAGGCCAGATCCGCATAGTTGACGACCATACAGTGGAAGGCTACCGCGTGGTCTGCGGATGGGCTAAACTGCGTAAGATTTACTTCCGTGCCGAGTTCTCCAAACCAATCAGCGGACATATGCTGATGAACGGCGGACTCAACGTGGGCAACAGCGACGTGGTCAACGGCCGCACTCCCCGTGCAGCTCTCAGCTTCGACAACAGCGACGGTCAGGAACTGATCATAAAAGTGTCAATCTCGCCTGTCGACAACGAAGGCGCCCGCAAAAACATGCTCGCCGAAGCTCAAAGCTGGGATTTCGACGGATATGTCCAAGCCGCACACGACACTTGGCAGCGTGAGCTCAGCCGTATCGACATTGAAGGCACCGACGAGCAGAAAACCATATTTTACACAGGTTTGTATCATGTTTTGATACAGCCCAACACCATGAGCGACGTCGACGGCCGTTACATGGACACCAATTTTGAAATCAAGCAGATGCCTGAGGGACAGACCTATCACAGCACCTTTAGCCTCTGGGATACCTTCCGCGCCGCACATCCGCTTTATACGTTGATTGCACCGGATATAGCCGCCCAGTTTGTGCGCGACATGATTTTGCATCACAAAACATACGGTTACCTGCCGATTTGGGATCTCTGGGGACAGGACAACTACTGCATGATAGGCAACCACGCCATTCCTGTGTTGGCCGACGCCATCATGGCTGAGATTCCGGGCATAGACGTGGAGGAGGCTTATCAGGCCATGTTCGAGAGCAGCACCCGCAGCCACTACAACTCACCATTCGAGATTTGGGAAAAGTACGGATACATGCCGCAGACTCTGCAGGACGAGAGCGTCAGCATCACCATGGAACAGGCTTACGACGACGCTTGCGTGGCCTTGGTGGCCAAGAAACTCGGCAAAACCGAAGATTACGAGCGTTTCTATCGTCGTAGCATGTTCTATAAGAACCTCTTCGACCCAGAGACAGGATTCTTCCGCCCGAAGGACGAGAACGGCAACTGGATAGAGGGTTTCGACCCGCTCAGCTACGAGCAGCCTTGTTTCGTGGAAGGCAACGCTTGGCAGTACATGTGGTTTGTACCACAGGATCCTCAAGGTCTCATCAACCTCTTTGGCAGCAAAAAGGCATTTTTGAAAAAACTTGACGAAAACTTCAGTCTGACTGCCACCAGCGGCAATGTGGACGGCAACGCCAGCGGATTCATCGGACAGTACGCCCACGGCAATGAGCCCAGCCATCACACTGTTTATCTCTACAACTTCGCAGGCAAGCCTGAGCGCACTCAGGAGTTGGTCGAACAGGTCCGTTCGGAGTTCTATCGTGCCACTCCATGCGGTTACGCCGGCAACGACGACTGCGGACAGATGTCGGCCTGGTACATCTTCTCAAGCCTCGGCTTCTATCCGTTCCACGCCGGTTCAGCTGAATATGTCATAGGCACTCCTTTGTTCACAAAGGCTGTCATACATCTCGAAAATGGCAATGATTTCGTGATTTCAGCACCTAACAAAACAGCTGAGCGCATCCACGTCAAGAGCGTGAAACTCAATGGCAAACCGGTGACCGATTATAAAATCACCAACCAGCAAATCATGGATGGCGGAACTTTGGAATTTAAGATGAAATAAAACAGTATGGAAAAACTTAGCACAAAAAAGCTTATTCTTTCGATAGTTATCATATTGATAACTATAGTTTTGTGGGTTTTACCGACTCAATCTTTCGGTATAGACGGACTGACGGTGATACAGCAGCGGACCATGGCGATCTTCGTTTTCGCTGCCCTGATGTGGCTGTTTGAAGTCATCCCGGCTTGGGCGACCTCGGTTGTTACCATAGTGGGACTGCTTTTTGCCGTTTCGAACAAAGGTTTTATGATAGAAGCGGCTGGCACTACGGTCAACTACAAGGAAATCATGGCCTCGTTTGCCGACCCAGTCATCATGTTGTTTTTAGGTGGTTTTGTGATGGCTGTTGCAGCTAGCAAGGTAGGACTTGACGCTTATCTCGCCAAAGCTTTGCTACACATTTTCGGTAACAAGCCAAAGTTCGTATTACTCGGCGTGTTAATGGTGCCAGGTATTTTCTCTATGTTCATGTCGAACACCGCCACTGCCGCTATGATGCTGGCGTTTATGGCTCCTGTTTTGAAAAACTTACCGAAAGACAGCGGGGCTCCGGCAGCTTTGACGCTAGCCATCCCGATTGCCGCCAACTTCGGCGGTTTGGGAACGCCTATAGGAACGCCTCCTAACGCCATCGCACTCGGAGCATTGACAAAAGTCGGCATAGACATCAGTTTTGGCTCATGGGTGATTCACATGGTGCCTTATGTACTCATTCTCCTTCTGATAGCTTGGGTTGTGCTGATGCTCTTCTTCCCGATGAAGATGGAGACATTAGAGATAGAAATTGAGTCGAACGCCAAATTCGACCGAGACTTTTGGATTGTCGCCATCACAATGCCTGTTACGATTTTGCTGTGGGTCACCGAGGGCTGGACGCATTTCGACTCCAACATAGTGGCTCTTGTGCCGTTCGCGGTGTTTTCGATAACGGGCGTTTTCAAGGAAGAAGATTTTTCAAAGATTGAATGGCATATCCTTTGGATGGTTGCCGGCGGTTTTGCCCTTGGCACCTGCCTCAATGAGACGGGCTTGGCTACCGTTATCATCAACGCTATACCGTTCACTCAATGGCCAGCAGCGATGGTGATTCTCGGTGCGGGTCTTGTCATGTACCTTCTTTCAACCTTCATATCCAACTCATCGGCAGCGAGCTTGCTGATGCCGGTGCTTGCTGTCGTCTCAACCGCTATAAAGGATGAGCTGACAGCCTTGGGAGGTGCCGCCTCGTTGATAGTTTACGTGGCAATATGCTGCTCATTGGCGATGACCTTGCCTGTATCAACTCCGCCTAATGCCATAGCCGCCTCCACTGGCATGATTAAAACCAGCCAGATGGTGAAAGTCGGCTTGATATTAGGTATTATCGGTGGAGTGTTAGGCTACGTGTTGTTGAGAATCGCAGCGTTTTAGAATTGTTATTCAATCCAAACGTTGCTGAGTTTCTCAAACAATGCTGGCAGATACGCGCAACCGCGGTTACCATTTCCGATTCTCACTATTATCAGATTTTTATACGGGTTGACATATAATACCTGTCCGTATAAGCCTAATGCGAAATATCCCGGATACTTCGCTTTAGGGAAACCGTTATAGCTCAGGTTGTACCAGTTGAAATGATAGCCGTTGTTCCTGAGGTCATATTTGGTTGACTGAATAATCCATTCCTCGCTCACTATGCGTTGGCCTTCCCACATTCCTTTGTTGAGATAGAGACGGCCAATCTTGGCGAGGTCCTTGATGATAAGCGTGATGCCGCCGAAGGCATGTGCCACATCGTGTTTGCGGCTGTCGATATTGACAAATGCCACCGACTCCATCTGCAACGGCTGCCAGACTTTCTCACTGAGATAATCGGCATAACGTTTACCTGAGGCGCGCTCTATGACAACGCCTAAAATAGCCGACGTCATGCTGTCGTAGTGCTCTTCTGTGCCCGGCTCACGGCGAAATTTCATGTTACGGATCTGCTTCATCAGGTTGTGCCCGTAGTTTAACCGTGCCATAGCGTTAAGATTCTTCATATCCTTTACAGAGAAGTTATAGTCTTCTTCAAAATCCAAACCGCTGCGCATGTCGAGCAGATGACGTATGGTGAGACGTTCCCATCGCGGGTCTCTTCCTTTCAGCTCAGGCAGATATTTTGTGACAGGGTCGTCGATGCTTTCGATATAGCCGTCGTCGACGGCTATGCCGCACAGCAGCGAGGTGATGGATTTTGACACCGAAAAGATGGTTGCCATGCGTTCGGCCGAGAAATCGCCCCAGTATCTTTCATAAACTATGCTGTCGTTATGTATGATGAGTACTCCTTGTGTCTTGCTTTTAGGGGCCACAGCCTCAGTAAATGTCATGTTTACACAATTAGGCGGATAGTTGTAAAAATGCAGAGTGTCGACCCATTCGGCCTGCTTCTTGGCGACCGGAAAGGTGAATGATTGTCCGCCTTTGGCTATAGTGTCATATTCGCAGGTCTCGAAACTGAAGATATCGGGGCCGTTCATGCCTTCTTTCATATAGCCTCTAAGCATAGCGCAAGAAGTCAAAAGCGCAGTGCTGATGACCAATAAGGTTTTTACAATAATTGATTTCATTTCAACAGATATTTTAAATGGTAATTCAGAAAGCAAAGATATTAAAAATTGTAAACCGAAAGAAAAAAATAAAAAAAGGATGCCGTTTTTTTACGACATCCTTTAACTGTCAGATTTTTTTATCTTCTTAAAATAAATATCAATTACACTGTTTTTATAATTATTTTTCAAGCGTATATCATTGTTGATCAATGATTTATACTCAAACTTCCAAATAAGCACGCTTGATAGTGCTTGTTTGGCGCACAAATTATAAACCGTACATTTGCCTGTTTATTCCGATGGTGTTTTTACCAACAATATATGCGTAGCAAGACACTGGTATAAATTGTAAAACTCCAATATTCATTTCATGTCGTTGGGTTAATGTCTTTGAAGTCACAAGTGATTGTGTCAGTCCTGTTTGATTCATAAAGTACAATAAAGAAGTTAATTCTTCTGGATGTTCAACATAACGATCTGTCCATTTGATTTCCACCGACCAAAATGGTTCTTGTCGAGCAATGTCCATTCCAACAATATCTACTTCGCCTTGTTGTTTTTTATTCATTCTCCAATTGGCATAAGCAAGATTTACTCCTAAACGCGGTATCCATTGCGCATAGATTGCCGTTTCCACCATATTGCCAATTTCCGAATCTGTTTCTGTAATAGGCTGGAAAAGAGCGCATCGGAGGGATGGGTTTGTCAAATAGATTTTGAAACTCATTTCCCTTTGGTATCGTTTGGCAGTATCATTAGTGCGGTGTATAACTTTTATCAAAAAAGCCGCTTCAAGATATTCAATGTATTTGCGTAAAGTGTCTTTTCTAACCCCAGATTCTTTAGACATCTTTTCATATGAAAACTGGTCGCCAGAGTGATAAGCAATCATTGTAAACACACTGTTTAGCTCTTGAACATCCTGTATGCCATACAAACTAGGCAAGTCTCGGAGTAAGACTTTGTCAATAATATCATGACGTATGAATTGTCCGGGGTTTTCCTGTATCTTATTTGAGAATACTACTTCGGGATAACCACCGTAATTGATGTAATCAATAAACAGTTGATTGAGGAGATTAATATCGATGGTGTTATATAAATCAACCATGACTCCATACCATAACATTTTTTGCGGTATGAGTAGGTTTTGATAGTTTTTGAGGTGAATATATTCATAAAAAGTTAGTGGAGGAAGTATAAAATCAGTAAAACGTCCAGCACCACTTTCATTACTGCGTTTTTTAAGTTCAGCTGCAGCTGAACCAGATACTACAAAACGAGTGTTACGATAGGTGTCAACAAGTGATTTAAGATGTACTTCCCAATCTTTCAGGTATTGTATCTCATCAAAAAATACATAATACTGACTCTTGTCATTCGGTTGTTTAGCAAGAGTTTGTTTACAGAGATTATATAATTGTTCTAGATAGATGTTGTTGTAAATAGGCGTCTCAACTGATATGTATATGATGTTTTGTGCTGGCACGCCATCGTCAATTAGTCGTTGTATAGTGTGGTAAATCATTACAGTTTTACCCACACGTCGTGGTCCCATCAATACAATCGAACGGTTTATTGACAAATCTGTTACTAACGGATAGAAAATATCCATATACATCCTTGGATGCATCTCGCGGTAGAAAGATTGTATTGCACCTTCTGTCCACCAAGGATTATCAACTCGAAGACGTCCAATAATTTGTTGTTCTAATAAAGCTGTATATTCCATATAAGAAAAATTTTACGGTGCAAATATACAATAATTTATCAAAATAAGTATATATTTTTTTGCTTATTTGGACAAATATGATACTTTTAATACTTTTTTAATGTTATTTATTGCTTAAAATGATTATTATAAAGAATATAAATTTTTTGTTTCCTCAAATTCTTTTTGAACATTTTTCCCGAAATTCTCAAAATTTAAAGTGGGGATTTTCCCGAAATTCTCACAATTTGATACAGGGGTTTTGTCCTTGTTATTACAACACTAAAAAACATCACCAGTGTCAACTTTTGTAAATTATTAACATCTTAAAAAATTTTTAGTGTCTACTTTCCCGAGCTGGTACAATTTTTGAATATTTTTACCGCAAAAATAGAAAACAAAATGCCACAAAAATAGAAAATAGAGTTGCGGATTTAAATTAAATTTATATTTTTGCATCAAAATAATCACCATGATAACATTTAAAGAATACCGGGAAAAAACAAAAGCAACATCAAGATTTATGTTGAGAATTTGTGGTGTGATATTTTCTGTATGTTTTTGTGTAATTTATTTATTGACAGAGTCATCATCATCTCCTTTCCTAAAAAATATCCTATATTGTGCCGTTTGCATATTATTGGGAAATCTTTTTGCAGTATTTATCTGGCTGTTGGCAATTTACACTTCTTTCAAAATTACAAAACGTTCATATAAAATTATCGAGAATCTACCAAAAGACATTATTGAATCTTATAAAATCTTTTTAATAACGGAGAATTTAGACAATAAGTATCATTATCCCGAAAGTAAGGTTGTTGTTCAAAAAGACAATTTTAAATTTGTATTGTTGAGCAATAGTTCACAAATGTTTTGCACTTTATTAAGTAATCCATCGGGTATTTGGGCGATGAAACCAAAAATTGACCGTAAATACAGAAAAGAACATATTGAATTGACAGGTTTTGGTTTTAGAGAAACGTCAAAACGAAAGAATTGGCGCAACATAACCAAATCAGACTTTGACAAGCGTATACAACGTCTTATCGAGATAACTCAAACTGAAATTCCTCACTATTCAGATAGGTTATCACAATAATGATTAACAAAAAAAAGGATGCCGTTTTTTACGACATCCTTTTCTAAAGACTAAGGTCTAAAGACTAAGGTCTTACTTCACTTCTTCGAAGTCGACGTCGGTGACGTTGTCGTCTTTACCGCCGTTGTTGCCCGGGTTCTGAGGACCCTGCTGACCGTTGAAAGGTCCCTGCTGGCCGCCCTGAGCGCCGGCATTCTTGTACATCTCTTCCGAAGCCTTCTGCCAGATACCGTTCATCTCTGCCATAGCAGCGTCGATGCCGGCGATGTCCTGTGCCTTGTGAGCTGTCTTCAGCTTCTCGAGTGCGCTCTCGATCTCGCCCTTCTTGTCGGCTGGCAGCTTGTCGCCGTATTCCTTCAACTGTTTCTCAGTGTTGAAGATCATGGCGTCGGCAGCGTTGATCTTGTCGATGCGCTCGCGTTCCTTCTTATCGGCGTCGGCGTTAGCCTCAGCTTCTGCCTTCATACGCTTGATTTCGTCGTCGCTCAAGCCTGACGATGCCTCGATACGGATGCTCTGGGTCTTGCCTGTGGCTTTATCCTTTGCGCTCACGTTCAAGATGCCGTTGGCGTCGATATCGAATGTGACTTCGATCTGCGGGACACCTCTTGGCGCTGGCGGGATGTTGTCGAGGTTGAAACGACCGATGGTCTTGTTCTGGTTAGCCATTGGACGTTCGCCCTGCAGCACGTGGATTTCTACCGATGGCTGGTTGTCGACAGCTGTCGAGAACACCTCCGATTTCTTGAATGGGATGGTGGTGTTGCTCTCGATGAGCTTTGTCATCACGCCGCCGAGGGTCTCGATACCGAGTGACAATGGTGTGACATCAAGCAACAGCACGTCTTTCACTTCGCCTGTCAAAACGCCGCCCTGGATTGAAGCTCCGATAGCGACCACCTCGTCCGGGTTCACGCCCTTTGAAGGTTCTTTCTTGAAGAAGTCGCGGACGATGTTCTGGATGGCCGGGATACGTGTTGAACCACCAACCAAGATGACGTCGTCTATGTCGCTCACGCTCATGCCAGCGTCTTCCAATGCCTTGCGGCATGGCTCGATGGTTGCCTGGATGAGGTCGTCGCACAACTGCTCGAACTTAGCTCTTGAGAGTTTGCGCACCAAGTGTTTAGGTCCGGCCTGTGTGGCTGTGATGTATGGCAGGTTGATTTCTGTCTCTGTCGATGCTGACAACTCGATCTTTGCCTTTTCAGCAGCTTCTTTCAATCTCTGTAATGACATCGGGTCCTTGCGGAGGTCGATGTTCTCGTCGTGCATGAACTCTTCTGCCAACCAGTTGATGATACGCTCGTCGAAGTCGTCGCCGCCGAGGTGGGTGTTACCGTTTGTCGATTTCACTTCAAACACTCCGTCGCCGAGTTCAAGGATTGAGATATCGAATGTACCGCCGCCGAGGTCGTACACTGCAACCTTCACATCGCTCTTCTTCTTGTCCAAGCCGTATGCCAAAGCTGCTGCTGTAGGCTCATTGATGATACGACGCACGTTCAAACCTGCGATTTCGCCGGCTTCCTTTGTAGCCTGACGCTGTGAGTCGCTGAAGTATGCAGGCACTGTGATGACGGCTTCGGTGACAGGCTGTCCGAGGTAATCCTCAGCGGTCTTCTTCATCTTCTGAAGCACCATTGCTGAGATCTCCTGTGGTGTGTAAAGCTTGCCGTCGATGTCGATACGTGGGGTGTTGTTGCCGCCCTTAACCACTTTATAAGGTACACGGCTGATTTCGCTCTGCATCTTGTCGTAGGTCTCACCCATGAAACGTTTGATAGAATAAACGGTTCTCAAAGGGTTTGTGATGGCCTGACGTTTTGCAGGCTCGCCCACCTTACGCTCGCCGTTGTCGGTGAATGCCACGATTGACGGGGTGGTGCGGTGTCCTTCGCTGTTCTGAATGACCACCGGCTCACTGCCTTCCATAACTGAAACGCATGAGTTGGTTGTTCCTAAGTCTATACCAATGATTTTTGACATAATTTGTTTCTCCTATATTTTAATTGTTACTATTTTTCAAAAAATCTGACACCTGCTTGTCAATATTTGTGCCAAAACCGTAAAAATCGGTGTTTTTAGCATAAAAATAAAAAAGAGAACCATTAAAACAATGATTCTCAATAGATTATAAAATATTATCCAATAATTGCCGAACTGACATCAGATTCAAAAAATCTGACAAAACGGCATATTTTACGGATTTGGATCGTGTACGAAACCGTATTGCGGGAAGTCGTCCTCTATCTTCTGACGGGATGTCTGGTTGATGCGGTGGAATGAGCTTCTCGACACTCTCGACGACATCAGGCCCACGCCGTTTTCCACATTTGTGAAGTTAGGCGTATCCTGAATGGCGCTGCTTGAGTTGTTGACCACGCTGTAGTTGTACAGCTCGTCGCCTATAGCCGAAACCTTGTATTCAAACTTCTCGTACCAGCGTTTCACTCCGATAGGGCTGTTGTTCTTCAGATACTCGTTGCTTGCCAGAACGTCGTACAAGGCTTTTGGAGTATAGCTTATCACGTAATATCTGTCGGTTGTGTTGTAAAGGGCGTCGGCTTCACCCGAACCCAGGTTCCATTGGATTGAGCGGTACACTGTGTCGGTGGCTCCCGGCATCAGTTCCTTGTAGTGGAAGAAACCGGTGACGGTGAAATAAGCGGCAGTGCTCTTGAACATGGTCTCAGGGTCTGACACTCTCCATTCCACTGTGCCTCTCTTAGCGTCTTTGAATTGTATGATCTGATTTAGGAAAGGCTTGCTGATGCTGAAGCTGTTGATGGTTGTGGCCTGGGTTGTGATGTTCAAACTGTCGGCTTTACGGTAGATGTTGAGGGTGTATTTCTCGCCTTCTTTAAGCTTTTTGTCAGTGTAATAGTAGGTTTGCCAGCAACCATTGTAGAAAGTGGCGCCCAGTTCGGCCGGAATCCACTTGGAGATGGTGTCCAAAGTGAAGGTCTGAGTGTTGTTGCTGCCTTCAAAGACGCCCGAGAATGTCACATCAATCTCCTGATATGTGTAATTGTTGGCATCATAGTCCTGGGCGAGCTCATTTACATTGCCTATGAAACTCTTCGTGATTTTGAAGAAGTTGGTGTCGGCCGATGCGTCCAACATGGCATAAACCACTGTGCTGTCGCCAGAGTCGCTGTAGAGGTCAACATGGTTGCTGCAGGAGGCCAGGATTAAGGTAAATGCTATAATTGCAAAGAATACTCTTTTCATAATTCAAAATTTAACTCGCAAAAATACAAAAAATCTGAATGATGGTGAAAATTATTTTACAGATTAGGGTCGTACACGAAACCGTAGTTGTAGTTTTCTGTTATCCTCTTCCGGCAAAGCTGCTCAATTACGTGGAAGGTGCTCACCTTGGTGCGCGACGACATAAGGCCCACTCCGTTGTCCACATTGGTGACGTTTATCACATCCTGCATTACGCTTGTGGCTGTGTTGACGCAATGGTAATCGTACAACTCCTCTCCATACACTGTGAGCTGGAACTCAAAGTCCTCAAGCCAGCGCTGCACTCCGTAAGGGCTGTTGTTGTTCAGATACGGGTCGTGCTCGAGCATGGTGAAAAATGTGGAGGGGGTATAAAAGGCCTCGTAATAGCGATATGTGGTGTTGTACATGTTGACGGCCGATTCACAGCGCAGTTTCCACGACATGGTCTGACGGACGGTGTCGGTGGCTCCCGGCATCAGCTCCTTGTAATGAAAATAGGCGTACACGTCAAAGGCTCCGGCGTTGATTTTGGGTGCGTCATCGTTTTTGATGCCGACCCACATGACCCTGTTCAACCTGCCGGACCTCAGGTTGATGTATTTCCCCATGGGCCTGATAAAACTGATACCGCAGATGGTCTTGGTTTTTGACGAGATGACGACACTGTCGGCCTTTCTCAGGACAAACAGCGAATATTCCTGGTTTTTGAGTAGCTTACGGGTGGTGTAGTAAAAGGTTCTCGGCTGGCCGTCCACCATTTTCACTATGGTTGCGGGCTCAATGGTGTCAACCTCATCCTCTCCTTCGAACAATCCGGCAAAACGCACTTCAATGTCTCCCGGCTGGTAGGCATATTCATTTTCCAATGACGACTTGGAGATGCGGAAGAAATTGGTGTCGGCATCCACTTCCAGCACAGTGTACAGTATGGTGCTGTCACCGTCATGGCAGTAGAGGTCGAAGTCGGTGGTGCACGATGACAAAGCCAGCGCGACAGCCGCCACAATTGCCAGAATAATATTTTTCATAGCTTTATGTTCAGCAAGGTTAACCCTGCAAATATACAAAAAATAATACTACTGACAAAAAAACTGTAATCCGAAGAGCATAGACTGAATACTTTTTTCTATTTTTGCAAAAATTTTAAAGACATGTATTTATCGCATAACGCATCTTTAGTCACTACGCACGTTCTTCAGGAGATGAAAACGAAAGGTGAGAAGATTGCGGTTCTCACCGCGTATGACTATACCATGGCCAAGATACTCGACCAGGCAAATATCGATATAATCCTTGTTGGCGACAGTGCTTCCAACGTGATGGAAGGCCATCCTACAACACTGCCTATCACGCTTGATGAGATGATAATCTACGGTGCCTCGGTGGTGCGTGCCGTGTCGCATGCCATGGTGGTGGTCGACATGCCTTTCGGTACCTATCAGGGCAACTCGAAGATAGCTCTCGAGTCGGCAATCCGCATAATGAAGGAGACGGGTGCCAACGCCGTGAAGATGGAAGGCGGACGCGAGATTCTCGAATCTATCGAGCGTATTCTCTGTGCCGGTATCCCGGTGATGGGTCATCTCGGACTCACTCCCCAGAGCATCAATAAGTTCGGAACCTATGTAGTGCGTGCCAAAGATGAATACGAGGCTAACAAACTGCGCGAGGACGCTCTCCTGCTTCAGGAAAAAGGCGTTTTCAGCATAGTGTTAGAAAAGATTCCGGCAGCCTTGGCAACAGAGGTGTCACAGTCGCTTAACATCCCGACCATTGGCATCGGTGCCGGTCACGGTTGCGACGGACAGGTGCTCGTGCTGCAGGACATGCTCGGACTGAGCAACGATTTCTCACCGCGTTTCCTGCGTCGCTACAACAATCTCTACACAACCATCAAAGAGAGCGTTAGCGCATATATCACCGATGTGAAAGAAGTGACGTTCCCGAATGACAGTGAACAGTATTAACGATAGGATTTTATACGAAGACAATCACCTCATTATTGTCAATAAATTGCCATCTGAGATCGTTCAGGGTGACAAAACCGGCGATGTGTGTCTGCTCGACGACGTGAAGGCTTACATCAAGCAGACGAAGAACAAGCCGGGGGAGGTGTTTGCCGGGTTGGTACACCGCTTGGACCGTCCGGTGAGCGGAGCGGTCATCTTTGCCCGCACCAGCAAAGCGCTCAGCCGCATGACAACCATGGTCAAAGACCGCAATTTCCACAAGACTTATCTTGCCGTGGTAAAAAACCGTCCGCCAAAAGAGGCCGACGAGCTGAACGACTACATGGTTAAAAACGAAGCTCAGAACAAGTCGTACATAGTGAAAGAGGGGACAAGCGGAGCTAAATTGGCGACTCTGCGCTATCGTTTGATTGGTAAGTCGGACAACTTCTATCTTCTTGAAATAGATTTGCTCACAGGGCGTCATCATCAGATCCGCTGCCAGCTGGCTCACATCGGCTGCCCCATCAAAGGCGACCTCAAATACGGCTATCCTCGCTCAAATACTGATGCCTCAATCTGCTTGCATTCCTACAAAATCACTTTCGAGCATCCGACGTTGAAAACTCCAATGACTGTGGTTGCTCCTATGCCAAGCGGCATGCCTTGGGAGGCGTTTAGCCGTTAGCCATTAGCCGTTAGCCATTAGCTGATTTTAGGAAAAAATCAGTGTTTGACAATAATTTTCACTGTCTGTTTTCCGCCTTTGGCGTTGGTCAGTTTGAGAAGATAGATGCCCGAAGGACGGTTTTCCATGTCAACTGTCACCTCACCGGTTTCACCGGAGGCTTTCAGCACAGTCTGGCCGAGTATGTTGACTACTTCAAGTTCTTTGAGATTTTCTCCATTGATTGTCAAGACGCCGTCGGTCGGGTTGGGATAAACTGAAACATTTCCGTTCCAATCGGTTTCATCAACTCCCACATGGCTTTCGTGTTGCCATTTCAGGATAGGGAAGCCGTCGTTGAGATAGACGTAGGTATCCATGAAGAACACTTCCTCATCGGCATTGAGAAGGCCGATAAACTCCTCCGACTTCATCTCGTCTTCCGACTTCGGGGTGCCGTAGTCGTTGCCGCTTTCGATGGTGTTGAGATAGTAGCAGTTGTCGATGGTAGTTTGTACGGCATTTTTCACAAATCCCACAATGCCGCCCATGTTATAAGGCTCGTCATCTGCTACAATCACAATATCAGACACGCCATAACTGTTGGTAACGATTAATTCGTCGTCTGAATAGCAACTTCCAATGAGTCCTCCCGCATTCCTGTCTAGCCCTTGCGCGGGATCGGCTTTGTGCACGGCAACTGTCAAATCACCGTTGTTATAGCAATTTGTCAATGTTCCGGACATTGTACCGGCTATACCTCCGCACGACACTTTTTCTGCAAGATAACTATCTCCGCCATGCATCTGTATGCTTCCACGACTGCTGCATTCAGTCATTTCACACGCCGTTAAATTACCAACTATTCCTCCGCATGAAACTGCTGAATACATGGAATTTACATTCTGTACTGTTATGTTTCCGTAATTATGGCAGTTCTGAATGAAGGCATTCTGCATTTTTCCGAACAATCCGCCTATTGAGCCACCCATTTCAAAACTAATGCGCTCACATGTTACATCAAAACTATTGACACAATTCTCAACTTCCACATTTTCTCCAAAACCTATGATAAGGCCCAAGCCGCCCGGGATTCCAGACATATGAAAGCTCGGTATGATTATCATATCACCGTCCAATACGATATTCTTAATATATCCGCCGTTGGCATGGCCAAACAATCCCATATACTTCCTGCCATTCCCGTCTTTCAACAACAAATTAGAGATTGTATGGTTTGCACCGTCGAAATTTCCTCCAAAACAATACGTGGTATAACCCATGCCATCTTGAGCTATTGGTATCCATATATGACCTTCAGAACCGCCCAAGTCAAGGTCGGCTGTAAGAAGGAAACAGGTGTCGACAAACATGTCATGGTAATTATAGTTGGCATAATGCACTTCATTGGTTTTTTCTGCCAAATATGCAAAATTCTGCGCACTCTCAATAAGATAAGGATCATCCGGTGTGCCGCTGCCCTTGGTCCAAGGCTCGGCTGTTCCGTCCCAAACGGAGACCTGAGCGTTGAGTGCCACTGCTAGGAGCACCACAATTATTGTGAGTAAGATTTTTTTCATGGCGTTGTGTTTTTTAAATATTTAATATTCGCAAAGTTATAAACATTCTTCTGATTATCAATAGTATTTTAGGAAGTTTTTTTAGGGTTTTAGGAAAAAACCTAATGCTTAACCACGATTTTCGCACTTCCCTGTGTTGAAACTAAAACCAGTAATAATGTTAAAAGAATAGTAGTTTTTTTCATGTTATTTAGTTTAGTGTTATTATTCGTTTGAATTATTCCGTAACTGTAAACTCTCCGGAATACTGTGAGAAAGCCGTAGTTTTCTAGGCTTGGCTTATCGCATAGTGATTAATCAGGCATAAAGTTTGTTTTTTCTTAAAAACTGACCGTCACGCTATTTGATGTGAATTTCCCGGAATAAAGCTTGTATTTGCCGACTTTTTTCGGAAGAGGAAGAAATTTGTCGGGTTCACCCAATCTCCACTCTGTTAAAACTTGACTTTTAAATTCGTTGCCATTCAATATAAATGTATATGTTCCTTTAACCAAGTCGAAACATGTTAAATTATATACATCTTCTTTCGTCTCACCAGCTTTTAAGAACATGAATTGGTGTGTCGTTTTGGTTTTAATGGCACGTTTTGTGATGTCTTTTGCTTTAAAAGGTGTTATATAATCATTCCTTTCATCATTGTTTCCATAAATTGTATCGCTAAGATACTCATTAATATACTGAAGATTTCTATTGATGATGTCTGGACATCCTCCCGATTTATCATACCACGATTCCTCATCGACAATAAACCAGTCAGCATAGTTTGTATACGGCAAATCAATTGCTACAACAAAACGATCATTTTTATTAGGATTGTTTTTAACGGCTGTTTCTATATGGTTTCTATAATCTCTATGTTTTTTTCTATATTCGTGATAACCTATTTCAAGCATTTCTGGATCAAAAGCCATAGTCTCCATTGCACCCCATAAAAAATCAGGGATACCTTCTCTGTAATATGAAAATTTTCTAAAATACAGGTTGTTATCGGAATTGTTTGTGTAAGAAACCACCAATTCAGAATGTTTAACGATAGAATCCGTGTTAAGGATATATGGTCCTTCATTCCATCTGATGGAAAGGTTGATGGATATGTCTTGGGAGTGAAGTAAAGAGACACTCGACAAGATGAGAATTAATGAGAGAAGTTTGTGTTTTGTTTTCATAACTTTTTAATAGCAATAACGCACGCCACCACAACGTTCTGTATAACGTGATACCACTGTGTCCTTGTAATCATAAAAATTTTTCATAAAAAAACTACGATCCATTTTGTATGTTCTTATGTAAACTGAATCTCCGACTACTTCGCGGAATACTGGCCAAAAATGGCTTCTTTCGTCCCAGAACGAATACTCTGCTACAGCTAAAGAATCCGCGAAAGAACACTCTTTGTAATAATCGTTTTTTTCTCTTCCGCTACGTTCATATACATTGATCTTATACTCGGGTTGATTAAAACAGAATATAATTGAGTTATAGTAATCTCTGGTTATGGAAATAGTATTGTTTTTTTTGAAAAATAAAGTTGTACTTCCTTTATAATATCCGTTTATTCTAAAATAGTTTTCTTTAGGGTATTTCTTTTTTTCATATTTTTCAAAGATGATATAATCGTCATAGACAGTTACATATTTCCCCGTGGGTGTGGTATATATGTACCTGCCCTTATAATGACCGTTGCAACTTGAAAGAACCACTAAAACCATCAGAATCATCCATGTAATTGCCACTTTCTTTTTGTAAGATTTATTTTTCATATTATTGTAGTATTATTAAAAACCGAAAAAACATCTTAATCCCCAAAAATATCCTTTGTTTTGAGCACGTCGTGAAACTTTGGGTTCTATGCCTCCTTGATACCAATCAAAACCAAATTATAAGTATCATAATTATCACGATTTGAATCATATCCAAAGACTTTAAACTTGTATAAACTTATGTCTGTGCCATTATCGCCGTGTATTATATCTTGCATGTATGTGATTATACCGGTGTGACAACTCGCTGCTGCATTTGTTTTTTACTCAAACTTCACCGTCACACTGTTTGCCGAAAATTCTCCTGAATAAAGCTTGTATTTTCCGACTTTTTTAGGAAGAGGAAGGTGCTCACCATTACACCATCCTGTAAAAATACTGTCTTTGAATTTTTTGCCATCAAGCACAAAAGTATATGTCCCTTTAACAATATCAAAGCAAGTGATGTTATAAATATCTTCTTTTGATTCACTTGCTTTTAAAAACATAAATTGGTCATTTGTTTTATCCATAATGGCATCCTCTGTGATATCTGATTCCGAAAAATAGTCCTTGTGTTGTTTTCTGTCATCAATAATTCCATAAATCGAATCACTGAGATAGTCATTTATAATCATCAGTTTCTTATTGATAAAATCTGTTTCTATCTCATCATCATCCCATACATTATCATTAATGGCTTCCCAATCTTGATAATTAACATAGGGTAAACGTATTATCACATAATATTTTTCATCCTTATATTGCCCATTGTCAATAACTTTCCTTATTGTTTCCCGATAATTAGTGTGTTTCTTGCAATATTCCCGATAGTCATGATCTTCATCTTCTGTGGGATTGTAGAAATTAAAATCAGGAATTTCATAATACTGGAAATCAGAAAAACCATTTCTGTAATGTGAAAATTTCCTGAAATACAAATTATCTTCTGAATTGTTAGTATAAGAAATCACCAATTCGGGATATTTTACAATAGAATCAGTTTTCAGGATATATGGCCCTTCGCTCCACCGGATTGATAGGTTGATGGAGATGGCCTGGGAGAACAAATTAGTAATTGCTAATACTCCTAACGATAACAAAAAGAATTGTTTTTTCATAGTTTTATTATTTATGGATGAATTAAACCATAAGTCCATTTAAAATATGAAAACTCCAAATGATATCTGTCCGAATAGCAAGTAATCATTTCGTTTTCAAATCTATCATAAGCTCTATTTATACCGCCACCTACACTAAGTGCCCATGCATTGGCATGATACTCTAGTGTCATTATAAAATCTGGATCACTAAATATATCTCTTTCAACTCCTTTTAATTCGGCAAATTGTGATACGTGAACTAATTCATGTCCCATGGTATAATATAGGTTTTTGGGACTTTTAAAAACATAACCATCATTAAAATAAACATTAGAGTTTCCTGTTAGTATTCCATTATATGATAGCGGAATGGCTCTACCTCCCAATTTATCATCATTATAGAAATAATATTCTTTATCCAATCCTTCAACTACGAATTTTTTGACATATTCCATTGGTGCATCAGGGAAAAACGTTTCCTGGAATTGTTTTAAAAACTCATCAGTTTGTTTTTCCTTTGGTATAGACATACCTGGAGTTATTCCTAATTCTAGACATTTGTTGATAAAATCTGTACTATATCCTCCACCTCCCGGGCTTCCGTGATTTCCGCTGCCGTTGCCGAAGTCATCCATGCCTTGCGAGAACAGTGTGCCTGCCATAAACATTGTCAATTCATGGGCGCTGGTGACAATTTCGTAAAGCCTGTATTGATCCTCCCGGCACTTGTGTTTAATCTCCTGCTCA
>JAEEJS010000031.1 GCA_016282015.1 Bacteroidales bacterium
GAGGTAACCGATCTCACGGCCGCCGACACCGACGTCACCAGCTGGTGAATCCTGGTCAGCACCGATGTTTCTCCAAAGCTCATACATGAAAGCCTGGCAGAAACGCATGATTTCAGCGTCTGATTTGCCTGTTGGGTCGAAATCAGCACCACCCTTACCACCACCGAGTGGGAGGTTGGTCAATGAGTTCTTGAAGATCTGCTCGAAGCCCAAGAACTTAAGCATTGAAACGTTCACAGCTGGGTGGAAACGGAGACCGCCTTTGTATGCGCCGAGAGCGGCGTTGTACTGTACGCGGTAGCCGAGGTTCACCTGCACCTGACCTTTATCGTCAACCCATGTCACACGGAATGTGAAGATACGATCTGGTTCAACTAAACGTTCAACGATCTTAGCAGCCTCAAATTCAGGATGCTTGTTGTAAACTTCTTCGATTGATTCGAGCACTTCGCGAACTGCCTGCAAATACTCTTTTTCGCCTGGATGTTTCTTTTCCAGGTTTTCCATGATAGTCTGTACTTTCATTACTTTTGTATTTAAAGTTTGTTAATACGTTTATGAATTATCTATGAATTTTCCTTTAAAATTTTCTGCAAAATTATAACTTATTTTGATATTAAACAATTATTTTCAAAAATAATTTTATTGCCCAACTATTATTTTTCAACTATTTCATTTCCAACATATTCGCCGTTATCCCAGAATAGTATTTCAACCACTTTCCCATCCATATTGTAATGTATCTCCTCCCCGTGTTTCACATTGTCTTTATAATGTATCAGGGCATTTTGATACAAACCTCCCTCACTATATCCTTTCTGTTCGCCTGTACCCCTGTCGTAAACCGCACTACTGCCTATGCTGCCGTCATTATAATACATAATCCAGGCGCCATGCATCATGCCGTCAAGATACTCTCCTTCGACAAAAAGCTTACCATTGTCATACCATTGGTAAAACATGCCGTTCAGAACGCCGTCGGTATAATTGGATTTTTTAATCAAGGTTCCAAAAACATTATACTCTTCCACCAACCCATCGTATTGGTTCTCTTTGTAACAAGCCTTCTCCTCCACTTTGCCGTTCTCATACCAGCGCGTAGACTCGCCATTGAGCACATTCATGGTATAAACAGCCTCCATTGAAGGATTGCCATTGGAATAATACCATTTGCACTGACCGTCAAGTTTGCCGTCGGTATAACGCAACTCGGACTTCAGCTTTCCATCAGGCCAATAGGATCTCACTGCATTGTCTTTATCTGAGCAAGATGATAAAAAAGCAATGAAGATCAAAGAAACTGATAATAAAATCCTAGTTTTCATAGCCTGTGGTAAGCACCACCCTATTGTATCCTTTGAATTGATAAATGTTCCAGAAAGTGTTTTCATAACCCGAATAGTCGTCATTCCTCTGGAAATTGAAACGGGTCTGGAGCAGAGGTATGTCAAAGTATGGCAAATAGTCAATCATATACTCGCCATAAATTCTCAAAGCATTGAGGAAATACCACCCTATATCGAAGCCCTGATATGCATAGTCGGTAGGTTCAGTCTCATATCTGTTCCTAAACTTACAGATAAAGCTTTGCACTTTAATATTCTGACAATCAAGGAATTTGTCATCAAAATATATGGCGTGCATCTTCATCAGATTCTCATTGAAAAGACCGTCAAACTTGCTCCACTCGGGCAACATTATAACCGTTATCGGATAGTTTTCAATAAGTTTAGTGACCTTATTCACTATCTCTTTGGAAAACACCTTGTCAGTGCCGTAAACTATGATCAGATTGTTACGCATAGTCGAAGCGTAATCCATCACGGTGTGCAGACTGTCGCGCTTATAGTTGACACAGATGACTCTGTTCAGGAAGACGGTAGTGTCATCTATGCATCTTCCAAGCGAATCCACATTGAGAATGACGCTGTCGGTAAGATACTCTGTCGCCTCATATTTGATATTGAGGTAATCCCATCTTTTCTGATGTTTACGGATGGTATTGACGATAGACTGATTGTCGACGTATGTGCAACTGTCTATGTTACGCTCGGCAATTTGTTTTATACGGTTTACCATGGCCGTGTCTGTGTATCTGTCCTGACGGATGATAAACACATTGTTGTCGTGATATTGACGACGGATAAGGCTGTCAAGCTGCACCAGCTGTGACTTCATTGACGGCTTTACCTTGATCATATTTGGCTGATTGTCAACAATATCCGAATGTTGGGTAATTGGGTTAACTATCGGAATATTGTTGTCAAAGGCGAACTGCTTCAACACGTTGAACGGCTTGAGGTAGAATGGTCCGACTATCAAATCGACCGTGGCAAGCCAAGGGTCAAGTATTGCCGAATCGGCTTTGCTCACTGTATTGTCCACATCGTAGACTTTCAGCTCAAGCTTCATGTTGCGGCTGGAAGTGATGGAGTCGGCAGCTATCATAAAGCCTTCATAGAAGTGAAGGAATGAGAAAGGCTTGGTGCTGAGCATCTTGTTTGACGGCTCGGCATTCCAAAACTCCTGGTCCACCTGCTCCAAATAGAGGGGCACCATCAAAGCTACGCGACATGTGTCCTGCTGAGCCCTGACTTCCGTAGAAGCCAGAAGCACAAGACAAATCGCGATATTTAGAAATTTCTTTATCATTTTTCTTCTTGACGTGGGATCGGCAAAAAACCGTTACCCATAACCTCTGCACTGTCAATCACATTGACGAAGGCCATCGGATCGAGTGCCGGCAGGTTATTCTTAAGCTTCAACAAGTCAGCGCGGCTGAGATTGATATAGATAACCTTACGCTCCTGACCCTTGTACAGACCGTATCCGACAAAACAGGTACCGCCTCTGTCCAAGTCGTTGATAATGAAGTTGCGAACCTCCTCCACCCTGTCGGTAACGATAAACGCCGTCTTGTAACTCTTGACTCCGTATACAACCAGGTCGATAATCTTACTCTCGATGTAGATAAGCAG
The DNA here is from genome assembly GCA_016282015.1 of Bacteroidales bacterium. Lineage (GTDB taxonomy): Bacteria > Bacteroidota > Bacteroidia > Bacteroidales > F082 > Limimorpha. The sequence goes on from JAEEJS010000031.1 coordinate 2,979, forward strand.
TATCGAATAGATAGGCAGACGGATCTGCCCCAACAGCAGTGATGTCAATGTAATGATAGAATCAACTATCATAACTAACGTTCCGAGTGAAATCTTAGTATATTTATGCAGTATCATTGAGATGATGTCGCTGCCGCCAGATGTGGCTCCCGACTTGAAGACGAAACCTATGGCAAGGCCGTAAATACCGCCTGAAACCAATGTATTCAGGAAGTAGTCAGGTTTGAAATACAAGTTTGTACCAAGGATTTCGAGCATAGATTTGTCAACAGCCTGTCCTTCGACAACTTCATGCATGAATTCAAAAATCACCGGTTTGTAACCCCATGTCGACTCCAACACGAATGTGCTTCCGAAGATAAGGAAAGTCGAAAGGATGGTTTTAAAACCGAATTTCGGGCCCAATATCCAGGTTCCTATGATGAGCAGAGGCACATCCATGCACAAAGCGTAAAGTGACACCTTCCAGGGATACAAGGCGTTGATGACGTTTGAAAGACCGTAGGTGCCGCCTGGGGCCAAATGGTATGGGTTAACGAACATAACGTCGCCAACCGCAAACAGCACGCTTCCCAAAATCAGGAAGCCGTAGGAGATTATTTCTTGTTTCCAATTGATTGTTTTTGTCATATTTCAAGTTTTATATTATTTATTACCGAAGGAACTACTCCCATTCTATGGTCGCTGGCGGTTTTGATGAGATGTCGTAGCACACTCTGTTGACGCCTTTGACTTTGTTTATTATGTCGTTTGAAACCTTAGCCATAAACTCGTACGGCAGATGCACCCAGTCGGCTGTCATGCCGTCTGTTGAGATGACTGCGCGCAAGGCTATGGTGTATTCGTAACTGCGTTCATCGCCCATCACGCCAACGCTCTTCACCGGAAGAAGCATGGTGCCGGCCTGCCAAATGCTGTCGTAAAGGTTGTCGGCCATCTCGTTAGGATACGAGGCGCTCGGCAGTTCGCATTTCCATTCGCGCAGGCCACGGATAAAGATATCGTCGGCATCGCGGAGTATGCGGAGTTTTTCTTCTGTCACTTCACCCAAGATACGGATACCGAGGCTCGGACCCGGGAAAGGATGACGTCCCACCAGCTCGCGCTTGATGCCGAGGGCACGGCCCACGCGGCGCACCTCGTCTTTGAACAGAGCTCTCAGAGGCTCCACAATCTTGAGGTTCATCTTCTCAGGCAAACCGCCCACATTGTGGTGAGACTTGATTTTGCAGCTCGGTCCGTTGACGCTCACACTCTCGATGACATCAGGATAAATGGTGCCTTGTGCAAGCCATTTCGCTCCTTCAATCTTCTTGGCCTCAGCCTCGAAAACATCAATAAAGGTTGAGCCTATAGCCTTACGCTTGGCTTCAGGATCTGTCACACCCGCAAGTTTGCTAAGGAACAAATCTCCGGCATGAACGCCCACTACATTGAGGCCAAGGTCTTTATATGAATCGAGAACATCTTCAAACTCGTTCTTGCGAAGCAGTCCGTTGTCAACGAAAATGCATGTCAGGTTCTTCCCTATGGCTTTGTTGAGCAATACAGCGGCTACAGTGCTGTCGACTCCGCCCGAAAGTCCCAGTATGACTTTGTCGTCGCCGAGCTTGGCACGCATGGCCTCAACTGTTGTATCTATAAACGAGTCGGGAGTCCAGTTGCCGTGGCAGCCACAGATGTTAATTGCGAAGTTTTCGAGCATCTTCGGGCCCTCCTTGCTGTGGAACACTTCCGGATGGAACTGTACAGCCCAGGTATCCTCGCCGTCAATTTTGTATGCGGCATTCTCCACATCGTCAGTCTTGGCTATGACATGAGCGTTCTTAGGCAATTTGGCTATGGTGTCGCCGTGCGACATCCACACCTGCGATGTCTTTGAGACACCCTTGAAGAGAATATTGTCTTCCTCCACAACGGTAAGCATGGCACGACCATATTCGCGTGCCAGTGAAGAGTTGACCTCTCCCCCAAAGTGATATGCCATAAACTGAGCTCCGTAACAGATGCCGAGCAACGGCAGTTTGCCCTTGATGTTCGACAAATCGGCAAAAGGCGCCTTCTCGTCACGAACCGAAGACGGGCTGCCGCTCAAAATAACGCCTTTCACATCAGGTGTGATGGCCGGGATCTTGTTGTACGGATGAATCTCGCAATATACGTTAAGCTCACGGAGACGGCGGCCTATAAGCTGTGTCACCTGCGAACCGAAGTCCAAAATAAGAATTGTTTCCTGCATGCTGGTTAAATTTCGGTGCAAAAATACGAAATTTATGATGATATTTTACGTTAATTTATAAAATTAATGTTATTTTTGCATCGAGTAAAATCCAGTCATCGGCCATTAGCCGTTAGCCATTAGCTAATAGCAAACGGCCAGTGGCCAACAGCTAAAATCATTATGGCAAAAAAAGTCAAGAAACCGGCTAGCAAACCGAAGAAAAAAAGCAGTTCAAGCAAAAGAAAATCCAACAATCTGGTTAACCGCCTGATTGTGATAATTTTTGTGGCTATATTAGCCTTTTTCCTGATATTCGGCATATACAGACATATTGGCAACACCCGCAAAGTGGAAAAACCGACATCCGAGCTTGTAGAGCAAAAAGTTGAGGAGAAAGCCAAGCCAGAGGCCAAAGCCGAAGCGAAGCCCGAGACTAAGCCTGAAGCCAAACCAGAGGCCAAGCCCGAGGCAAAAAAGCCCGAGCCCACTCCTAGGGAAGAAAAGAAAGCCGAACAGAAAAAGGCAGAAACCGCTGCCGTGCAGAAAAGCATCAAGGGCACTTGGCAGAGCACTACCGGAGGCGCTTTCCTCACCATGGACGGCAAGGAATACCGTCTAGACTTTATGGGTATTGACGGAGACCAACCCATCATAGGAACCTATACCGTAGACGGCGACCTCATCACTTTTGTAAATAAAAAAGACCCTTGCAAGGATGTCAAAGGTCTTTATGAGGTTAAGTTCAATAAGAACGAGATCAGTTTCAAGTGCAAATCAGACGAATGCACCAAGCGTAAGGCCACCCTCCCTACCGAGTGGGAATGGCTCAACACCGAGGAATAACTACTCCTCGAACCACTGTTTCTTCTTGAAAAACGTGGTGTAGACGAACATCACGACAGCAATGAACACCAGTCCGAGTCGTGAGGCTTTGTAGTCACCTGCGAGGTCGTAGGTTATGAAGTCGTAAACCACGAAACACACCAGTCCCAACAACACAAACAGGTACGCGACATTCAGTTTGTTAATGACCGCGCGTCGGCGCTCTGGGTCATAAATCCTTTTCGCAATGGCTGGCATGCCGAAGTAAAACGCCACATAGAGGCCAATCAATGTCAATTCAATGATTCTTTCAATATCCATAATTACATTCTTTTATTTTTCTTAAGTGCTTCAGTTATAATCCATTGCAGCTGACCGTTGACGGAACGGAACTCATCCGCCGCCCACTTCTCGACAGCCTCCATTGTCTTGGCATCAAGACGCAGGACAAAATTCTTGGTATTTTCTTTGTCTTTAGCCATAATTTGTATTATAACTCAATTTTTTTTGACATTATTTTGTCTTCAGAAACAAACCTGTCGTAGACGAATAAAATCAGCGTCACCACCGCCATTGTGATGATTCCTGAAAGACCCGCCACACCGTTGATGAGGTCGCTGCCGCCACTGATGAAAAGCATTGTGGCACCAGCCAAAGCGTTGACAGTTCCATGGAATATGGCTGCCGGATAGACCGATTTCGCCTTGAGCACGAGATAAAGCTCGATTGGAGTCATCACAAGGCACATCGCGACCATCATGAAGACGCCTGCCGTGCGGTGAACGAAGTAGTTATGCCCCAGGAGAATGATCGGGAAATGCCAGAATCCCCATACTACGCCGATGAAAAGGCATGCCACCCAGAAGTTTCTGCCTTTCAATAAGCTGACGAGATAATTACGCCAGCCGTACTCCTCCCCGAACGCCGCGACAGCATTGATAGTGATGCCAGCAATAAGTCCGGAAACGAGTGTGGTGACAATCATTATCTTAGGATTCTGCATCGCCATGAATTTTGCCTGATCTTCAGGAGAAAGATTCTCCATTCCCAGAATTGCCGGCATGTGGAAACCAAGCATGCAGCCTTCGAACAGCGAGTTCACGATGATGGTAGCTGCGACTATCACCACTGGCAGCAGCCATGCGACGAGCCACGACCATTTTATTTTGAACTTCAACAAGCCTGTGCTGCCGAGTTTCTCTTTTTTGATGATTTGAATCACTAATGCACAAACCAGCGGGAAAAACATGTAAATCGTAGCACAGAGCGAATAAAGCTTAAGGTTGTCGGTAGTGTTGTGGATTCCCATGCCGAACCACATGAAGGCGGCGAAAATCCAGCTTGCGAGGCAAACTATTATTGAGAAATTTATTGCTTTTTTCATGATAATAATAACGGTATAATTACTGATGGTATTAAAAGAATTGCGATAAAAGCCACAACAATCACAATACTTCGTTTTTGTGACGCCGTTTTCATATCGATTAATCTCGATTCATCAACGAGTTTCACTGTTGAGTTCATCTCATCGAGAAGCTGTGTTGTTTGCTCAGGTCTTTTACAGTTAATGAAATAAACATCTTGCGTAGTCTGAACCTCGACAAACGGGCCCTTATAATGGTTTTCAAGATACAAAACAGCGCGTTTGCGGTAATCTTTGATTCTGAAAAAGCCTTTCCACATGAATGCGCCGCCGTAGCCGTTGCTTCTCATGGTAACTTTCGGCATGACGTAAACCAACTTTATCGACTTTATCGAATCATTGGGAATCATTGACGGATACATGAAATCCTTGATGTAAATTCCGTCGGGGAAAAGTTGAATTATTGGCTTCCTACAAACGAGAATTGTAAACACAATGATACACGCCACCGTCAAAGCCATACTAAACCAAATCCCAAAACCGGCACCAACTGTAATCTCAAGCATATTTGATATCATCTGTAAAATCTTAAATTTTAAATCTTTAAATAAAGAATTATTGATACAAAGTACCAGTGTTTACTACAGGTTGTGCGGCATCGTCGGCGCAGAGCACGACCATGAGGTTGGAGACCATAGCGGCCTTCTTGTCGTCATCGAGTTCCACCACTTCCTCGTCTTTGAGTTTGTCGAGAGCCATTTTCACCATCGAAACGGCGCCCTCGACAATCTTCTCACGTGCTGCAATGATAGCCGCAGCCTGCTGACGGCGCAGCATAACTGCCGCAATCTCAGGCGAATAAGCCAGGTAGTTGATGCGAGCTTCGATGACCTCGAGACCCGACATCGCGAGACGGTCATTGAGCTTGCCGAGAAGTATGTCGTTGATTTCCGAGCCGCCGGCACGCAGTGTCAGATCGCCTTTTGTGATGTCGCCGTTTTCGTCGTATGCAAACATTCCTGCAACTTCACGCAAGGCAGCGTCGCTCTGCACTCTCACGAAGCTCTCGAAAGCGCGCATACGGCTTGTGACCTGAACGCCGGTGCCCGACACACTACCTGCAGCCGCCAGAGTCTGCGAGTCGATTTCGAACATCGCCTTGTAAGTGTCTTTCAGCTTCCAAACCAGAATCTGTCCAATCATGATAGGATTACCGGTCTTGTCGTTCACCTTAATAGGGTCGACATTGAGGTTACGGGCACGGAGAGAGACTTTCTTTGACGAATAGAACGGATTTGCCCAGTGGAAGCCGACTTTTGTCAAGGTGCCCTGGTATTTTCCGAAGAACACCATCACCATCGCCTCGTTAGGCTCAATTTTGATGAAGCCTATGCATAAAATGAAATCGATGAACATCATCACGATTCCGCCGATGAGCAGCCACAGCGGCTCACCTTCTTTCAATGTTGTAAATCCGTAGATTATCAAAGCAAAAAATGCAATGACCACAAACAGCATCAAAAATCCATTGATTCTCAATCCTTTAAATTCAAATTCCTTATTTTCCATAGTTGTAATTTTTAGATGATTATTTAATTTTTCTAATATCATTTTGATATCATTTTCACATCGCAAAAATACAACATTTTTTTAATATGCAAACTTTTTTTTAAAAAAAATTTATTTTTTTCAAAATCATTGATCAACAAAGAGATTCCCGCCTGCCCTAATGCTTACGCTCCCGAAGCAGTATAATCTCAACAGGCGACAAAAACAAGTCCCCGACGCGAATGCGTCGGGGACTTGTCATTTTAGATTATATCCGTTTTATATTAAAAGATGAATCATTGCACATCGCAAACGAGGCGGACGGAGAAGCCGTTGACCTTACCTGCGCCAGTATCTGGAACCACACCATTACCATCAACTTTCACGTGATTTGCAGCGTTGACGTTGGTACTACTATGCGTAGCAGACCAATAGTGCACTTGACCATTAGGAGCGTTCACTGTAGTACCGCTATTACGCTGTCCTGCGCATGGCAAGAAAACTGCGCCATGTACTTCAAGATTGTTTGTCCATTCGGAAACAGTGAGTTTGTTGTTGATAGTATTATCATTAAAGTTACGTGCTTCAATCTCGTTGCAATCATACAGAGTGTAGTAGTCTGCGTTCCAATCGTCCGGGAGCAGGATGACTCCGAAACAGTCACCGACCTTCGCCTTACAGAAACGCAGGCCAGATGGAGTCTCACGTGTCATAAACAGATGATACCACTGGCCACCTGTCAGCGTGCGCCAGCCATTGCCAACACCTTTAATCACGTCTGAGTGTGAACCCCAATCAGCAAAAACATTAGAAATTTGTGAATTATCCGTAATATTGCTTATTCCAAGATACGTATTTGATGTGCTCCACACGAAGAGGTCGACAGTACCGTTAGAAGACACTGTCCCATTGCCATTAATGACGGTGTTAGCAGCGGCAGCACCGACCTTATCCCACTGGTTTTCTGCAAAGGCCCACGTCCATGTGCTACCGAGGTTGTTTGTTGTCGCATGAAGATTGCCTTTGGAGAAGAAGACCCGATTGGTACTACCGACGCTGAACCTGCCGGAGATGGCGCCTTCGGGGATTTCATGATCCATGGTCAATGCAAAACCCGCGTCAAGATATTTGTTCATCTCAATCGCAGCCATGGTTGGACGTGTACCGTAGTATTTGTCATCAGTATAGGCGTCGCCTGTCTTTGTCAAAGCATCTTGCGGCAGCACTATGGCCCAAGTTTCACCATCTGCATTTTTTGCAGCCATCTTAATAACGCCGGTGCCATATACGCCATAGCTGAAACCGTTGTTGGCGTCAAGGTCCTCTGACTTGCTGAAGTCAACAGTAACCTTGTTGTTCATGCCTGTGATGCAGATAGCCGCTGTGGATGGCGTTGTCACGCTGAACTTCATCAGCGAGGCTTTGTTTTTCAGACGAGCAGTATAATTGCCAGCACCATAATATGTCTCGTTTGATGCCGAGAACGATATCACTGGCAGCGACGGATATCCTGTTTGGTCGCTTATGTTCGCGTCACACGACGTTGTTGTTCCAGCCGTGAGACCAGTGACGTCTACCTTGTTGCCAAGGAAATAAAAATACAGCGGCTTGGTGTTGTCGCCACTAGCACTGATTTCTCCTGTAAATACCGAACCATTATACTGGAGGTATCCCACATACACCCCGTCGTAACCAACCAGAATACGGTCTCCGTTTTCAAAACTCACATGAGGAGGATCGACTATTGCCCTTGAGCTGTCATCTGCCTTATTGCCGTTATCAACGTCAAGAGTGATGTGGACCATCTCGCCGAGGCCGTTCGAAGTTATCGTCTCCACGTTCTTCTTACATTGAGACAGCCCTAACACCATAGCTAAGGCTATCACGAAGCAGGTAATCTTTTTCATCGTTTGCACTCCTTTTTCTTAAGTTCGAAATAACATACACCGGCTGCCACCATAATTAACAGTCCACTACCGAGCGGTACTTCCTCGCCAAAGTCGGCGTTGGTGATGTTCAAGTTGATTTCTTGCATGTCGCGGTCGGTGTACTCAATACCCGTACCATGGAAGAATACGTCACTCTGGGCCTGCACAGCTGTCGGCAACAGTATTCCAATCGCCATTGCCAAAGAAAGCGATAATACTCTGACAATTTTAATGTTTTTTTTCATATTTTTTTATTTATTGTAATAATTTTTCAATTTATTGTAATAATTAATATTGATTATCACTTGATTTTTCTGCATATAAAAACAAAAATGACACACAGCCCCTATATGGCGGTATGTCATAACAAGATTTCTTAACAAATCCATGTAGTTCACTGAATATCAATGATTTACGAATCAAGAGAGGTTATAATAAGCCATAATACGATTTATTATCCACTCCGAGAATCATCTCATCATGAACCAGTTATTTTTGTTGCCATATTTCAGGTCGCAAAATTACAAATAATTTAAATATCTTTGAAAAAAAATTGAAAAAATCTTTTTATCACAGATTACACAGATTTTACAATATTTCCTTATGGATTTAGCTCGCAAGTGAGCGGATATCACAGATCATTCGGGAATTAATATCTGTGAAATCTATTCGCTTGCGAATAAAATAAGTATCTGTGAAAATCCGTGTAATCTGCGAGCTGTTATTATAGGTTCTCCATGAGTTTCGCAAACGCAATCTTAAACCAAGCGGTATAATTCTCTGGATTTTTTTCAATATCTTTAGCGATATTTTCGATTGTCTCGTATTTATACGACTCCACTTCTTCCCTATTAATAATAGGTGTCGCATCAGTGGTGCCGATGAACACATGGTCGAACTCATGCTCGGTGAGGCCTTGCATCACGTCGGCCTTGTAGATGAAGCTGAACACCTCTTTGAGGTCGCACTCCATCCCCATCTCCTCCATCAGACGGCGTTTTGTGGCTTGTTCGAGCGTCTCACCGTCACGCGGATGGCTGCAGCATGTGTTGGTCCACAATCCCGGGGTGTGGTACTTCGTGAGGGCGCGCTGTTGCAGCAGCATCTCCCCTTTGCTGTTGAAGACGAAAATCGAGAAGGCACGGTGCAGCGTCGGGTTGACGTGAGCTGCCTGCTTCTCCATCAAACCGATTTGATTGTCTTGATTATCAACTAATACTACGAATTCGGGCATAATTAAACATTGAATCGAATGTTAATAATGTCACCGTCCTTGACGATGTAGTTCTTTCCTTCGACGGCGAATTTTCCGGCTTCTTTCACAGCCTGTTCTGAGCCGTAGTGCAGGAAGTCGTCGCAGCTCATCACCTCGGCGCGGATGAAGCCACGCTGGAGGTCGCTATGGATCACGCCGGCAGCCTCAGGAGCGGTGTCGCCCACATGGATGGTCCAGGCACGTGTCTCGTCAGGACCGGTGGTGAAGAACGACTGCAGCTTCAAGGTGCTGTATGCGAGGCGCACCAGCTTGTTGACGCCAGGCTCGGTGAGACCTGCATCTTCCATGAACAACGCGCGGTCAGCCTCGTCGAGTTCGGCAATCTCCGACTCGAGTTTTCCTGCAAGGATAATCATGTCTTCGCCATGGAGAGCGGCTTTCACAGCCTCGGTGTATTTGTTTCCGGTGAGAGCCGAGGCGTCATCGACGTTGCAGACGTACATTATCGGCTTGACCGTAAGCAGTTGAATATCTTGGATATACTTCTTGTCTTCCTCAGGCACGTTGGCGGTACGGGCGTTTTGCATGTTCTCGAGACACTCCTTGTAAATCGAGAGCACCTCGAAGGCGCGTTTGTTGTCCTTGTCGCCGTTTTTGAGCAGTTTCTCGACGCGCTGCAGCTTACGTGTCACGAGGTCGAGGTCGCGCACCTGAAGCTCGAGGTCGACTAGTTCCATGTCGCGCACCGGGTCGATGCTGCCTTCACTATGCGGAATGTTAGGGTCATCAAAACAACGCAAAACGTGTATCAAAGCATCGACAGTCTGCACCTCGGCGAGGAGTTTGTTGCCGACGCCCTGACCGCCCTTACTCAGACCCGGGAGGTCCACAATCTCGACGGTGGCAGGCACGATACGCTTCGAATGTGAGATATTGTCGATGAGTTTGAGACGCTCATCGCGCACCTCGCACATTCCTATATTCGATTTTGTGGCGAAGCCAATCTCCGCCTTAGTGTTTGATATACAATTAAATATGGTCGTTTTTCCAGTGTTGGAAAGTCCGATAATTCCGCAGTTTAGTGCCATAGCAATTCAAATTTTTTGCAAAAATACATATTTTAGTTAAAAGTTAAAAGATAAAAGTTAAAAGATTTTAGCAGTTAGCTTGGGACGTTTTACTTGAAAACTGTAAACTTTTAACTGACTTTAAACTTTAAACTCTAAACTTTACACTTTTTTTGTATTTTTGCGCCATTAATTTTCATTGAAAAGTCAGAAATGTTTCTCGGTGAGCTGATATCGCTTTTTGTAGCAATCTCATGGACTGCCACTGCGTTATTCGCGGAGGTCGGCTCGAAGCGGATGGGGTCGTTGACGTTCAACACGGTAAGGATGACGATGTCGTTGGCATTTCTCGTCGTCACCCTCTGGCTGGTGATGGGAGTCCCCTACCCTCGTTACGCTGACGGCGGCACCTGGACGTGGCTGCTGCTGTCTGGCGTCGTCGGCTACGTCATCGGCGACTACTGCCTGATGCAGGGATACATCCACATCGGCTCACGTTTCGGACAGCTTTTCATGACGCTTTCAGCCCCTACGGCGGCACTCACCGGACTGCTCTTTCTCGGCGAGCGTCTGCGCCCGACAGCCATCCTCGGAATGGTTATCACTTTGAGCGGCATCGCGCTATCGATTTTATCAAAAAATGATGATTCTCAGAAACATGGCATAAAATTCAAGCTGCCGGCGAAAGGCATTTTCTATGCGGCGATGGCTGGCATCTGCCAAGGTTTCGGCTTAGTGCTCAGCAAAGTAGGATTAAAGCATTATGACGCCGCGTTGACAGCTCTCGGCATCGCCCAAGATGCTGTTTTTGATGGCGCTGTGTTTCAGTTGCCTGTCAGCGTGAGTATATCGTTTGCCGCCACCACCATCCGCGCATACATCGGGCTTGTCGGCTTTTTCATGGCGTTGGTGATATTCAAC
>JAEEJS010000032.1 GCA_016282015.1 Bacteroidales bacterium
GGCATACAAAATTTTAGACAGCTGTGTAGCTTGCGGTACTTGCATCGACGAGTGCCCAGTCGGCGCTATTTCAGAAGGTAGCATCTATTCAATCAACGCTGATAACTGCGTTTCATGCGGCACATGCGCAAGCGTTTGCCCGAACGAAGCTATCGTTGAGGACTAATACACACAGTGCGTTAATGCAAAAAATGGTCGGCAATCGCCGACCATTTTTTATTTCTTGAAATAATTTGAAATCTTTAGGTTTATCTCACGAATCCTTTCTTCGTTGAGCTTCACCACTTCCCTATCGTATGTCATCAAGCCGTTAAGCTCGACCTCACAGTCGGTAGTCTGGGTGTAGACTGCCGCCGAGAAGCCGCGCGGAATTAGATTAAAAAGCTTGTTGGCATATTCCACATAAGTGTCGGTGACTTTTTCCTCGGTGTCGTATTCCACATAGCCCCAGCCTTGCGACGGAACCCATGTATGTCCCTCTATTTTCCTGCCGATTCCACCATATTCGCCAAGAACATTGACGCGTGATGCATCGTAGAAATACATCTCAGGGTCGGGATAGTTGTGAATGTCGAGAATGTCGCCTACCGGATAGTGGTTACCGCCAGATGCCGGGTTCACTAAGCGCGACGGATCGTAACTCTTGGTCCATTCAACGATTTCAGGGGTTTTGAACTGTCCCCACGACTCGTTAAACGGCACCCAAACGCCAATTGAAGGAACTGAATAGAGATAATCTATGATTTCTTTCCATTCTTTCTTATATGTCGCTTCCGATTCAGGTGTTCTGCGACTTAAAGAACCATCGAAATATCTGTCTGTGACCCAGCCTGGACCGCGACCGCCAGACGGCATATCCTGCCAAACTATGATTCCAAGTTTATCACACCAATAGTACCAACGCGCAGGCTCCACCTTCACATGCTTACGAATCATATTGAAGCCGAAATCCTTGGTTTTCTGAATATCATATTTCAACGCCTCGTCGCACGGAGCGGTGTAGAGACCGTCGCACCACCAGCCCTGATCAAGCGGACCGAACATGAAAACCGGCTCGTTGTTAAGCATCAGACGCACAATGCCGTTTTCGTCTTTTGCAGTACTGAACTTGCGCATAGCGAAATAACCGACGACCCTGTCGACTACTATATCAGCTTGATACAAAACGACCTCGATATTGTACAGATAAGGATAATCGGGCGACCATAGCTTAGCATCAGCAGGCATTGGCACCTCGACTGCTTCACCATTTATCGATACTGCCGTTGCTCCTGCACACGGATTATGTCCATCAGCATACGGTTTGCCGCTTTCAGAAACTGTAACTTTAACTTTTTTCGAAAAATTGCTCACAATAGTAGGAATAACCGTCACCTTGTGATTGTCAATATCGGGTATAATCTTCAAATCAGCAATATAATTTTCATAAACCGGTTCAAGCCACACCGTCTGCCAGATTCCAGTGACTGGTGTATACCAGATTCCATGAGGTTTAACATGCTGTTTTCCACATGGTTGCTCGCCCTGGTCTGTCGGATCCCAAACACGCACTTTCAACACGTTACCTTTCTTTCTTACAGCTTGAGTGATATCAATACTAAATGGTGTATAACCGCCTGTATGAGATCCCACTTTTATGTCGTTTACCCATACATCACATTTCCAATCGACGGCACCGAAATGCAACAGAATGCGTTTACTTCTCCATTTCGAAGGAACATCAAATTCTCGCTGATACCAGAGTTCATTGTCTTTTCCGACATATTTCTGCACTCCCGACAACGATGATTCTATGCAAAACGGCACTAAAATCTTGCCGTCAAACTCGCCAATGTTATTTTCGCCTTTCGGACGAATGGCATAATCCCATAAGCCATTGAGGTTCATCCAATCAGAACGTTTCATCTGCGGACGCGGATACTCTTGCCAAACGTTTTCTGGAGTTATTTCAGAAGCCCAGCGGGTCTTCAAACTGTCGCCTGCCGGAGCATATTGCCCCACCATAGTTAATCCGCTGATTAACAAGCAAATAAAGGTAATAAGTTTTTTCATGGTTTAATGTTTAAATTTCCAGCCCAGACCGAAAAACACCGTTCTAATCTGGTCGTCTGTAATATAAATATCTCTGTAATCTCTAACAAAAACCGACAGATACTGACGTCGCGTAAGGCGATAATCGACACTGCCTACAAGTAATATGCTTTCAAGGAATAAATCTTTGCCTTTAGTCTCCGCTATCAATTCACCTGACAAACCATAACTCCACCTCGAGTTTTTACCGCGGTACTCTACCGAGAGCCTGTTACGCCAAACATGTTGCATCTTGTAATTGTAATACCCACGTGTCTCATCGTGCATCATCATCTGATAGCGGGTACGGAAAGCGAATTCCCAATTCCTATAGTCATACTTATAAGTAAAATGGGCTGAAAAACGATACCTGTTTCGATAAATGTGCTTTTCGGTATATTTGTTGATATACTCCACAGCTATGCCCATCTTTAATCCGTGTAAGAGCCTGTATTTTTTAAACTTATAATCAAAGCCAAGCGCAGTCTTGGATCGATTGTATTGCGAGAAATCATGGTCAAAACGAAGGTCTTCTTTCACCCAGACCTCATACAAATTCGCAAAACCGCACTGATATTCAGCAGTGAGCATTCCACCGAAATCAGTCTCATTTTGGGCTGATACACGATTGGGAATCAAAAACAACAATAATAAAAACGCAATTGCGGAGACCATGTTGACACGGCCTCTGCGGCAAGATTGCATATTTATTAGTTGTTTATAACTCATTGAAAATCTCTGAGTTTAGTGATATTATTGATAGTGTTTTGTGTCTTTGAAAACGGTTTGTACGTAACCTTAACGTAGGCCACATCGCGCAGGAAGTCGATATGCCCCACCTCCACCTCGATTATATCCAAACCTGTACGCTCCTTGAGGTCGGCAATAAGTTCAGCCTCACGCCCGTGTTTCACATTCTCTATCTTATCGTAAAGAACGATTTTCATCTCAGTGCGTTTAGCTGTAATGACATGATATTCAAACAGCCATATCGCTATGATAAACAAGAGGTTAGTGATACCCAACTCGAGATAGCTCACCGTCAGGGCCAAACCGTTGATGATGGAAATGCCTATGATGATGAAAAGATAGGTCATCTCCCTGATTTTCAGCGTCTCCGTTCGGTAACGTATCATTCCGAAAATAGCAAAAAGTCCCAAAGCGAAACTTATGGCCATCTTCATATTCTCCATCTGTATAATCAGAAGGAAAATAGTAATTGCGAAGAGCATGAAAGTGAAATAATAATCGTTGCGGCGGCTTTTGGGGTAATAGAAGCAGCGCACTATGATCCAGCACACCAGAAAATGGAATGCGAAACGCACCAATAGCGTCCATAGACTTGCCAGGTCGACAAGCGGCACCCCTAAAAATCCCGATTCAAAGGCGTCACCGCCGAATTCGCGGGCGATGTCCGGATCAAAGTTCTGTTGAACCAGTTGAAGTAACAGCATATTCTCTTAATTTTTTTAATTTTTCCAATCTTATAATTTTCTTCTTGAAACGGTTTTGTTTCAGATTCTCGTCAGTCATGGCCCTGCCTATGCAGTATTTGCTGATTTTGAACGGCTTGACACGCAGGTCGGACAGAGTTTTCTGAAAGAAGGAATCACAGCGTCCGTCGCGCTTAAGTTCTATGACGACAAGCGGCGCGAGAGTTGCCTCGTTGCCCGTCTCCAGATTGTGGAAACGCACGTTGAAGTCTATGGTGATGCGCTCCGTTTTGCCTTTGTTGACCACGGTGATACGATCAAAAGCGGTCTTCATCTTCTTTTCGAATTTGTCGAAATCGTAAGTCGGAAGCTCCTTCTCGACAAACTCTCGCACCGCCAGGTCAGACTTTAGGTCGTCAAACACTCCTGGCCCCACTTCTATACGTTTTTTCTTAGTACGCCCGTGGTTGTTCTTGTGCTTTACCTCGCAGAAATAGCCGTTGGTATCCACATAGTTGCGCACTCGCAGCTTATCACGCTTCAGCTTTTTGTCCTGATGAATGATGTACATGTGATTGTCGGCCGTGTCATAATAAACGCTGTCATAAGCGGCTATGCGTTTGCCGTCAATCTCCTGCACGTAATATTCATCTTTAATCAACGAAAACAGTTCGTTCACTGTAAAGTCGTCAGCGACATATTTGGTGTCGACACGGTTCATCATCTTCACGGCGCTCATGTCGTCAAGGCTGATGGGGGCCATTTCTTTCAATATGTCGTCCAGAAGCATCATCAGTCCTTGAAGATTAACTCGAACGTCTTCACCGACTCCAATTTCCCGTTGGGATAATAATTGTACTGATATTTCTTGCTACCGTCTTCGTTGTACTCAAACTTTCTGATGCGCACCACCTTGTCGCGGTCGTTGTACTCTATCTCGCGAAGCACTTTGGAAGCCGGATCCAAAGGATCGGCGTACTCGCTAACCACACGCGATTTCTGACCGTAAGATGCATATTCTATCTCCTCGATCTTCCTGCCGAGGGTGTCGTATGTGGTGACATGGTCCAAAAACGCCTGCTTTGAACCGGCGGGGGTGTTCCACTCCTTGATGGTCAAACCCTTACGCTGCTGACGTTTGGCAACTGTTTCAGGTTTCACCTGCTGGGCAAAGACCGGCATCACCAAAGCCATCAGAAATGACAAAACAAATAATCTCTTCATTTATTCTTCTTTCTTGTCCTTGTAAACTTAAACCTGTATTCTGACCACAAATGTGGTGTCCGGCTCCATCTCTATGATTTCGCCAATATTGTCTATGGAAATTGTGTCGATAATCGGATAAGGTATCTCGCTCTCGTTCTCTGTGAAAGTGAACACCTCATAGTCACCCGGTTCCAGTTTTTGGAAAGCGAACACTCCGTCCAGCCCCACTCGCACATCGTCGAAATGGCAGATATCACCGAGGTTTCTGATGTAGACACGGTGTTCGTAGGCCCAGCCCTGTCCGCGATAAGTGCTGTTGTGATAGTACAATGCGTACACCTTGCCCTTCAGAATAGAGGTGCCGTATGCTTTGCCTGAATGTATGTACATTGTATCAACCCTGCCAGTTTCGCCTTTGCCTATTGATATTGAGGCCGAAACAGGAATCCTTTCACCTGAAGGAAGAGTGGAATATGTAAATACAGTGTATCTGCCTTGGGTCAGGTATTTGAATTTATAAAAGCCGTTGTCGTCGGTCTCCACGTCGTCGCCGTAAAAATCGTCATCGCCGTAAACAATGAAAACGTCGGTTTTTGAAGCCACTGTAGTGTCGGCCGGCAGGCTGTAGTTGTCGTCAGGATGCGAGACAAGCATGACATAACCCTGTACTGTGCCCGTACCGCCTTCGCCTGGATTACTGTTGCACGAAGCAAACAAAACAATGCCAAGGCATAAAAGCCCTAATAATTTGATTGTACGCATATTAAGTTTAACTTTCCAAGTTGTTGATAATCTGTTGAAGCACTTTCACAAAATTGTCGAGATCTTTTTCGCTGATACCCTTAATGGTGTCGTTCATAAATTTGATAGCCACTTCGGTTGCCTCGTTTTTCAATGCCAGACCCTGCTCGGTCAACTCAATCTTGTTGATGCGGCGGTCGTTCTTGTCTATGGTGCGGCAGACCAGATTGTTTTTCTCCAAAGAGTCTATGAATTTGGTTACCGAGTTCTTGTCTTTCTTGATAATATCAGCTATTTTCTGCTGAGAGATAGACTGCTCGTCCCAGAGTATATCCATCACAAGATACTGCTCCGGGGTCATGTTTATACCGTTTTCCTGAAGCTTGTCAAGGAAGTACTTCTTTATCCTTGAGTTGAGGATATTGATATAGACTGCTATTTCCTTAATTAGCATCATAGTTTATAGGGATTTTGCAAGCAAAGATATATATTTTTTTTAGAAAAAGATATATATTTTTCAGGAAATGTTATTTCTTTTTTCTAATCGGGCTTTCAGGTTCTTTGGCCATCATCTGATATTCCACCCATTCGACCAATCGCGGAAGGACAAAGTCCACCAATTTGGTCATCTTGCCCATAGGGGTCAGAATCATGTCTTTTTTGCGGAATCTGATGCCGAAAGCCATACGCTGCGCCACTCTTTCTGCCGACATCATCTTGTTCTCATTTCGTGGTGTCATGCCTTGTGGTGAGCCGTCAGCAAGAAGTGCTGTGTTGCGGATGTTTGAGGAGGTGAATCCGGGTGCGAACACCATGACGTGCAAACCGTCATAGCGATGCTCCACCCTTAGGGTATTGAGGAATCCCCTGATGGCAAACTTAGAGGCCGAATAGCCCGTTCTGCCAGGCAATCCGATATGTCCGGCCGTGGAAATGACTCCCACCACGCTGCCTTTAGTCTTAAGCAAATAAGGCAGAGCGTATTTGGTACAGTAGACCGTGCCCCAGAAATTGGTGTCCATCAGTTTTTTGATAACGACAAGGTCCAAATCGAGAAACATTGCCCTCATCGAGATACCGGCGTTATTGACCAAAATATCTATGCGTCCAAACTTCTCAACTGCTTTATCGATAAGATTTCTGCAGTCCTCCTCCACCGACACGTCAGTCTTGACACACAACACTTTATCCTTATCAGACATTTCCTCACGCAAAGCCGTAAGTTTTTCGTAGGAACGTGCCGCCATCACTATCTTGGCGCCGAGGGAGTTGAACAAACGGGCAGCAGCCAGCCCTATTCCAGAGCTGGCTCCCGTTATGATTATTACCTTATCTACAAAATATTTTGTCATCTATAGCACTACAGAATAGCCATCTGAGGCAACTCAGGTTTGTCGTACTGTCCGGCAGCGAGTTTTTCCTTGATTTCCTTAAAGGCGTTAAGTGTGTAATGCACGTCTTCAAGTGAGTGAGCCGCAGTCGGGATGATACGGAAGATGATCATGCCGCGTGGGATGACAGGATATGTGACGATAGAGCAGAAAATCTTGTAGTTGGTGCGCAAATCGAGGGCTATCCATGCTGCCTGAGCCTCGTTACCAGGCAGGAAGATAGGTGTTACGCATGCCTCGGCCGGTCCGATGTTGAATCCGAGTTCGCGGAAACCGTTCTGCAGGGTGCGTGTAACAGTCCAGAGTTTCTTGCGAAGCTCGTCACCTTCTGCGCTGCGGATGATTTCCAAACGTTTCAGGCAGCCTTCAACTATAGGCATAGGCAATGACTTCGCGTACATCTGCGAGCGCATGTTGTAACGGAGGTAGTCGATGATATACTTAGGTCCGGCAACGAAACCGCCTATGATAGCCATTGACTTGGCGTATGCGCCTATGTAAAGGTCTATTTCGTCCATCACGCCGAAATGCTCCGAGGTACCGCGTCCTGTTGGGCCCATGCAGCCAAAGCCGTGAGCGTCGTCTATGAGGATACGGAACTGATATTTCTTCTTCAAAGCTGCAATCTGGTCGAGTATACCGAGAGCGCCTGTCATTCCGAACACTCCTTCGGTGATGAGCAGTATGCCGCCGCCAGTCTTCTTCACCACCTCGGTAGCTCTCTGCAACATCTTTTCGCAACTCACTATGTCGTTGTGTTTGAAGTGAAACGACTGACCCATGTGCAAACGTTTGCCGTCAATCAGGCAGGCATGAGCCTCAGCGTCGAATACTATGACATCGTTGCGGGTGCAAAGGGCGTCGATAGTTGACACTATACCCTGATATCCGAAGTTAAATTCGTAGGCGTCCTCCTTGCGTTCAAAGTCGGCAAGCTCACGCTCCAGACGTTCGTGCAGACGGGTGTTACCACTCATCATACGAGCGCCCATAGGATAAGCCAGGCCCCAGCGTGCCGCAGCCTCGGCGTCTACTTTTCTCACCTCCGGATGATTGGCCAGTCCGAGGTAATTGTTTAAACTCCAGCACAATACGTCAATGCCGTTGAAGCGCATATGAGGTCCAAGCTCGCCTTCCAAACGCGGGAATGCGAAATATCCGTGAATGCGGTCCATATACTGTCCGATCGGACCACCTGAATCATGAGCTATTCTTTCGAAAATTTCCATACTTTGATAATTTTGTTTTAGATTGCAAAAATAGTAAAAATATTTACAGTAAACCACACCATCTATTTATTTTTTCAAGTTTTTCTTACGGTTCGGTTTTTTTTGTACTTTTGTACTCTATTTTCGGAAAATGATAGATTTAAGAGATAAAAACGCCCTTGTAACCGGTGCCAGTTCAGGCATAGGCGCAGCCATAGCTCGACGTCTGTCCAAGGAAAAATGCAATCTGTTCCTCACAGGACTTGGAGAGGAGCAACTGCGGGAAACCAAGGAGACATGCGAGAAAGAGGGCGTCAAAGTATATTATAAAGAATGCAACTTCGGAGAGTTCGCCTCAATTGACGAGCTGGTGAAGGAAATAAAATCCATAGGATTCAGCATAGATCTTTACGTGTTGAACGCCGGCATCTCGCAGCGCGACCGCGGCTTCGACACCGACTTCTCCATAGACCAGCGCATAATGCAGGTCAACTATTGGAGCAGCGTATATCTGGTAAAACAGTTCAAGGATGAGATTCTGACCAAAGACAATGTTAGCATGTCGGTGACCACCTCGCTGGCCGGTCTGTTCGGATTCCCTCTCAGAACCTCATACTGTGCCTCAAAGCATGCCCTATTCGGTTTCTTCGAGTCATTGGACCTTGAATACCCCAATGTTCACGTAACATTCCTGATTCCAGGACGCATCAACACGCCTATCAGCAAAAGCGCCCTCATGGGCAACGGCGACAAATACGCAAAAATGGATCCGGGGCAGGCCAAAGGCTTGGATGTCGACAAGGCAGCCTCGCGTGCGGTGAAAGCCATAAAGAGACAGAAGCACCGCAAACTTATAGGGAAAAGCGAACTGCTAATGGCTTATATTAATAGGTATATGCCTTGGCTCTATTACATTATAGCGAACAAAATTTCTCCAACCTGATTTGGAAATACAACATGAAAGCTCAACAAAAAGAAAAAGTCATCTGTGGAATACAGCAGGTAGGCATAGGGGTCGAGGACCTCATGACAGCCTGGAAGTGGTACAACAAACATCTCAACATCCGCATGAAGGTAGTCGACGACGACGGAGTGGCGGAGCGAATGCTGCCTTACACAGGCGGAAAACCTCAGCCCAGACATGCATTTCTGGCATTGGCCGAGCGCGGTGGCGGCGGTTTCGAGATTTGGCAGCCTAAAGGCCGTAAGGTGGTTTACCCCAAAGAGCCTCTACGCATAGGCGACTATGGCATTAACATCTGCAAGGTGAAATGTCCGGATGTCAAGAAGGCGTTTGACTACTACAAAAACAACGGCATCAATGTTCTGAGTGAAATAAACGTCTCCCCTCTCGGCATTGAGCATTTTTACATTCAAGACCCTTGGGGCAATGTGTTTGAGATTGAAAAAGACGACTACATATTCATGAATGTGGACCTTCTGACCGGAGGCTCAAACGGTGCAGTGTTAGGCGTATCGGACATGGAGAAGTCAATAGAGTTTTACAGCAAGCTCCTCGATTACGACATAGTGGCTTTCGATAAGACAGACGTTTTTGAAGACCTCAAATGCTTAAACGGCGGCAACTGCAAAGTGCGTCGCGTGGAACTGAAGCGCTCCAAGCCGATAATGGGACCTCTGAGCGACATTATGGGACCTTCACATCTGGAGTTGATTCAGAATTTCGAGATTGAGGCTCACAAGACTCTCGAAGGCCGTTGGTGGGGCGACCCGGGCTTCATACATCTGTGCTTCGACATCCGCAATATGGAGAAGATACGCGAGGAAGCCAAGGCTCTGGGCCACGACTTTGTGTGCGACAGCGGCGACAATTTCGACATGGGCAATGCAAACGGACGTTTCACTTACGTGGAAGACCCTGACGGAGCTCTCATAGAGTTTGTGGAAACATTCAAAATTCCGCTCTTCAAGGGCATAGGGCTCAGCCTCAAGAAAAGAGACGACTACAAGCCTCTCCCGAGATGGATTACCAAGGCATTCCGCTTTACACGCGAGGTGTTTTAATAAAACAGAAAAGGCTTCCGAACGGAAGCCTTTTCTATTTGTATTTCATTAGCGATTAAAGACCGAGCTTTGCCTTGACATCGGCTGTGATGTCGATGGCGGTGTCACCTATTGAAAGGATGACGGTCTTTTCGAATACGTATGCCATACCTTTAGCCTTCACCACATCGTCTATAGCTTTCTTAATCTTGTCGAGCATAGGCTTTGACAGCTCTTCCTGTTTGGCTGCGAAGTCTGATTCGGCATTGTTCTGGAAGTCCTGAATACGGCCCTGGAGGTCGACGATTTCCTTTTCTTTTGACTGACGAAGGATATTCGACATTGTGGCTGAGTTAGCCTCATAGTCTCTCAATTTGTTCTGATATTCGGTTGCCATAGCCTGAAGCTCAGCCTGAAGTTCACCGTAGTAAGCCTGCAAATCCTGCTGAATCTTTGCACTCTCCGGCATCATGTCAATGATGCTCTGTGAGTCAACATAACCGATTTTCTGTCCCTGTGCATTGGCGCCAAAACTGATACCGAGTGCCAACACCATTAAAACCAATACTTTAGTTAATCTTTTCATTTCTATTTAATTTTAATTATTCTCTCAATTTTGCTGCAAAGATAGTATTTTTTTCATTAACAGTGGAAATAATTTTCCCGCAGCAGTTTATTTCTTTCTTTCATCTTCAGCGCCTTTAGGCGTTCTTGGCTCCGACTTTTTGTTGCCGCTTCCGCTGCCTGCCGAGCCACTGGCTACGTTTGAACGCTTTCTATCCTGACGGCGAACGGTCTGCATCACATTGCCTATCTCGTCCAGAACGTCATCGCTGATGTCGAACTTGTCGTTACAATACAAAATGGTGGTGCCGGCTGCTTTGTCAAGCACGAAAGCATAGTTCTTAATCTGCGCGACTTGAGTTATGGCATTGTAAATCTTTTCCTGAATAGGCTGTATCAGCTCGACTCGCTTGGTGAAGAGCTCTCCGTCCGGGCCGAAATACTGCATCTGAAGAGCGGCTATTTCCTGCTCCTTGGCAGCGATAGCGGCTTCCTTTCTGTTTTTCATGTCGTCAGAAAGCAGCACCGATTCGGTCTGGTAATCGCGAACCATCTTATCAAGTTTGTTGCGCAATGCCTTGATCTCATTCTCCCATGCTACCGACATCTGGTTGATTTCCTCCTGTGCATCGCCGTATTCAGGGATGTTTTGTAGTATATAATCAGTGTCGATGTAAGCTATCCTCTGGTTACCCTGAGCCTGGACTTTGCCCAATCCCAGAATCATACAGAATGCGAACAATAAAATTGATGTTTTTGTCTTCATATTTCTTAATTTATTCATTTTTAATCTATTGAACCTCCAATCGAGAAGTGGAACTGGCTACCCGCAGCGTCTGTAACGCCTGGGACCTTGTCGAAGCCATAACCCCAGTCAAGACCGAGCATACCGAACATCGGCAGGTATATTCTGACGCCCATACCAGCCGAACGGTAAAGGTCGAACGGGTTGAACTTGTCGAACCCGAGCCAGCAGTTACCAGCTTCCACAAAGGTGAGAGCGTAGATTGTTGCCGATGGGTTAAGTGACAGGGGGTATCTGAGCTCCATAGTGTATTTTGCAAAGACATTACCGCCTTGGTTGTCGTTGACAGTATAGTTAGGCGTCAAAGAGTTGTTGGCATAACCTCTCATGCCTATGAGCTCACGTCCGTCAAAATTGTAAGCACCTGTCAAACCGTCACCACCTAGACAGAAACGCTGGAACGGTGTGATTCCGATATCAGGATTGTAGTAACCCAGCAAGCCGAAGCGGGCACGCGTCATCAACACCAGTTTGTCAGCCAGTTCGGTATAGATGGCAGCCTTGAATTTCCACTTGTGGAACTCCACCCAGTGGAACATTGCATCCTCCCTCTCGTCTTCATCCGGATACTTGGCTTTGTAGTCTACGTCGTTGAACAGAGAATACGGTGGTGTAAGCTCCAACGACAGCACAAACTCCGATCCGAAGCGAGGGTAAATCGGGTTGCTGGTTGAGTTACGGCCGAATGTGATGTTATATCCGATAAGGTTGAAGTTACCGTTACCGGTACCGAAATTGAATATGGTCTTGTAGTTATCCAGCTGATACTGGATCAAGTTGATACCGTTGTAAAGGGTAAAATAGTCATCAGGCCATTTCAGACGTGTGCCTATACCCACTGAAACACCTGTCTGCATGAAGTATCCGGTAACTGAGGTTCTATTGTTACGGTAAGTTGAATGATAAAATGATACCGTGAGTGCATTAGGCTTCTTGCCGCCCAGCCATGGCTCAGTAAAGGTTACACCATAATTAATATATGTGGTACCGTAAGTCTGAATCCTGAACGAAAGTTTCTGTCCGTCACCTGCCGGGATAGGTTTCCATGCGTCTTTTTTGAAGACGTTACGAAGCGAAACGTTGTTGAGGTTAAGACCGAGCGAAAGCATCAGTCGGTTGTAGCCCCATCCGGCAGACAGCTCAACCTGGTCGTTAGGTGTCTCTTCCACTATGTAGTTGATGTCGACTGTGCCGTCGGAAGGATCCGGCTGAATGTCCGGCAGCAGCTTTTCAGCGTTGAAATACTGCAAAGCCGAGAGTTCGCGTACGGTTCTAATGATATCGCTACGGCTGTACAATTGTCCCGGTCTTGTATACATTTCGCGGACTATAATCTTGTCGTTGGTCTTGGTGTTGCCCTTGACAGTCACGCGTTTGATGGTAGCCTGATCGCCTTCCACCATTCTCATTTCAAGGTCGATGGTGTCGTTCTCCACTCTCACCTCAACAGGTTCGACACGGAAGAACAGATAACCGTCATCCATGTATAGAGATGAGATGTCGTATCCGCCTTCAGTATAGGTCAGGTTTTTCTCCAGAAGATCCTGGTTGTAGACATCGCCCTTGCGTATGCCAAGCACCTTGTTGAGAGTGGCTGTGTCGTACTTGGTATTGCCCACCCAGGTGATCTTACCGAAGTAATATTTGTCTCCCTCGCTGATATCAAGTGCGATGCCTATGTTTTTATCGTCCATCACATACACCGAATCTCTGACGATTTTAGCGTCACGATAACCTTTTTCGTTGTATTTCTTGATAATAAGCTCTTTATCTACCTCATAGTTGTCTTTGTTGAAACGTGAAGCTTTGAAGATACGCGGACGGACGTATTCTGTAACGTACTCTATGAGTTCTGTCTCAGCTTCCACAGGTTTCAGAGTGATAAGATCCCAAACTGTGTTAACCACTGTGGCTCCCAATGGGCGCAGCGGGTCGAATTTGCCACGGCGCTTTGTATCTTTCATAGCTGAACGCACTTGCAAGTCGCTCAACACTTCATTATTGTTGATCACAATCTCACCTATGCGGACCTTGTGCTTCTTATCAACACTGATGATGAGGCTTACATAATTGTTCATGGTTGTGTCGGGCACAGATGCGATTTTAACTTCGGCGTTTAAATAACCCTTGTCGGCAAAGTAATTCTTAATGATACGCTCGGTCTTGTTGTAAGTGTGCTCTGTTGCCACATCTCCACGGGTGATATTGATTTTCTTTCTGACATCCTCGGCCTCAGACTTCTTGAAACCCTTGAATGAGAACTTGCTGATACGGGGTCTTTCCTTCATGTCGATGTTAAGGAATATCTTGCCCGCAACCTTTTGAGTATAAGTTATCTGAATATCTTCGAAGAGTCCCTGTTCCCACAATTTCTTGATGGCGTTTGTTATCTTGTCACCTGGCACCTTCACTGTCATACCCACATTGAGTCCGGAAAGCATAACCACTACGGCAGGGTCGACATACTGCACACCTGTCACGGTAATACCGCCAATCTCATATTCCCGAGGGAAAGAATAATCAACCTCAGAAAGGTCGTTGCCGACCTGAACCTGTGCGTTGGACACCAAACCTGTCGCAATGAAAGTCATAAACAACAGGGCTGTGGTCAAAAATTTATATCTCTTCAAAAACGTCATTGTCTACTTCTTAATTTGTTCACTTGTCTTGCCGAATCTGCGTTCGCGTGTCTGATAATCGATAATTGCCTCGTATAAGTCTTCCTTCGTGAAGTCAGGCCAGAATTTTTTTGTAAAATAAAGCTCGGAATAAGCTATCTGCCATAACAGATAATTGCTGATACGCTCCTCGCCGCTGGTGCGGATAAGCAGATCGGGATCGGGCATACCGGCCGTGGCCAGATGTCGGCTAACCGTGGTCTCATCAATATCTTCCGGACGGATAGTGCCGTTTTTCACCTCTTCAGCTATATCCCTGACGGCCTTGGTCAACTCCCATCTTGACGAATAACTCAAGCAAAGAGTCAAAGTCATGCGGGTGTTGTTTTTAGTATTGTCGATGGCATACATCAATGCCTCGTACTGAGACTTAGGCAGTCGTTTCAAATCGCCTATGGCGTTGAGCCGGATATTGTTGTCGTTCAAGGTTTTGAGTTCGTTTTTCAAAGCCGAGGTGAGCAACGCCATCAAAGCGTCAACCTCCATGGAGGAGCGGTTCCAGTTTTCTGTGGAGAATGCGTACAAGGTAAGATATTTCACTCCAAGTTCAGCGCAAGCTTCGGTAGTGGCACGCACAGCATCTACGCCATGCTGATGTCCGAATACACGCATCCTGCCCTGCTGCTTAGCCCAGCGTCCGTTGCCGTCCATGATTACAGCTATATGCTGCGGCAGACGCTCCATGATAATCTTATCTTTCAAACTCTCCATCAATTGTAATTTTTATATCTTTCTCTTTTGTTACAGTCATTTCCGTTAGGCAGGTTGAACTTGTATGTCATCGAAAGGTTCAGATAACCGTACCAGTCGTAGTCGTTTGCACTGCCTCTCTGTATATACGGCGAGCCGTTGCTAAACCCTGTAGGGTCACTATAGGCATTGTTTTGCAACGGATAATAGGAATGACAATCGTCAAGCCAGTCTGTCAAAGCAAGGTCCCAACGCCATTCCAATGCCAAGCCTATGCGCCTGGACAGGCTGTATTTAGCTCCTATGCCAAACGGTATTGAGACTGCCACTTTGCTGTACTTGGCATTTCCGTTATTAATGTTGTCTTCCAAAGTGCCGTTGTTGTCGTTATAGCCGCTGACGTCAGTCAGCACGTTGCACAACTCAGTGCCGTCTTCAGCTTTGGGATTAAACATAAGCACCGAAATGCCTCCGAAAAGGTAAGGCGTCAATCCGTTGCGTTTGCTTCCGGTGAAATAATCGAGGAAGTTAAATTCAGCCACTAAGGCTACATCGTGCACGTTGTTAGTGAATGACAATCCGCGCTCAGGTCTGTAACCGGATTCCTTGTCACTGCCGGCAAGCTGCAGGTTGGAATAGGCCAGACGGAAAGCCCAACGGGTACCGCCGTAGAATCTCACCAGAACTCCCCAGCCCAATTTGCTCTGATTGAACGGTTTTTTAGGGTTGATATCGCCCATGTAGTACGACAATCCGATCGAACCGCCTACTTCCATGACTTGGGCGCATGCCTCCTTTTGAGCAAAAAATTGCCCTCCGAAAAAGATAATTAACGCAACTACACTAAACTTTCTTAAAATTTTCATTCGTCTAATTTTTCTTCTCTCTTGATAGTCAGCCTTTTAAATTTAACCCTAATAAAACGACAAATTTACATTTTTATTTAATAATTATGTAAAAAATTTTCAATTTCTGACATCATTGCCCCAAAGGAGCTTATTTCGGATTGCTGAGAAGAAATCTTTATCGGGCAGTTTCACCATATTGAAGCTGAAGTCAGCCTTCCTGATTTCAAGCTCCAAGTGCTTGTCTACCAACCTACTGCGTGAGTCCAAGCTAAGCGAATACTCGTCGCAACGGCCGTCCACTTTAATCTTCACCACGCTATTGCCAGAGATGACAATGGGGCGCACGCTCAGATTGTGAGCCGATATTGGAGTTATGAGGAAACTGTCATTGTTTGGTGCAACTATAGGGCCGCCCACGCTAAGCGAATAAGCCGTGGAACCTGTTGGAGTGGCGAAAATGAGTCCGTCTGCCCAGTAGGTGTTGAGCAGTTTGTCGTCTACAAACACCTGTATCACTATGAGACTGCTGCCGTCCTTGCGCATTATGCTCATTTCGTTGAGGGCGTAGTTGATACCGTTGAACAGCTGCTCCTGCCCCACCAGCTTTACCAATGAGCGTTTCTCTATCTCGTAATCGCCGCTCAGGATTTTATGCACTGCACCTAAGGTCTCGTCAGGTGCCACGCCCGATAGAAAGCCCAGACGTCCGGTGTTGATGCCAAGCACAGGAATGCCGCTGTCGCGTACCAATTCCACAGTGTCGAGCATGGTGCCGTCACCTCCAAACGAGAACAGCATGTCGACCTTGCCTTTAAGCTGTTCGTATGAGTTGAACTTCACCGTTTCGACGCCAGCGCCGTGCAAAACGTCGAGAACCTCTTTCATGAGGCCTTCATAATCAGGATCAAATGTCCTTCCATATAATGCTATTCTCATAACGTTATAATTTTCAATTTATATTGGTGCCACAAGATGCACAAAGAAACCCGTCTCGCCCAAAGAATTGATACCGTACTCAAAACGGAAAACCTTATCGTAATATGTAACGAGGTCTATGCCCACTCCCGTACCGTAAATAAACTCATTGGCTATGCGAGTGGAGAAACCGTCCGGAATAGGCACATTCCAAGTGTAAGCGCAATCGAAAAACAAGTTGGCGTAAAGAGCCAGGTGTATTTTGCCGAATCTGTCGTTTTTGATGAGTGGCAGGTGTCCGGTAACCGGCTTCAATATCGCGAATTTCAAGTTATTCTTGATAATGGCATAATTCAAAGCGTCCACCACATAAAGGTCGAAGGTTCGGACGTAGTCATTCCTGTATCCCAACCCCTGCGACAGGAAATACGGCGCCTTATTGCTGTCGGACAACTTGGCCGTCAGATTGGATGCCCAGTAAAAACGGCCGATTACAGGAGTGTACCAGTCAGCAGTCAACTTGCCGTAAAACAGATTGGGCGCATAATCGAAGAGGCCCAAGCCTATCTTGGTCAGTTCGAATTCCAGATAATGTCCGTCGAGCGGATAGTTATGGTCGTCACGATAGTCGTTTTTGAACATAGCCGAGAGCGTAAAATACTGAAAACGAGTACCTTCAGGATTAGCAAAATCGGAATTCAGCTTCTGCAGACTGTCATTGAACGAACGGTTGTCGTAAGTCAGCTGCAAATACAAAGTGTTACGGTATCCAAAACGGTAATACGGCTCCAGAGAAGCGTAAAACGACTCATGCGCATATTCCGAGTCGCCTTTGAAATAAGTGACTTTGTCGTTTTGTGTGATGTATGCCACCTCCCTGTCGCGGGTGTAACCTATTGTGGATTTGACACCCAGCCTCTGTCTTTTGGTAAGATATGGAATATCGTAACTGACACCGTAATTCTGATTATAGCCGGCAATTATTGTCAGATCGAGTTCGTGCTTCAGACCCCACATATTGCCGTACACCAAGTCAAAGCCATAACTCAGACGGGTTATATCGTTAGCCTCGAACCACGAGCGCAAGTTCCTGTCGGCATAGGCCAGATACGGTATAGGCCATAGGTACCAGCGTTCCACCATACTGATAGTCAGTTGCTTAGCCCATGGCCCATCGTCAACCCAATCGAAATCTACAAAATTGAATAATGAGGTATTCAACAGATTCTCACGGCTCTGTTTTACCACCTCCATATCGCATATAGTGTCGCCTTCATGGAAGAGCATTTCCCTCTGAATTGTCGACAACTTGGTCACTTTATTGCCTTTAAGGGAGATCTTGGATACAACGAAACAGTCGCTTTCCTGCTGCGCGAAAGCAGTGGAGAAGCAAAGGATGAGCAGTATCGTCAGCAGATTCTTCATGGCAATCAGTCATCCATCATGTTACAATAGTTTTCGTAGCGCCAGCCGGCGATAATATTCTTATCAACTGCCTCCTTGACTGCACAATGCGGTTCGTGGAGATGAGTGCAGTTGTTGAAATGGCAGTCATGCATCACGGCTCTCATCTCAGGAAAACGCTGAGCCAGAGTTTCTTTCTCCAGATCAAACAGAGCAAACTCCTTTATTCCAGGAGTGTCTATGATAAATCCGCCGAAGCAGAGAGGGAACATCTGGGCGTAGGTAGTGGTATGTTTGCCTTTTTCGTGCACTTCCGAAATTTCGCCCACACGTACGTTCAAGTTAGGATCCAGACGGTTGACCAAAGCCGACTTTCCGACACCGGAATGGCCTGAAAACATGCTCATCTTGTCTTTCATCAACTCCTTGAGACGGTCACAATTGTATCCGGTTTTCGCAGATATCATAAACGACTGATAACCAATGCCATTGTATACCCGCATCAGCTCCTCAGCCGCCGCATTCTGCTCAGCGTCGTAGAGGTCACACTTGTTGAACACTATGATAACCGGTATGTGATATGCCTCGGCTGTCACCGTAAAACGGTCGATGAACCCTGTTGAAGTGCGCGGCTGCGCAATGGTTGCCACAAGTATTGCCTGGTCGACATTGGCCGCTATGATATGAGACTCCTTCGACAAATTGACCGACTTTCGTACTATCACATTGTTGCGTGGCAGAATTTTGTCGATGACACAGGTTTCCTTATCACGTTCTTTCTCAAAATTGACTAGGTCGCCCACAGCCACAGGATTGGTGGTACGCAGTCCGTCGAGGCGGATTTTGCCACGGAGACGGCACATCAACACCTGGCCGGCATCGTCCTTGACGTCGTACCAGCTGCCTGTTGACTTGATGACTCTTCCTATAGGCATGTCTGCATCGAAAAATTCGGTGCAAAGGTAGTGATTTTTATTGAATTATTCACAACTTTTGATAACGTTTTCCAGGAAGAGCTGTCAGCACTCCGTCAAACTCCAGAGACAGCAGTATCGAAGCGATTCTGGAAGGCGACAAATCTGTCTTGACGATGATGTCGTCAAGATGAACTATGTCTGTATCTCCAAAGGCGTCCATCACTGATTGCTCCTCATCGCTAAATTCCCGAAACATCCGCATCTGCTTGGCCACAGTCTTAGTGTCTATGTCCCAGCGCATTGTATAACAAATGTCGCCTGCACATGTAACCAGATTGGCCTTGTTTGTCCTAATCAGTTGATTACAGCCTTCGCTATAGATGTCCCCCACCTTGCCGGGTACCGCAAACACCTCACGATCGTAGGAATTTGCGATATCGGCCGTTATCATGGCACCGCCTTTCAAAGCGCTTTCCACCACAACCAGGCAGTCGGTCATCCCGGCTACTATGCGGTTGCGTTGAGGAAAATTCCCGGGGAAGGGCTCCGTCCCACTTATATACTCCGTTAAAATACCTCCTTTCTCAAGCATTTCGGTTGATAACTTTCTGTTTGTAGCCGGGTAAACAGTTTGCAGTCCGTGTCCCAGCACTCCCACGGTAGCAAGATCATATTTCAACGCGGCTTTGTGTGCCGCGGCGTCTACACCATAAGCCAATCCGCTGATTATCAATATGCCACTCCCCTCCAAACCCTCAACAATCATCTCCACCATACGACGGCCATATTCCGTTATGCTGCGTGTTCCGACCACCCCCATAGTCTTTTGGGCATTCAGGTCGGCATTGCCTTTGTAATAAAGCATAATCGGGCTGTCAGCGCAGTGTTGCAGACGCTTTGGATATTCAGTGTCAAGATAGTAAAGCGGCTTGATGCTGTGTTTTTCAATAAATTCAAGCTCCGCTTCAGCTCGTTGCATTATCGCCTTAGACCCTATGTTTTGCACCACATCATCCCCTATTCTCGGGATTTTACCCAAAGCTTTTTTCTTCTCACAAAACACAGCCTCGGCGCCTCCGCAGTAAGCCACCAGCTTCTTACCGTTCACATCTCCCAATCCGGGAATGAGTGTAAGGGCGATTTCATATAATTTCCGATTTGTCATGCTGCAAAATTAAACAATTTTAAAATACGTATAACATTGATTTTCATTAATTTATGTTAATTTTTATTAACATTTGCGTAAAAAATCGTTAATATTGTTAAAAAAATTTAACTCTTCAAAATGAGCATACCATTTCGAAAATGCATTATCTTTGCAAAAAATAAAAAATTGGGGAAAAAGATACTTATATGTCCATTGAACTGGGGATTGGGACACGCCACACGCTGTGTGCCAATCATCAAAGCTTTGGTAAGTCAAAAGCATAGGGTTATTATAGCCGCTGACGAGGGTCCTCTGGCCTTCCTTCAGAAGGAATTTCCAGATATGGATTTCATAAAATTCCCGGGATTTTCGCCCCGATATAGCCGTTCCAACTCACAGGTTCTCAAACTGTTATCATCTTTTCCCGGAGCCTTGAGAGATTTTCGCAGAGACCACAAAACTGTAGAGCAAATTGTAAAAAACCGCAATATAGAATTGGTAATTTCAGACAACCGTTTCGGCTGCTGGAGCAAACAAGTTCCGACAATATTCATAACCCATCAGTTGCATATACAGGTTCCGAGGTTCTGGAAATTTGCCTCTCCCATCGTCAAACTGTTCAATAACAGCTATTTGAGAAAATTTGACAAGATATGGGTACCGGACGAGGAAAACGAGCCGTCTTTGGCCGGCAAGCTTTCACATCCGGCTATCAAGCGTTTCAAGACGGAATATATGGGCTTTTTGAGCCGTTTCCACCATAATAATCAGGAGGATACAGAAAAAGACAACAAATATCTGGTAATATTGTCAGGACCTGAGCCGCAGCGGACCATGTTCGAAGACATAGTGCTGGAACAGGCGGCCAAAACCAAGGACAACATCCTGATTCTCAGGGCCAAGCCCGATTCCTACGATCTTCCGCACGACATACCCGAAAACGTGAGCATGTTCAATCATGTGGACGACGAGTTGTTTGTGGAACTGGTGAACAGCGCCGAGAACATAATTTGCCGTGGCGGGTATTCATCTCTGATGGATCTCGTAAGGCTAGGCAGGAATGCCTATCTGGTACCTACTCCGGGACAGACCGAGCAGGAATTTCTGGCTCAGCACCTCACCGAACTAGGCTATTTCAACTGGTGCAAACAATCTGAGTTTCAATTGGAAAAAGTCATGATACCAAAGATTGACATCCGGGAGAAATATAACGACGACGAACATAAAATAGAAGATTTCATACAAACTCATTTGACAAACATTTAATAATATGCTACTAAACTATATCATCTGGGACGTTGACCCCTTCATTTTCACTTTTCCTGAAAAATTCCCGATTTTGGGCGGACGTCCGATTGCCTGGTACGGCTTGTGCTGGGCCATGGTGTTTATTGTTGGCTACTACATTATAAAGAAGGTTTTCAAGAAAGAGGGCCTGGGCGAGGAATACGCCGATAAGATTCTCATGTATATGCTCGTCTTCACAATAGTGGGAGCACGCTTGGGACATTGTCTTTTCTACGAGCCGGAATATTATCTGTCGGACCCGATTAAGTTTCTTTATATATGGGAAGGCGGTCTGGCCAGTCACGGTGGCGCAATCGGCATACTGATAGGCCTTTGGATATACTCCAGACGAGTTAAGAAACCTATGCTATGGGTGTTGGACAGGGTGGTAATCCCAGTGGGTATAGGCGGAGCCTTCATCCGATTCGGCAACCTGATGAACTCTGAGATTTACGGCTATGAAACAACACTTCCGTGGGGATTCAAGTTTGTACGCGACTGGGCTCCAGGCACCCCTATAGACATGATTCCGGCCTGCCATCCTACACAAATCTACGAGGCGCTGGTATGTATCATAGTTTTTGCTATTCTCATGTATCTTTTCTTCAAGAAAGACACCATCAACCAGCATCCGGGATTCTTCTTCGGCTTTTTCTGCACCATGATTTTCGGCTCGAGAATACTTATCGAATTCATCAAGCAGCCGCAAGTGGAATTCGAGAAATCCATGACTCTCGACATGGGACAATGGCTGTCAATTCCATTCTTCATCGTAGGAGTGTATTTCATCATCAGAAGCTATAAAAAAGTCAGGAGCTAAAAGTTTCGCTTTTAACTCCCGACTTCTGGTTTCAATCTGTTAACCGTCAACTGTTTTAGAGGTACGGCAGGAAGTAATCCAAGTATTCATCGACCACACTGTCGAGTTCCTGTTGTATGTCGTAACGTTTGTAACGTTTGGCTGTATCTGCCATGGTGTTGATCAGTGACAGGTCATCGTGAATATCGTCTTTGTAATACTCAGCGAACTTAGGCTTTAAAGACTTGTAGTAGCGCAGGTTGTCAGCTGCGTTGGCTGCTATCTTCATCAGCACAGCATCGCCTTTTTCCATAGCTCCGGCTTTGTAATAAAGCTCAGGGAAGTATCCTTCGTAATAGAATCCGTATGGAATTTTCTCATCTGGGAAGAAATACTGGCATTTGTCCATCACAGTTATGGCTTCGTCGTATCTGTAACGGTTCACCAGAGCCTGTGCCAGACGCATGTAAGACATCTTGATGTAAGGTACATTGCGTGAGCTTTCCGGATCGATGGTGACATCAGGATCGTTAAGATGTCCCCAACGGGTGTTGTTGACCAGCAGTTCGTAAGAACCGTCAATTGAGACTCCGCCTGCACCGCTGTGATATTCAGGAGCCGGCACCGGCATGAAGCGATGCGACAAACCTTCCTGATGCAGATATCTGTCAATGCCGAGTATGTTGGAAATGTCGTTCAAACTTGTGAAGTAAACGCATCTCTCCCAATTGTTTGTAGCCATAAAATCGAGGAGCATAAGCTCGTTCTTTGTCAGATACTGGACCTTATCCGGAATAGTCCAGACAATCTCGTCCACTATCTTGTCTTTCATGCTTTCAGGCACTATTCCGTTGGCCACCACCTTCTCCTTGTCGACGGTGATTTTCAGATTGCGGGCCGGCATGTAGTCGACACGTTTGCCACTGCCATCGGTGGCTTTGGTGCGCGGGTTGTCGCTGCGGATGAAATCAATCACATCCCTCAGCTCGACTGGGCCGTCAAACACACTTTCAATATAAACTTGCTCATGGATTCCGTTGTCATACTGCTCAGGAGTAAGCGACAGAGGCATACGCTCCGACTTGTAGATCTTGCGCCCCATCTGATGCACGTACCAGTAGCCCGAAGACAGCATGAAGTTGCAGACACGCACATCCGTGCGATAGCCTTCCACCTCCTGCACATACCAAAGCGGGAAGGTATCGTTGTCGCCTCTTGTGAAAATCACAGCGTTTTCAGGCAGTCCGGTCAGATAGTTCTTACCCCAGTCCAAAGCGGAGGTCTTGCCCGAACGGTTATGGCCTTCCCAACCCTGTGCAGCCATCAGAATAGGTACAAATAGGCAGGCAGCCGTAGCCACGGTCATCACTACCTTCTGATTCTTGACCACTTGTCTTAATCCGTTGATGATACCAAGCACTCCGAAGCCCATCCATATGGTAAATGCATAGAATGCGCCGGCATAGGAATAATCACGTTCACGCGGCTGATATGGAGTCTGATTGAGGTAAATTATGATGGCTATACCAGTCATGAAGAAGAGCAGGAATACCACCCAGCAGTTCTTCGGATCATATTTTACCTGATAAAGCAGGCCTATTATGCCTAACAGCAACGGCAGGAAGTAGTACTTGGTGTTGGCAGGGCTTTGCATGCTGCGAGGCAGATTGCTCTGATCACCAAGACGCGGATTGTCGATGAATCCGAAACCGCTGACCCAGTTGCCATGTTCAATCTCACCCTGACCTTCAATGTCGTTCTGACGACCTACAAAGTTCCACAGGAAATAACGCCAGAACATCCAACCGCATTGATAGTCAATAAAGAAACGCAGGTTCTGACCGAAGGTCGGAATCATCACACGTTCAGTGCTGCCATTGGCCTTTTTCTGAGTGGTGACACGCATCTTCGACTTATCGATATAGCGCTCGTAAGTGCTTGTAAATGTTTTCTTTGAACCATTCCACATACGTGGGAAAACAGTCTGGACATTGCTGTCGTAAACATAATCGCCCGGATTTTGGGCAACTTCCACATATTTACCTTTCTGATGGTCTTTATAATATATAGGTGAACCGTCAGTCATGTCGTAAGGCTTTGCGGTGTAATACGGACCGTAAAGCAGAGGCCAGCTGCCGTACTGCTCACGTTTCAGGTAGGAAAGCAGAGAAACCGCGTCTTTAGGTTCATTTTCATTGATAGGTGTATTGGCATTGGCACGAATCACCAGCATAAAGAATGAAGAATACCCTATCAGAATGAACATGAACGAAAGGATGATGGTGTTCCAAATCGGCTTGTTATTCTTTGTTGTATACCACAATCCCCAGACTATCAAGGCAATAATGAGGACAAAATAGAATATGGTACCGAAGTTGAACGGCATTCCTATGGAGTTGACAAAGAACAATTCGAACTTACCGGCCAATGAAACAATAGCCGGAATGAGTATCACCTGAATGAAGCCTGTGAGGGCTACCGCTATGATTCCTGACCAAATAAAGCCCTTCCAAGAGAATTTGTATTTCTTGAAATAGACAATGTATGTGATTGCCGGAATGGTAAGCAAATTCAACAAGTGTACACCGATAGACAGGCCTATGATGTAAGCTATGAAGACTATCCAACGGTAATGGTTGGGCTCGTCCGACACCTGCTCCCATTTCAAAATAGCCCAGAATGTGATGGCTGTGAGCAGGGATGACATGGCATACACCTCACCTTCAACAGCATTGAACCAGAACGAGTCGGTGAAAGTATAGGCCAAAGCGCCTATCGCTGAAGCTACCACAACAGCTATCTGATTGAATTTCGGAGAGTTCTCCCCATCTTTCATCCAAAGTTTCTGCGCCAGCATTGATATGGTCCAGAATAGGAACAAAATGGTGAAGCTGCTGCACAGACATGACATGACATTTATCATCATGGCCACCTTGGTGACGTCACCGAAGGCAAACAAAGTGAAGAAACGTCCAATCAGCTGGAATGTGGGTGCTCCTGGCGGATGGCCCACCTGCAGTTTATATGCCGTAGAAATATACTCTCCACAGTCCCACCAGCTTACAGTGGATTCCATGGTGAGGAAATAGACGATGGTGGCGATAGCGAAAACGCCCCAACCGACAATGTTGTTTAATTTTTTAAAGCTCATTATTCCGTATAATTTTCCTTATTTTAAACTGCAAAAATAAACAAATATTACAGACGCAGACTTAGAAAAATATTTTTTTTACTTTTTTACCTATTATATTAAAAAAATCCGTAATTTTGCACCCGCATTCAGAAATGGAATGATGTCGAGTGGTGTAATGGCAGCACTGCAGATTTTGGTTCTGCCTGTCAAGGTTCGAATCCTTGCTCGACAACATAAGGATTGAGTTGAAGGCCTGCTACGGAATGTAACAGGTTTTTTTATTGTAGAAAAAATGATAACAAAAGAACAGATTATCAGTTTGGCCGAAGAGGCTTTGCAAGGTACAGACCGCTACGTTGTCAATGTGTTAATCCACAAAGGCAACGTGATTGAGTTGTTTTTGGACGCCGACAGTTCGGTGACCATCGACCACTGCGTTGAAGTGAGCGATTTCATCAACGAACACCTCGACAGGGAGGTGGAAGACTACGAGCTCAGCGTGTCGTCAGCCGGCATTGACGAGCCTCTGCTGAAGGTGCGCCAATACCAGAAATACATAGGCAAAGACCTTGTCATCACCGACAAGGAAGGAGTGAAAAAGATGTACCGTCTCGTGTCGTTCAACGATGCAGAGATGACAGCCGAAGAAGCCGAGCAGAAGAAATACGGCAAACTGACCAAAGTCATCTATCACGACGCCAAAACATTGAATCTAAACGAAATAAAAGAAATTAGACCATATATAAAATTTTAAAAATGGACACACTTAACTTAATAGACACCTTTTCCGAATTTAAGGAGTTTAAGAACATCGACCGTGAGGCTATGATGCACATCCTGAGCGACGTGTTCAAGGCCATGCTTGCCAAGAAATACGGCAGCGATGAGTATTTCGACATCATCGTCAACATCGACAAGGGCGACCTTGAGATTTACCACAACCGCACTGTCGTTGAGGACGGCGCTGTGGAGGACGAACTGGCCGAAATCGCATATTCCGACGCCATTAAGATAGAGCCGGACTTCGAGGTTGGTGACGATGTTGCAGAAGTTGTTGACATTCATAGTTTTGGAAGAAGAGAGATTCTGGCCATCCGTCAGAACCTCCAGACCAAAATCATGGAGTACGAAAAGGAAAACATCTATCAGAAATACAAAGACAAAGTCGGTGAAATCATTAACGCCGAAGTTTCACAGGCATGGCGTAAGGAAATCATCGCAGTTGATGAGGACGGCATAGAGCTGGTGCTGCCTAAGATCGAGCAGATTCCTGCCGATGTTTACAAAAAAGGCGAAAGCATACGCGCCATCGTCAAGAGCGTTGAGAACAAAAACGGTTCACCGGTCATCACTTTGTCGAGAACTTCGGAAATATTCCTGCAGCGTCTGTTCGAGCAGGAGGTGCCTGAAGTCTACGACGGACTTATCACAATCCGTAAGATTGTGCGCGAGCCCGGCCAGAGAGCAAAAATCGCCGTCGAATCGTACGACGACAGAATCGACCCGGTGGGCGCATGCGTGGGTATGAAGGGCTCGCGCATACATGGCATAGTTAGAGAGTTGCGTAACGAAAACATAGACGTCATCAACTTTACAACCAAGCCTGAGCTGTTCATCACCAGAGCTTTGAGCCCTGCCAAGATCACCTCCATCACCATCAACGAAGAGAAGAAACTCGCTGAGGTTTATATGGAGAACGATCAGGTAAGCCTTGCCATCGGTAAAGGCGGCTATAATATCAAGTTGGCCGGCAAACTCACAGGCTACGACATTGACGTTTATCGTAACAGCGATGAAGTTGACATGGAAGACGACGTCGACCTGAAGGAATTCAACGACGAAATCGAAGATTGGATCATCGAATCGCTGCACCGCATGGGTTGCGACACAGCTAAGAACGTACTCGCCTACACTCCTGAGGAAGTGGCATCACGCGCCGACCTCGAGATTGAGACAGTGAACGAGGTGTTCAGAATACTCCAGGCTGAATTTGCTGAAGACTGATTCAAGTTTTGAGTTAAAACCAAGTAAAGATTATTGAAAAAAAGTTTAAAAATTTAAAAAAATTTTATGTCCGAAGAAGTTGTAAACATCAGATTATCAAAGGCCGCAAGGGAGTTTAACGTTGGCACATCGACCATAGTCGAATTCCTTACCAAAAAAGGATTCAACATCGACCCGTCACCCAACACCAAACTCACCGCGGAGCAATATGCCTTGGTCAAGAAAGAATATCAGAGCGAGAAGGAAGTCAAGAAAAACGCCGACCAGCTCGGAAACATAGCCTTCAAGGGTAAAACCATTACCGTTGAAGCTACCGAGAAACCAGTCGTCGAAGAGGAGGAAGAGGAAATCGTGGCCATCAAGACCAATATTCTTCAGAATAAGGAAGTGAAGGATAAGGTTGAGAAGAAAGAGGAGCCCGTCAAGGAGGAGAAGAAGGAGAAAATCGAGGCGATAAAACTGAATGTGGTCGGCAAGATTGACCTTGGCGGCAAGAAGGCCGAAAAGCCGAAGGAAGAGAAGCCGGTGGAGAAACCGGTTGAAAAACCTGTGGAGAAGCCAGTGGAAAAACCGGCCCCGAAACAGGAAGAGAAGCCAGCCCCCAAGCCGGTCGAGAAACCGGTTGAGAAACCAGTTGAGAAACCGGTAGAAAAACCGGCACAGCCCGCAGCAGAACCTCAGGCAGAGGCAAAGCCTACCACCGATGTCAACTTCATCCCGACCAAAGTTCAGAAACTTGAGGGACCGAGAATTATCGATAAGATTGACCTTCCGATGGAACACAAAGGCAAGGGCAAACCCGTCGCTTCATCTGACGACAAATTCGGCAAGGACAAGAAGAAAAAACGCAAACGCATAGGCAACAGCCCTGTAAATCCTAACGATATAGCCGGTGCCGACAAGCCAAGAGAAGGCAAAGATGGTAAAGGCGGCAAACCGGGCGACAAAGGCAAACCGGGCAAGATGATGGATAAAGCCGAAAAGGGCGAAAAGGGCGACAAACGCAATAAAGACCGCGACCGCTTCAAGAAAGGCCGTCAGCCTATAATTGAAGAACGCGAGCTCACCGATGACGAGATTAAGAACCAGATTAAGGAGACTCTCGCAAGACTGTCACCTATGGGTAAGTCAAAAACCTCGAAACACCGTCGTGAAAAGCGTCACAACATCCAAAACGAGCTTGAGGAGGAAAGAATGCATGAAATGGAGGATCAGAAAGTCCTCAAGGTGACAGAATTCGTCACCGCCAACGAGCTCGCCACCATGATGAACATACCTGTGACCAAGGTTATAGGAACCTGCATGAGCCTGGGTATCTTCGTATCAATCAACCAGCGTCTGGACGCCGAGGTGTTGCAGATGGTGGCTGAAGAGTTCGGTTTCAAGGTTGAGTTTGTCAGCGCCGACGTGCAGGAAGCCCTTTCAGAGGTGGACGAACCTGACAATCCGGAAGAACTCGTCCCGAGAGCGCCTGTGGTAACCGTCATGGGTCACGTCGACCACGGTAAGACCAAGTTGTTGGACTTCATCCGCAGCACCAACGTGGTGGCAGGCGAGGCCGGCGGTATCACTCAGCACATCGGTGCTTACGAGGTTAAGACAAGTTCAGGCAAAAAGGTAACCTTCCTTGATACCCCTGGTCACGAAGCCTTCACCGCCATGCGTGCCCGTGGAGCTAAGATTACCGACGTGGCCATCATAGTCATCGCTGCTGATGACAATGTGATGCCTCAGACAATCGAAGCTATCAACCACGCTCACGCTGCCAATGTGCCTATCGTATTCGCAATCAACAAGATAGATAAACCAACCGCTGACCCGCAGAAGATCTACCGTCAGTTGTCGGAGATGAACATTCTGGTGGAAGAATGGGGCGGTAAGGTTCAGTCACAGGAAATATCAGCAAAACAAGGTATAGGCGTTGACGAGCTTTTGGAGAAGGTGCTTCTTGAAGCCGAAATGCTTGACCTCAAGGGCAATCCTAGCCGCTTGGCCAAGGGTACGGTTATTGAATCGGCACTCGACAAAGGACGCGGCTATGTGGCCAAAGTGCTTGTGCAGGACGGCACACTTCACGTTGGCGACATGGTGCTGGCAGGCACCACCTACGGCAAGGTGAAAGCCATGTTCAACGAGCGCAACCAGCAAGTGAAAGAGGCAGGTCCTTCAACACCGGTGCTGTTGCTCGGCTTGAACGGCGCTCCTCAGGCAGGCGACAACTTCAACGTTATGACAGACGAGCGTGAGGTGAAGACCATAGCTAACCGCCGTCTGCAGCTGCAACGCGAAATGGGATTGCGCACCCAGAAACACATCACCCTCGACGAGATCGGACGCCGCATCGCCATTGGCGACTTCAAGGAGCTCAACATCATTGTCAAGGCTGATGTGGACGGTTCTGTGGAGGCTCTGTCAGACTCATTGCTGAAACTCTCGACCGAAGAAGTGCAGGTCAACATCATCCACAAGTCGGTGGGTGCCATCAGCGAAGCCGATATCATGCTGGCATCGGCATCCAATGCCATCATCGTTGGCTTCAACGTGCGTCCGACCATGCAGGCCCGCAAGATTGCCGAGCACGAGCAGATCGATATCCGCCTCTACTCTATCATCTACACAGCTATAGAGGAAATCAAGGCTGCTATCGAAGGCATGTTGTCACCTGAGATTCAGGAAGTTGTGACATGCAACATAGAGATACGCGAAGTGTTCCATATCAGCAAGGTCGGAAATATCGCCGGCTGTATGGTGCTCGACGGCAAGGTCAACCGTCAGACGAAGATTCGTCTTATCCGCGACGGCATAGTGGTGCACACCGGCACACTCGGTTCACTGAAACGTTTCAAGGACGACGTGAAGGAAGTGTCGGCTGGCTTCGAATGCGGTCTGAACATTGAGAACTTCAACGATATTAAAGTTGGCGATATCATTGAGGGTTACACCGAAAAAGAGGTTAGCAGAAAACTTTAATTCAGCTATGAAAAAACTCATAATCACACTATTGATTTTGGTTGCGGCCAAGTTTTCCTTTGCCAGCGGACTGTTTTTTGACAGTTTTGAGTATGTGAACCACGATTTACAGTCACCGGCAGGTTGGATATGCGAAGACGACTCATGGCTGGCAGGATACCTTCAGAAAGATCACAACCGCGTTGCCCACACAGGCAACTGGTATGCTTTCACCAATGGCAGCGAGTCGTGGATGTTCATGTCTTCATACATGAGTCAGGATCTTAAGTTCCGCTTCACAGTTTGGGCCATATCCGACGGGGAATACCAGTTGGAGATATGGGGTGGCAACTCGGCTGAGAGTTCTGCCATGACCCAGTTGTTTGTGTCAGAAAATGTCAATAGCGGCAACTATGTCAAGGTTTCGGCCTATATAGAGGAAATGCTTGGCAATTACGAGTATTTCGGCATACATGCAGTGCCTGTGAACGGCGGCAGTATGCTCACCATAGATGACGTGAGTGTAGACATTATAAACCAATATGATTTCCACGCCAGTCCATCACAGATAGACACTGTCATGCAGCCGGGCGCACAGGCTGTGTTCAACTGGAAGATGATAAACGAAGGCTATGAGGATGTAACCATTTACATGTCAGCCCATTCCAGCCATTTCACCGATGTGCATTTTTATGTCAACGGAGTTATGACCAACCAGTTTTTCCTTCCTCATGACGGAATGGTACCCGTCAGAGGTGTGGCTACGCTTTCTCCCGATATGGAACCGGGCAGTACAAACTGGGTTGACATTATGTTCACCATAGACTGCGGCTGTTCAACAGCCATGTTTACTTATTGGGCGACCGCTGCCGAGGATGGAATTGAGGAGAACCATGTGAATCCAATAAACATATACCCCAATCCTTCCAAAGGACAGATTACCATAGAAGGAACAGGCAGTTACTCAGTTTTTAACAGCCTCGGGCAGGAGGTTTTGAGAAGAAACATTGCCGGCAAAGAGACTGTAGAACTTCCGAAAGGGGTTTATTTTATTAGGAAAGACGACAAGGCTACAGAAAAGATCATAGTGGAATAAACTGATGAAAACACGTTGTTTGATATTGGTATTATTACTGCTACCTTTGAGTATTTTTGCACAAAGTTTCACCGACAGCAACCTCCCGATAGTTGTCATCAACACTGATGGCGGAGTCCCCATCCCTGACGAGCCTAAGGTATTGGCAACCATGAAGATAATATGGCATCAGGATGGCTCTCGCAACTATCTTTCTGACATCAACAACCCGGAATTTCTGAACTACGACGGCCGAATCGGTATAGAGCGCCGCGGTACTTCTTCCCAGATGCCTAACAAGAAGCCGTACGGCCTTACCACATTGATGAGCGACGACGTCACCAACAATAACGTCAGCATACTGGGGATGCCTTCAGAGAATGACTGGATTCTCAATTCCCTCCCCTTCGACCAGACAGGCATGCGCGACGTGCTGTCATACGAATTGTCTGAAAAACTTGGACAATACGCTTCACGACGTGTTTACTGCGAGGTGGTGATAAACGGCAGTTACAATGGACTATACGTCTTCATGGAGAAGATAAAAGTTGACAAAGACCGTGTCAACATACAGAAAATGGACGAGAACTGCTACAATCAGCCTGAGGTCAGCGGAGGCTATATAACCAAAACCGACAAGACAACCGGAGGTGACCCCGTGGCCTGGACCATGCAAGGTTATGGAGGCGGTTGGTGGCCAGAGACAGCCGATTTCATACACCATTATCCCAAGCCGGAAAATATCAACACCTCCCAGCACAACTATATCAAGAGCGTGTTTATGGACCTTGCCGAAAAGGCTGGCAATCATAACGTTTCCATAGAGAACGGCATACCATCCATAATCGATATACCGTCCTTCGTTGACTTCATGATTATAGGGGAATTCGCATCAAACGTGGACGTGTACGCATTCAGCACTTTCTTCCATAAGGACAGAAAAGGCAAGCTGCGCGCCGGCCCGGTATGGGATTACAACCTCACCTACGGGCACGACGAGTTCGGAAACCGCAGCCGCTACGACGTGTGGCAGTTCAACAACGATGACAACAACGGTCCGAAATTCTGGAAAGACCTGTTCGAAACAATTGTATTCAGATGCTATTTCGCAAAACGCTGGTTTGAGGTAACTGCTGAAGGCATGCCGTTGAATTATAACCAGATAAGCGCCCGTATGGACGAGCTTGACCAACTCATAGCAGAGGCCGTAGTGCGTGACAATCAGCGCTGGGGCTATATGAACCAGCACGCCTATGAGGTACAGGCCATGAAGACCTGGATTCAACAGAGAATCAACTGGTTGAACAACAATATCATGTCTTTTAGCAACTGCTATGCCGAGCTGCCGCCTCTTGTCATATCGCGTATCAACTACCACCCCTTGCCTAACGACACCATAGACGGAGACAACTACGAGTTTATACAGATCAACAACAACGGTGACGACGATGTAGACCTCACCGGCATATATTTCCGCAAGCTCGGTGTAACCTACCGTTTTCCTAACGGCTCAACTCTAGCAGCCCGTGATTCTCTGGTTCTCTGCTCCGATTCTCTGCGTTTTATGGAGCGTTACAACAGGGTCCCGTTTGGACAGTATATGCGCAAACTCTCCAACAATTCAGAAGACGTGGTGATAGCCGACGCCTGGGGCAACATCATTGACGAGGTGCATTATGCCGACACCCTCCCCTGGCCTATTGAAGCCGACGGCCAAGGCGCCTATCTGCAACTTATCGACCTGAATCTTGACAACAACCTTCCTGAGAGTTGGATAGCGGCCTACGAGTACGATAATACAGCTGAATTCATTGAGAATCAAATCAGTGTATATCCAAATCCTTCGAACGGAATTCTGAAAATCGACAGCAACGAAACTGTGATATCAATGGAGGTTTATGATATGGCAGGAAGAAAACTGGCGGCTTTCAATAACGACAGAATAGACATTTCAGACCT
The DNA here is from genome assembly GCA_016282015.1 of Bacteroidales bacterium. Classification (GTDB taxonomy): domain Bacteria; phylum Bacteroidota; class Bacteroidia; order Bacteroidales; family F082; genus Limimorpha. The sequence continues at coordinate 33,228 of JAEEJS010000032.1, forward strand.
TCCAAACGGATTTTACACTCTGAGAATAGTCACAGGAAAAGCTGTCTCCATCGAAAAAATAGCCTTAATAAAATAATTATTTTATTTTGGTTATTTTATTTATAATTTGAATTGATTTTTTCATATCTTTGCTCTTTAAAAGATTTTGTTTTAAAGAGTGTTTTATGATAACTTTTAAGGACAGGATAACTCTCGATGAAGTAGAAAAAGTTTTATACTCAGGCGAGAAAATAGCAGTCTCGGAAGAAGCAATGAAACGCGTCGATGCTTGCTATCGTTTTCTTGAGAAATTTGCCTCTGAGAAGGTTATCTACGGTATAAATACCGGCTTTGGTCCCATGGCACAATGGCGTGTAGACGACCAGCATCTCATTGATTTACAATACAATATCATACTCAGCCATTCAACAGGCGCAGGCGAGCCTCTTGACGATGTTTACGTCAAGTCGGCCATGATTGCCCGTCTGGGAACAGTGCTGCAATGCCGTTCGGGCGTACACACCGACGTAGCAAAACTGCTCATAGCCTTCATCAACGAGGGCATCTACCCTTTCATCCCTATGCACGGCAGCGTGGGTGCCAGCGGCGATTTGGTACAATTGGCTCACATAGCGCTCTGTCTCATAGGCAAAGGCGAGGTGCATTACAAAGGCGAGTGGCGTGATACAGCCGAAGTGATGCGGCAGTTAGGTATCAGCCCTTTGCAGATGCACTTGCGCGAAGGCCTCTCCATCACCAATGGCACCTCGGTAATGACAGGTATAAGCGCTGTCAACCAGTTTTATGCCGAGACACTTCTGGACTGGGCCACTCTAGATGCAGTATGGATGAACGAGATAGCCTCATCATTCGACGATTACATGGCCGAAGAGGAAAACTCCTGCCGCCGTCATGCAGGACAGCAACTGATAGCACGCCGTATGCGCGAGCTGTCGGAAGGTTCGCTCTGCTTAAAAAAACGCGCTCACGAGCTGTACGACTACGGTCATTCGGATGTGAAGGTGTTTGAACATAAAGTCCAGGCCTACTATTCTCTGCGCTGCACCCCACAGATTCTCGGCCCTATCTGCGACACATTGCAAAATGCACGTCAAATCATCGAAGACGAACTGAATTCGGCCTGCGACAACCCTATAGTCGACCCGGATTCACAAAACGTGTATCACGGGGGCAACTTCCATGGCGATTACATCTCGCTTGAGGAAGATAAGGTCAAGATAGCCATGGTGCGTTTGGCCATGACAGCCGAGCGACAGCTCAATTACCTGCTGCACGACCGCATCAACGGCATACTGCCGCCATTCCTCAACCTTGGAACTCTCGGTCTGAATTACGGACTGCAGGCTTGCCAGTTTACGGCCACGTCAACCACAGCTGAATGCCAGACGTTGGCTATGCCGAACTATGTGCACAGCATCCCAAACAACAACGACAATCAAGATATAGTGAGCATGGGAACAAACACCGCTTTGATATGCCGACAGGTCATAGAGAACTGCTTCCAGGTGATGGCCGTACATCACATCGCCCTGGCGCAGGCCACCGACTGCCTTGGCATAGCGGGCAAGCTCTCTCCTGCCACACGCAAGATATACGACAAAATACGCGAAATGGTGCCGCTCATCGTGGACGACACCCCTCACTATAAGGAAATCGCTAAGGTTGAAAACTATTTGAAAACAGACAAACTGAACTTGAAATAATGAAATACGCTCTCATCACCGGTGCTTCACGCGGCTTGGGCAAGGCTGCCGCCTTGCGGCTCGCCAAAGACGGCTTCGCTGTGCTTATCAACTATCAGTCGAACAAAGAAGCCGCCGAGGATACTCTGAGACAGGTGCAGGAGGCAGGAGGCTTTGGCGAGCTCATGCCTTTCGACGTGTCCGACCCTCAAGCGGTAGAGACCGCCATAGAGGCATGGCAAGCCGCGCATCCAGACGAATACGTGTCAGTATTGGTCAACAACGCGGGCATCCGCAAGGACAACTTGATGATATTCATGCAGGATTCGGAATGGGACAGCGTGCTCAGCACCTCTCTGACAGGCTTTTTCCACGTAACACGCCGTCTGTTGAAAGACATGATGACACACCGCAACGGGCGCATCATCAACATGGCGTCTCTGTCAGGACTTAAGGGACTTCCAGGACAGACCAACTACTCTGCCGCCAAGGCCGCTCTGATTGGAGCCACCAAGGCACTGGCACAGGAGGTCGCGGCCCGTAAAGTAACCGTTAACGCCATAGCCCCGGGCTTCATAGCCACCGACATGACCAAGGAACTCAACGAAGACGAACTGAAAAAGCTCATACCCATGGGACGTTTCGGCAAACCCGAAGAAGTGGCGAATCTGGTGTCCTTCCTCGCATCTGATGAGGCAGCGTATATCACAGGTCAGGTTATATCCATAAACGGAGGATTGTACTCATGAGAAGAGTGGTTATCACGGGCATAGGTATCTGGTCGTGCTTAGGCACTGACAAGGAAACGGTGAGCGCGGCTTTGCGCGAAGGCCGTTCAGGCATAGGCATAGACCCTCAACGCATAGAATACGGCTACCGTTCGCCTCTGACAGGCATAGTGGCCAAGCCGGAGCTGAAAGGCAAGCTCGACCGCAAGCAGCGCATGTATCTGGCCGAAGAGGGCGAATACGCATATATGGCAACCATGGAAGCCTTCAGCCAAGCAGGCGTTGACGACGCATATCTCCTCAACAACGAGGTGGGTCTGATATTCGGCAACGACTCCTCAGCAAAGGCTGTCATAGAGTCGCACGAGATAGCCATGGCCAAGAAAGACACCACCCTGATAGGATCTGCAGGCATCTTCCAGTCGATGAACTCCACCGTGACAATGAACCTCTCCACCATCTTCCATCTGAGAGGCATAAATCTGACAATTAGCGCAGCCTGCGCCAGCGGTTCGCATTCCATAGGTTTGGGCGCGCTTCTGATTCGTGACGGACTGCAGGACATGGTATTATGCGGCGGTGCTCAGGAGACCAATTATCTATCGATGGGCAGCTTCGACGGCATCAGCGCTTTTTCCACACGTATAGACGAGCCCACCAAGGCGTCACGTCCGTTCGACCGTGACCGTGACGGTTTGGTGCCCAGCGGAGGCGCCGCGGCACTGGTGCTCGAAGATTATGATCATGCCGTAGCCCGCGGCGCCAAAATAATTGCCGAGGTATGCGGATACGGTTTCTCATCAAACGGCGAAAACCACATCTCACAACCCAGCGAAGAAGGCTGCGCCAGAGCTATGACACGAGCTCTTAACGAAGCCGGACTTAAAGCTGAAGACATAGACTATGTGAACGCCCACGCCACATCCACAGTGCAGGGCGACATGTTCGAAGCCCTAGCCCTGAAGAGGATGTTCGGCGCCACGCACACTCCCATCTCTTCGACCAAATCTATGACAGGACACGAGTGCTGGATGGCGGGAGCAAGCGAGATAGTATACAGCATACTCATGATGCAGGGCGGCTTCATAGCGCCAAACATCAACTTCGAGAACCCGGACGAGTTTTCCGAAGGTCTCAACATAATCAACAAGACCACAGAAAAAGAGCTCAACATAGTGCTGTCCAACTCCTTCGGTTTTGGCGGCACAAACAGCGCATTGATAATCAAAAAGTTATAACAATGAAACTATTCCCCAACCTTGAGAAAGCGTATACTGAAGAGCATCTGACTGCTCCCGAGGCCCAGAGCCGGGCTTATATGATAGCGTTCGGCCCTATAGTTTTCCAGGTGGGACGGCTGATGATAAAATTCGGCATACTCGACCTGCTACGCGACAGCGACAAAGGACTGACCCAGGAAGAGATAGTGGGAAAAACCGGTCTCACTCCATACGCCGTGAAAGTCCTGATGGAGGGCTCCCTATGCATAGGATTAGTGCTAGTCGACACTGCAACCGACCGTTTCTCATTGTCAAAGACAGGATGGTTCCTATTAAACGACCCGGCTATTAGGGTTAACATCGACTTCAACCACGACGTCAATTACGAGGGATGGTTCAAGCTTGAAGAGGCTCTGAAAGAAGGCAAGCCCTCAGGCTTGGAGCATTTCGGCAACTGGCCCACTATTTACGAAGGGCTGTCACAACTGCCGGAACAAGTGAAGAAAAGTTGGTTCGGATTCGACCACTTCTACTCTGACGGCTCATTCGAACAGGCCCTTGACATAGTTTTCAGCTATAAGCCACAAAACCTGCTCGATGTGGGAGGTAATACCGGCCGTTGGGCCCTGCAATGCGTCAACCACGACGACAAGGTAAATGTCACCATAATGGATCTGCCCCAGCAACTGGAAATGATGCGTGAGTTCACAAAAGGCCAAAAAGGCAGTGAGCGCGTAGGCGGATATGGCATCAATATGTTGGACGACAGCCAGCAGTTCCCAACTGACAAGCACTACGACATCATCTGGATGAGCCAATTCCTGGACTGCTTCGGCGAAAACGAGATACTGAGCATACTCAGCAGAGCTGCGAAAATAATGGATGCAGACAGCCGGCTTTGCATAATGGAGACCTTCTGGGACCGCCAGAAATACACTCCTGCCGCATTCACCCTAACCATGACAAGTCTGTATTTCACCGCCTTGGCCAATGGCAACAGCAAGATGTATCATTCTTCCGACATGGAAGCCGTCGTTAACAAAGCCGGGCTGAAAGTCGAGAAGATACACGATGGTCTGGGATTGGGGCACAGCATTATGGTTTGCAAAAAATGAAGTATAAATTTTTATATCATGAAAAGAGAAGATATTGAAAAAACAGTCAAAGATTTTATGGTTGAGGAGTTGGAGCTTGACGCGGAGACTATAACCCCGGACGCACGCCTTAAAGAAGACATAGGCATAGACAGTCTGGATGTTGTCGACATAGTCGTCATAGTCGAAAAGAGCTTTGGCTTTAAGATTAAAATGGAAGACATGGCCAACATAAAGACATTCAAGCAGTTCTGCGACTATATAGAGAAGAAGACTGCCTAAACGATGGGCGAACAGTTGCAACATAACGAATGGTCGGGCAAGACTGACGGATTGCCATGGATGCAGCGTTCGCTGATATTCATGTTCCGCATATTCCCGTTATGGCTTGTGTACGGTATTATGGCTTTGGTGGTGCCGTTTTACATGCTTTTCGGCAAAGGATACAAGGCGAGTTACCGTCTGTACCGCGACAGATTCGGATATGGAGCATTGAAGTCGTTTGTTTATGCTTATACCAACCACTTCCGTTTCGGACAAGTCATCTTAGACCGCTTTGGTGTTTATGGAGGTAAAAGATATGATTTCATCAAGGAAGGCCAAGATATAATGGACGACCTTGAAAAACGAGAGGAAGGCTTTATAGTGTTGAGCTGTCATGTGGGTAATTATGAGATAGCGGGCTATTCGTTAAGACCCAAGGCAAAGAGGTTTAACGCTTTGGTGTACGGAGGCGAGACGGCTACGGTGATGGAGAACCGTCAGCGGCTGCTGGCACAGAACAATATGAGACTCATACTTGTGAAAGAAGACCTCTCGCATATGTTCGAGCTGAACGCTGCCATAGAAAACGGTGAAATTGTCAGCATACCGGCCGACCGCATTTTGGGATCGCAGAAATATGTGGAATGCGATTTCCTGGGAGCCAAGGCACATTTCCCCATGGGTGCCTTCGCTTTGGCGGTGAGTAAAAATTTGCCGGTGCTGGCTGTATTCGTCATGAAGGAAGGCCTGCGGAAATACCACGCCTACGTCAGCATTGTGGATTGCGACAGACAGTTGGGCAGGCAGGATCAGATAGAGCAGATGGCGCATAACTACGTCGGTAAGATTGAGGAAACTCTGAAGCGATACCCCACCCAGTGGTTCAACTTTTATGATTTTTGGAAACAATGAGAAAGATACAGGACATACCATTAAACGAGCTTCTGCCGCAGCGGCCGCCTTTTGTGATGATAGACAGGCTGTTGATGGCGGAAGGATTGTCATGTGTCACCGAGCTGCTGGTGAAAAACGAAAATGTCTTTGTTGAGAACGGCAGTATGACTGCAGCCGGGTTGGTTGAGAACATAGCCCAGTCGGCTGCGGCCCATATAGGTTACCTCAGCATAGACAAAGGCGATGCCGTGAAGATAGGCGTCATCGGAGCCATTAGCAATCTGAGTATAGCCCGTACGCCAATGGTTGGAGAGACCATAAAAACCTCCGTCAACAGGCTTGAAGAGGCATTCAACATTACTCTGATAGAGGCAGAGGTGAGATGTAATGACGAAGTGCTCGCCAACGCTAGAATGAAGATAGCTTTAACAGATATAGATTCAAAAGAATGATAGTCTGCGTAGCGCATAACATTACCTCGCCTTTGGGCATGACCTCCGCGGAGAATTACTCGGCGGTGAAAGCTGGCTTGTCCAAACTGAGGCAATACGACGGACTTTGGGGACTGCCCGAGCCTTTTGTGGCCTCCCTGATAGAGCGCGAAGCTTTTACCGACAACAGACATACCATAGTCGAGCAGATGGCTATTCATTCCGTATCAAAGGCTTTGGAAAACGCCGGTATAGACACTACATCAGAGAAGGTGATTTTCATAATCTCCACCACTAAAGGCAATGTTTTCCTGCTTGACAAACGGGAACAAGGCTTCCCGCAGGAGCGTGTCAGACTTGGAATGATGGCCAGACAGATAACTGAATATTTCGGGAATCCAAACGAACCTATTGTGGTTTCAAATGCCTGCATCTCAGGCGTTTGCGCACAGATAGAGGCGATGCGATACTTGGAGGGCGGCGGCTACGACGCCGCAGTCGTCGTTGGCGTCGACGTGCAGTCGGCCTTCATAGTGTCAGGTTTCCAGTCGCTGAAGGCGTTGTCACCCGAGCAGTGCAAGCCCTTCGACGCCAACCGCCGAGGTCTGAACCTCGGCGACGCCGCCGCCACTGTCATCTACATCAGAAAAGACAAGGTCGCTGAGAACGAATGGGTTGCCTGCCGCGGCGCCATCCGCAACGACGCCAACCATATATCAGGTCCGTCGCGCACTGGCGAAGGCAGCTACCGTGCCCTAAAAGCCACTCTTGGAGACATAGACCCGGCAACCATAGCCTTCATCAATGCCCACGGAACAGCCACTCCATACAATGACGAGATGGAGTCGGTAGCCATAGAACGCGCCGGGCTTTCAAGCATCCCGGTCAACTCTCTGAAAGGCTATTACGGTCATACCATGGGAGCGGCGGGAGTGCTCGAAACCGTCATTTCCATGCAAGCCATAGACGACAACAACATATTGGGGACCAGAGGTTTCGATACCCTGGGGGTGACCCATCCGCTGGATATAACCAGCTGCAATAGGACGACGGCAAAACGTGCTTTCATCAAGCTTCTGTCCGGATTCGGAGGCTGCAACGCGGCACTGCTCATGGCGAAAGGAGGTCTGCAATGATTACACATAGCGTAATAATCACATCCGATAAGGTTGTAGTCGACGGACAGACCTTGCCGCACAAAGAGCAAGGTTCCGCTATGCTCACGGAATTGTACCGCAGCCATGTTGGCGACTATCCCAAGTTCTTCAAGATGGACACCTTGTGCAAAGTGGGTTTCCTGGCATCGGAGTTGCTATTAAACGCCGAGGGCGACAGAAATTTCGAGCCACGTGAAGACCGAGCCGTCATACTGTTCAACAGAAGTTCCTCCCTTCAGGCCGACACTCACTACCAGTCGACCATACAGGAAGCCGACAACTTCTACCCCAGCCCGGCTGCCTTTGTGTACACCCTGCCCAACATAGTGACTGGCGAAATCGCCATACGCAACAAATTTATGGGCGAAACCTCCTTCATGGTGATAGAGGATTACGACGAACAGACTATCATGCAAAATCTCGCCAACGCCTTCCAGGATCCGGTGACTGAGAGTGTAATTAGCGGCTGGTGCGATTGCATGGACGAGGAGCATTTTGAAGCAAAACTATTTTTGAACAATAAACTAAGCAACAGATAATGGACGAACTGATTTACACTCTGAAAAAACAGATCATAGAGGCTTTGAACCTCGAGGATATGACACCTGAAGACATAGACGAGAACGCTGCCTTGTTCGGTGAAGGTCTCGGACTCGACAGCATTGACGCCCTTGAGCTCATAGTGATGATGGAGAAAAACTACGGCATCAAGTTGAAAGATCCGGCACAAGGCAAGGAAATTTTCAAATCAGTGGCTGTTATGGCCGATTTTATCTCTAAAAACAGGACAAAATAAATGACAAATCCTATTGTGATAACAGGCAGTGGCGTCGTCTCGGCCATAGGCTTGGGTAAAAAGCCCACTCTCGACGCTTTGCTCGACGGCCGCAGCGGCGTCGGGCCGCTTGTCTATCTCAAGACGGAACACAAGGAATTTCCTGTAGGCGAGGTCAAAATGAGTGATGCCGAGATGTGCAGGCTCTTGGGCATCAGCCCCAAGGCAATCAGCACCCGCACCGCTCTGCTTGGCATGCTGGCCCTTGACGAGGCCTTGAAAGAGGCTAAAATCACAACCGACATGCTTCCGGGCATCGGCTTGATATCCGGAACCACAGTCGGCGGCATGGACATGACCGAGCAGTTTTATCCCGACTATAAAAACAACGACAACCACAAAGAGTATATAGCAGTGCACGACTGTGGCAGCAACACCGAGCTTACAGCCGCTCATTTCGGCAAGTTCGCATTTGTCACCACTTTGTCCACCGCCTGTTCATCGGCAGCCAACGCCATAATTATGGGCGCCAATATGATACGCTGTGGCGAGGCCGATATAGTGGTTGTGGGCGGCAGCGAGTGCCTTACCAAATACCATCTCAACGGATTCAACTCCTTAATGATACTAGACAATCGTAATTGCCGTCCCTTCGATGCCTCTCGCAACGGCTTGAACCTGGGCGAAGGTGCGGCATTCCTCGTATTGGAATCTGCAGAAAGCGCTCAGAGACGGGGAGTGAAAGCCCAAGCCATATTATCAGGCTACGGCAACGCCTGCGACGCCTTCCATCAAACGGCTTCGTCGGATGAAGGCGAGGGTGCCTACCGAGCCATGCAGGAAGCCCTGCAGCAAGCCGGTTTACAGCCTGCCGACATCGACTACATAAACGCACACGGCACTGGCACCCCCAACAACGACCTTAGCGAAAGCCAGGCAATGCGCCGACTGTTTGGCGACAACATGCCACCTGTGTCATCTACAAAACCGTTTACCGGACACACCACCAGCGCTTCGGGCTCCATAGAGGCAGTGTTCTGCATATTGGCTTTGCAACACGGCTTCATACCTGTTAACCTCAACTGGTCACAACCGATGGAAGACGGCATAACTCCAGTACATCAGTCTCTCAGAAAAGAGTTGAGACATGTGCTGTGCAACGCCTTCGGCTTCGGAGGCAACGATTCCTCAATGTTATTCACTAAAACGGAACTGTGATGGAAAACAAGACGTTATATGTGCTATCGGCTAAACAGATATCCGTCCAGCAGCCATTGAGCGAGGAGTGGATGACACAGCCCGTATTGTATCAAACTCCATACAACCGTTGTATAGACCCTTCTTTCAAAGACTACGTCTCCCCTATAGAGGCCAGGCGTATGGGCAAGATTTTGAAGAGGGCCATAGCCACTTCGAGAGAAGCCTTGACGGCCTCGGGACTGACAGAGGTCGACGCCCTCATAACCGGCACAGGCTACGGCTGCCTTGAGAACACCGAGCTTTTCCTCGACGCCCTGACAACAGAAGGCGAGCAGTTGCTCAAGCCTACACATTTCATGCAGTCCACTCACAACACCATAAGCTCGCTGGTAGCCATACAGATGAAAAACCACGGCTACAATGCCACTTACGCACACAAAGGCATATCATTCGACAGCGCCATGTACGATGCGGTGCTGCAGATGCGTCTTGGCAAGATCAATTCGGCTCTGGTAGGCGGTCATGACGAGCTGACTGAGAACTTTTACCACATACTCAAAAAAGGCGGCATGATGGGACATGACGACGAGATGTGCGCCGAAGCCGCCGTGTCGGTGGTGATAGGCAGTCAGGGCAGTAACAGTTTGTGTAAATTGGTGGATTTCAAGATATTGCATCAGCCGACAATAGAGAAGCTGAAAAATATCACAACAAAATATAAGGCAGATTACATTCTCACTGGAATCAGCGGCAACCATAGCAAAGACGAGGCTTATCTGGCGGAGGCCAAAGAGCTGTTCAGTGGAGCCGCCTTGCTGAAATACAAACATCTTTTCGGCGAGAGCTTCACATCCTCAGGACTGGGTTTCTATGTGGCAGCTCATTGTCTCAAAGAAGGCAAGATTCCAGCTCATCTGTTTGTAGATCCCACGGATAAAACAGACAGAAAACCTGCCAACATATTGGTTTTCAACCGTTCCGACGGAACGAATTATTCATTAGCATTATTGGAGGCATAATTATGTGGAAACTGATAGGACTTGTATCGTTGCAGACCTTCTTCCTTGCCGGAGGACAGGTTCTGCTTAAAATCGCCATGCAACAGCTCGGCAAATTCGAGTGGACATGGGCTTATTTCAAGACAGTGTTGGTCGACTGGTGGCTGTTGGCTTGCGGCATCAGCTTCGGCTTCGCCGCAGTGCTGTGGCTATACATTATCAAGAGGTTCCCATTTAGCCAAGCCTACCCGCTCACCAGCATGGCATTTGTGTTCGGAATGATAGCCGCTTGGCTGGTTTTCGGCGAGAGCATACCGTTATCACGTTGGATTGGCCTGATTATGGTAGTGGCTGGTTGTTTCTTAATCATGCGATGATATGAAAAAATTGTTGACAGTCGGTTTACTGCTTATCACAAGCATATTGAGCTTCGCCCAAAATACCGAAGAGGTGATGGACGAGCTGACCCGCACTGCCACGGGTATGCAATGCCTGCAGTGTGAGTTTGTGCAGACGCAGACTACAGCTATGCTTGCAGAGCCTGTGACATCGACTGGCATGATGTATTACATGGCGCCTGACCGTATGCGTTGGGAGTACCTTACCCCCTACTCTCTAGCCCTGCTGGTAAACGGCACTGCCATGACCAAAATAAGCGACGGCAAGGCCGAGAGACTGGACTCCAAAAACAACAGAATGTACCAGGGTATGATCAACATCATCATGGGCAGCGCCAGTGGCAAGACTCTGTTCGACAAGACAGTTTTCGACATAACAATGGCCGACGACGGGGATTTTTGGAAGGCCGATATGACGCCCAAGAAACGCGACATGAAACGCATGTTCCGCCAACTGGTGTTCCGGTTCGACAAAAACACAAAAGTGATAAACAGCGTAGAGTTGATCGGAAGCGGCGGCGACGTAACATTCATACAGTTTAAGAATATCAAACTCGACACAGCTATAGATACCCTGATGTTCGAGTGTAACAGCATAAAACAATAACAATGAAGTTTTTGGATAATCTTCTGATAATTAAAAACATAGCTGATACCGAGGATGGTTTTGCTGTCACTTTGACCACCGAGCCTGACAATGTGATCTACAAGGCGCATTTCCCGGGGAATCCCATCACTCCGGGAGCTTGTCTGATTCAGACAGCCGGTGAGATATTGCAGCAAAGGCTTGGCAAGCGGCTATTTCTGAAGTCGTCCAAAAACATCAAGTTTTTAAATACACTGATACCTGCCAAAGACAGAGAAGTGACGTTTTCTTATACAAAGATCGAAGAAGGTGAAGCAGAATACAAGACTCAGGTAGTGGTGTCAGACCCAAACACGGTATACACAAAAATGTCGTTGACATACAGTTATGAATAGCATTGACAAATCACGTATATGCGTTGTAATGCCGACCTACAACAACGGCGGCACCTTGCGCGACATCATTGAGCGCGTTCTCGCATATTGTGTCAATGTGATAGTGGTTAACGACGGCTGCACGGACAACTCGTCCGATATCCTGACATCTTTTGGTGAGAGGATAATTGTTGTGGACTATGGTAAAAACCGAGGCAAAGGCTACGCTTTGAAAAAAGGGCTGGGCAAAGCCCGGGAACTTGGCTTCGATTATGCAATCACCATTGATTCCGACGGGCAACATTATCCCGAAGACATACCGTTGCTCGTTGAGACCTTGGAGCAGCATCCCGACGCTTTGATTGTGGGAAGCAGGGATTTCCAGCAGGAGAACATGCCCGGAGGTAACAGTTTCGCCAATAAGTTCTCCAACTTTTGGTTTAAGATACAGACTGGCGTCAAGCTACCCGACACCCAGACCGGCTATCGTCTATATCCTTTAAAGCACCTGCCCAACTTAAAATGTCTGACCGCAAGATATGAGGCTGAACTGGAGCTTTTGGTGGGTGCGGCATGGAGAGGTCTCGACCTGATACCTGTAGGCATCAGAGTTTATTACCCTAAGGCTGAAGAGCGTGTATCTCACTTCCGTCCGTTTGGAGACTTTGTGAGAATCAGTGTTTTAAACACTTATTTGTGCATCATCGCATTAGTCTACGGACTGCCTTCCAGAGCGATAAGAAGAGCAAGGAGGCGGCATGAATAGGTTTTTCTTATACATACACGACAAATTGTCTGAAAATAAAGCATTATCAATATTTTTATTGTTGATAATGACGGCCTTATGCGTGTTTTCAGCTTTGCGTCTCGACTATAAGGAAAACATAGCCGACTTCCTCCCCTCAAACCCTGAAAAAGAAAAATACACCTCGGTTTATGAGGATTTGAGCGATCAGGGACAAATCACTGTGATTTTCTCCGGCGACGACAAATACGAGCTCATGGATGCCGTAGACGATTTCGAAAGCAACTGGGCAAAAGCAGACACTTCAATGTTAGTCAGCGACTTACGTTGCAAAATTGATGACAAGATTGTATTCGACGCCATAGATTTCATAAGGGACAACCAACCTTTGTTCCTCACCGAAAGCGATTACACCCGTATAGATTCACTGTTGGCTCAGCCCGATTATGTAGCTACATGCCTGACCAACATCAAGCGGATGCTGGCACTCCCAGCGGTAAGCTTTGTGGTGGAAGGAGCCAAAGCCGATCCTCTCAGTCTCTATACCCCTTCCTTACAGCGTCTCAACGCCCTCAATGCCACCGAAGGCTTTGTCGTTGAGGATGAATACCTATTTAACGAAAGCGGCGACAAGGCTTTCGCTTTCCTCACCTCCCCTTTTCAAGGCAGCGACACCAAAAACAACGCCCTGCTGGTCAATCTGCTTGACAATGTGATTAAAACAACTCAAGCCAGCCATCCAGAGGTAACTGTATCGGCTGTAGGAGCCCCCACCATAGCCGTCACCAACGCCCAGCAAATTAAATATGACAGTTTCCTCTCCATTGCTCTGGCCATCATCTTGATATTCAGCATTTTGATGTTCACCATGGCCAGAAAGCGCAACCTGCTGTGGCTGGGTCTGTCTATAGTTTTCGGCTGGATATTCGCTTTGGCCGTCATAGCACTATTCAAAACTAGCATTTCCATCATAGTGGTTGGCATAGGCTCGGTAATTGTAGGCATAGCCGTGAATTATCCCCTACACTATCTTGACCATATCAAGCAGCAACCCGACAGGCGCGAAGCCTTGAAGGATGTGATTCAGCCTTTGGTAATAGGCAACATCACCACGGTGGCGGCCTTCGCCTGCCTTATCTTTGTAAAAGCCGAGGCCATGCACGACTTGGGCATGTTTGGCGCCCTAATGCTGATAGGAACCATTCTCTTTGTGATGATATTCCTACCTTTGTTTGCAGTATCACCAAAGAAGACACACCCTCTGTTTGTCGACAGCGGCAGGCCTCAATCTGAGAGATGGAGGAAATTCAAGCTATACGCATTCTGGCCTTTGATACTTGTAACTTTGATACTCGCCCATTTCAGTCAGAACGCGGCCTTCGACTCTGACCTGCACAATATCAACTACATGACAGAGCAGCAAAAAGCCGATTTGGCACTTCTGAGCGGATCAATGGAGCAAACCGGTCAAACCGAGTTGATGTATCTGGTGGCGGAAGGCGTTGACATGGAAGACGCATTGGCACAGAACGAAAAAATCATGTCAAGCCTGCTAGCTTTCAACAGTGACAGTCAAGACATTACAGTTTCTGGACCTTACGGCTTACTGCCTTCCATTGAAGGTCAGCAACAATCGCTAGATAGATGGGCAGATCTATGGAACCGTCATTCAGACATCCCTGCTAAAGTCCGGCTCGAAGCAAAGAAAGCCGGCTTCACAGAAGATGCCTTCTCAGTGTTTACCCAAAACATTGAAAAACAATACAATATCAAAACCTTCGACGAGATGGGACCTTTGACGGAGTTGTGCAAGGCCTATACCTTGCAGCATGACACTGTAGCCAGAGTCATCAATTTCATGCATATTCCGGCAGAGGAATCAGAACCGTTGAAACATCAGTTACGTCAGGCCTTGCCTGAAAGAGCCTTCGCATTCAGTCTCAGCGACGTGGGCAACAGCCTTGTCACTGCCTTGTCAGACGACTTCGATTATATACTATATGTATGCAGTATAGTGGTGTTCTTCTTCCTCTGCCTGTCCTTCGGCAGACTGGAGCTTTCGATATTGGCTTTCCTGCCGCTCACCATAGGCTGGGCTTGGATATTGGGAATCATGCACTTAAGTGCCATCAAGTTTAATATAGTAAACATAATTCTGGCTACCTTTATTTTCGGACAGGGTGACGATTACACCATATTCATAACTGAAGGCTTACTCTACGAATATGCCTACGGCAAGAAACTGCTCAAGAACTACCGCAACAGCGTTATCCTATCGGGAATACTGATGTTCATCGGTATTGGAACCTTGATTTTCGCCAAACATCCGGCAATGAAGTCGTTGGCTGAAGTTGCTATAATTGGCATGGCCACCGTGGTTTTCATGGCCTGTTACCTCCCTCCTATAGTTTTCGGTTGGCTCACCAGAAAACACGGACAGTTACGTGAGGTGCCGATGACTTTGAGACGTATCATTTATACCGCATTGGTGCTGACCATATTCTTTGTAGCCGCCTTTGTAATTGCTACGCCTTTATCTCTGATTTACATTGCTTTATGGCCAAGAACCAAGAACAAACGCTATCATTATCATCAGATGATAGCATATTTCATGCGCTTGGCCCTGAAGATGCTGCCAGGCGTGACACTCAGTCTTAAAAACAATTTTGGCGAGAAATTTGAAAAGCCTGCCGTTATCATAGCCAACCATCAGTCACATCTCGATTTGCTATGCATGATGATGCTACATCCCAAGGTGGTACTTCTGACAACAGATTGGGTATGGAAAAACCCAGTATACGCTGTCATAATACGTTATGCCGAATTTCTACCAGTTTCGGACGGTTATGACCGGAACTTCGACCGTCTGCAAGGCCTTATACAACGGGGGTATTCTGTAATAGTCTTCCCAGAAGGCACACGCTCAGCCGACGGCGGCATACTGCGTTTCCACAAAGGAGCCTTCCAACTGGCGCAGGCACTGAACATAGATATTTTGCCAGTGTTCATACACGGTACACACGATGTGATGCCCAAAAACGATTTGATACTACGCGAAGGGCGTTTGTATATTGAAATAGGCGAAAGGATGCAAGCAGATGAAGTAAAGTCGATGGAAACCAGAACCTTGGCATCGCACTTCCGCAAGCTTTACATCAGCCGTATGGAAGAAATCAGAAAAGAGAGGGAGGATGTGGAATATGTGCTGCCATATGTCAGGTATAAATATGTTTACAAAGGCAGAAATGTGGAAAGAGTCGTGAGAACCAACCTGAAGAGGATAAAGGCCCATTCTCAAGACATCAACACATTGAATTACAATAGCATAGCCATAGCTAACAGCGGCTATGGGGAATTGGCATGGACTGTTGCCCTGGTGCACCGCGACATACAGGTATACGCTTACGAGGAGGATGAAGACAAGTATCTGATAGCCTCACATTGCAGTTACATACCAGAGAATCTGCATTTTATTAAAGGTGGAGATATTTCGAAAGATATAGATTGTTTGATTGATAATCATTTATTTGCAAGATGAAGAAGTGCGTCGTCATAGGAAGTGGCTTGGGTGGGCTTTCCACAGGGGTGATTTTAGCCAAGAACGGCTATGAGGTAACCATACTAGAGCAAGCTCATCAGATCGGAGGCTGTCTGCAGTGCTTCGAGCGTGAAGGCGTGAAATATGAGACCGGCATGCACTTCATCGGCAGCATGGACGATGGACAAGTGCTCTCCAACTACCTTAATTATCTGGAAATAAAGGATAAAATCAAGCTAAGTCGTCTGAACCCCGAAGCTTACGATGTAATTTCACTGGACGGAGAACGTTTTGCCATCCCCAACGGACGTGAAGCCTTCATTGAAAAGCTATCCGCACGTTTTCCATCTCAACGTGAAAATTTGAAGCGTTATTGCGACTTGGTGCATCAAGTAGCTTCACTTTCTCCTTATCGCGACCTAGAGGGCAGCAGCGAAGCCTTAACAGATAACTCTTTGTTATTCAGAAGTATAGACAATGTATTGGAACAAACCGTCACCGATCCGCTGTTGCGCAAGGTGTTGTTAGGCAACATATCGCTTTATGCAGCCGTGAGAGGCATCACCCCCTTCTCCACCCATGCTTTCATATTCGATTTTTACAATAACGGAGCATTCAGGATTGTAGGTGGCAGCGACACCATAGCCCAAGCCCTGACTGCAGTGTTGAACAGTCATGGTGGTAGAGTACTCACGCGGCAGAAAGTCACCAAAATAGCAGTTGAAGACAAGGTCGCAAAAGGCGTGCTGACCGAAAACGGTGAATTCTACCCGGCCGACCTGGTTATTTCAGACATCAATCCCAAGCATCTGCTTGAAATGGTTGACGACAAGGTATTCAATAGAGCTTACCAGTCAAGAATCCAGGAAATGCGGGACACAGCCTCGGTTTTCTCGCTCTACTTACGATTCAAGGACGAGAGCATGCCTTATTACAACTCAAATTTCTATGGATTCAGAGTGGATACTCCTTGGGATGTGACAGGAAAGGTTGACGGAACTTGGCCGCAAGGATATCTCTACATGCACTATTGCCATGAAGATAATCCGCGCTTCGCTCAAAGTGCCGTGATTCTGTCGTACATGTCTATGGATGCCGTAAAGCAATGGGAAGGCACCTCTGTCGGGCATAGAGGCTCTGATTATGAGCAGTTTAAAAAAGACATGGCCGAACGTCTGATATCGTTGGTGGAGAAAGATTTCCCCGGTTTGAGAGACAGCATAGCAGATATCAACACAGCCACTCCACTAACCTACCGCGACTACACTCTAACCCCCAACGGCTCCATGTACGGTTTGGCAAAAAACGTACAGATGGGTGTAGCCGGATCCATATTACCCAAAACAAAAGTGCCAAATCTGTTGCTGGCCGGACAGAGCGTCAATGCCCACGGCATGCTGGGAGTGCTTGTTGGCAGCATGAAGGTTTGCGCGCAACTGATTGGAGAACAGGAACTCAGACGACAAGTCATTGCAGCCAACAGCAAGAGTTCAAGTTGTAAAAATATTGCAAAATGAGGATGAAGTCGTTATATATAACACTGTTACTGATACTCAGCATTCAGCTGCCGGCCCAGTCGGTGCAAGATGCCTGTGTGACAGATATACGTGACTTCACTTTCACCGAACTTATGAACGAGGGTCTTAATACCATGGCGCGCCAATTAGATATTCTGCATGTTCCCGTACGGCAGTTCAAGTTTGTAATCAAAGGGCATATCAGGCGTCATCATTTTGCGCTCAATAAAGGAAAAAACAGTGTAAAGAAGACCACTTTCCGTGCTATTTCATTTACCTACACCTCGATTTCTCCTCAAGGCGACCCTGTGACACTGTCCGGGCTTGTCACCATTCCAATTTTGCCAGACAACAAGCCTTCCAGAATGCTTGTTTATCATCGCATTATGGCTCCGAGCTACACCATAACCCCTTCCCGCGACATCCCAATAGAAGCTGTGCTGACAGCCGATAACACTATCTGCGTGTTCCCCGATTATTACGGTTGCGGCGTCACTGAAGGCAAGCCTCATCCTTATATTGCGCTCAACTATCACGCGCGCTGCGCCACCGACTGCGTCTTGGCAGCACTTGATATAGTACAGGATGCCGGGATTGCTTTGTCCGACGATTTCTATACTTGGAACACAGGTTACAGTCAGGGTGGCGGCTACGCCATGGCCATGCACAAGTACATAGAAACCGTACTGCCCGACAGTCTTGCCCAGCGTATCAATCTGCGATGGAGCTTGTGCGGAGACGGAGTTTACAAGCCCATAAACCTTTACGAAACAGCCATAAGCAGAAGCAATATGGGCAGCACCCCAACTGTTTATCTACAAGGACTGCGCAGCCTGTTTTACGCTCACAGTGACTGTTTGGGTGATCTCCAATTGCGCGATTTTCTCTCCGACAAAGCCATTGAGACAGGCATAGACAGCATACTGCTAGTTAATGACGACAGCCTGTGGGATCTTGTTTACCGACTTGATAATAGAGTGGAAAGCGCTGACCCGAACTATTATTTCAACCCCATGGTACTCGACACCAATACGTCTCTGTTTAAAACCATGGCAGCGGCATTTGATCTGGACGATTGCGTAGAGGGATGGACCCCGCAATCGCCTGTAATAATGCTACATTCCAAAAACGACAACTGCATCCCCTATCAGCATGCGGTGATGACATACCGGAAACTAGAAGGGAAAGGCGGTTCTGTCAAACTGGTCAATCCGTCAATCAACAAAGCCCACGTTTCCACTAGCATCATCTACTTTTCCAAGCTATTGAGAATACGAGAGGACAAGCTTTACCAAAAACTGGCCGGCAGATAATCATTTAACCCATAAAAATTTTGTGAAATAAAATAATAGTCGTATCTTTGCGACAACTAACGGGGTTATGCCTAAGTTTTTGTGTAGAGAATGTTAAGAAGATTAGTTGTTTTATCGTTATTGATTTTAACTGCAGCAACCGTCGCCGCTCAAGAAAGAATAAGAATTTGGGGCGATGGCGAGGTAAAACACAGCAAACAGGTAACTTTAACGCCATTTATAGCAGAAAACAACATTGACGGCACCTCGGTAATAATTTGTCCTGGAGGCAGTTATTTCTGGCTCGCCAAAATGAGTGAAGGCGACGATGTGGCCCGTTGGTTTCAGTCGCAAGGCATTTCAGCTTTCGTCCTCCGTTACAGAGCGGCCACATGGGGCGCATATTTTTTCCATTACCATCTTATTTTCAGAGGTCACCAGCATCCCGACATGCTGCTTGACGCCCAGCAGGCTATCAAGTATGTAAAAGAGCATTCCAAAGAATATCACATAGACCCTGACCGTTTGGGTATCATAGGTTTTTCAGCCGGAGGTCATCTGGCAATGATGACAACCTGTTTCTCAGACAGGGAGGAAAACCATCCGGCCTTTGCAGGCAGCATCTATCCAGTGGTGACTATGAACGAGCCATACGTGCACAAACGTTCCCGTCGCGCCTTGTTGGGAGAGTACAGAAAAAACGATGCCGTCTGGCGCGACTCACTGTCATTGGAACTTCAGGTACCGGACGACTGTCCGCCGGTGTTTATCGTCAACTGCGTCGACGACCCGACTGTTGATTACCACAACTCCATCCTGCTCGATTCCACTTTAACAGCAAAAAATATCAAGCACAGATACATTCAATACAACACAGGCGGACACGGTTTCGGCGTAAGCGAAGTCAAAGGCAGCGAGGAATGCCGGAACTGGAAGTATGAGTTTATCGAATGGCTTGATGAAACGGGCTTTTAATATGTTTAATGTTATGATTGACAACGACATTGAATACAAATCCATTGAGGAAATCAAGGCTTTCCAGGAACAGTCGCTCCACGAAGCACTGAAATATCTGGAGGCTAATTCACCATATTACCAGCGAATGTTCAAGAGCTACGGCATCAATATAGAGAAGATTCGCCACATAGAAGATTTGGTGAAGATCCCATTCACCGAGAAAAAAGACTTACAGCTGTTCAACGACGAGTTTCTGTGCTGTCCGAAGCACAAAATTATAGATTACATCACCACTTCGGGCACTTTGGGCGACCCGGTGACATTCGGATGCACCGAGAAAGACCTGCAGCGACTGGCTTACAATGAGAAAAAGTCGTTTGAATGCGCCGGCGTCAAGCCCGGTGACATAGTGCAGCTGATGACCACACTGGACAAGCGCTTCATGGCCGGACTGGCATATTTTCTCGGCCTCCGCGAGCTTGGCGCCGGCGTCATTCGTGTGGGTAACGGCATACCGGAGTTGCAATGGGACACCATACGCCGCATCAAACCCGACACCATAATGTGTGTGCCGTCTTTCATTCTGAAGCTCATACAATACGCAGAAGACCACAACATTGACTATAAAAACAGCAGCATACGCCGCATCATAGGCATAGGCGAAGGCCTTCGCGACCAGGACTTCAACCTCAACCTGCTTGGCCGCAAAATCAAGGAGAAATGGGATGTACAGCTGTTTGCCACATATTCTTCCACTGAAATGGGCGCCACCTTCTCGGAATGCGAATTCGGAATGGGAGGTCATGTGCATCCGGAGCTTATCATAGTGGAAATTATAGGTGACGACGGACTGCCTGTACCCGACGGCCAGCAAGGCGAGATAGTGATTACAACCCTCGGCGTTGAAGCCATGCCTCTGCTGCGTTTCCGCACAGGCGACATAGCCTCTAAAATAGTAGAGCAATGCCGATGCGGACGCAATTCCTACCGCCTCACCCCTCTGGTCGGGCGCAAGAACAACATGATAAAGCTCAAGGGCACCACCCTGTACCCGCCAGCGATAAACGATGTTCTCGACAACACCGACTATGTTGAAAATTACGTCATAGAAGTGCGCCAAAGCGAGGCTGGAACCGACGATGTAGTAGTCAAAATCGGACTGAAGCACCAGCCCGACTTCGATGTGGTGAAAGAGCTGAAAGACAGTTTCCGCTCACGCATAAGAGTGGCACCGCAAATAGAAATCCATAGTGTTGAGGAAATACAGAAGATCAATTATCCGGCAAAGAGCCGTAAACCCATAAAATTCATCGACTTAAGAAACAAATAATGGCTAAATTCGACGACATACGACCCTATAATTCCGACGAGTTCCCTTCAGCTATGCAGCGTATAGCCGACAGCGAGCTTATACCGTCCATAGCCCAATACCTCATGCCGGACACAGACGCTGAAGTACTTAGGGATAGACTACGTAGCATCAAGAATATCTATGAGTTACAGGTTGGATTCCTAAAAGAAGTCATCGAGATTTTAGTAAAAAAGACTACCACCCGATTCGATTGGTCCGGGCTTGACAACATAAAGGAAAAGAAGCCTTACCTGTTTATTTCCAACCATCGTGACATAGTGCTCGATGCCATGTTTCTCCAGTATATACTGAATGCCGGAGGTCACAACACCTGTCAGATCACTTTTGGCAGCAACCTCATGGAGCACCCTTTGGTAGTAGATTTCGGCAAGGCCAACAAGATGTTCCGCATAGAACGGGGCGGCAACCGTATGGAGTTTTACAACAATCTGATGCACACATCAGAATATATGCGTCATGTCATTACTGATGAGAAAGAGTCGGTATGGATAGCCCAGCGTAACGGACGCACTAAAAACGGCATAGACGCCACCGACCCTGCCATTATCAAGATGTTTTGGATGAGCCGTCGCGACGACAAGGTGCTTTCCTTGGCGGAAATGAACATAGTCCCGGTATCAGTGTCATACGAGTGGGAGTCGTGCGACAAGCTGAAAACCCTGGAACTCTATGCCACCAAGGTCAACGGCCGCTATGAAAAGAGACCGGGCGAAGACCTCAACAGCATCATCACCGGCATAATGCAGCCCAAAGGACACGTACATTTCCACATATGCGAGCCGGTCAGCAAGGAAGATTTAATCAGGATGGACAGCATACCGGGAGACTACTTCACCAACATAGCCAAGTTGATAGACGAACGCATCAACTCAGGTTATACGTCGATGTCCAATAACTTCATCGCCAACGACTTACGAAGCGAAAGCAACAAATATGCCAGCTATTATACTGAACAGCAAAAAGCTGATTTTCTGAGGTATATGAAATGGATAGACGATTATAAAGACCACGATCAGGCCCTTTTGCGCGATATATTCCTCGGAATTTACGCCAACTCAGTGCGATAGGCTATTTCAGGACGTTCAGCATTCTTTCAGCGACATCTATTGTATAACCTTGATCTTTAAAGATTACTTTATTGTCCTTATTGATAATCAGCAAGATAGGATACATATTTTGTTTCAGATCCAAATCATCTACAACCTTGTAACACATTTTTTCGTCAATTGCAAAAATGCTGTTGTTCGGTAGTGAACGATCGTATAGACTCTCAGGATACATAAATGAAAACTCATCATATTTTTCCTTATTTGGAAAAACAAAAACCACGCTTCCGCCCCACTCGTCGAACTCCTTTTTATTTTGGACTATGCTCCACATAGCATGTTGTGTAGGCTCAGGGGAATATCCGTCAGGAAAAACTAGGATATATTTATCTTTATCATAATTTTCAGGCAAATAAGGATTTACGAAATCATCTGGCAGAGACGTTTCAGGAAACGTCTCTACGATGGGTTCGCGCATTATCAGCTCAACATGAGTGGTTTCACCGCTTTCAATATAAAAAACTGCCGAATGGTTAAGCACGCTGCCGTCGGCAAGACGCGGTCCCGAGCTCATGACGTAATATCCAGGATCAAGCGACAAACCGCCATGTTCCATGATTTGAGAATATGTCAATCCGACATCCATTCCCGGGTCCATGGCGTCGTAAGCCAACAAATCAAATGTGTTTCCGTTGAATTTCTTTATCGAGAAATGGGTATAATAACGTGGGTCATCGGTGCCATCATAATGGATGACCAATGTGCCAGGTTTGTTTTGATTAACGTCATCAGATTTTTCAAATTCCACATCAACCCACTGATTATCAAAATATTGAACCTTACCAGTGACAGGGTCAATACGTGATGTAATGCCTTTGGTTCGCGCCATCGCGACAAAGAATATGTCGCGTGAATGCGAGTCGGCATGACGTGAGCGCAATACCCCAGCCGGTGAAATCGGGGTTCTACTTTCACCGAAGGCTTCATCGACTATAATGCTATCACTAACCCATTTGATCAAAGTCTCAACATTATCAGGCAGGGACGTTTCGTGAAACGCCTTAACATATGGCCGCAACATCTCGTTTGAGACACGAGGATTTACAACGTATTGGTAATAGAAATCGTCATTAATGATATTTCCACGTTTTTGAGACGTTTCAGGAGACGTCTCTACATGGTTTAAACAATCGATTAATACATTTAAATTTACGTCACGTAAATCTTTATCTGTCAAAACATTCAATATTTTACAGGCTTCCTCTTCCCTATCCAAACCTCTCGCATAATCGACAAAATCCTTGATAGTCTGATAGTTACCCCATGTCTTCGCCATGATCTCCTTATCGTAATCACCTTCGTTCTGAGCAGAGATACATTGGGCAACATAAGCGTTTCTGATTGAATCCTCTATTGCCAAACGTCGATTATTTTTAGCACGTATTTCAGTGGAAACATCTGGAATTCTGGCATTTTCCGCAGGCGGAATTATATCGTAATCATAATAATGAATCAATCTTTTTCGCCAATCCGCATCATTACACTGCCATAAAGGCCAGGATGCTGGTTCATATAATCTAATTGTTACAGTATCAATCTCACCAATTTTTACAACATCCCAACCGATTTTTTCGTCTTTCGAGGCGTAAACCATCATGGTTCCACGACCAGCCGTCAACCATGTTTCTCCTTGATTATCAGTGTATTTAGTTGCTACAGTATGATATTCCGAATAGTTGTAAATCTTAAAATCGACGCGTGCATCTTTTACGTTTTTTTTATAATCGCCAACAATTTTCACATTAAGTTTTGCTGTCTCTGCGTAGTTGTCGATAACGTTTATCTCGGTATAATATGGCGTTTTACTTATCACTTCTTCCGGACCGTCGTAATCGCCTAAAACGCGAGTGTGCACTAGCAATGCGCGTGATGCTGGAGCGTTGAACCAGCCCAAATCGAGCACCGGCTCCGGCTCGCAAGCACCCAGGAAATGCCATTTGCCGTCGACCCATGCCTCCACCCAGGCGTGGTTGTCGTCGCAGTGCGCCCAGCGCGGGACATAAACCTGACGTGCTGGGATGCACACAGTACGCAGAGCCGAAACGAGCAGCGTAGATTCCTCACCGCAGCGTCCCCACGATGTCTTGATTGTCGCCATCGGAGAGCTCGTCCTGGAATCGGAACCTTTATAATTCACCTTCTCATGGCACCAATGGTTAACTTCCAACACGGCGTCGTACATCGACAAATTCTTGACTCTGTCGCGCAATTCCTCATAATAAGCCATGCGAAAATTGTCAAGATTCTCGTTATTCACTCGAATCGGCAAAACAAAATGCTTGAACTCGCGATCAGGAACGCGCTTGCCCCAAGGCAATTCTTTCTTTGCCTTGAAAGAAGTCTGAATATTCTGCATGAAATAATCCTGGCTGTACTCGGCGCGATCGCATAACAGCAAAGAAGCATCAAGAAATGCTAATGCATCCTGCTCTTTTTTCGTTATCCTGCTCGTGGAACACGACGCTGTTACAAGCAACGCAACGGCGATAATAAGGATTAGTCTTTTCATAGCTTTAATTGTTTTTTAACGTCATTAGTTGTCATTCTTTAGCTGCCACCTTTCCGCGAAAGCTGAAGGCTAAAGAATTGACAACTAATGAATTATGAATTCCGTTAAATTAGAATTCAATATCTCGTTCAGTTCGCTTCTATGCTCCTTATCCGTTTTCATGAATAAGAATCCCCAGACGCTCATGGCTGGATTCATAATGTCGCGAGTCTCAACCACGCCATGGAAATGATTCTTAATCTTCTCAAAATCAAGGGCTTTCGTTGTCTCGTATGGCTTGTCAAGAACTATAAAACTGAAAATATCGTCCTCAATGCCGTTCCACATTGTTTCATAATCCGGATGGATGCCTTCGAAGAAAGCCTGTACCGGCAGCAAACCGCAGGTATGACGTGTCAAATCGTTCAGACACATGCCGGCGAAACGCAGCGGGTTGACCTCAATCGGGATGGCCTTACCTGTGTTCTTGTCGACACGGAATTCCACGTGCATAGGGAAGTTGCGCAGCTGCAGCACTCCGTTCAAGTCAATCAGGAACTGGTTGAACTTTCCGTAATTGCTTTCGAAAATTTCCTTACTCATGCAGTAAAGACGGTCGCTGACGTCAGTTTCCGACTTGAAAATGTGGTGGAAGATATTGATAATATTAGGCTTGCCATCCTTGTCATAAAAGGCGTCTACTGCGTATTCCTCACCCTGGATGAACTCTTCCAACACGAATTTTCCGCTCTTGACCACAGTCTCCGGGAAAACCTCGCACTGTTTGGCGAAGTTCTTGTCAATATCGTCCAAAGCGGCATTCCACTCCGCTTTGCTACGTACTATGTAAACGCCAACGCTGAGAAATCCGACTGCCGGTTTTATCACCAATGGCAGAGGCAGCTCATCGGGGTTCAATGAGCGCAAATCATTCATTTCCACTTCTTTATAATAGAAGTCAGGGAAAATCTTGGCGCAGATCTTGCGGAACTCGGCCTTGTCTTTCACTATCTTCACCTTCTCGACCAGCTCAGAGCCCGCCAGATGAGGATAAAGCCATACCAAAGCATTTTCTGACACTGCATAAAGCTTGCCTGTCTGCTTGTACTGCTCTACAAACTCTATGTCGTTCAGCAAATTAAGACGATGGCCTTGCTTCATCAGAAGCTCAGCCATCTCATTTTTCAATACTGCAATCTGTGATTTCTCCAAATACTCGACTAATGGAGCGGAGACGTATGGTTTTTCAAGTATTATCATCTCAATATGTTTGCGTTTCTATCTGGGCTGTACGACACGAATTTAATCGGCACACCCACTTTTTCCTCTATGAATTTGATGTAATCTTCAAGTTCCTGCGGAATCTTTCCTTCAATCTTGCAGTTCCAGCCTTTCAGAGTGGTGTAAACCGGCTTCATGGTGGCTGTGCAGGCGTCGTACGGCAGATAATCTATGGTCTGTCCGTTGTATTCGTAACCTATGCAGACCTTGATTTCTTTGAGGTCGTCCATCACGTCCGATTTCATCATCATCAGGTCGGTCACTCCGCTCAGCATGCAGGCATAACGCAAGGCCGGGATATCGAGCCAGCCGGTTCTGCGCGGACGGCCTGTTGTTGCACCGAATTCATGACCGTTGGCACGTAGCATCTCGCCAGTCTGGTCGAACAATTCTGTCGGGAACGGGCCTGTGCCTACTCTGGTGCAATAGGCTTTGAAGATGCCGTACACCTTGCCTATCTTGCTTGGAGCTACGCCCAGTCCGGAGCATGCTCCAGCCGCCACCACCGACGATGATGTCACAAACGGATAGCTGCCGAAGTCGACGTCTAGCATAGAGCCTTGAGCACCCTCGGCCAAAACTTTCTTACCTTCATCAAGATATTTGTTGATAAGATATTCGCTCTCAACGAAACGGAATTTCTTCAGGAATTCTATGGCTTCGAACCAAACGCGCTCATAATCGGCGAAATTCATGCCATCGAGGCGAACCTCTTCAATATCGTAGTCCAATTCCTTGATTTGCTGCATGTGCTTAGCCTTGGCGTTTTCGTAACGCTGACGGAAATCGCTCATCATTATGTCGCCTATACGAAGGCCGCGGCGGGCGGTCTTGTCGGTATAGGTCGGTCCTATGCCCTTAAGTGTGGAGCCGATTTTCATCTTGCCGAGAGCCTTCTCGTTAGCGGCGTCCAGCACACGGTGGGTAGGCAGAATCAGGTGAGCCTTGTTGGATATCAGCAGGCGCTGCGTCAAATCGACGCCCGCCGCGGCCAAGCCGTCTATCTCATCTTTCAAAATCTTTGCATCAATGATGACACCATTGCCTATCACGTTGACACATTGCTCGTTAAAAGCGCCCGACGGGATGGTGTGAAGCACAAACTTCTTACCGTCAAATTCAATAGTGTGACCGGCATTCGGACCACCCTGGAAACGGCATACCATATCATACTTAGGCGTTAAAGCGTCAACAACCTTGCCTTTTCCTTCATCGCCCCATTGCAAACCCAAAAGCAAATCTAATTTTGCCATAGTTATATTATTTAAATTTAATGATTTAAAATTTAAAATCCACAGATTAATAACCAAATAGTAAATAAACCATTCGGAGTTCAAAAATACACAAAAAAATTGGATTCGAGCCCTATTTTTCAAGAAAAATTTACTCAGCCTCTCCTACCCACTCTCTCAACCCTTTGTACCAAGTCTATCCTCTTGATTTTATCAATAAGATTCTCAAGAGTTTTCAGGTTGTTAACATACACCGACACCATGGCTTCAACCACTCCGCCCTCGGCTTTCATCTCAAGGGAGTGCATGTCGAGTTTCTCTTTGTTGGTTACCAGTTCGAACAAGGCGGCTCCAAAGCCTATCTTATTGGTTGCCACTATCTTGATAGTAGCAAGGAATGAGAATTCGTCGCCAAACTGCATCCTCGCTTTGACTATGTTTTCGCCGTAGCGTGACATCAGCTTCATAGCCTCAGGACAGTCCGGATGGTGTATCTGCATAGGTTCACCAGGCAGGCTTATTGCCACTACGTCATCACCCGGGATAGGTGTGCAGCATGTGGCAATGGTATATTCAGGCATATTCTCCTTATTCTTGGTGCCATCCTTCTTCTTGGAAGGCTTCATCAGTCCGAAGGTGAAGTATTTCCATAGGTTGTCCGACCAGCTGCTCTCGTCTTTCCTGAAGAAATCCTCAACATCCTGCATGCTGACCTTGTTGACGGCCACCATATAATAAAGGTCGTTGCGGTTGTCAAGGCCCAGACTTTCGGCTAAGTCGCTTCTGTTCTGTCTGCTGAATTCTATATTGAGCTTTTTGAAATATTCCTTAAGAGTCTCCTTACCCTGATCCTTAAACGATTTACGGTATTCCTTTATGCCGTTCTTCAGTTTGCTCTTGGCGCCCGAAGTACGGAGGAAGTCAAACCACTTCTCCTGTGGTACCTGGTATTCCGATGTGATGACATCCACCTGGTCTCCCATCTTGAGTTCAGTGTCCAGACGAGCCAGTTTCTTGTTGACATTGGCTCCCACGCAATGATTGCCTATGTCGCTGTGCACTGCATACGCAAAGTCGAGCACTGTCGAGCCTTTCGGCATTGTGAGCTTATCACCGGCCGGAGTAAATACGAATATCTCATCGTTGAAGAGGTCCAGACGGAAGGTGTCGATAAAGTCTATGGCAGTCACCTGATTGGCGTCAGCCTGCTGTACCAAATCTTTCACCACCTTCATCCAAAGGTCCAGGCCAGACTCCGCTGTGGTGTTCTGGTCGCGGTATTTCCAATAGGCAGAGAATCCGTTCTCGGCTATCTGGTCCATGCGCTCGGTACGTATCTGAGTTTCCACCCAGTTGCCGTCCTTGCTCATGAACACAGCGTGTATGGAAGAATAGCCGTTGGTTTTGGGGAATGACACCCAGTCACGCAGTTTTTTATTGTCAGGATAATAATATCTTGTGAAGGCCGCAAAGGTCTCCCAACATACTATCTTCTCATCCTCAATATTCTTGCAGTCGATTATGATACGTGCCACGTAGGCGTCATAAACCTCGTCAAGTGACTGTCCGAACTTGGCCATGCGCTCCCATACGCTGCTGACATTACGTTCTATAGCAAGGGTTCTCACCTTAATGCCCATCCTCTCCATGTCGGCTTTCACCGGAGCCATGAAGTCTTCCAACTCCTTGATTTTCTTTTCTCTAACCTCTGCCAGCTGGCGTTCCACCGACTCGTATGCCTGAGGGTTGATATATTTGAGGCATAAATCGTCCAGTTCTAGCTTTATCTTATAAAGTCCCAGACGGTAAGCCAATGGTGCGTATATCTGTGCGGTCTCCGAGGCGATTTTGAGCTGCTTATGATGCGGCATGGCGTCTAGAGTGCGCATGTTATGTGTACGGTCAGCAAGTTTTACGAGTATGACGCGTATGTCATAAGACATACTCATGATGACCTTACGGAAAGTTTCAGCCTGAAGACTGCGGGCTTGTTCATGGAAATCCTCCTTGGTGAGTTTGGTGACACCGTCAACTATCTCGGCCACCTTGTCGCCAAAGCGCTCACGCATGTCTTCCACAGTGTAATCAGTATCTTCCACCACATCGTGAAGAAGTCCGCAGATTATGGATGTGCGTCCCATACCCATCTCGCCTGCGATGATGGTTGCCACAGCAAGCGGATGATACATATACGGTTCACCGGAGCGGCGGCGGGCGTCTTTATGGGCGTTGGCAGCAAGAAGGTAAGCCTCGGTCACCTTCTCAACATCTTGATCGTTTTTTCGAGATTTCCAACACTGCAAAAGATTTTCGAACTGTCGGTTCAGTTCTTCTTTCTCTTCCAAGGTATAATCATCAGGTAAAGTCATCATAATCTTTCTTGTCTTTAAAAAATGCTCGTATCAAACTGCAAAATTATATATGATTTGCGACAACTGCAAGATTTTTTTGAAAAATTCAATAAAAAAAATTCAATAAAAAAGAGCCGCGCTGACGCGCGGCTCTAGCTTTTAACTTCCGACTGATTAAAAGTCCCCGTTGATGACAGCCATGGTGTGGATGAGATCGAGAAGCTTGTTGGAGTAGCCGATCTCGTTGTCATACCAAGCCACGAGTTTCACGAAGGTGTCTGTCAGAGCTATACCTGCTTTGGCATCGAAGATGGAGGTGCGGATGTCACCCATGAAGTCGCTCGAAACCACTGCGTCCTCGGTGTATCCGAGTATGCCTTTCAAAGCGCCTTCCGACTCTTCCCTCATTGCTGCGCAAATTTCATCATATGTGGCAGGTTTAACAAGATTGCAGGTCAAGTCGACAACCGAAACGTCCAATGTAGGAACGCGCATCGACATACCTGTAAGCTTACCTTTGAGTTCTGGGATCACCTTACCCACTGCCTTGGCAGCGCCTGTTGTCGAAGGGATGATGTTGCCAGATGCGGCACGACCGCCACGCCAGTCTTTCAATGAGTGACCGTCGATAGGTTTCTGTGTAGCTGTGGTTGAATGCACTGTTGTCATCAAACCGCTGGCTATGCCCCATCTGTCGTTGACGACCTTAGCCAAAGGTGCCAGACAGTTGGTGGTGCATGATGCGTTTGACACAACCTGAGTGCCTTTTACGTATGTCTTATCGTTGACACCGCAGACAAACATAGGGGTGTCGTCCTTAGATGGGCCGGCAAGGATGACATACTTCGCACCGCTGTCAAGGTGCGGTTGCACAGCCTCCTTGGTGAGGAACTTACCTGTTGAATCGATGACGTAATCCGCGCCATATTCGCCCCATTTCAGGCCAACTGGGTCACGGCTAACACTCACCGGAATCTCTTTACCGTTGATAATCAGTGTACTCTTTTCCAGGTTGTAATCGATGGTACCATCGAACTGACCATGCATGGTGTCGTACTTGATCATATAAGCCTGATAGTCGACTGGGCATGTGCCATTCATGTAAACAATTTCAATGTCGTCACGATGTTGTGCGGCACGAAGCACCAAGCGTCCGATTCGTCCCAGACCGTTGATGCCGATTCTGATTTTCTTAGCCATGATGATATCTTTTTATTAACAAAATTCCATGTCTTAATGGTTTTGCAAAGTTATAAACTTATTTTCTATTAAACAAACAAAAATCCAGCAAAATTTTTCAAAAATAATTTTAGCCTTAATTATTGAGATTTTTAGTATTTTTGCAGTTTATGGACAAGATTAGGAATTTTTGCATAATAGCACATATTGACCACGGTAAAAGCACCTTGGCCGACAGGCTCATTGAGCTCACTAACACACTGACAAAGAAAGAGTTAGTAGATCAGGTTCTGGACGACATGGACCTCGAGCGCGAGCGTGGCATCACCATCAAGAGCCACGCCATTCAGATGAAATATGAGCATGAAGGCGAGGTTTATACCCTTAATTTGATAGATACTCCCGGTCACGTCGACTTTTCATATGAAGTTTCACGTTCAATAGCGGCATGCGAAGGCGCTCTGCTGGTTGTGGATGCATCGCAAGGCATTCAGGCTCAGACCATCAGCAATCTTTACATGGCCATTGATCACGACCTGGAAGTCATTCCCGTACTGAATAAAATCGACATGGACAGCGCTCAGCCGGAGAAGGTGGAAGACCAGATTGTCGACCTCATCGGCTGCGAAAGAGAGGATATTTTACGCTGTTCAGCCCGTACAGGCTTGGGAGTTCCTGAAATTTTGGATGCCATAGTCAAGCGTATTCCAGCCCCTAAAGGCGACCCTAACGCCCCTCTTCAGGCTCTTATTTTCGACTCAGTGTTCAACTCATTCCGCGGTATCATAGCCTATTTCCGCATCATGAACGGCACCATTCACACCGGAGAAAACGTCAAGTTTTTCAATACCGGCATGGAATATGACGCCGACGAGATAGGTGTGTTGCAGATGAAGCAGGTTCCGAAGAAAGAGCTTTCCGCAGGTAACGTAGGATATATCATATCGGGTATCAAGACATCCAAGGAGGTAAAGGTTGGCGACACCATCACTTCGGTCGACAATCCTTGTGACAAGCCTATAGCAGGTTTTGAGAATGTGAAGCCTATGGTTTTCGCCGGTGTATATCCTGTTGACGCTGACGATTACGAAGAGCTGCGCAGTTCGTTGGAGAAACTGCAGCTCAACGATGCCTCATTGGTTTGGGAGCCGGAGTCGTCGGCCGCTTTGGGATTCGGATTCCGTTGCGGTTTCTTGGGATTGCTTCACATGGAAATCATACAGGAGCGTCTGGACCGTGAGTTCAACATGGACGTTATCACCACAGTGCCTAACGTCTCGTTCAAGGCTTATCTGACCGACGGCAGCGTAGTCGACGTGCACAACCCCAGCGGCATGCCCGAGTCCACACGTCTCGACCACATAGACGAGCCATATATCATGGCACAGATTATCTCGCAAAATGAATATGTAGGCTCCATCATGACACTTTGCATCGAACGTCGCGGCATACTGAAAAACCAGGTTTACCTCACCACCGACCGTGTGGAACTCACTTTCGAGATGCCTCTGAGCGAGATAGTGTTCGATTTTTACGACAAACTGAAATCAATATCAAGAGGTTACGCCTCATTCGACTATCATATCAACGGCTACAAGCCTTCCAAGCTGGTGAAACTCGACATAATGCTCAACGGCGACACTGTCGATGCCTTGTCAACCCTCATCTACACCGACCACGCCTACTCATTCGGACGTCGTATGTGTGAGAAACTCAAGGAGTTGATACCACGCCAGCAGTTCGACATAGCCATTCAGGCTGCAGTGGGAGCAAAAATCATCGCCCGCGAAACAGTGCGTCAGGTGCGCAAGGACGTGACAGCAAAATGCTACGGCGGCGATATCTCACGTAAGCGCAAGCTTCTCGAAAAGCAGAAGGAAGGTAAGAAACGTATGCGTCAAATCGGCAATGTGGAAGTGCCACAGTCGGCATTCCTCGCAGTGCTGAAGCTTGACTAATACTCCGGATTGAGACTGTAAACCTTTATTTCCGGGTCTTCGACATTTTTTCTAAGCGTCACGGTTTTCGACTTGTTCGGCTCAAGGTCGAAGGAGTTGTCAGACAGACCGTAGCAACCCTCAGGAATATCGATGTAGACGTCTTTAACCAGGGTTGAAGACATAAATGTCATGGTTATCCTATATTTTCTAGAGTCAATTATAGGCGACGGATCGGCAGGCTTCAGCTTCAGCTCCTTAGGACATACGAAATACTGAAGTCTTTGAGCCAGAACATCTTGATTTTCAATCAGGAGCATCTCGACATAGGCATTCGTTTTGTCTATGCCTTTGACAAAATCGTTGACATCCAGGGGCAAATCAATGCAGCCGTTTTCCGGAATATAAACCTTTTCAATCAGTTCTTTCAGCACGTTGCCATCCAAATCCTTTACCCTGAACACCAGATGTCCGTTGACGTCTCGATAGAGGTCGCTGTTTGCGTAAACTGTATAGTTACCGTCGGTTGTCGGAAGCATACCTATTAATATAGGTGCATACAAATCCATGAGTTTCCATTGCAAGGCTTTCTTATTGCCGAAATAATCAATCGATGACCAGGATATTACAGGCCAAGCATCGTTGAGTTGCCAATAAAGACTGCCCATGCTGCGGGGTTTGGCTGCGCGCTGGGCCTCTATGGCCATGCCTATGCCGTAAGCCTGGGATAACTGGCTGTAATAGCTTAATAATCCTTCGTCTTTCGAACCGATGTAACGTTCTATATGTTTCCGAATCAGTTCCTCTCCCCTGCTGTGTTTCTGGTGAGCCTGTATCACTTCGTTGTCCAATTCGGGCGATATCTCCTCCAATGTGGAGAGCGCAGGATAAGCCTGATAGCCGAACTCGCTGTTGAAACGTCCGACTTTTTCAAGATAGGCTTCGTATGGCAATTCACCCCACCATACTCCCCAATAGTGAACGTCGCCTTCGGTCAGACTGGCAGCCTTACCCCAGCCGTTCTTTGGTGAGCTTGGCCAATAGTCCCGTGTGCCGTCGTAAGTCTTGACCACATCCGAGAAAATATCGACAAACAAAGTATCCATTCCACGCTTCATCTCGAGATAGTCGGCGTCGGTCCAACCCATGGATTTCTGCCAGCCCCAGTTGACGTAGCCCTCGCTTATCTCGTTGTTGCCGCACCATATTGCCAATGACGGATGGCTCTGATAATGAACCACTTGCTGAATAGCCTCTTCGCGAACATTGTTCAAAAACTCCTCCGAATACGGATACGTTGTGCCTGCGAACATAAAGTCCTGCCACACCATGATGCCCAGGCTGTCGCAGGCATCGAAGAACCAATCTGGCGGATAAATGCCGCCTCCCCATACGCGAAGCATATTGAAATGAGCCGGCACACATTCAGCCAGCAGACCGACTGTCTTCTCTTTGGTCATCCAGGTTTCTATCATTTCCTCCGGGACATAGTTGGCACCCTTGGCATAGACTTTCTTGCCGTTTACCTTGAAATACATGGCACTGCCAATCTCATCAGGCTCTTCAACCAGTTCGATTTTCCTGATACCGGTCATCACCTTCCGGGAATCATACAGTTCGCCGTCCTTGTATATATTGATGTCAAAGGCTGTCATGTTCTGTTCACCCATCTCGTTTGGCCACCACAGCTTGGCGTTTTTAATCTCAAACGGTATTTTTAAACTGTATTGGCCTTCGGTTGCCAGACTCTGTCGTGCAAGCTCCTCACCGTTCTTCAAAACCACAAATTCAGCGATACTGGTTCCATCGCTGAGAACCTTGATGTTAGCTGACATTTCGGCGTCGTTGCCATTCAGATTCTCTGTCAGAACGGACATGCTTTCCACTTTGAAACCGCTCCAGCCCCTCAGCTCGACATCCTTCCAGATGCCGACATTCAAATAGCGCGGAGCCCAGTCCCAGCCGTTTTGGTAGGCGGCTTTGCGCATCACAGCATACTTTTCGGGGAAGCGCAGCCTGTAAGTCTCTATGAGGCTGTCCCGCTGAGCATCAAAGGGATAGAACCTCACTTTCAGCTCGTTGTTGTTCTTTTTCAGAAGTCCTTTCACCTCCTTCTGATATTTGACAAACATATTGTCGGAATGCAGTATCTTCTCACCATTGAGCCAAACGTCTGCATAGGTGTCCAATCCATTGAAAACCAAATCGATATTGTCATTTTGCCAGACAGCATCGTTGACGCTGAATCTCAACGAATAATCCCATGTGTGCTGCGGAATCCACTGAAGTTCACTTTCCACTGCCCCGAGATATGGATGAGGGATGAGACCTGCGCCGTATAAGTCGGCCTGCACTACCGAAGGCACATTCACCTGCAAATCAATGTCCAAGGTATCGGCAGTCAGGTTCCAGGCCTGATTCAAGGACTGCACACTGCTATTTTTGCTTGAGCAGGCGGCAAAAATCAGTGGAATTATAATTAGTAACAGTTTTTTCATATTCATAATCAATCGTCATTTCGAATTAATGACGTTCACAAAAATTCTGATTCTTTCCAAATTTGACACTTTATACCTCATGTCGGCACCTGTATTGTCTATTCCATTGGGATATAAGCCGTTATGACAGTCGGCGACTAGTGATGTCAGGGAAGCGTGGCAGTTTTTGACGCAGGTTGCTTCTACAATCTGCATAATGTTTTTCTCGTTTATGCCTCCTCCGGCCATGATGTTGATGCGATCGCCGAACAGAGTCTGCATCTCCCGAATCATGTCGATTCCCTCGTATGCGGTTGGTTTACAACCTGATGTAAGCACCTTGTCGAAACCGAGGCTGATGAGGGTCTCGATAGAGTCGAGCGGGTTGCGGCAGGCGTCAACGGCCCGATGAAATGTAAACGCAAGTCCTTCGCCTGCCGCCATCATCCGACGTATGGCAGGCACGTCCAAATTGCCTTCTGAGTTCAATGCTCCTATGACAACGCCTTCATAACCGAGGCTTTTCACCATTTCTATATCCCTGCACATAGTTTCAATCTCGTCAGCATTGTAAATGTAATTGCCCGGACGGCAACGTATCAGCACACGGATGGGAACGCAGTTCGCTGAATCACGCCACGTCACGTCCTTACAACGCAAAAGTGTCCCGTACGAAGGGGTCACGCCGCCTACTTCAAGCGCCTCGCAAAGCTCGGCGCAGTCAGCCCCACCTTCAATGCCGTTCAAAATTGATTGATAACCGTTTGCACAAAGCTCAAATCTCATTATGACATAATTTTTGCAAATATAATGAATTCTCCCGCAGATTACGCAGAATAATTTTAGTATCTTTGCAGCCTTAAAATTATTAATGTGATATATCCTTCGGATTTTGAGAAAAAGATAGGGTTCAACATCGTTAGAGGTCGTCTTAACGAGTTGTGCATCAGCGAGATGGGAAAAGAACTCGTCGAAAAGATGAGTTTCTGCACCGATGCCGACGAGATTGGCACCCACTTGCGTCTGATTCAGGATTTCCATACCCTGATGCAGGACGGAGTGCCTTTCCCTGTGCGCGACTACAACGACCTGCGTGAGGAGTTCAAGCACCTCTCGATAGACGGCACAGTCATCAGCCTCGAGAGCATGTTCGCTCTGAAGCCCACCCTCTCAGCTCTATCGTACATTTTCAAGTTTTTCAAATCGGAATCGTCGGAAAAAGTGCCGTTCCTGAAAGCGTTAGCCGAAGGCATATCCATTGACAACCATATCTTTACAGAGATTGAGCGCCTTATAGACGACAAAGGCGAGATTCCAGACAACGCTTCTGCTGAACTTGCCGAAATCCGTCGCGACATACGCCGCAAACAGAGTTCCATAGACCACCGCATGCGTAAAATCCTCACCGAGGCAAAAAGTTCTGGCTGGACCGACAGCAATGCCGAGATGACCATACGCGACGGACGCCCTGTGATTCCTGTGCGAGCCGCCGACAAGCGCGCCCTTAGAGGATTCATTCACGACGAATCGGCAACCGGACAGACTGTGTACATTGAGCCAGCTGAGATATTCGAAACCAACAACGAAATCAAGGAACTCGAATACGCCGAACGCCGCGAGATAAACAAGATTTTACTTGCATTCACAAAGATTCTGCGGCCCGAGATACCCAACCTGCTCTTGTCATGGAGGCTTCTCGGACTGCTCGATTTCATCAGGGCCAAGGCACTGTTGAGCCACGAATACAACTGTGTCATACCTGAAATAACCGACGAGCCGATGTTCGAATGGATAGAAGCACGCCACCCTCTTCTGGAGCAGAAACTGAAAGGCCAAGGCAAACACATCACTCCTTTGGATTTGAAGCTCGGCAAAGACGACAGAATCCTTGTCATATCGGGTCCTAACGCCGGCGGTAAGTCAGTGTGCCTCAAGACAATAGGCCTTTTGCAATACATGCTGCAATGCGGTTTGGCAATACCTGTCAAAATCGACTCGAAATGCGGCATCTTCCACGACATGTTGATTGACATAGGCGACGAGCAGTCGCTGGAGAACGACCTCTCGACATACAGCTCACATCTTATCAACATGAAGGCCCTATTGGAACAAGGCAACGAGCGCACTTTGTTCCTCATCGATGAATTCGGAACAGGAACGGAGCCCCAGCTTGGCGGGGCCATAGCCGAGGCCATACTTCTTAAAATGAACGAAAAGCGCTCGTTCGGAGTGGTCACCACCCACTATGCCAACCTCAAACTATTGGCCGACAGCCATCCGGGCATAGTCAACGGAGCCATGCTGTTCGACACTCGCTATCTGCAGCCTCTCTACGTGATGATGATAGGAAAGCCCGGTTCATCCTTTGCTTTCGAAATTGCGAAAAAGATAGGATTCCCCAACGAAATACTCGACAGCGCCGCAGAGATTTCTGGCCGAGAGCACCTCGACTTCGACCAGCAGCTTCAGCAACTCGAAATCGAGAAAAAAGAGGTCCGCAAGAAAGAATATGAACTGAAAGTCGCCGACCAACTTCTCGACGAGGTTGTCACGAAATACAAAGGTCATCTTGCCGACATCGAGAAACACAAAAATAGGCTATTGAAAGAGGCTAACAAAGAGGCTCAAGCGCTCATCGACAAGGCTAACGCCAAGATTGAGCGGACCATCAAGGAAATCAAGGAGGCTCAGGCGGAGAAGCAACGTACCAAAGAGCTTCGTGAGGAACTCAAAGAGATGAAAAACGACCTCGTGAAAGATGCCGAAGTCATTGCAAAGAAGCTCAAAGCCGAGGAAAAAGAAGAAGTCTTTTCTCAAGAGCTCAAAGTCGGCGACACAGTGTGTATCAATGAGTTAGAGGTCATCGGAGAGCTTCTGGCGATATCCGACACCGATGTCACGGTGCAGTTCGGAGACGTGAGACTGCGCACCACCGCAGACAAGCTCAGGAAAATCAGTCGTTCACAGGCACGCAAGGCGCAACAGAACCCGTCGTATCTGCACAAGAGCATCATGAGCGACATCAACGAGAAGGCGCAGCACTTCAACCTCACCCTTGATGTTCGCGGTCAGCGTGGCGATGAAGCCGTCGACAACGTGGCAAAATACATCGACGAGGCTAATCTTTTGAGTATCAAAGAAGTAAGTATCCTTCACGGCAAAGGCAACGGCATCTTAAGAAAGCTCATTAGAGAATACCTGAGCAAGCAATCGTGTATTCAGTCGTTTAACGATGCCAGCTTGGAAACCGGCGGCGCTGGAATTACAAGAGTGACGCTGAAATAATTATTTTACCACAATTCGTTTTGTCAGCCTGTCATTTCCGTTATCAGCCGAAATGAAGTACACGCCGGCTGGAAGTGAAGTCAAATCAAGAGTGCCGTCGCGGAACGAGCTCTTTGACAGCACCCTGATTCCCAAGATATTATAAACACACATACAATAATCGCGTTCCAAACCGGTAGAGATATTCACCAAACCCTCGGTCGGGTTCGGTGACACCGACAGATTGAACTTATCATTATCCACATAACTTTCGTTAACGGCGTCAGGAGGACAATCGATGAAAAAATCGTCTATTATGATATAATTTGCCGTGCTACTTGTTGTTCCCTTTCCGCTGCTTTCAAACCTTATTCTCAACTGCACATAGTCACTGCCTTTATAATCGTTCAGTGAAAAAACGTATTCTTCCCAAGACAATACCGTCGAGGCCGGCAACTTGGCCAGTTTGTGCCAAGTCTTACGGTCGGTGGTGACCTCCACATAAACATTCATGTTATATGGATACCATGCACCTGCTGTCTTTTTGTACATACTGAAACCCACTGCAACATCCACCATATCTTCCGGTATGGTGAACCACTGAGTTTCAGCCACTTGTAAAATATTGTCAGTTGTAAAACTCTCGGCTTTCAAACTTCTTCTCTGTTTCCAAAAACCAAATTGCCAATTGTCGTTATTCAGATACAAGCCTTCGGCAGAACCATCCTCAAAGTCATAAAACACAGGAACATTCAACTGATCACATGTCAGAATAGAGTCTACTATGGAATACGGGCCAGCCCAACTGTCTGTATGCACAGGCCTTACGTAATATGTATGCCAATAACCGTCAGGCAGGAACATATCATCCACATAAAAAGTCTCCGAAGTGTAACCTATCATTTCATCATCTTTGTAAACCAGATAAAACGAAGTGTTGGACGATTCGCTCCAGTTCAGGAAAGGCATATCGTCTTTAACTGTAACGCTGAAATCCTGAGGAGCTATCCAGCCGTCAGCCAGTTCAGCTGTGGCCGCTATGACAGCTTTCACAAAACCTTGCGCCAAAGCGAAGCAGTTCACTCCAGTGCCAATGGTATCGTTGGGAGTATGATAATAAACATTTTGCGAAAGATACTCTATGTCGCCTATGTAAAGCGCCGGATATTCATGAATGTTGAAGCTCATGTGGTCGCCTCCGTATGCGTCTTTGTCAGTATAACGACAGGTCGGCATGTCGGGAATGTACATATCAGCAACCTCCTGATAAAAATTGAAAAGCCGCTCGGAAATATATGAGTATCCGGAATACATAGTAAGCGGACCATATTCGGCCCCAGGCCAGAATCCTATCATATCCATATCAAAAACGCCCACTATATGCATTCCCTCACGTGCACATTTTTCAGCGAAAGGATAGCTTCCCACCATAGCGCGCTCCTCACCGTTAAACGGGATGTAGAGAATAGAGCGCTTGAACTGATGCTGACTCAAAATCCTTGCACATTCAAGCACTCCCGCAGTTCCTGAAGCATTATCGTCGGCTCCCGGGCCGTCAGGATGGTCGTAATGTGATGCCACTATTATGTATTCGTCAGGAAACTCAATGCCAGGCTGAACGGCTATGACATTGCCGGCATCGAGGGTGTCGGTCTCCCCAATGTGACCCGTATGATGATGTATGTAGGTCTCAAGGCCGAGTCCTTCGAAGCGGTCAATCAGGAAATTCTGCACTGTCAGTGCCGCAGGCGAAGCGCAGTCACGAATAAACTGCTGCATCCAGTAAATGTCGTTGTACATATTAACTGTATCAACCTGATCGATCATAGCAACTACAGATTCCTGAGGGCCATACAAATCGGGATAGGTCTGATTACGATTTCCTTTATAATCGAAAAGTTGGGCGCTTAGCACATTTGCGGCGAGCAAGACCGCCAACAATAATAGATATCTTTTCATAGTTTCAAGTTTTTAGCTTCACAAAACTTATTCTGTAGTCAGGAGCACACGTTTTGTAATCATGTCGGTGCCGTTATTGACTGAAATGAAATAAATTCCGGCCGGCAAAGATGTCAGATCCAGAGTACCATCACGGAAAGCATTGTCAGACAGCATCTTGACTCCCAACATATTATATACATAAACCGCATATTCGCGATCCAAACCTGTTGAAACATTCACATAACCGTTTGCAGGGTTAGGCGAAACAGACAGGTTGAATTTCTCCGCTACATAACTCTCATTCACTGCATCAGTTTCGAAATTGATGTAAAAATCATCGACTGCCATATAATTATAGCTGCTCAGAGGCGTACCCTGTCCGCTCGCTTCAAAGCGTATGCGCACCTGAACATACTCTTCGCCAATAAAATCGTTAAGCGAGAAGGCATAATCGTGCCATTGGTTTTGTTGATCCCAAATCCAATCAATAAAATGCCAGTGTTTTCTATCGGTTGTAACTTCAATATAAACGCCAGCATTAAATGGCGACCAGATTGAAGTTATACTTCTGACCATCTTAAATCCAAAAGAGGCGTTC
This sequence comes from Bacteroidales bacterium, assembly GCA_016282015.1. Taxonomy (GTDB): domain Bacteria; phylum Bacteroidota; class Bacteroidia; order Bacteroidales; family F082; genus Limimorpha. The sequence goes on from JAEEJS010000032.1 coordinate 74,304, forward strand.
TCAACATCTTCAGGTATGGTAAACCATGGAGTTTCAATCATCTGCAAAGTATTGTCATGATAATACGTCCTGGTTATCAGACACTTTCTGTTTTTAAACTGCTCAACAGACCAGTTGTCATTATAAAGGTGCAAATTGTCTGCCATGCCATCCTCGAAATCGTAAAAAGCCGGAAGTTGTAGTTGTGCGAAAGAGTAAACCGAATCCATATTCGATTCAGTACCTGGCAAACCTTCCGGAGTGACAGCTCTTACAAAATATCTGTGCCATGAGCCATCATCTATAAACATTTCATCAAAGAAAGAATTCTCTTCTGTCGAAGCATAGTACAAATCGTCTTTGAATATCATATACAAATCAGTTTCGGGAGTCTCTTCCCAACTCATGAACGGCATATCATTTTTTATAGTCAGGCTGAAATTGCGTGGAGGCAGCCAGCCGTCAGCCAGTTCAGCTGTGGCCGCTATGACAGCCTTCACAAAACCCTGAGCCAAGGCAAAGCAGTTAACGCCTGTGCCTATGGTGTCGTTAGGGGTATGGTAATAAACATTTTCTTCATGATATTCTATGTCGCCTATGTAAAGCGCCGGATATCCGTGTATATTGAAACACATATGGTCGCCTCCGTAAGAGTCTTTTTTCGTAAAACGGCAGGTCGGCATTTCGGGAATGTACAAGTTAGCCACTCTCTGATAATATTCGAACAGTCTCTTGGAGATATATGAATAACCCGTGTACATAGTGACAGGGCCATATTCGGCTCCCGGCCAGAAGCCTATCATATCCATATCGAAAACACCGAGTATGTCCATATCCTCGCGGGCACATTTCTCAACAAAAGGATAGCTTCCAACCATCCAGCGCTCCTCTCCGTTAAACGGGATATACAGAATCGAGCGCTTAAACTGATGCTGGCTTAAGATTCTTGCGCATTCAAGCACTCCCGCGGTTCCGGAAGCATTGTCGTCGGCACCGGGGCCGTCAGGATGGTCGTAATGCGAAGCGACTATGATATACTCGTCGGGATACTCGGTGCCACGCTGTATTGCTATTACATTGCCGGCATCGAGAGTGTCACCCCACCCTATTTCGCCAGTATGATGATGTATGTATGTTTCAAGTCCAAGTCCTTCGAAACGGTCAATCAGGAAATTCTGCACCGTCAGTGCCGCAGGCGAAGCGCAGTCACGAATAAACTGCTGCATCCAGTAAATGTCGTTGTACAGATTAACAGTGTCAACCTGGTTAATCATCGCCACAAAAGTGGGATTGGTATCAAACACCTTAGGATACGTCTGGTTGCGGTTGCCTTTATGATCAACAAGCTGAGCGCTTAAGATATTGACGCACAGCACCATAGCAAATAAAAGTAAATACTTCTTCATTTTCGTAGGGTTTTAGTTCTGCAAAAATAAAGAAGTATTTTTATTAAACCAAAGGGTTTCAGGAAAAATCTTTTAGGAATTTAGGAAAAATAGTCGTTAGTCTTTAGTCGTTAGACTTTAGTAATCCAGACTAACGACTAAAAACTAAAGACTAAAGACTTTTTGTATCTCCGGAACCATGTTGAGTTTCTCCCATGCGAAGAACTCGACATTCTTATAGTTCTTGCCGTTTTCGGTGAAGGTGTCCTTATCTTTGTACATCACTTCAACCTTGGCGGTAAATGGATCGCGACCGAAATGACCGTACGATGCCGTTGGCTCGAAGATAGGGTTCTTCAGTCCGAAACGTTTCACTATGGCGTATGGACGGAGGTCGAACAATTCCTTGATTTTGTTGGCGATGTCGGCATCGTTCATCTTCTTGCCGTTGGCATCTTTCACATGTGCTGTACCGTAAGTGTTGACGTAGAATCCGACAGGCTGTGCCACGCCTATTGCGTATGCAATCTGCACTAGAGCCTCGTCACAAACGCCTGCCGCCACTATGTTTTTAGCGATATGACGTGCTGCGTATGCAGCTGAACGGTCCACTTTTGACGAGTCTTTACCTGAGAAAGCTCCGCCACCGTGTGCGCCGCGACCGCCGTAAGTGTCGACTATGATTTTACGGCCCGTAAGACCTGTGTCGCCGTGAGGTCCGCCTATGACGAACTTGCCAGTCGGGTTCACGAAGAGTTTCATATCAGCCTTGAAGAGGTTTCTTACTCTCTGAGGCAGAAGTTTTTTCACTCTCGGGAGCAGTATTGTGCGGACATCATGCTCGATTTTCTCAATCATGGCAGCGTCGTCGTCCATAAACTCGTCGTGCTGTGTCGAAATGACTATGGTGTCGATGCGCAATGGCTTCCAGTTGGCGCCGTATTCCACTGTGACCTGCGACTTGGCGTCCGGACGGAGATATTTCATACGCTTGCCTTCGCGGCGAATCTTTGCCAATTCAAGCAGAAGCATGTGTGAAAGCACTATGGTGAGAGGCATATATTCAGGTGTCTCCTTGCAGGCATAACCGAACATCATGCCCTGGTCGCCAGCACCCTGGTCTTCCTCGTTTTTACGCTCCACGCCACGATTGATATCCTGCGACTGACCGTGAATCGCCGACAAGACGCCGCACGACTTGCTGTCGAACTGATATTCCGCTTTTGTATATCCTATTTTTTCGATAACACGGCGTGCTGTGCCTTGAATATCAACGTATCCGTTTGATTTAACCTCGCCTGCCACTACTGTGAGACCTGTTGTCACCAAGGTCTCGCAAGCGACTTTTGATTCCGGGTCCTGACGCAGCATTTCGTCGAGAACGGCATCCGAAATCTGATCGGCCACTTTATCCGGATGGCCTTCTGAAACTGATTCTGATGTGAAATAATAACCCATAATTTAATTTTTTTGTAGAGACGCGCCTTGGCATGTCTTTACTCTTGTTAATAAATATGGATAATTTGAGATTGTTAAAAGAAATACTGTTTTAGCATTTTTTCTTGTGGTTGCAATCAATCAAATCTGTCCACGTAATTTTCGGCTGCAAAGATACATTATTTTTTTATACCCGTATAGTTTTTGTAAAAAAAGTCTTTAGTCGTTAGTCTCTAGACTTTAGTTATCATGACTAACGACTAAAAACTAAAGACTAAAGACTTTATTTTGTCAACGCTTGGAAGCACTCTTCTATGCTGGCGTCAGCGCGGTGCATAACGTTCATCTTGATGTTTTCAATAGTGTCATTGGCTACAACCACACCTCTATTAATAATGACAATATGCGGGCACATTGCTTCAACCTCCTGCATGATATGAGTTGAGAGCAACACGGTTTTTTCTTTTCCAAGTTCGGTGATAAGTCCACGAATCTCAACGAGTTGGTTCGGGTCGAGACCTGATGTCGGCTCGTCAAGAATCAAAACCGAAGGATTATGCATCATGGCTTGTGCCAATCCTACACGTTGACGGTAACCTTTCGACAAAGCGCCTATTTTCTTGCGCATCTCGACGGTGAGTCCTGTCTTTTCAATCATCTCGTCTATGCGATTCTTGGCTTCCACTCCGGTAATATGATGGATTCCGGCGACAAACTCCAGGTATTCGCGAACGTACATGTCAAGGTAAAGAGGGTTGTGTTCCGGCAGATAACCCACGCGTTGGCGCACCTCCATAGGGTTGTCAACAGTGTCGAAACCTTCAACAGATACAGTGCCTTCAGTCTGTGGAATAAAGCAGGTGATGATCTTCATCAGTGTGGATTTTCCTGCGCCGTTAGGACCCAGAAGTCCTACAATCTGACCTTTTTCTATATCCAGATTCACATCATTCAGCGCCAGCTGCTGATCATAGCGTTTCGTTACGTGGTTTACCTTTATTGACATGAGAAATATTTTTTGCAAAAGTACGAAAAAAATTAATTTTTATTAATGCTTTTTGTATTAAAAAAATTTGTACTTTTGCAGTCCGAATTTTTGGAAGAAAAATTAGTGTAAAAAACACATAAACAATTATTAATTAAATTAAATGGATACATTAAGTTACAAAACAGTTAGCGTCAACAAGGAACATGCCAACAAAAAGTGGTATGTCGTTGATGCTGAGGGTCAAGTCCTCGGCCGTATGGCTCAGGAAATCGCCCAGGTTTTAAGAGGAAAGAGGAAGGCATGCTATACTCCCCACAGTGATTGTGGCGATAATGTCATCGTAATCAATGCCGAGAAAGTCATCCTCACCGGCAACAAAATGGACAAGAAGGTTTACGTACAC
>JAEEJS010000033.1 GCA_016282015.1 Bacteroidales bacterium
AGTTTTTTGTAGTAGGCCTCAAGTTCCTCATCCAGGTTCATATTATCTCCTCAATATGAGGTTCTCTTCTTAGCTTCTTCTCTCAGCAACTGACTTGTTTCATCATCAAATCCAGACATAATGAGTGCTTCCTCGAAAGATACGGAACAGGCTTCCATGACCTTTGATATCAGATTCATAGAACCATCTAGCCATTTGCGATCACGGTCTTCCGCACCTAGTTTTCTGTAATAGGCCTCAAGTTCCTCATCTAGGTTCGTGGTCATCGCCTCCATGTCCTTATAGAAAGATTGACCGACTTTGATTTTATAACCTTGCTCAGTCCGTCTGTCCCCAATGATGAGGACATCTGCATGGCCCAAGAAAAAGAGACTGTCAAAACCATAGATACCGTGAAACTATTACCTATGTAGACAAGGCAGTTCTGTCCACCCTTAATAAGAAAAACGGTCCCTCAAACATAACTTTAAAAAACCCTTTCCAACACATGATTAGCAACCCATTAATACCGAATAACTTGGTTACATCGTCCATGAGCAGTTTCGACACTCTATGCAAGAAAATCGAGGAAATGGACCCCGATAAGTTCGCTCAGTTGTTCAACGAGAAATCAGTGGATGTCATATCCAAGCTGTCAAACCTGACGGCCGACGGAAAGGACGGCGTCTACATCTACATGGAATTCATCCTGGCATCCGTCTCTGCAGACGGAAAGCTGTCCCCCAACGAATACCTCCTGCTGAAGCCTATCTTCGACCAGATCGCAGAGAAGGAGACAAGCTATGAGGACGGCGTAGAGATGTTCAACGCGATGGGACTGAACAAGCCCGGAGCATACCAGAAGGTCATCGACCTCATGGTGGACATCTTCGGAATGGTGGACGAGAAGCTGAAGGACGACATCATCCTCATATGCCTCCTGGTCTGCGGTATCGACGGAGAGATCACTGAGGACGAGAAGAAATGGATCAAGCAGCTCATCGAGCCTCTCCAGCTCGAGATCGACCCCATGCAGTACATCAACGGATTCCTGGACAAGGCGGGAGTGTTCACCCTCGCTACCACCTGCCGCGACCAGCCCAGGATGAGGGTCCTCGGACTGAAGATCCTCCTGGACGGAAAGATCTACTTCGCAGTGGGAACCTTCAAGGACGTATACAAGCAGCTTCAGGCCAACCCCAAGTGCGAGATTCTTGCATACGTCGGAGAGGAATTCATCCGCTGGGACGGAAAGGCCGTCTTCAGCGACGATGCAAGACTCATGGCTGTCGTAGAGAACGTCATGCCCCAGCTCGCCGCATTGTACAAGGAGATGGGCTGGAAGCTCGGATTCTTCACCCTCGAGGGCGGAAGCGCCGAGTACGTGAGCGTCAGCAACGAGAAGATCAAGATCTTCTGATAAACGAGGGGGCAGAACCCCTCTTCTCTCTTTTTATCAAAGAATTCAGATGACGCGTTTGAGATTGTGGAGCACGCCCTTCCTGCTCACGGTCTCCAGCTTCTCCACCGCTACAGCACCGTCCCTGCGGGCCATCCATTCCAACGCGGCCCTCTCGTACGTCCACTGACGCTTGATATGGAGGTTCATCTGATGTACCGTCCAGAGCGCATACGGGATGGAGTAGAATCCCAAGGTGGCCATCATCAGGAACATGTGCCTCAGAGGCTTGCTCCTCCAGACGATCTTCGGCATCGGGTCCAAGTGATGATCCTCGTCATTCATCATCTTCGAGAACACCAGGGTGAATCTGTATTGCAGAACGTCGATCATGGATATCCTGTCATGTACGATGAGGCATATGGTGCTCAATATCACGAATATGAACGCCATATCGAATACCTCCAGGATACCGAGCTGCTCGAATTGGATCAGCCATAGCATATCCAATACTGCTTGGATCACGACCGCTACAGATATGGCGACGAATAGGATGAACGCCCCCCTCTGATAATTCCTGGTGACCAGACCCTGGAGATCGTCCCTGATGTCCGAGAGTTTCTGCGTATCCCCTCCGAAATACGATGCATAATCTATGAGCGCGGACATCCATTCGATATCGCGTTCCTTGTGCCGCACCAGCGATTTCACGATGCTGTACATGACATAGGCTGCCACCACGCACATGAAGAGCACGACATTGAAGTACTGGGAGAGGTCGAACTCTGTATCGAGCTGATAGCCCACTATCCCGTTGAGCATATAGATGGGCGTACCCAGGACGATCAGCAGCAGGACCAGTATCTTCAGAATGATGTCCTTCTTGCTGCGGTTCAGCACGCAGTTGAGAAATCTGTCCGCCCCCGGGATCGCCATGATTGAACGAATCTTTTATAGAAATAGAAAAATGTGCGCATTCATGAACTTATTCGACAGTATAGTTAAGCGGGTCAAGGCGTTCAACATGCCCGCTATACTGTACGTGGTCGAATTCATCCTCACATACGTCCTGATCCGCAACATGAATCTGTTCTACTATCTCGAGGTCTCCGGCTGGAGAGATAATTGGGTACGCAACACAGCCCTCATAGTGATCGTGATCGTCATGACCACACTGACCATCAGGGCGATGATAGGCATTCCGTCATCGGACAGATATTCGTGGAGGTCGACGGTCAGGACGCTGATAATCCTGATACCGATGACAGTCATCTACTACGTCTTCGAATTCGGTTATTTCTTCATCAGCCCGTGGGTGCTCCTGATCATCATGTCCGTATCGATAGGGATCATGTTCCTTCCGAGCGTCAGGAGGTATCACACCCCTCCCATGAGGAAGGTGCCCCCGCTGAAGGAATGGGTGAAGTTCATCTTCATCAGACCGGAGGAGACCGAATACAGATACAGGTTCGCGTACGAGAAGAAGGATTGAAAATCCGAATTCTCCGGGAATGAAAAATTACAGGAAAAATATTGTAAATACCCCGTTACTTACCATTTTTTCGGGGTCATATTTTTCATGAAAAAAAGTGCTCGGAAAACCGATTTTTTCAAGGGTGAAAAATACAAAATTCTAGGATCATATACTGCACATTTTTTTCTTTACGAAAAATGTCAGAAATATAATTTTTGAAACCGCAGAAAAATACATTTCATAAAATATGCTGGATGCACATTTTTTGCATCAGTTCTAAAAG
>JAEEJS010000034.1 GCA_016282015.1 Bacteroidales bacterium
GGGCTGCGTCTCCGCTGCCATGGGTCAAATCATGAAGTATTGGGAATGGCCGGCACAAGGCACGGGTTCCCATTCCTATACCCCCGAAGGCTACGAGGAGCAGACTGCCAACTTTGGCGAAACGGAGTACCACTTCGAGCGCATGCCTCTGACTCTCGACTCCACCAGCACCGATGCCCAAGTGTTTGATATCGCCCAACTGCTTCACCATATTGGCGTTGGTGTTGAAATGATATATAGCGGTCATGGAAGCGCCGCCAACTCTTTCGGTGTTCCTGTAGCTTTTACCGACTACTTCAGATACAGTTGCGACACACTCATCATCAACCTTATCGGCCTCATCCCTGGCATGGGCTACACTAATGAAGAATGGGCTCAAATGCTGAAAGAGGGAGGCTTGGATGAAGGCCTTCCGCTGTTCTACACTGGTTCAGATGTCAATGGTGCTGGCGCTCACGCCTGTGTGTGCGATGGCTACGACGAGAACGACTACTTCCACTTCAATTGGGGCTGGAGTGGCAAAGACAATGCATGGTGCGCCATCGGAGCACTCAACACCACCACCTATGCCTTTAACAGAGGAAATGCCTTCGTCGGACATATCCGCCCGCAAGAGGAAGCTTTCCTTCGTCCTGAAATAGTCACTAGCCTCGAAGCCATAGAAAACAACGCTTTTAACGGTGTCCACCTCACTTGGAGCAATCCTGCCACCGACCTCAACGGCAACGCGCTGACAGGAACCGTCACCGTCACCCTTATGCGCAACTTCGAGGAAATCGCCGTCTTCAACGATGCACTGCCTGGTGCCTCCATGGAATACGACGACAACAGTCTCGCTTCCGGCCTCTACGAATATGAAATCTTCGTCAGCAACGAAGCCGGCATCAGTCGCACGGCATACGCCTCTCTGCTGGTTGGCGATAAATGCGACCTCGTCTTCCAGCTCCACGACGCAGGTGGCGATGGCTGGAAAGGTGCCTCCATCAGCGTCACCGACCAAAACGGACAACGCATTGCCATCATCACTATGAAAGAAGGCGCTGAGCAAACACTCATCCTGCCGCTGCTGAAAGGCAACCTCAACTTCATCTGGAACTCTGGTTGGTATCACGACAATGAGCAATATGACACCGACGGCGAATGTTCCTTCACCATCCTGAATGGCGAAGATGAGGTGATATTCACCTCTGCCACCCTTTCTCCTGGTATCTTCTTCACTTACCAGAACAATTGCGGCCAATCCGTCGAGGAAGACCTTGCCCAGAGACTGCTCGTGTATCCCAACCCCACCAATGGCTTGCTCCATATTGAAGGCGAAGGCACGATGTGGGTCAGCATCAGCAACAGCTTGGGCCAAACCATCATGGAAACCACTGTTGAAGGCAATGCCATCCTTGACCTGAGCCGCTTCGGTTCGGGTGTGTACCTCGTACGTTTTGAGACCGGAAACGGAATCATGGTGCAAAAAGTCAATTTACTGAGCTTATAACAGATTTAATCTATTTTCAAAAATATTTTCACTTTTTCTTATTTTCATTCGAAATTTACTGTAAATTTGCAGTGGATTTCGAATAAAGAAGGATTATGGAAGAATACGTAAAACGTGATGTCTATCTTAACCGATTGATTGTCAGGCGAGACAACAACCTTATTAAAGCTATCACCGGCCCTCGTCGTGCAGGCAAATCTTTCCTGCTTGATCCTATTTTTAAAGATTATCTGCTCTCACAGGGTGTCCCTGCAGACCATATCATCTCCGTTTCCTTCGATATCGAAGACGACGAGACCCCACAAGAGCTTCTCGACCGTGAAAAACTCAAGGAATATCTTTATTCGCAAATTACCTCCAAAACCGAACCTTATTACGTCTTTCTTGATGAAATTCAAGAGGTCGATGGCTTTGAACGAATCGTCAACGGCTTGAACAAGCGCCCGAATGTCGATGTCTATATCACCGGCAGCAATTCCAAGTTTCTCTCACAAGAAATCAACACCATCTTCAGAGGCCGTAGCGACGAGGTCAACATTATGCCGTTCACTTTCAAGGAGTTCTGTCAAAGTCGCACCGAGTCAGTTAACGAGTTGTGGAAAGAATATTATACCTACGGCGGACTTCCGGCACTCCGCAAAATGCCCACTGCCGAACAAAAAATCTCTTATCTCCAACGTCTCTGGAATAAAACCTACCTTGATGATGTGGTTGAGCGTCATCATGTTGAAAACCGCGAAGCGCTGGAAGCCATCACCGATGCTCTGTGCTCTGCGGTCGGTTCTCTCACTAACACCACCCGAATCACCAACACTCTTGAAAGCGTCCGTAAAATCAAGATAACCGACGACACCGTCGCCAAATATATCGGCTATCTCGAAGAGGCATTCCTGTTCAAAGAAGCCAAACGATTCAACATCAAGGGCAACAAATATTACGAAAACATCAAGAAATACTATTCCGTTGACGTAGGTCTTAGGAATGCTCGTCTCAATTACAGGCAATTGGAGCAAACCCATCTGATGGAAAGTGTCATCTTCAACGAGCTCCTTTATCGCGGCTACACTGTCGATGTCGGTGTGATTGAGACTCGTGAAATGAAAAACGGAAAATCAGAATACCGTCAGTATGAAATCGATTTCATCGCTGCCAATGGAAACGAGAAATACTATATCCAGTCGGCCTATGAGCTCTCAACCGAAGCAAAGCGTGAACAAGAGCTCCAGTCGTTGAAGCGTATCGACGACTCATTCCAAAAGATTGTCATCGTCAAAGACGACATCATGCCATATCGCGATGAAAAAGGCATTTTCTACACCGGCTTATTCCAATTCCTAACCAGTGATAAGTTAATGTAATCTATTCATCCGACTTTCAAAACTTTAAGAAAAAATATTAACTAATTTAACAAACATGAAAAAGCTATTCATCATTTTAGCAGCAGTGGCAATGGTATTTGTCGCATGCAAGAAAGAAAATCCGACCAACAACAATCATGGTTGGGGCGCGGAGACGCTCACCTTCAAGGTGAATAATTCCACTGACGTTATTATGAAGAAAGTGGAAGGTGGAGATTACTCGATGGAGTATATGTACGAAGACCAAGAGGTGACCGTCACTGGAATGCTCTCCGACTTTTACATCTGTCCAGTAGAGGTGACCAACAAGCTTTGGTATGAAGTTATGGGATTCAGACCCGAAGGACAGACAAACAACGGCGACTCCTATCCCGTCAGCAATGTAAACTACTACGACATCGTCAGTGAAGGCGGATTCATAGACAAGCTCAACGCGATGTGCGCCAGCCAGCTGCCATCAGGCAAACGCTTCGCGCTGCCCACCGAAGCACAGTGGGAGTATGCAGCCCGCGGCGGACAAAAGTCTATGGGCTACACATATTCCGGATCCAATACGATAGGCGATGTGGCTTGGTACAGAGACAACTCTGACGGCACCACCCATCCTGTCGGTCTGAAGCAAGCCAATGAGCTCGGCCTCTACGACATGACCGGCAACGTCTGGGAATGGACACGCGATCATTTCGTCTATTTCGACAAGCTCCCGCTCGACCAAGGTCTCAACTACGTCTGCAACGCCGACAACAACTACCGTGTCAACCGCGGCGGCAGCTACGGCACCCATCAGACGGGTCTCGAAACCACCTACCACACATGGCTGGGAATACACCAGAACTATATAAACCGCGGCCTGCGACTCGCTCTCGTGGATGCCTTCAATGAAGAAACACTCGTGGAGCCAATCCAGCCTGACAACCTCCTTTCCATCGCCGTGAACAACGGTACAGTCGGCTATTACCTCCCGATGGTTGAAGTGAAAGGTGGCGACTACGATCTCGTCTATGAACGCGTTGGCGAACAGAAGACTTTCACAGGAACGCTCTCCGATTTCTATATCTGCCAAACCGAAACAATGAACTACATCTGGCAGACCGTCATGGGCTCGACACCCGAAGGCCAAACCGAAAGCGAAGGTCTCTATCCTGTCACTATGGTCAACTATGATGACATCACCGGCGCAGGCGGCTTCCTCGACCGTTTGAACGCGATGTGCGCCGACCAGCTGCCTGCCGGTATGCACTTTGCCCTCGCTACTGAGGCCGAATGGCACTATGCCGCCCACGGCGGACGTAAGTCGAATGGCTACAGCTACGCCGGTTCAAACACAATAGGCGATGTGGCCTGGTATGCCGACAACAGCGATGGGGCATCCCACTTCGTGGCATCCAAGCAGCCCAACGAGCTCGGCATCTACGACATGAGTGGTAACGTTTGGGAATACTGCAATGACTGGTATGCCGATCTGGACGACATCCCTGCCGAACAAGGCACCGACTATGCCGGTCCCGAGTCAGGTGAAAAGATTGTAGGCGGTGGCGGCTGCTTCAGCAGCGAGCCTTACACTTGCACCTCTGCCTACCACGGCCGTGAGAAAGAACACAACGGCCGCGACGCTACTTTAGGCTTCCGCATCGTTTTGAGATGAGAGAGAATTTGAATAAAACTTCTTATCTTTGCACGTTAATATATCTCTCATGAAAAAGACGTTTATATTTCTGATTGCTCTGCTTGCGATGGCTCACACTGTAAAAGCGCAGGATGAGACCATAGTGTTCACGCCACAGTGGACGGCGCAGGCTCAGTTTGCAGGCTATTACGTCGCTGAGGCGATGGGCTTTTATCGTGAGGCAAGGGTGGAGGTACGCATAGAACATCCGTCGGCAACATCGTCGGCCATGAGCCGTCTGCATTCTGGCAGATGTCAGGCCACAACACTAACCCTCTGCCAAGCTATGGAGACAGTGGATGAAGGTACGCCGTTGGTAAACATCCTTCAGACATCGATGAACAACGCCATGGTCATCGTCTCTGCCCGCGACCAGGACCCGCTTACC
>JAEEJS010000035.1 GCA_016282015.1 Bacteroidales bacterium
ACCAGATTCCCTGCATACGATGTCCATAAACTTCTCTCCTCCCAGATCGGAAGCGAAACCGGATTCCGTTACAACGTAGTCTGCGAGTTTCAGTGCAGTCTTGGTCGCAATTATGGAGTTATTTCCGTGGGCGATGTTTGCAAACGGGAATCCGTGAACGAAGACGGGTTGTCCTTCCAGTGTCTGAACAAGGTTGGGGTTGATGGCGTCCTTCAAAAGGACCATCATGGCTCCGACGCATTTAAGGTCCTTGACGGTGACAGGTTTGTTGTCATAAGTGTATGCAACGACGATTCTCTCGAGCCTTGCCCTGAGGTCTGCACGATCCTTTGCGAGACAGAGGATGGCGGCAATCTCGGAAGCGGATGTGATGATGAATCCAGATTCATGAGGCACACCTCCTTTGATCTTGTCTTTTCCGAGTCCGGTCACGATGTTCCTCAGTTCACGGACATTCATGTCGACGGTCTTTCTCCAGACGACGCGGGCGGGATCGATGTTGTATGGATTATCCCTGACGAGTTCGTTGTCAACGATAGCGGACAGCAGATTGTGTGCGGCGGCGACGGCATGGATGTCGCCTGTGAAATGGAGATCGATATCCCACATGGGATATACCTGGGCATATCCTCCTCCGGTCGCTCCTCCCTTGATACCGAAAGTTGGTCCGAGAGAGGGTTCCCTCAACGCACCGACGACATTCTTTCCCAGTGCTCCGAGACCTTCCATGAGTCCGATAGACGTGACGGTCTTTCCCTCACCAGCAGGTGTAGGTGTGATGGCAGTGACCATAATGAGCTTACCGTCCTGTTTGTCCTTGAGCCTCTCAAGGTTCTCGATAGGTACCTTCGCGATGTACTTTCCGTAGGGACTGATGTCATCCTCTGTAAGCCCGAGTTTGGCAGCAATCTCTTTGATAGGTTTCGGATTTGCCTCGTACGCAATCTCGATGTCAGTCAACATGAGTGGTGCCAATCATTGTGCGTAGATAATATTAGTCACTGTTAGGACTCTAATTGATAAAATTCTTAGGAGTGCCTAAATGTTTAAATATAATTTAGTCATTCCTAAATCTGTGAACGAATGATGCAATACATCATCGGTCAGAAACGGAATCGGCGTCAATGCTGATTCCGATAAACTGTTTAGTACCACTATCCGGGGATCGGGGGATCTCCGGACCTTCAAACGTCTTAGGGCATTAGGAAACAAAAGAACCGCCAACCTCTGTAGGATGTAACCGATAATCAATTGGTTCTGATGGTTCCTAGTACAAAATTAGTAACCTCGGCCGGAGGCGGTAGGGCGCCTCCGGCAATATTTCCCATACATCTGTTATAAACAACTGCTAACAATTATTAGGCAACCTTAAATACATAGTTTAGGATAGCCTTAAACATGAACATGGAGGTCACACAATCCGCAGGTTTCAACTCTATTAGTGAAAACACCAGCGGACCTTTGGTTCCTATTTCATTTCTTAAGAGTGGGGAATCGGGGAAGGTTGTGAAGATCTCGGGTAAAAAGGAAGTCAAAAACTTCCTTGAGGGTCTGGGATTCATTCCTGGAACGCCTGTTAAGATAGTTAATCGTGACAACTCTGGCCGCATACTTGAAATAAGAGGTTCGAGGATAGCTATCGATGACGGTATGGCCATGAAGATCATGGTCACCCAATGAGAGATCGCCATGAAGACCCTCAGTGACATCCCTATAGGCGGAACTGCCAAAGTAAAGAAGCTTTACGGGGAAGGAGCTGTAAGAAGACATATTATGGATATGGGCATCACCAAGGGCGTAAGTATCGAAATAAGAAAAGTCGCCCCTTTGGGAGATCCCATCGAAATAACTGTGCGCGGGTACCAACTCACGCTCAGGAAAGCCGATGCCGAGCTCATCGAAGTCGAGTGACTTTGAATGAGGGCTCTGAATGACACTGACTATCGCACTGGCGGGTAATCCAAACTGCGGAAAAACCACACTTTTCAATGCATTGACAGGGTCATCTCAGCGCGTAGGAAACTGGCCTGGCGTAACGATTGACAGAAAAGTCGGAAAGATCAGAGGGACCGATGCTGAGTTGGTTGACCTTCCCGGGATATACTCTCTATCGCCATATTCACCCGAGGAAATTGTTTCCAGGGATTTTATCGTCCATGAAAAACCGGATGCCATCATAAACATCGTCGATGCAACAAACCTTGAGAGGAACCTGTACCTGACCATGCAGATCATAGACATGGGCATACCGATGGTATTGGCCATGAACATGATGGATGAAGTTGAGAAACGGGGCGACCACATCGACGTCAGCTTCATCTCAGAATCGATTGGCATTCCAGTCATCCCTATCTCCGCAGCAAAGAAAGATAACATCGACAAACTTGTTGAGAAGATTATCGAAGTTGCTGAAAAAAGAAAGTGTCCCCCGGAAATCGTATATGACGTTTCTGTGGAAAAAACAGTGAAGGCTGCTGAAAAAGCACTCGAAGGCAAGGTCCCGACGGAGAACATCAGGTTCTATGCGTTCAAATTGATCGACGGGGACCCTCTTGTCAATAAGGAATTCCCGGGCGCCAGGGACGAGATCAAAGAGGAAATATGTGCTCTGGAGAAAGAGCATGATGACCTAGCGGATTCCATCATTGCAGACTGCAGATACACCAAAATCGTAGAGATCGTCCACAAGGCGATTACCAAAGCTCCGCGCGACGAACGCGGAACCCTATCCGACCGTATCGACAGGATAGTCACTCATAAAATCGTCGGCATCCCGATTTTCATTGTTATTATCGCTATCGTTTATTTCGTAGCACTCTACGACGGTCCGCTGATGACATCACCAGGTGCTTGGGCCACCGGGGCGTTGAATGACTGGTTCGACTCTTTCAGGGAGGATGTCGCCGACTGGTGTCTGAGCAATGACGTGAGTGAGATTACCACAGGCATACTGACGGACGGAATAATGGCCGGAGTAGGTGCTGTCCTTGGATTCTTGCCACAGATCGCTATAATGTTCACTTGCCTGATAATCTTGGAAGAGGTAGGATATATGGCCCGTGTCGCTTTCGTCATGGACCGTATCTTCAGATACTTCAACCTCTCAGGAAAATCCTTCATCCCCCTTCTGGTAGGTACCGGCTGCGGAGTGCCCGGCGTCATGTCCTCCAGGACCATAGAGAGCGAATCTGACCGCCGTATCACCGCTATGACGGTGACATTTATGCCCTGCAGCGCTAAACTCCCCATCATCTCAGCAATCGCAGGAGCCATGGCCGGGAACATGTGGGTGGCAGTCTACGCATACTTCATGGGGATCATGCTTGTGATCCTGTCCGGTATCGTCCTGAAGAAATTCCAAAAACTGTCCGGCAATCCAGCACCGTTCATAATGGAACTCCCGCCATATCATGTACCTAAGCTGTACGGTGTCCTCAAAGGAATATTCGACAGATGCTGGTCATTCGTGAAGAAGGCATTCACTGTTGTCCTCCTTGCATCCGTTATCGTCTGGTTCCTCTGCCACTTCAACTTCACATTCGATTATCTGGATTCGGACGAATTAATGAATGAATCCATCCTCGCCACCATTGGAAACTACCTTGCATACATCTTCGTTCCGCTAGGATGGGGTGATAACTGGGAGCTCGCAGCATCCACCGTAACCGGACTGATGGCAAAGGAGAACATTGTCGCCACCTTAGGAGTGCTTCTTGTAGGCGATTCTGAGGCTTCAGTAACATCCGTGTCAGAGGCGCTTGCGGCCATGCTCGGAAACCAAGCGGCAATCCTCTCGTTCTTCAGCTTCAACATATTCTGCGCACCGTGCGTTGCCGCGATAGGCGCCATACACAGAGAACTCGGTACATGGAAGGCCACCGGGCTTGGAGTGCTCTATCAATGCACGGTTTCTTATCTTATCGCATTGATTGTCTTTGTGGTATACGGAACGATTCTCGGGGTGGACAT
>JAEEJS010000036.1 GCA_016282015.1 Bacteroidales bacterium
GGGCGAGAAAGGACATTTCTTTCCGATACACTGGTTGTTGATTTGGCTGCGCGAGCATTTCACTTCGGGCTTCTCCATCTCTACACCGAGGTGTTCCTTCACGAAATCCACTGCCGTGAGTATCGACAGATAGGAATCACGCTTGCAGCAACGTGGGCCACCATTCAAGGCCACCTGTTCCAGCGCCCGCGCCGTCATCAAGTTACAGAGTTGCCAAGTCTCGGTGGAGAGTGGCGTGTTGCGTGTGACTACCGACATAAAGATGCCCGTGCTGATGGCAGCGCCACAAGCACCCATATAGCCGCAAGCGCCACCAGGCACCTGCCTTCCGCGGCTCATCACTTCGAGGAGTCCTGATTGCAGGTCAATCTTCATTGTATCTGCCACAGCGTTGTTGTAGGCCGTCAGCAAGGCGGCTCCTACCAGCACATGGTGTTCGGGACCATGCATGTGGCAAAACGACTGTGACATCATCTTCTCCAAAATGGCGATGGGGTCTTTGGAGGTCTCAGCCATACACAAAGCCATAATGGAATCCATGCCGGCAGTATGGCAGTCGGAGCAAACATAGTGACCCTCTGTGCAGCGGGTCTTGCTGGGTTCTTGTTTGTGGCAAAGGACACATTCCATCAGCATGTCTTGCTCAAGGTATTCCAACGGCGCGCCACAAATCAAACATTCTTCGTTTTTCATAACGGTTGTCTCTTTTTCAGGTTCGTTTTCCGTGCAGGCCGTCAGGACAAAACCCAGAAAAGCCGCAAGGATGATCATCGCATGCTTCATTTAGAACTAAATTTGCTGCAAAAGTACTATTTTTGCACAAATTTCAAACTCGATCATCATGATTCAAAGAATAGCCATCCCCTCCAATGAGGGCATACTGTGGCAGCATTTCGGGAAGGCTCCACAAGTCACCATTTTCAATGTCGAAGACGGAAAGATTGTCGATTCAAAAGTACTGCAAGCACCAGAGCATGAGCACGGTGCGATGCCGAGGTTCCTGGCCGAACAGGGCTGCTCCGATGTGCTTTGCGGCGGATTAGGCCAAGGGGCGGTCAACATGCTGAACCAGTTAGGCATCCGCATCCACGCTGGCGCTCCCGAGCTTCCCGTGGAGCAGGTGCTGGCCATGTTCCTCAATGGTACCATCGTTTATGGCGACCCCAGCTGCCACCATCATTGCGAGGGGCATCACCACGAGTGAGTCTGCATAACTCACAGGTGCATTCCAAGAAGATAAGACGATAGATTCGGCCTTTCTCAACAACTAAAGTTGACCTTTAAACGATCTTCTCCAATGCGTTAAAATCAACAAAATCCACATGTTGGCCGTATGTCTCAAGCATAGCTTTGGCATCGGCTGTCCGTTGAGATTCCGGCGTTTTCAATACCATCTTGTGGAACATCGACATCATGAATCGATGTTTCATATCCAACTGGCTGTAATCAATGGCACCGCGAAGATGGAAGATCTTCTCTTCGTTGTAAAGATTAACTGGGATTTTAGCCTTGATTGACTTCTTAATCTCGTTGAAGTATTCTGTTTCGTTCGGGTCAGTTACACCGACCGTAACGATAATAAGTTCCTGACTTTCTGCCATCTTACTGACGGTTTTCTTCAGTCCGAGGACACCTCCGGCATACAAACCTCCCATGAAGATAATCCTGTCATATCCTTCGATATCCTTTGCCTTCTTGTAATCAACGACCTCTATTCCCTTGGTTTCCGACAGATGCTCGGCATAGCGTTTCGTTGAGCCGTATTGGCTACCGTAAATGATAAGTGTTTTCATGATTGCAAAGTTACAAAAAAAGCCTCAACTATACGGTTTGTCATTCAGCGGGCGGGTACAGCCCCATTCCTTGGCGAAATGATCGAATTCTTCGTTGACCTTCTTCAAAAACAGCAGGCTTACCATTTTGCGCAGCAGCCAGGGATACTGTTCCGGGCCCGCGAACTTTGTTGCTTCAGGGGTGAGGAAATTGCCTTTCTGGGCAAACAGGCGGCCCATGTTTACATAGGGTGCAACCATCTTTTCAGCAATATCAGCTTTAGCGGTACGGATGCGGAAACTGCCGCCGTGAATCAGCGTGCCGCCATAGCTGCAGCCGAGTTGTGTGGGCAATCCCTTCAGGAAACGCTCGCATAAACGGAACTCGTTGCCTTCGTCCATGCCTCCGTGAAGGAGAAAAGATAGCTCGCCCGGTTGTTGGCGCTCAGTGGGCAGTGTCTCTAAAAATTCCAGCATCAGGCCGGGCACGCACTCCACATAGAGGGGAAAAGCGATAAGGGTGCGCTCATGGGTAAGGATGGCTTCGCGAGTCGCATCCCATTCTTTGCGGTTGGAGAGGTTATGAAGTTCCCAAGTGATGCCAGTCTCTTCCAGCCCCTTGGCGAACGAATGGATAATCTTGTCCGTATTGCTGAACTTCGCCACACGCGGGCTGCCGTTGATGATGATTAGATGGGAGGGTTTAGAGTTGATAGTTGAGAGTTTATAGTTAAGAGTTGTTTCTGACGTTTTTTCAAGGGGGATTGCTCCGAGTGAATGCCCGCCTATGTTCGCGGCGGTACGCTTGCACCAATCTTCCATTTTCGCCTGATCGGCATCGCCTTTGTATAGGAGTCCGATGTTGAGTGGATGGTAACGCATTTCATGGCGCATCCAACCATCACGAAATCCTACAGTCATATTCAGCATAGGCATGATGCGGTCCATCATCCGTTTGCCTCTATAGTCCAAGAAGCCAAAACGCGTATCGGAAGCAAGCCATAGGTTTTCGGCTTGTACCAGTTTCTTGAGGATGCTCTCGTAATCGTCCTTGATGGCGCAAATGCCCGGAGTCTTGAGCCAGCACTGATTGCAGCCCATGCAATGGGCAATTTTCATGTCGGAGGTGTTGATGATTTCCACCTCTTTTTTATCTGGAATCAAGGGGCAAATCATATCGTTATCGACGCTTGCCCCTATTGTATTCAACACTAAGTTCATTGTTTGTCCATATTAAATCGGCTGCAAAATTAGCGTATTATCTGTTCCGAAATGAAAATTGGATATGGACAAAAATGTGGACATTAGCGCGATTTGAGTTGGACATATGGGTATTTTCCTTACTTTTGCAGCGTACAATAACGGAACAATAGTTTTATTATGTCAAGACCAGTAAGCATTACAAAAGACAAGATTCTGGCAGCTGCTTTGGATGTGGTGAGAAAAGGCGGGGCCTCGGCGCTCACCGCCCGAAGCCTCTCTTCGGCATTGGGGTGTGGTGCTAATCCCATCTTCTCAGCCTACGGCTCCATGGAAGGTGTTTTGGAAGCTGTACGAACCCAAGCCCGCAATATGTTTAAGGAACGTGTAGGCGCAGGATTTGCCCTGAATCCGCCCTTCAAAGGCTTTGGAATGGCCCTCCTGTGGTTTGCAATGGACGAGCCTGAGCTTTTTAAATTGGTGATGGGAAGCAGGGCTTCGGCGGCATCTTTCGAGGAGTACATAGACACTCACATAGGCTTCAAAGAGGAGTCACTCGCTGCCATAGCCCATTCCTTCGACCTTCATGGCAAAGACGCTGAAATGCTTTATTACCAGCTGCTTCTGGTCGGTCTTGGACTGGCCCATACCTGTGTGGAAGGTCACGCTCCGCTGAGCATTTCCCAAGCATCCGAAATCATCGGCAAGAATGTGCGGGCCTTCTTGATGGTCATCCGCGCGGGAGGTGATGAACGCGAATCCTTCATGCCCACCAAAGGTACTGGGCCAGAAGGTAATGTGAGTTCCTATCTCCTTATGCATACCCTTGCAAGCCAAAACCACCTGCTGCAAGAACTTCACGCTAATCCCCGATATGTTCAGGACAGCGAATGGGCCGAATTGGAACGCGTGCTCCGAAACAGTTTCTCCCTCACTCCTGAATATCTTCGAGAGAGACATCCCAATCTTACTCGTGGCGATATTCGCATCTTCATCCTTTTACATCTGCATTTCACCGTTGCCGAGCAAGCGCTACTATTAGGCATCTCGCCCGCCTCCGTCACCAAAGCCCGTCAGCGACTTAAGGGCAAGATGGACGAAAGCACTAATGCCGACGGACTAGGCAATCAGGGCTAACTTTGCAACTTTTTTTGAATTTTTTGGAATCACTAATCAATTACTTTTTTTCTTAAAATCGGAGCACTCAGAGAACTAAGAGAACTCGGGCAAGAATACTACGCTACTCTAATCGTGATAATCACTGTCTTTCCATTCGAATTTTATCTTTTCAGGGACGAGGTAACTACCAATTTTGTAGTCGATATTGGCTTTGTGAGCCTGGCTAAGCTGATAGCATCGTTGAACCCGGTACATCTTTCCGTCTTTTATAAAATGAGCACCGGTTTGGTGAAAACGGAATGGCACTTCTTTTTCAACACATTGATTGCGGATGTCGAGAATCCAGTCGTAGTTGCAAGGACGTGCATTTACGCCCGACTCTCCACCGACCGAGACCTCCTCAATGGTTTCATTCAGATAGGATGTAAGATTTACAGCCGTAATAATTGGAGAAACAATAATTGTTTTATGCTTGATTGGAAGCGAAAGGAATATCGGCAAACGATAGTCAGCCATCTCTTGATTTTCAACGGTGCAACCTACAATTACGTTGTTGTAGCCGTCGCCCCAATCGTCGGGAATGCATTCCATGAAACGGTCGATACGCTTTGTGAAGAAGAAGAACCAGAGATCGCTGCGCCGTTTTATCATCTCCCAGCATTCAGGCCGCCACTGGTCGGCATCTTTAAGAAGAAAATCTGAAGTAAAACACGTAAAAACTATCTTACCGCTCTCGATTTTCCATGATTTGTCACGTTTTTTCTTTATCGGGAGGTAAAAATTGCTAGTCTTGCGGCATTCGCTGCTTGATAGTTCGCTGCCATACATTTCATCCTGGCGATAAACATAGCAATATTTGCAGCCGGGGCTTATCTTTGTGCAGCCGTGCCACGGATTCCAGTCAGCGTATATTTGCCAGTGTTCAGACATGATTTATCTCCTCCAAGTTCATATTATTTAGCTATTTGATATCCAGCAGCAACCAACAGGATTCCTAAGACAATGCTGCCCACGACGTAAAGTGAGAAATACAACCAGTTGCCTAATTGAATCAGTTGGAAACTCTCTTTGGAAAATGTGGAGAAAGTCGTGAAGCCTCCACAAAACCCGACACAGAGAAATAGAATAAGTTGCTGTGAAACATTGGTAAATCTGGTAAACAACCCCCAAAGCAAACCAATTATCAAGCATCCGAGAAGATTGACGATAAAGGTTGCCCTGGGGAAACCATCGGTATATTTAAGCAGCAGTGAAACAATGTATCTTAATGCTCCTCCAATGAAACTGCCAGCACCGACTAAAAGGATATTTCTCAACATAAAGTTCGTTTTTATATTTAATTACCTCACCAAAATCTCACAAATCTTATCTTCTCTAATGATTTTAGGAGCTGATTTCCCTGCTAAAACCAATATTTTCTTGCCATTTCGATAGATATGAAGCTGTCGGGACCTAACAACAGCAGTCAGTTCCGGGTCGTCTTGCATAGCTACCCAAAGATGATGATAAACGCCGTCCTCGTCAAACAGCTTCTTCTTCAAATAGGAGCACATATTGGTAGTGTCGATGGTCATTTTTGATTATGAGTTTTGTTTTGTATTCGTTGCTTTCTTAATATAACAAGCCTTTTTTTTGCTTTATTATGTCCTTGTAATGACGCCAACCGATACCATTTTTCTGCAATAGTATTTGATTTAGTAACGCCCCAACCATTTTCATAACATAATCCTAAGTTGAATTGCGCACTTGTTTCCCCTTGTTCTGCCGCTTTTTGCCACCATTTTACAGCTTCGTCGTAGGATTTAGTTACATTTCTCCCCAAACAATAGAAGAGTCCAACATTGTATTGAGCGTGCATGTGTCCTTGTTCTGCCGCTTTGTAATACAAGTTAAATGCTTCGGTATATGACTGAGCCACACCTTTACCATCTTCATAGCATATTCCAAGATTGAAAATGGCCTTAACATGTCCTTGTTCTGCTGCTTTGTGAAACCAAAACGCTGCTTCGGTGTATGACAGTTCCACACCTTCTCCGTTTAAATAGCAAACACCCAGCTCAAATTGTGCCTTTGAATCCCCATTATTAGCAGCTAAACGCCACCATTTTACAGCTTCAATGAATGATTGTATTACACCTATACCATTATAGTAGTAAAAACCTAGATTTACTTGAGCTTCTCGCAATCCTTGTTCTGCCGCCATAAGCCACCATTTAATTGCATTTGTATATGACTGAGGAACACCTTTTCCTTCATCATAACAAAGCCCGAGATTGAATTGAGCTAAAGCATCACCATGTTCTGCAGCTTCATTAAAACATTCTACCGCATCGGCATATGATTGACGACCTTCACCAACTATAACATGATAAACGCCCAAATCATTTTGAATATATCTTTCTTCTTGTGTATCCTTTTCTTTCTTATTCATATCGTTTTAATCATTTAATGTGATGCAAACAGTTATACCCATCAAAGCAACCACAGTAATCAATAAGGCCATTTTGATTTGATGAATTTTTCACAATCCTCGTAGTTATCAAAACTTTTAAGCACTATAAATTTATATCCATCAACATCACGTGTTTCGTTATAAAATGATTTTTGTACATCATATGAAGAAAAATCACCAATGAACACCTCCCCAATTTCAGATTTCATAATTGTATGATCGTTTCGGCTCATAGCAAAGTATTTGTCATTTACTTTTAGGATATAGTAAGACCAATGATCTTTATATACGACTTTACCTGATTCACCTTCATGTTTAGGATCGTCCTTTGGTTTTACTCTATCAAGATAAAAGCCATTATTTCTATTTTGCAAAGTACCTTGATTGTAAATATAGCCAGATTCAGTGTGACCAAGATCATAGTCGATCAATAAACCTATATCATTTTTCGCATATATTTTCCATTCTTGTTTTATGTCTGTGTCATATAACACAAAGTCAATGCCTTCATTAAGCATATCGTTGAAACATAGCAACAAAAATATATTGAACATATCTAAATCCTGTGTTTGAACATGGGATTCTTTCATTTTCAGAACAATAGGTTGATTATCTTGTGACATTATAATTGCAAAGACTTCTCTCGATTCGCCATACTCTTTTATTTCGTATCCCAAACAGAAAGTCACTTTTGTTCTAAGAAAATCAGACCATTCACCATCATTATTTTTATATATGACGTCACACATCACCTTTACTCCAGCATTAGAAGTTAATACTGTAAGTAATAATAACAGAGTAAGTACTATTTTTTTCATATAAATTTCCTAAAAATACATGTTTTGCATAAACAATAATATTTCATTACTTTCGCTAAATTTTTGTTTCCTTATCGTGCGTTATTGCCTTTATCGGATTGTTTTTCTGCAAAGATAATGGTTTTTCCGCTATTAACAGAATTACTGTACAATATCGTAGATATCAAGGCTCATGCCTTTTGAAAAATACGCCTGATTCACAGCTTCTATTAACTGTGGGCAACTATCCTCATCTTTATCTGCACCATAAAGTGTATCAATTACTTTTTCGTTAATTGTGTAAACGAAATATGGTGGTGTTCCATCATGCCAGATTGCTTCAGTATGAAGTATCTCTTTGAAAATGCCATTCTTAAGCTGGATGATGTGGTCGCCATACGAACCATGGTGACCATAACCATTATCAATCAAGCCGCTTCGTTCGATATAGTGTGGTGACCAATAACTAATATACTCTGACACATCACCTTTGTACTGTGACAGAATGATTGCTCCTTCACCAAAGCATGTGCCAAACAAGCATAATTCAGGAATATCATCATCATCAATATAACATAGGAATGATTTCGTATAAGCACTGGTGTCGATGTTGTCGTTTATATACGAAGTATAATAGCTCATCCATTTGGTACTTGCTGAATCCGCTCTGCTTTTTTTCTGTCTTGTTCTTTCAATAAGGTCATCAATCTGATTTAAATAATAGACTTTAGTATTCTCATCATCGATGTTTTTAATCACGCAATCTCTGTATGAATACAAGCTTTTCAAAGCATTGTCATAGTCCTTTAATGTCAAATAGAGTTCTGATATGTGATTTAAATACAAATGTTCAACATCACGCTCATCATATAAATCAGTAAGAACACCTTTGTAAATATCAGCCAATTTTAACGCATTATCTCGATCGCCGACTTTCGCATATAATAAACTGAGATAACGTGTGAGTTCTTCATAATGTTCAGGCAAATAATCATCATCACTTTCGATTGCATAAGAAGTAATCCAAAAATCCTCCTCAAATAATTTCAGATTGATTGCATCTGCTTCGGCTTCGGGGTAATAATCATTCATAATTACGGAAAACACATAGTAATCAGCATTAAACATTACTAATGAAGTTTCTAGCACATAATACAAAGGAAAATGATGTTTTACATATAATGGCAAACATTCTTCCCATTTTTTCTTTGATGCCAAATCCATTATCGAAAGCCATATTTTTGCTTCTGCCGCATATAAGCTATCTTCGTATTTCTTGCTATATTCATTAGAATCTGATATAGGATGGCTATCTCTAATTCCTTTGTAGTAGACTCTAGTTGAATCAACCATCAGCAAATTGTGATAATAAGGATTGTCGATAGTGTCGGCTGGATTATATGGGTAAAACTTTGCTATGTTTGGCTCTTCGACTTCATTTGAGCTTGAGCGTTGGTTGACGCAGGAAACTAGGCTCGAAAGAGCAAAGAGGGCTATATAATGGATGCTTTTCATAAATCTAAGTATTATTCTTCTTCTTCTTCTGGCAATAAATCGTTTATAGTGTTTCTAATTTCTTCAAGTTCTGTATCATAATAACACGAAGGATCTACTGAATCCATATTTTTTATCATTCCTGTTGTTATCTTAATAAGGTTATTCATTGATAATAGATTTGCCTCGACACTATTGGAGAATCCATCAAACCAACAACCAGCAGAATCGTCAACTTCAGGGTCATCATCCTTGTGTTTTTCATACATATCATAATTCTCGATTAGCCAGTAATGGAGACTATCTAGACTTTTTTCCATTTCTTTTTTAGCTTGAAGAAAAGCTTCTTGGAATTGTCCTTGTTCGATGAGGGATTCGATATTGTTATCCATATTAGTTATTTTATGCATGAAACAAAAGATTCGGGTAAAGTAATGTTAGGAATATTGATGGCTTTGGCAAACAGCGGAGCTATTTCAGAATCACGAAAACCGGCTATGCCACAGCCTATGCGTGTGACGTAGAAGAATAATTCCTTGTGTTGTTTGGCAAATTCTATGAAGTTATCGACATAAGGTTTGATGGTTTCGACACCACCTTGCATTGTCGGGATTGCATAGCATTGGCCTTGAAGACCGACGCCCTGTCCCCAGATGGCGCCAAAATCTTCGACGGCAATACGAGCGGCACCGCCACCATGGGCACCTGCGAGGTTGCTGCCAAACACAAATATTTCATCTGATTTCAGACTTTTGATAAAGTTGGGGGTAAAATCTGGGCGGTTTATGTTGTTGTAAACTTTCATAACTTAATAATTATTTGTTTTGATATCAATAATTCATTATTGTTTTTTCGTTAGTGCTTTTATTGCTTGTTCATGTCCTTGATTTGCTGCTTTTTTTATCCATTCAATTGCTTTTTTCGTATCTTTAGGCACTCCAAATCCATTATAATAATAAACGCCTATAATATATTGTGCAATAGCATCACCTTGTTCTGCTGCTTTTTGATACCATTCTGCAGATATTTTATAATTTTGAGGCACTCCATTTCCTAATCTATAGCATTGCCCCAACATACCTTGTGCACTAGCATTACCTTGTTCTGCTGCTTTTTCGTACCATTCTGCTGCTTTTTTAGAATCAGCATCTACACCCTTGCCATAATAATAACAATAACCTAAAGCGTATTGTGCTATCTCCAATCCATGTTCTGCCGCTTTTGTATACCATTCTAAAGCTTTTTTATAATCAACACTTACTCCAATACCGAAAAAATATAATCGGCCTAAAGATGCTTGAGCTCTAGCATTATTCATCATTGCACTTTTTAAATATAGTTCCAAAGCTTTATTATAGTTTTTATTGGTACCATATCCGTTTTCATAACAACATCCTAAACATGTGAAAGCTTCATCGTGGTTTTGACTTGCAGACTTATTAAACCATTTAAATGCTTCATTTTTGTCATCTTTGTTCTCACAATAGATCTTTCCCAAAGCGTATTGTGCGGCAGCATTTCCTTGTTCTGCTAATACCTCATATTGCTTAATATCTAAAGCTGAATTCTTATGAATAAATAATCCTTTTTGTAACAAATTAAATTGACCAGACCAATTATTTAAGTACTCAACAATATAATCTCTTTTATCTTCAAAATGAGCTTTAAAATTTTGTCTGTCTCTAATTTCATTTTCCGTTTGGCGTAATTTTTCGTGCAAAATAGAGAGCTCGTAGTCTAACATCTTATATTCTTTGTCATCGGCGTATGCATCAATTAATTTTTTTTGTTGTTCGTTTGGTGACATGTTTTTATATTCTTCATCAGATGCATCCAAAGCTGCGCTTATTTCGTTTTGCCTAATAGAAATCTTTTGCTGCAAATTTTTAATATCATTCTCCAATTGCTTTAATTTTTTTTGTTTACTTTCTATTTGAGTTGTAAGAAATACGCATTCTGCTTCAATTGCTGGAATAACATCTTCATTATATTTAATAATGGTATTAATGTGGGTAACAATTGGTGCATAAATGTTTTTAAGAGAAGTTAACTCTTCAAGCAAAGACAAAGCGGCAGATAATTTATCAACTTGAAGAACAAGAGTTGTCTCGTGTGGATAAGTTTGATATTGTCGGGTTATTGAATCATTAATATTGCGATACTTAATCTGTCTGGGTAAAGAGTTGTCTTTATCATCAGCTTCTTTGGCTTCTTCTAGTTTTTCATAGTAGTTATCGATATTTTCTTTTATATCTTTTAACCCGTTCATCATTGCTTCGACTTCATCAATTATCCATTTTTTCTCAAACGAAGCACTGTCACGTTCAATCCAATTACATATTTCAGCGACGAAATCTAATACTGTATCCCAATTATACCGATAAGGTCTATATGATCTCGTGCATCGAATGTTATCCATCATATTTGACCAATAATAATTGACCAAATCACTATAAGGAAGTATATTTATACCTTTGTAATTTAAAAGAACATCGAAATATGCAGATCTGCCATAGCAAAAATTGGAACTAAGACCAATTCTGGCATTACTGGTGATGTTATAATGTGGTTTGTACCAACCGATAGCTTCACTTGAATAAATCAAACAGGACTTTTTAATGTCCTGTATACTTGTATTATAATGTTGTGCAAATATATATCTCTTAACTTCTTCGATGTATTGATGAAGCCTTAATTGTTCATATTTGGATTGTGCCTCTTCAATTTCCAGCTTTTTTTTATGTTCTAGCTGAACCTTTTCATAATTGCTTAAATATTCGAAATGGTTGTTTACCCAATGGCGATAATGGATTTTTTTATCATACTCAGAAGATATTTGATCTTCAATATCTTTCAATTTTTGATCATACTCTTTTTTGTCAATTTCTTGGATAGAAGCTTTCGAAATATATGCAGCGTCATATTCATTTGGCCAACAATAACTGTAAGTGTTTTTTTGGTCGAAAGTGCATTGTTTTATATATTTTTCTACATCAAAAACACTATAGAGTCGAGCATATGAATCATATTCATCCAATTTATTAAGCACGGAGATTATGTAATCAGAATATTTAACTAGGATTTTTTTAACTGTTAATTGGTCATTATCTAATACAAGAGACAATATATATCCGACATTTAAACTATTGCTATAATCCATAATCGTGTAATGTTTTTATGTATAGTTAATAAATTGGGTATAATGATAGATTTTTACGATGCATTATAGAAAGAAGATTTCTTTCCCATTGAACGATGCAAAGTTAAATAAAGGAAAGAAAAAACAAAATTAATTGTTGTAAAAAATTTCTTCGGGGTCGGGGGCATACTCAAGTTTGTCCCAAACAGATTTATCGAGCATCTGTTTAAATTTGGGGATTGATCCGTAAGGGACAATTATTTTTCGCAAAAAAGTGCAAAACTTAAAAGCATCTGGCTTTATACTGGTTACAGATTCTGGAATAATGACCTGTTGTAACAGACAACAATTACAAAACGCTTCATATCCAATATCAGTTACCGAATCAGGAATTATTACTTGCAACATCGAACGACAGCCAGCAAAAGCCATAAAACCGAGATTTGTAACTGAATTAGGAATAGCGATTTGTTGTATGTAATCACAATCCACAAATGCTTCGTCACCAATGATATTTACCCAATTGGGAATTGAAGGTATTTTATTATTGCCTAAATATGAAATTAAACAATTGTTCCGCTTATCTATCAACATTTCATTTTCAATAACGAAATGAGGAGAATCGCTTTTCAATTCAAGAATTCCATTATTGAAAAAAGGATTAACTTCGATATTTTCCATTGATGAAGGAATTGTCAGATGCTGAAGAGAAGAGCAGTCGCTAAAAGCGTATCTTTCTAAGGTTTTTACCGTGTTTGGAATGTTAATATGTTTTATGGCAGTACATTCTCTGAAAGACATAACGCCTATAACTTCAGTTCCTTCTTTTATGTCATACGATTCAAGATCTTTATTTCCACATTCTATCAACCGTTTGCCGTCAACACTGTATCTAACGCCAAATTCATCTTCGAAACTAGCAGGTATAGCTTCACTGTTTACTTTAGTGCTCATAATGAAATAGTTAACTCTGCAAAAGTAGGTAAAGGGAAATAAAAATCAAAATTAATTATTGCAAAATTTTCAACAATCCACTGTCTATGCCCCAAACACTATAGTCTGAACCCAGTACGTCGCTTGTCCAGGTCATTTTTTATTTTTTTATGGTATTTCGCTTTAACTCTTTACCTTCAATTTCGACCAGGTTTGAAGCACCACCGATATGATGATGAGTGCGATGCCTAGGATAAACGAGAAGTTCAGCTCTTGGTATTCGTTGAAAATAATCATGGCGATAATGATGCTGTAAACCGGTTCCAGATTATATGTGAGGTTGACCGTGAAGGCGTCAATCTTTTGTAAAACAATGATTTGCAACAGACAGAGGCCGATGGTGCAGACGACAACCATAAACGCCATGTATGGATAATCCAAGCCGGTAAGAAACAGCTTGTCAACAGGCAGGAAATGGTTGTAAATCGGGAAAATGGCAGTGAGGACCACCAGACCGCCGACCATCTCCCAAAAGAGCATGTTTTTGGCTTCATAACGCCTCCCGACATGCTGGTTGGCAATGGCGAACAAGGCGTACAATGCCGATGATATTATTCCGAAGGCGATGCCCAAGCGATAGCGGGTGTCGAAGTGGAAGATGAGATAAACGCCGCATACCGTGAGGATGCTGAACAGGAATTCCGTTATTGAAAAACGGTGTTTGTTGATGATAGGCTCAAACAATGCCGTGAAGAAGCCCACCAACGAGAAGCAAACCACGCCGATAGAGACATTTGACGCCTTGATGCTGGCGTAGAAGAATATCCAATGCAGACACAGCAGCACCCCGACGCCGCCCATCTGGGCTATGTCTTTGAAGCTGTAACGTTGCAGTTCTTTTCTAAAAAGAAGAAACAGTGCCATCAAAACCGCAGCCCACGCCATGCGATGCCATACCAGCACCGCGGAGTCGAGCTCGATGAGCCGCCCCAGCACCCCGGTAAAACCTGCAATGAATACTGACAGATGCAGAAGTAGGAAGCCTTTGTTGTCTTTTTGAGTCACTATCCTAAAAGTTTCTGCAAAGATAGAGAAACTATTTCATATAAACCACAAACTTGTCGAAATCAAACACGGCATCTGTCTTTTCGAAGAATTTCAATCCGATGTTGCCGGGTGTTGTGATTAATGGCAGATTTTTGGTGATGGCTACCACGGCATCAGGGAAAGTAACGCCACAGAGCTGACACTGTTCGGTGATGATGTATTGTGCAACCACCTGGCCATTTGGAGCGACAGCCTCATGAAGTTCCATATCGGCATTGTCGGCAAGAAACTTCTGAACTTCCTCGGTCTGATAAATAAGGAACAACAGTTCCGGATTGCCAAAATCGATGAGGAAGTTACCGCTGATCGTCCTGGGTTTTATCCCGTCGTCGAGCGTCGCGCTGGTCTCGATAGCGAACATATCCATGTATGTGTCGGTGTTAATTGTGCTTGTCGAATAACCATCTTTCTTGGCGTGGAGCGATTTCCTGTTGAGCATCTGCATACGTAAGTTGCCGAGGTCAAGGTTGACGATGCGGCTGCCTCTGTCAAGGTCGTTGTGCAGATACATCACCGGCACCGCCACTTCGTAATTCCCGTAATCGTAATTCGACAAAACAAAGACATCGCCATTAAAAGATGTGCTTTTACCTATCCGCACCGTTCCGTTAGCCTTGTGTGTAATCTTATAGACGCGGCCGCCGAGGCTTATTTTCTCTTTCCCGCCAGTTGGTGTCAGAGTCAAATCCGACAGTATCCCGCTGTTGAAAACATAGGCCGAGTCGGCAAGAAGAGCCGGTATGCCCGATTCCACAAGGATAGTGGCGTCAGCTGTGCCGTTGATGCTCGCCGTGAATACGTAATGTGCGCCTTGTTTTGTGAGTTCGAAAGTCTCGCCCGCAGGCTTGTTCTGCGCATTAAAGCTCATCGTCATCATTATCACTGAAACCAGCCCCATCAGGTTGCCAGCCATGTGAACGAAGATGGCGAAGATGTGATTGTCGTATTTTTCCTGATAATAGCCGGCTATCAGGCCCAAAACGAAGGTGAAGACGAGGACGCGAACTATAAACATAGTATCTACACCCGAAGCTAGAAGTACCAAATGTGCCGCGCTGAAAGTCAAGGCGCTTAACAAAACCGGCAGGCTGATTCTTCTTTTGAATATCTTAAATTTCCATGTGCCAAGCGGTTTCAGGTAATTTTGAAAGAATCCTCTAAACAGGAACTCCTCGGCGATGCTGGCAAGGACGAACACCGACAGGAAATTCTTCAGAACAGTGGTATGTTGCATCAAAGGATGAGTCTGCACCGAACCTGTGACAATGACAGAGATAATGTTCATAACCACGTTTATCACGACGGCGCATAGGATTCCGAACAATAAAGGTCTGAGAACCCGGTCTAATCTAGGTGCCGCGATGCGATATTTAACCTGCTTTTTGAAGGCTAAAATCAGCAGAACCGACAAAACCAGCATGGTGCCATGATTCAGGACCGAATCTTCGACAATGCTTGAATTCAGCTGCCAGTGATGCCCCATAAAAATTGAGACAAAATAAACCACAGCGGTTAAAATCAATCCACTAAGGAATACAAACAAAGGATTTTCTGCAAGTTTTTTCATGTTTTATAATTTTAAATGGATTCGCAAAGATATGAAAAATTTCCTTCGGCGACATGTCTTTCTTCCATTTCAGCATAACTTATGATAAAAAAGCTTGAAAATCACTAAAAATGATGATGTTTGTTAATTATCCAAGGCCGTACTTTTGCAAAAAAAATTTAAAACATAATAACTATGAATTCGCATAAGATCAACGAACACTTCGGAAGGTATGCCGCCTTCCTTCTGAGATGGCGCTGGGCCGCCATTGCACTCTTTGCGGTAATCTTGGTCGTGTCGTTTCACGGCATGTCAAAGATGGTACAGCAGACATCCTTCGACGACTATTTCATCGAAGGAGACCCTATGTTGGTGAAAACCAACGAGTTTAAAGCCAATTTCGGCAATGATTATTTCATTGGTATCCTCACTGAATGTGACGATCATTTCACGAAAGAGAATCTTACCATCTTACGTGAGTTAGGCAACGAGCTGCTCGACTCGCTTTCTTACGCTGATAAGATCACTTCTCTGGTTGACCTTGAGTTTATGCTGGGTTCGGACGATGGGATGGAAATCGTACAGATAGTCCCAGACGAGATACCAGAGACCGGGTCGCCAGAGATGGAGCAGATCCGGTCTCTTGCTTATAGCAAGCCCCATGTAGCGCGTAAGCTCGTCTCCAAAGACGGAAAGAACGCCTGGACGCTTTTGAAGCTGCGTGCCTTCCCTTCGGAAGAAGAGTGGAAAAAGACAGGCAACGTGTCGCCCGACATCGTGACAGGTGAGGAGGTGAGTCGTATCATCACGAAAGAGAAATACGCCTCGCTGCATCCGCGCGCCACAGGTATGCCGTATGTGACTCAGCAGAAGTCGGCGTACATCGGACAGGAGATGGGACGACTGGTGATGATTGCCGCCATCATCTGCATCATCGTGATGTTGTTGATGACCCGTTCGCTGCGTGGCATCGTCTGCCCGCTTCTCGCTGTGATCGGCGGCGTGGTGTTGACATTCGGCGTCGCAGGTTACACCCAGATGTATGTCGACAGCACCGTGCTGATGATTCCGGCGATTTTGGCTTTTGCCGTGGCGATAGCATACAATATTCACATATTCTCCTATTTCAACCAACGTATGAGGCTGCACGGCAAGCGTAAACAAGCCGTCGTAGAGACCGTCAGCGAGATAGGCTGGTCGGTGGTGTTCTGCGGCTTGACTACCGTGATTTCCCTGATGTCGTTTATGGTGATTCCTATCCGACCGATGAAATGCGTCGGAATGACAAGCTCATTGACAGTTTTATTTGTTCTTTGCACCACCTTGCTGATGGCTCCTGTGTTGTTGTCGTTTGGCAAGGACAAGCAGCCTAAACGCGGTATCGACGGCTCAGGCGGTACCCGCCTGAGCCGTGCTATGGAGCGACTCAATATCTTCACCTTCAAACATTCCAAGACCATTGTGGCAGTGTTTGCTGTGGTGTGCGTCGCCTTTGGCATCGGACTGTGGAAGATTGAGCCTGCATTCGACATCGAGAAGACCATGGGCATCAACGTCCCTTATGTGAAAGACGTACTGGCAGTTGGACGCAGCGAGCTGGGTGCCTTGTATTCATACGACCTGGTGATGGAGTTTGCTAATGAGGACGACGCCAAGCAGCCTGCCAACCTGCGTAAACTCGAGCAGCTGGAGGACCTGATAGGCACCTATTCGCTTACCAAACGCACCAACTCTATATTGGATATCCTCAAAGACCTCAACCAGACTCTTAACGGCGGCGACAAGGCATATTATCGCATCCCTGACACCGAGGAGGAGGTGGCGCAGATGCTGGTGCTTTACGAGAACGCCGGCGGCTCCGAGACTGAATACTGGATGGACTACGGTTACCGTCGTCTGCGTATGATGGTCGAGATCTCTGACTTTAACTCCGCTGAGGTGGAGCGCGAACTCAACGACATCGCCAAAAAGACTGCTGAGATGTTCCCTGGCGTCACCGTGACGGCTGTAGGTAATATCCCGCAGTACACCACCATGATGCAGTATCTTGTGCGTGGTCAGATGCAGTCGTTCCTCATCTCTGTGCTCATCATCGCCATCATCCTGATGATAGCCTTCCAGAGCGTGCGCGTCGGCTTGATAGGTCTCATCCCTAACCTCATGCCAGCCATCTTCGTGGGCGGCTTCATGGGCTGGGCGGGCATCCCATTGGATATGATGACGGCAACGCTCATCCCTATGATGCTCGGTATGGCTGTCGACGACACCATCCACTTCATCAACCACTCCAAACTCGAGTTCGACCGCACACCTAATTATACAGATGCTATCCGCAGAACATTCAGAGTCGTGGGCGTGGCTATCGTCACCACATCCATCGTCACCTCTGCTGTGTTTGCCTGCTTCGCCACATCGGCATGCGCCATGTGCATCAACTTCGGCGTGCTGGCTGTCATAGGCATCATTTCGGCTCTGCTCGCCGACCTGTTCATCACACCGCTTTTAGTTAAGAGATTCAATGTTTTTGGTAAAGAAGAAAAACTGGATTTATAAATTTTAAAAAGTAATACTATGAAAAGAAATATCATTCTGACAGCATTGTTTATCGCTGTCGCGACATTAGCCAACGCCCAGACAGGGCGCGACATAGCTCAACGCGTGAAAGACCGTCCCGACGGCGACACCCGTTATGCGGAGATGCAGCTCACTCTTATTAAGAAAAATGGCGACCAGCGCGAACGCAAGATGGTCTCGTGGGCTATGGACGAGGGCAAAGACACCAAGAAAATCATGTTTTTCACCTATCCCGGCGATGTGAAAGGCACGGGATTCCTCACCTGGGACTACGACGAGACCGGCAAGGACGACGATAAATGGCTTTACCTGCCGGCGATGAAGAAGACACGTCGAATCAGCGGCGCATCTTCCAAGACCGACTACTTCATGGGCACTGATTTCACCTATGATGACATGGGAGGTCGTAACGTCGACGAGGACACTCATACTTTGTTGCGTGAAGAGATGCGCGACGGCCATCAGTGCTGGGTGGTGGAGTCGGTGCCTGTCGACACTCGTGAGATATACAGCCGTAAGGTGAGCTGGATACGTCAGGACTGCGACGTTGCCGTCTATGTGGAGTTTTACGACAAACTGAGCAAGCTGCATCGTGTGATGACAGTGCTCGACCTGCAGCAGGTTGAAGGCTTCTGGACCATCATGAAGATGGAGATGAAAAACGTCCAGAACGGCCACAGCACACAAATCGTCGTGAGCAACCCTAGATACAACATCGAGGTGGACAAGAACATGTTCACCGTCGCCAAACTTGAGAAAGGACTATGAGATACTTTTTTAAAACCATCTTGTTGGGAGCTTTGGCCGTGCTCAACACGGTCTCGCTCCCGGCACAGGATGGCCTTGACCTTTCCGTCAAGGGTTTCGTCGACACCTATCATGCCATGCGCATTGAGTCACCCAACGACTGGATGTCGTCGCGCACCCGTGTGAGGGGTGAGTTTAGGCTTGAAAAAGACGATGGCGGCATATTCGTGTCAGCTAACCTCATCTATAATGCTCTACTCGATGAGCAGTCCGGGTTCAAGCTGCGTGAGGCTTATGCTTACTGGAGCAATGCAAATTGGGACATACGCGCCGGCAACCAAATCATTACCTGGGGCGTCGCTGACGGACTGCGTGTCACCGACCTCATCTCACCGATGGATTACACAGAGTTTCTGGCTCAGGACTACGACGACATCCGCGTGCCTGTGGGCGCATTGCGAGTTCGTTACATTCATAACGCATGGAGCCTCGAAGCGGTGCTGGTGCCTGTGCCTGATTTCTACAAGATACCTACCGACCCGGCGAATCCATGGTCGATGGGGCCGCTACCACCTGAGGTTAGACCTGACAAGACCATCGAAAACATAGAATATGGCGGCCGTTTCAGTTGTTTCCTGGGCGGCATCGATTTTTCACTGATGGCGCTGCGTACCTGGAGCAAGATTCCTGAGCTGGTGGTCGACCATCTCGGATACCATCGCATCACTGCTGTCGGCGGTGACCTTTCGGTACCTTTCGGACAGTTCGTTTTTCGCGGCGAGTTCGCCGACTACATCGACGATTACGGCAACCATCAGGGATGTGCTTTGGCAGGCTTGGACTGGTACCCGGGTGCTGACTGGACGCTCTCGGCGCAGTTCAACCAGACATACGAGTCGGGAGTGCAGGCGTCGCTTGCCACCTTACGCATCTCGAAGGCGTTGTTTAACAATGCGTTGACGCTCTCCACCTTCGCCTATGCCGACGTAAAGGACCTTGGTCTTTTCAATCGTCTCAGCATCGA
>JAEEJS010000002.1 GCA_016282015.1 Bacteroidales bacterium
GAATATCCACCATGAGAGGCTGATGCGGTGCGAGTAGCCTTCGAGCCAGCGATGCACCACAAGCCATGCCACCGGGATGCCGATGACGAACGCCACACCCACCATCTTCATGAACGATAGCACCAGCTCGCGCAACACGCCATTGTAGTCGGCGCCGAACACCTTTTTCACCGCTACGCTGCGACGCTGCTGCTGCATGTAGTACGAGCTCATCGCGAACAAGCCGAGACCCGAAACCAACATCGAGAGCAAGGTAAAAATCAACACTATGCGGAGGATGCGGCTCTCGTCGACAAAACAATTGTCAATCATCTCCTCGATATAATTGGCGCCAAACAGCTTGCCGGGCATCACTTCGTTCGTCACCTTTTCCAATCTGGCATAAGCCTCTTTGTGGTCGCCCCTGACCTTCACGAGAATGGTCCATGGCCAGTCTTCATCCCAGTCTTCACCTCTGTTATATATCAAAGCCGACGACTGCTGTGCCTCCAACGGTCTGATTTTGAAGTCATAATAGATGCCTCCGATTTTGAAAGTCCCATTCTGAGCGGACTCGAACTCCGTTGCCGATTCGTCGATTCCAATCTCCTTAAATGCGTATTCATTGAGCCAAAATGCAGGATTTGCAAGCTGGTTGTCCTGCTTCACTCGGATGCCGAGGATGTCGAAATAATGCTGGTCGCCCTGAATCTGCTGGAACGAGACCCAGTTACCGTCGCTAAGCTCCATGGTCCAGTTGTTGGTGCCTTGCAGCGGTATGCCGTCGCCTTGTCCCACATCTTCCACAAACGGCTCAGCGCGATAGGCTTCAAGCAACGGCCTAATTTCGCCCAGTTGGCCGTAAGCGTTGCCAATCATCAAGATATCTTTGGTGTTATAACCCAGATCGGCGGTTATGAGGTTGCGAATCTGCAAGTACATCGTCAGGGCGGCGACGAGCATCACCACGGTGATGACATTTTGCAGCGTGATGATGATTCGGCTGTACACCGTCTTGGTCTTCAACCGCAGCGAGCCGCGCACAATCTCGATAGGCTGCGCCTTCTGTATCAGCAAGGCTGGCACGATACCGGCGATGAAGCCGAGAATCACCATCAACGCAATGACAACTAAAATATTAACTAAACTTACTGCTCCGAAAATGGAGATTTGATAATCCAAGACACGTGTTGCCGCCGGTGACAATGCCTCGGCAAGCAAAATCGCCAGTCCCATCGCCACGGCACAAAGCAGGGTGCTCTCCCCTATCATCTTCATGAAAATGCCTGTTTTTGTTGCCCCAACGAGCCTTCTCGTCGCCATCTCCTTGGCACGGAATCCGATAAGGGCTGTGGAGAGGTTCACATAGTTCAAAATCGCGAAGAGCAAGAGCATCAGGCACATGGCGAGAAGCAGGTTCACAAACGAGCGGTCGCCGAAATTCAACGCTCCCGTCCAGTCGTAGTTGCCGTTGTTGAGGAAATACATGTCGCGCAACGGGATGATGCGTATCTCGTCATATTTGTGTTTGTAAATCCAGAAATTCTCCTCGCACCAGTTCAAGATGTCGTCGTGACGTGCCATCAAATCGGCACCAGGATAGGTCATAACAAAAGTGACACCTGCCGCTGCGTTGCTCATGTATTCGTCATGCGAATGGTTGATTTTTGTTATAATTTCGCCACGGATAAGCACATCGGGTGTCTTGAGGATACTGTTGCCGAAGTCTTTAAAGACACCGCAAACGGTCAGCGGGTATGATTCGTTTCCGTTTTCAATCGACATCTGTCGTCCGATGGGGTCTTTGTCGCCGAAATGCGCGTTGGCGAACTCCTCGCTCACCATGCAGCGGTCACCCGAGATTCTCCAGTCGTCTTTCGAGCCTTTCACAAGGTCGTAGCTAAACATCTCGAAGAAGCATGAGTCGACAGCGATGGTGTTGCCATAGACGGTCTCGCCGTCAATTTTGTATTCCGAGGCGATTGACACATTGGCCACGCATGTCGATTTCTCGATTTCAGGAAACTGCCCGCGCAGATGCTTGTCGAGCCAGTACCCCATATTGACGCTCTCTTCGTTGGTGATGACGTAGATACGGTCGGCGTTCTTCTGGAATGCGTCAGTTGAGAGTTGTCGCTGCACATACACCGCCAGCAGCAGCACGAATGCCATCGAGACTGTCAGCCCAAGCAGGTTAATCAGGGCGTAAAGCTTATTTCTTTTAAGGAAGTTTAGGAATGAGTTCATGGTTAATTTTATTAGAATATCAAAACATCTGAATCTCCGAAATTATCATACGATGAAGTAATCACCCTTTCTCCTGGTTCGAGACCGTCGATCACCTCGTAATACTGAGGGTTCTGGCGACCGATGCGGATATCACGGCGAGTGGCTTTTGTACCATCTGATGACACCACATATATCCATTTGCCTCCGGTCTTCTGATAGAAGGCACCACGAGGGATGAGCACCGTCTCCACGGGCTGGCCGAGCTGCAGGTTGAGGTAGTAGGTCTGGCCGCTGCGGATGTTCTCGGGCTGTTGCTCCATGAACTTGAAGTCGGCCTTGAACTTGCCGTCGCGCACCTCAGGATACACTTTTCTAATCTGCGCCTGATAACGCTCGCTCTGACGCTCGAAGGTGGCCTGCAGACCTGCCGTCACACGG
Source organism: Bacteroidales bacterium (assembly GCA_016282015.1). Taxonomy (GTDB): domain Bacteria; phylum Bacteroidota; class Bacteroidia; order Bacteroidales; family F082; genus Limimorpha. Next base: position 2,647 of record JAEEJS010000002.1, read on the forward strand.
TCGATATAATGCTCATCAATCTGAGCCTCAATCTTATAGCTGTCGAGGTTGTTGATCTGCCCGATCTTGGCACCGGCACTCACTGACTGACCGAGGACGACATCCAGAAGTCCCAGCTCACCATCGATAGGGGCTTTTATCGTGAGGTTATCCTTACGTTTGCGAATCATCAACATGTTTTGGCGCATGTTTTCGAGGCTCTCCTGCATGCGGATAATCTGCACCGAGCGGTAGAGGCTGTCTTGCTTGGCGCGGTTTTCCACCAGCTTGAGGCGACTGTCAGAGAGGTAGTAGTCTTCCTCGGCTTTCAGATAGTCTTCTTTAGAAATGAGACCGTCGTCGTACAGCGATTTCTGTGCCTCGTAGTTACGTTTGTTGCGGCGCACGTCCATCTGCAGCTGCAGCTTCTCCTGCTCCACGCTCAGCTTCTGCTGCTCCATCTGTATCAAGGTGTTGCGGAGGATGTTTTCCTTCTCGGCAAGGTCGGCTTCTGAGTTCAGAATCTGCATGTCGAGGCTCTCGTTGCTCAAGATAAGTATCACGTCGCCTTTCTTGACCTTGCTGCCTTCTTCGGTGACGATCTCCTGCACCACGCCGCCTTCAAGCGGACTAATCTGAATTGTCGTTATCGGTGCCACCTGACCGCTGATGCGGATGTAGTCGTTAAACTGTCCGAGGCTTACGGTGTTGATGCTGATGTTGTCGGCATCGATGCGGAGTTTCTTCGAGTCATCACGAAACACCAGCCAGAGTATGAAGATTAACAGCAATGCGCCGAGCCAATACGGCAGTGCCTTCTTGGTAAAAGCGAGGTTAAGGCCTTTTTTCTTTTCAATTTTTCTATCCATGATATTTAGTTTTATTTTATTTCTTTTTTTGTTTGAGATTTATTCGCCTTGGCGAATGCTTTCGCTTCGCTCAGGTCTCCACTACGCTTCGCTCCAGTCGAAATGACGGGGCGCATATTATTGTTCAAGATACGGAACTCCCTTATAATACATTACAACGGATTTTTTTATAAAGTGCTGCATCTGGGCGTTGAGTTTCTCGGCAAGGGCGTTCAGATAGGTGTTCGATGCGGTCTGATATTCAATAGACGATATCAGTCCTTGCTCGAATCGTTTTGCGTTGAGGTTGAATGCCTCGTGTTGCAATGTTGCGCGTGTCTCAGCTTGGCGCAAGGCATCGGCGGCGCCGTCGCGGTCAGCGACGGCGCGGCTCACCTCGGCCTCGACTTGTTGCAGCGACTGCTGGTACTCAGCCTCCGCGCGCTCGAAAGCGTTCCGCTTTCTCGCGATGTTCGAATGCCTTGCCAAGTGGTTAAAAATAGGTATGTTAAGTGACAACTGCACGTACTCTCCACGATTGTTTTTCAGCTGGTCGCCATAAGGCTTGGGCTCATAACCCGCCATGCCCGGATAGGTGAAGTAGTTTGTCGAGAAGCCGCCATAGAGCGACAGTGTCGGCAAAATCTGCCAACGGGCTGTCCTCAACGACCTGCGGGCGTTGTTCATCGTCATCTCCGCCAAGAGCACTTCAGGCATTATCTCTTTGGCGTTGTCAACCAACGACTTGATATCCTCAGGCATATCAAAAACCATATCTTTACCAAAATCATTGTCGACCTTCAGAGGCTCCTCAATAGGCCAAAACATCATGTCTTTCAAGGTGATGACAGCGTCGTTATGTCTGTTTTTGCAGTTTGTGAGCTGATACTGGCGCTCAGCAAGGTCGGCCTGCATCTGCACCACGTCGGCGTGCGACTTCTGACCGAGACGTTCCTGACGCTCAGCGAGTTGAACAGCTTTCTCCGCTGTCTCAACCTGCGCCACCAACGCTTTTTCAAGCTCTGAGAAATATATCACGTTGCAATAAGCCTCCATAGTGGCAAGACAAATCTGGTCTTCGATCTGCTGCGACTTGGTTTTGCCCATCAGCTGTGATGTCTTGGTGATCTTCAAATTATTAACAGCCTCGAAGCCGTTGAATAAATCTATGCCTGCCGATAAATTATATCCATTGTGAAAAGACGTCACAGTGTTATACACGTTCGTCTCTGGGTCGATGCTTCTACCGAAGTTGTAGTAGGCATAGGTGTTTCCGCTCACTTGCGGCGTGAATGCCGTTAACACGGCATCACGCCGTGCCACTCTCGCATCGTCGTTGTCGGCATTCTGAATCCTCACCTTCGTCGAATGCTCCACAGCATACTGCATGCAATCCTTTAAACCCATCACCACAGTATCCTGTCCATGCGTCAACATCGGAATCAAAAGTGTTAAAAAAAGAAATGACTTTTTCATATTTAATGATTTTACATTATTAATAGCACAAAAGCCATGCCAAACTCATAACACCTTTATTATCTGTATTTTAACAAACAAACAAAAAGAAAAAGTGTAAAGATTTTTTACACTGCTGTAAAATTTTTTGACAAAAAAAGACGCCGTAAACCGATACGACGTCTTAAATTAATAAAGATGTTTTTATCAATAAATCACTCTCACCTCCACGCGGCGGTTTATGCCCTTGTTTTTCTCGTTGATATTTGGCACGAGCGGACGGTTCTCACCGTAGCCGTTGGCTTCCATTCTGTCGGCCTCGATGCCTCTCTCTATCATGGCGTTTTTCACTGCCTCAGCACGCTCTACAGAAAGCGTTTTGTTGTGTGCTGAATCGCCGGTATTGTCAGTATATCCTGATATTTCGATGCGAATATTTGGATTCTCTGTCATATAGTATGCCAATGAGTCGAGCTCTGGTCCTGAAGCTATGGTGTCGATGACTGCGCTGTCAAATTCAAACTGTATGTTGCGCATCACGAAATGAGTGGTATCGGCTATTTCAGGAATGTTTATATCTTCATAATCAAAGACATAGATATCATAGCCACCAAAACCGCCGTCGCGGTCGGAAGATACATAGCATTTCTTGCCATCAGCACTGACCACGAAGCTGATTTCGTTTTTCTCAGTATTTACAGGTGCTCCAAGGTTTACGGGCTCGCTCCATGTGCCATTGAGCAGCCGGCGGCAAACGAAAATGTCGTAACCACCCATGCCATCATGGCCTTCGGAGGCAAAAAACAGAGTGCGGCCGTCGGGATGGAGGAAGGGCGCCATCTCGCCGAAGCGGGTATTAGCTGCGGTTACAGCACTGGGCTTGTCCCAGCGGCCGTCTGCGAGGCGGCGGCTGTAATAGATATTGCTTTTATAATTCTTAGTATCTCTTACGAAATATAACTCTTTGCCGTTGGCACTGATGCATGGCTGCGATTCCATGGTGGCCGAGTTGACCGGCAAGTCGAGATTTATCGGGTCACCCCATTTATTATCAATAAGTTCCGATTTATAGATATCGCCTCGTCCAAAGCCTCCCGGATACTCTATGCCAACAAAATAAACTGTTTTCATGTCAGTCGAGAAACTTACAGCCCCCATTCTGATGTCGTGAGTCCAGCCAAAATCCACAGGCTGGGCTAGCTGGCAATTGCCGTCCTTCACAACCGAAAAGAACACCTTGTCATCACCTTGTCGGCGTGTGAAATATATACGGCTACCGTCAGACAACAAGGCGTTTATATACTCGTCGCCGTCGGTGTTTACGTTAGCGCCGAGGTTCTGTGCATCGGCATTTAAAGAAAAAAATAAAGTGACTATCAGCAACAACACACTGACAATCACTTTGTTAATATAACCTTTATGAGTTATGATTATTTTCTCTTTTTAGCTTGTAAAGTATTGTAAAGCAGCTCTACTATAGTCATAGGGCCGACTCCGCCCGGCACAGGGGTAATCTTTGATGCCACCTTTGCCACCTCGTCGAAATCCACGTCACCTTCAATATGATAACCCTTTTCGGCTGTAGGATCATCTATGCGGTGTATACCCACGTCTATGACCACGGCACCCGGTTTCACCATGTCTGCTTTGACGAACTTGGGCTTGCCTATGGCTACAACCAAAATGTCCGCCTGTAGTGTTATATCCTTAAGATTCTTCGTTTTGCTGTGGCAAATGGTCACTGTGGCGTCGGCACCTTTACGCGACAGCATCACGCTTATAGGCGTGCCGACTATGTTGGAGCGGCCAAGCACCACCACATGTTTGCCAGCTGTTTCAACTCCACTGCGTTTGAGCAGTTCCATGATGCCGGCAGGTGTAGCAGGCAGGAAGCAAGGCTCGCCCAACTGCATCAAACCGATATTGAAAGGTGTGAATCCGTCAACATCCTTCTTTGGGTTGATTGAGTGGATAACCTTGGTCTCGTTGATATGCTTTGGCAACGGCAACTGAATGATATAGCCGTCAATTTCCTCGTCTTTATTAAGAAAATCGATAAGGTTCAGCAGTTCTTCCTCAGTGGTTTTTTCAGGAAGGCGATACACCGAACTGGTCATTCCCACACCTTGACAGGCTTTCTCCTTGGAGGCTACGTATGTCTTGGAAGCGCCATCCTCGCCCACTATCACTGCTGCGAGATGCGGGGCATCCATACCCTTGTCAAGCATTGAAGCCACCTCAGCGGCTATCTCTTTTTTCATTGCATCGGCTATGGCTTTGCCGTCGATGATTTTATCTTCTATATTCATTTTAAACTTTATACTTTCAACTTTAAACTAGCGTCTGCGTTTAGCTTGCTGCATCATCTGCATCATCTTCTTGGCTCCGCCTGTGGTAACCATACGCATCATCTTGGAGGTTTCCTCGAACTGTTTGATGAGACGGTTCACCTCTTCAATGCTGTTACCCGAACCGTTGGCAATTCTGCGCTTACGGCTTCCGTTCATAAGCTTCGGATCCTCGCGCTCTGCAGGTGTCATTGAGCCGATTATAGCTTCTATGCTCTTGAAGGCGTCCTCGTCAATGTCAGCGTCTTTGATTTTGCTCATTCCCGGGATCATTCCGGCTAGATCCTTGATGTTACCCATCTTCTTGATCTGATGGATCTGTTTGAGGAAGTCGTTATAGTTGAATTCGTTCTTGGCGAGTTTTTTCTTGAGTTTGGCTGCCTCGTCAGCATCGAACTGTTCCTGGGCTCGCTCCACCAACGACACTATATCACCCATGCCGAGTATACGGTCGGCCATACGTTTGGGGTAGAATATGTCGAGAGCATCCATCTTCTCGCCCAGACCCACAAATTTGATAGGTTTCGAGACCACTGTGCGTATGGTGAGTGCAGCACCGCCGCGGGTATCGCCATCAAGTTTGGTAAGCACCACTCCGTCAAAGTCGAGACGATCGTTGAAGGCCTTGGCTGTGTTGACAGCATCCTGACCTGTCATGGCATCGACCACAAACAGAGTCTCCTGTGGCTTGACAGTCTCCTTGATTTTGGCAATCTCATTCATCATCTCCTCGTCAACTGCCAAACGGCCGGCGGTATCGATGATAACTACATTCTTGCCGTCCTTGCGGGCCTTTGCGATGGCGTTTTCAGCTATCTGAACCGGATTTTTGTTGCCTTCTTCGGAGTAAACCTCCACTCCTACCTGTTCGCCCAACACCTTCAACTGGTCAATAGCAGCCGGACGATAGACGTCGCCTGCCACCAGCATTACGGTTTTACCTTTTTTGGTCTTGAGGTAATTGGCAAGTTTAGCCGAGAAAGTAGTCTTACCTGAACCCTGAAGACCGGCAATGAGAACCACGGCCGGGTTGCCTTTGATGTTGATCTCGGAATGTTCGCCACCCATCAGTTCCGCCAATTCGTCGTGCACTATCTTCACCATCAGCTGGCTCGGTGACACAGATGTCAGAATCTTCTGGCCTATGGCCTTCTCCTTGATATCGTTGGTAACGTCTTTTGCAATCTTATAGCTGACATCAGCGTCCAAAAGGGCTTTACGCACCTCCTTAACTGTCTCAGCCACATTGATTTCGGTAATATATCCCTGTCCCTTCAGTATTTTGAACGAACGTTCCAGTTTCTCGGTTAATCCTTCAAACATATCCTATTTTTTAAAAACGCAAAGATACGAATATTTTTTTAATATCGGTTAAACAATTCGAAATGATATTGCATGTAAGCCTTACCCTGCTGTTCAAGGCTGTCGGCCTTCTCATGGTCGGCAAAGGTGTTCTTGACCACTTTGTTGTTACCTGTTCTAACATATTCCCCTTCCTCGGTCTTCCAACCCAAGCCCTCGTTCAACTCGAAGAAAGCGAACGGACGGTAACAGGTGTTGAACACATCCTTGCTCCAGAAAAACTCGTCATGCTTAAGGCCGAGCTGTGCGAGTATGGTAGCCGGCACGTCGGTGTTGCCGCAAATCTTATCGAAAGTCTTGCCACGCAGCGAGTCGGCCAGAGGCTCTCCGTAAATCAAAAGCGGAATCTTATGATAGGCAAACGATTCCAAACGATGGTTCTTGTATGAAGGATGGCTATGGTCGGCCATAAAGAGGAATATGGTGTTTTCATACCATGGCTGCTGCTTGGCCCTGTCAATGAACAGTTTTAAAGCTATGTCGGTGTATTTACCGGAGTTGACAAACTGTTTTTCCAGTTCAGGCCATTCGAGTTGATCGAAAATCTTAGGAAAATCGTAAGGCGAATGGGTGCTCAGGGTAAATATGGTGGTAAAGAATGGTTCCGGCTGACTGTTGATGTCTTTGGCGGCCCAAGGCAGCATGTCGGCATCCTGAATACCAAGTTTTCCCTTATGGAAATGAGCATGCACATCACGGCCCTCCACCACTCGGTCGAGCTCGTTATAGCGCAGATATGAGAGAATGTTGCCGTAGTTAAGCTCACCTCCAAAGTAGAAACTCGTGTAATATCCCACAGAGTCGAGAGGTTTCACTATAGATGGAACGGCATAATATTTCTCCGGATGATTGGTGATGGTGGTCACAGGAAGTCCTGGCAGTCCGCCGTAGATGGAGGCTATGGCCTGCTGCGAGCGGTTGGCGCTGGCGTAGTAGTTGGTAAACAGCAGTCCTTCTTTCTCCAATTCATGGAAATTAGGTGTTATTGACGGATCGCCGCCCAGCGACTCGATAAGGTCGGCCGACCAGCTTTCCAAAAGCACTATAAGCACATTGGGACGCTCGGTCTTGAGGATTCTCACGGTAGAATCGCAATCAACCTGATGGGTTTCCTTGGTGATAGCCTCAGCCAAGGCATCGTCCATAAAGTTGAAATGAGCCTTAGGATCTATATTTCTCGAGTTGGAGATATTCTCCATGATATTGTAACCCGGATTAACCGTCATAATGTTGACTATCTTGTAGTTGCTGAAATACCCGGAGCTTGTGGAGATAGGTATTTCACCTACACCGCCGCGCATTCCAATGAACATGAGTCCGAATATCAATACAAAAGCGGCCGGAAAGAATCCCCAGGGCACACGGCGTGCTTCATACTCATCGTTGTACGGCTCTATCCAACGCACATACCACCAGCAGAACAGCAGAGTGAAGCAGGCCCATAAGGAGACCAGCAAGGTTGTCTGTTGGGTGGATGCTGTATTCACCACTTCCGAAGGATTCTGCAGATACACCAAAGCCTTGTAATTCAGCTTAGTACCCCATTCGCCGTAAATACCGATCTCGCCCATCACTATAAGGACGTAGATGGCTATCACCACGTAGAAATACCAGCGTACCCAACGGTAATTGGCGTCGGGATTGAAACAGGTCAATATAAACATCACAAGAGCAGGCAGCGGCATTATGTAACATGCCGAAGCTATATCCAGACGCAATGCCTTGTAGAAACTTCTAAGTATTTCTGTGAACGGCACCATATCAGCCTTTACCAGATGATAGTAGTTGGCCACGAATACAATCCTCATAACGGCGAACATCACCAGCAAGAAAGCCAACAACTTAACGATATATATCAGATACCTTTTCATGATAACAAATTTTTGCAAAAATACAAAAAAGTTTTCAGACTGTGGAAACTATAATACATAAAACAAAACCGGCGGCTCACATTATCATGTTCGCCGCCGGTAATCGTCCATTTTTCAGCAATAATGCGTTGAACTAACGCTTATGATAGAACTCCAGGAACGGAATCACATTCGGATCATTCAGGTTGTCCTTGGTGATGTAGAATGTGGGAACCATCTCACCCTGTGAGGCATTGTTGAGCACAGCTTCCACAGCCTTGCGTGACATGAGGAAGGTGTTTTGTGCCATGATACCCTTGAAGTGTTCGCAGCCTTCAATCAGTTCGTCGAGGAACTCTTCGTAAACGTCGAAGGTATACATATTCTTGCCGGCTTCATCAAGCATGTCAATCACATCCACGAGATCGTTGCCGTTAAAAAACACAAAATCATTGTAATCGTCTATGACTGCTTCCACTTCCTCTACAGCCTCGTCACCGACTAAATAAATCTCTGTATCTGGCTTCATGGTCTGGAATGCTATGGCACGCTCCACACCAGGGCTGTTTGTCATGGCAAATGCGGCAATAAAGTCAGCATCAACCTTATCAGCCATAGCCAAACCTGCCTCTGTGTTGTCGGTGCCGAAGTACGGGCAGTCGGCCAAAGGACTTGTGACGTCAACAGGTGAATCTATAATGACTACCGGTATTTCAAGTTCCATAGCCAAAGCTGCGACTTCTGCCTCCGCACTTTCACCATTAATACCAAAACTAGGAGCAAAGATTATACCCTTGAGCATGCCGTCCGGAAGATTGCTAAGCTCTTCAACAGCTTCAATTTGTTCCTGATAGGCGTTTTCCGCTGAAGTGGCGTAATAGTACGCCTCCATATCAGCTTCCTGGCAAGCGGCACGGAAAGCTGCCTCAATCTGGCGCCAGTAGTCGATTTCCTCGTTTTTGACTATCATGGCTATGCCATTCCTATTAACTTTCTGCCATTTTACACCTTGCAGGTAGGTGGTTCCGTCTCCATCTTTACGCCATGCCGACCACTGCATATTGCCATCGTCTACATTGTCAATGTCCCACACTTCGAACAGCATGTCCTGACCGGCCTCTTTCCAACGTAAGGCAAACCAGTTGCCGTCAATTATGTATTCGTTGAGTTCACGAATTACAAGAGTCCATTCGCCAGTCTCATTCTTTACGTAGAAATCGTAGGTTCCGTCGTAGTGGAAATCCAGACGGCCGTTAGGGTCGTTATAGGTATAACCTCCTGTAATCTCATCACATTCCCACATGCCATATATGTCGTCACCGAAGTCTTTGGTAACCTTTTCATAACGGATTTCATGTTCCCTAACGTCAACAGTCTCACCATTGTGTATAGTCGAATGCTTGAAACGGCAGACCATACCGGTATTGGTAATCGACTTGACGTTTAACTCGTTGATTAATGTGGTCCCAGGATTAGGGCTGGTTGTAAGCGTCACATTGTGACCCTCAATTTTGACTTCATACAGACGTGAATCATTCCAAACCATCTGAGAATCATTGTGTCTAAAACGCACTCCACTGACAGTGGCTACGGTAGTTGAAATAAAAGTAGTTACAGTCTGCTCGTCTGTCAATGCGACATGACCGTCTACCTCCGCCTCAACCCATTTGCCGATGATTTTCTCCGCCAGATTGAAATCGTCGTTGTTGTCGTTTTTCTTGTTGCACGAGGCAAAAGCCAGGACAGCCCCGACAAGGATAATAAGTAGTTTTTTCATGTTAGTTAGTTTAGTGTTAAATCGCGATTAATCCGTTTGATTATGATTAATCTGACGTTGCAAAAGTATACAATTAATTTTGCAATAAGCTTTAAAAAAACAAAAAAATATCAACACGTTTTTCAACAAATAGCGTATCTTTGCAGTGTTTTAAACTATGTTATCATGGTTAAGGAAAATTTGGAAACAGTAAGAAAAACAATCCCTTCGGGAGTTACTCTGGTAGCTGTGTCGAAGACCAAACCCGTGGAGGACATTCAGGAAGCTTACGATGCCGGCCAGCGGGTATTCGGTGAGAATCATGCACTTGAGATGCGTGACAAACATGAAGTGCTGCCCAAAGACATAGAGTGGCATTTCATAGGTCATTTGCAGACCAACAAAATCAAATATATCATCCAGTACGCCAGGATGATTCATTCAATAGACACTTTCAACCTGTTGCAGGCAGTCAACAAAGAAGCCGCCAAGCACAATATCGTGGCCAACTGCTTACTGCAGTTCCACATTGCCGAGGAGGAGACCAAGTTTGGCCTCAGCATGGATGAGGCAGAGGAGATTCTGAATTCAGACATCTTCAAAGAGATGAAAAACGTCCGCATATGCGGAGTGATGGGTATGGCCACCAACACCGCCGACATGACCCAGGTGCGTAAGGAATTCAAGCATCTGAAAGATATTTTCAATAACTTGAAAACCAAATATTTCAACGGCTGTGACTGGTTTAAGGAAATCTCAATGGGAATGTCGCACGATTACCCCATTGCCATCGAAGAGGGAGCTACATTGGTCAGGGTTGGAAGCAAGATCTTTGGTGAGAGGTTTTACAATTAATAATTAAGGTAGTTTAAAAGTTCAAATTATATGGATAATTTCAATGCAAAAGAAGTAAAAGACCGTGTGGTTCAATGGATTAGAGATTGGTTTGAGCAAAACGGCAAGGGCTGCAACGCCGTGATTGCCATATCGGGCGGCAAGGACAGCAGTATAGTGGCCGGGCTTTGCGTAGAAGCGCTTGGTAGAGACCGCGTCTATGGTGTGACCATGCCAAACGGAGTGCAGAAAGACATTTCCGACAGCATGAAGCTGATCAACCATCTGGGAATTAAATATTGCTGCGTGAACATAGGCGACACATACAACGCTCTGATGAAAGAGGTGAAAGAACAGCTTGGAACGCTCGGCAAGGACGTCGCCAACCAGACTGTCATCAACATGCCTCCGCGATTGAGAATGACAGCCGCCTACGCAGTGTCACAGTCGGTAAACGGACGTGTGGCCAATACATGCAATCTCTCGGAAGACTGGGTCGGCTATAGCACACGTTACGGCGATGCAGCCGGTGACTTCTCCCCTCTCGGCGGACTCACAGTGCAAGAGGTGAAGGCTATCGGCAAAGAACTCGGGCTGCCAATCGACTTGGTTGAGAAGACCCCATCAGACGGCCTTTGCGGCAAGAGCGACGAAGACAATCTCGGTTTCACTTACGCCACCTTAGATAAATATATAAGGACAGGCGTATGCGAAGATCCAGTCATCAAAGCCAAGATTGACGACAAACACGCAAAGAATCTGTTCAAACTGGAACCGATTCCACATTTCTCGCTGTAAAGATTTGTTGTAGGATAAATAAAAAAGCCCGGCTTAAAACCGAGCTTTTTTTATTTGGTTGTAATAATTCAAGACAATTAGCGAACGAGACGGACTAAACAGCCTTCAGCTCTCCAAAATTCGTTTAAAGAGAAACTATTACCTGAATTAACAGTCAGATAAGTTGCATAGTTTATATTATTGGTAATATTTGCTTGTGTAGATGTCCAGTATCTGCCCTCGCTATTTCTTGAGCGCACTTTTTTAGCATCACGATATCCGGCTGCTGGCAGAAACAATGCTCCGTTTGTATTCAAGAAAGTTTCCAGATCCTGTAATGTCGCGAATTCATTATCACTCCATACAGGAACACTAGAATTACTTGTAAAGTGAATCAAATCTCCAGACACTCCTTCCGGAATAAAAATAGCACCATTAACTACAATATTACCATTATTCATCACTCTCCCTCCACCTCGTTTTCCTATTGCATTAACACGGGTTCTTAACAAATAATTCCATTCTTCTGTAGTAAGCAAGCGCCAGTTGTATCCTTCATTATTAGGTACGACAGCGCCCCAATCAGAATGGTTAGCTACCGACAAATCATGACTTCCGGTCGGACCATAGGTATCATTACCCCATATTGTATTATAAGGCATATAATAATTTTGATTACCATTATAGAACATATCCTGTATGCCAGTGCAACCCCATCCAAACAAACTCACAACATCTTTGTTTTCATAATTGTCTGTACAATATGTATTTGAATTAGTTTCGATCATTTCATACTGATGCTCCATGAAGCTCCATTCATAGCCGTCAGCCCATGTGGCGCCTGTTTTAGTGCATTTGAGGTTGCCCTGAGCGAATCTAACCGCATTACCGTTAGCACTTACAACAAAAACTTTGTTGTTTTTGTTACTTTCAGTATTATTCACCGTAATGGCATTAGTTCCATAAAGGAAATTGTTGCTTGTCGACAATGCTGGAACCGTTACTCCATCGTAATAATCATATATCTCAACAGGATAGGTTGGATTCCCAAATCTGTTATACACCATTCCCATTGATTTTCTTTCGACATCGTTCAGCAGCAGAATAGCCCATTTTTCAGTTCCGCTTACTGAATAAAGGGTAACTGCATCCAACTTTTCAGTAGGTGTTATGGTGTTGTTGGTAAAATCAATCTTAGCTTCGCACAGCATATTGCTGATTTTCGCGATCTTGTTAGTACTTTCAGTAAAATCAAACTCCACCAGGGCGCATTTGTTGCAAAGTTTGCAGTTGTATTCGGTTTCACCCGGCACATACACTGCCTGACCCATCGAAAGCACAGGAAGTTGGTCTTTCTGATTGCAGATATCAACGGTAAACGACCGAGTGTCATTCTCAAGATCTTCGGTTTTGAGTCCACCGACGAAATAGAAGTACAAATCGTCATCAGGGTCAGTGACATTGATGGTTCCGGTAAACGTACCATCGGTTGCGCTGCATATCAGTTTGCCTGCATATTTGCCTCCGTTGCTGACATACAAGACATCGCCAACTTCGTAGGTAATTGGAACATAAATAGAACCCGGTTCGATAATATGCTTGCCGCCATGACCGCCGCCAGCATTCAGTATGATGTTGACATTTTCGCCATAAGTGAGCACCGAATCCAAATTCTGTTTTCCGCACTGTGTAAAGCCGAGCATAACTGCCAGTGCCACCAGCAAAGTTGAGGCCTTTCTGAATTTACGTCTGCTGCGAGCGACCGCATAGCCTGCTCCTGCTGTCAGCATTATCAGCAATCCGCTACCCAGCGGTGTCTGTGTGTTCCCCTGAAGTATTGAGTTGAATGGTATTGGCGCGATACCGAAAGGCTCATTCCAAACGCCGTTGAAATAGCTGGCATCCCTATCGTTATACTCATCGAAGCTGCCATGGAAATAAGTGTCATTTTGTGCGTTGATTGTTGCCGGCAATAGCGTCAGAGCTATTGCCGCGAAAATAGCGAAGTCTTTGATTTTCATTGCGGATTTCCTCATATTTACAATTAATCTTTAAATAGGGTTAATTTGAAGCCGCAAAAATAGACTATTGACACGATTCAGACTTTAGTCTGCGTGTATTTCGTTTTATTCTGGATGTAAAAAATTTTAGTCTAGGTGTATTTTTTTATTCTGGATGTATTTTTGACCAATATGACAATCAAAATTATGACGCCTAAGTATATGGCCCACAATGTGATAGTCCAAAAATACGAGATATGGTCTAGGCGCTGCTTCGTAATTTCATTACTTTCGTGACGGGTGACCGGGTTAAGCCACATAGTAGAGCCGTCAAAGAAGGTCAGCACGGTACGCACATACATATCGGAGGGTTGAATGTCGTAATAAGCCGTGGTGACAGCAGCCGCCTTGTTGTAATTTTCCTCTTTCAGTACAATGCCGTTTTGACCGATAAACTCCACCTTCTGGAACGGTTTTGTGACGCTCAGGTCGAAATGTGTACCGGTCAGACGGGCATGATTCAAATAAGGTATATCGCGTTTGAAGCGAGCCACCTTGTCGTCCATTTTTTCAGTGCGGTCTAGATGGAAGTCCACGCCTACAGCCTTGCCCGAAAGCAAAGCGTCGTAGAGTTGGTCGGCGTCGTTGTCTTTGGCGTTAAGATATGAAATTCTTAAAGCTATGTCGTTAATTTTCAACACATCATGAGTATCATCATCGGCTATCAGATAGACCAGATGACCGTTTGTTAGAGCCATATCCCAGTGCTCTGGCGAGTTGACAAAGCCGTTCAATACTTCCAAAAGCTTGTAGTTGCTGAGATATTTCATGTCACGCACATTGTAGCTGCCGTCCACAAAGCTGGGATGTGCCACTGCCACCACTCTGTTCTGCTCACCCAACTTATTGAGCATGTGCTGCTTATGACTCAAAGTCTGATAGAAGAAATAGTCGATGCGGCGCACTTTTTTTGTACCCAAGCACACCTGATGGGTCTTCCAGACATTGTAGCCGTGCTCAAAACCGGGAATGTAACCGGGGTCACGGCCGTCCTCATAACCGTTCACTTTGTTATAATCAGAAATGCCTACATGGTCATAGCCGAAAAGGCGGTACATGCTGTCGTAGACTGCGTTGCCGTTGTTGCGACCGTTGGTTATGCCTCCGTACTGACGTGTGTGTCCATGGAAATTGCAACACTTCCACCAGGTTGAGTCTATATCCTGATAAGGATTCAGCAGATAGTCGCCATGGAAAGGCACTGGCTCGTCAAACACATAAACAGGCACAAATATATTCATCGCAATGAGGAAACCCACAAATGCGATTACGATATATAACAAGTATTTCAGAACTTTTTTCATTTTATAGCCAATCCGTGCAAATAAAAAGCAAAATTACAAAAGATTTTTGAATTGCTTAACAATTTTTTTGAGTACTTTTGCGCCATGAAAAATAGAAATTACATAGTTCACATAGCAGGTGTTTTAGCCATGATTATGTGGGGGTTATCATTCATCTGGTCGACTCAGGTGTACAGCAGCCTCAACCCCACTGCAACCATATTCCTTCGCTTGGTGGTGGCCACCATATTCTTCACCGCCATTCTCTTCATCTTTGGCTTGAACGAGAAGGTAAAAAAGGAACATCTGGGGCTGTTTGCCTTGGCTGCCATGTTCGAACCCTTTCTGTACTTCATTTTTGAGGGCTACGGTCTGAAGAACACCTCCCCCATCATAGGTGCAGCCATTATCGCCATGATACCTTTGGTGACACCAATAGCAGCATCAGTTTTCTTGAAAGAGAGGCTGTCGCCCATGAACATATTAGGCTTGATAGTGTCTTTCCTTGGTGTGATGGTGATGCTGATAAACAAAGATCTGGAATTTGTGGCATCCACCAAAGGCGTGCTGTTTTTGTTCAGCGCCGTGGTGGTGGCCGTAGGCTATTCCATCTCGCTGGTAAAGCTGACAAAACTTTATAAGCCTCTGACAATCACTTGGATGCAAAACATAATCGGCATGATTTATTTCATACCGCTGACCATCATAATGGAAAGATTCGAACCTTCCAATTTTGCCAATATCGGCAGTTACATAGTACCATTGTTATGTTTGGGTGTGTTTTGCAGCGCCATCGCCTACTCCCTGTGGGCCTTCGCCTTCAGCCGCCTAGGTGCATCCAAAGCCAATGTTTACAGCAACTTGATCCCTGTGTTTACGGGCATTTTCAGTTTTATTTTAGGCATTGAGGCCTTTGCCAGCAACAAGCTTATCGGCATAGTGATGGTTGTAATCGGTTTGATATTTTCACAGTTAAAAAAGAAGGAGGTCAAGTCATGATTACCAGCAAGACCAATCCTAAAATCAAGAATATCATCAAGTTGGAGAAGGCTTCCGAGCGTCGTGAGCAAAACCGCATACTCATTGAGGGCAGACGCGAGATTGAGCGCGCCGTGGCCTGCGGTTTCGAAATCGACACTCTGTTTGTATGTCCCGACATTGCGCAGGACGGCCCTGTGGCCACGGCGCGCTCGGTCGAGGAAGTCAGTTTGGAAGTGTTCGAGAAGATAGCCTACCGTGAAGGTAGCGACGGTCTTTTAGCCGTTGCCATTCCGAAATACGCCGACTTGCATCAGTTTAAGCCCAAGAAGAACCCTCTCATCATAGTGCTTGAGACAGTGGAGAAGCCAGGCAACCTGGGAGCTGTTATGCGTACCGCAGACGCAGCCGGTGTGGACGCTGTGATAATAGCCGACCCGCGCACCGACCTATACAACCCCAACGCCATTCGAGCCAGCGTGGGATGCATATTCTCGGTACCATTATTCGCCTGCTCTTCGGAAGACTGCATTAAATGGCTTAAAGCCAACAACATAACAATATATTGCACATATCTGAAAGCCTCCATCGATTATCTGGACGCTGACTTCAGGAAAGCATCGGCCATAGTGATGGGTACAGAAGCTACCGGCATCTCGCAGCAGTGGGTTGAAGCCGCCGACCAGAACATCATTATCCCGATGAATGGCATAGCCGACTCGCTCAACGTCAGCGTCACAACGGCAATAGTCACGTTCGAGGCTATAAGACAGAGAAGAGTTTAGTGTTGAAAGTGTCAGTTATGGAAAACAATCATTATACCAAGAATTTCAAAGTCATGTCGAGCTATTGCGACAGCATCAACCGCCTTAGCCCATTCATGATGCAGACCTTATTTGAGGAATTGGCCGACGCCAACGCCACACAGCTTGGCATAGACCAGCCCACCCTTATGCAGCGTGACAGTGCGTTTTGGGTTGTGCGTCGCATAAAATTCGAGTTCAAGAGTGTGGTGAAAGACCACGATGACGTCATATTGAAAACCTGGCCTTCAGGTCCTGAAATGCTCAGATGCTTCCGTTCATATCAGATATTGAAACCCAATATGGAGCCTGCCGTCAACAGCCTAGCTGAATGGGTCATTTTGGACAAGGAGACTCGTCGTTTGCGCAAAACTGACAGCGTACAGTATCCAGACATTGAATTCCTTCCGGAGAAAGCCTGCGAGCCTTCGTTCAAGAGATTCAAAGACAACTTCACCGAAGAGGACTTCGTTTATGAGAAGGTAATCCGCGCCTGCGACATCGACATATCGCATCACACTAACAACACAAAATACTGCATGATGGTGCTCGATTCTTTCTCCATCAAAGAGTTGGAATCCATGACGCTCAAAGAGTTGGAGATTCATTACGAAGCGGAGAGTTTGGAGGGCGATCGCCTTAGAGTCTACCGCAAACAAGAGGATGGAGAGTGGCATTTCGCAATCAAGAGAGATGGCAAGGTTATAACCTATGCGGTAATCAGGGTTTAAGGTCCAAATTTTATTATTAATTTGGTGTTATCAGTAAAATTCCCTATTTTTGCAAAAATTTGGGAAGGATATGAAGCATATATTCATTGTCAATACTGTCGCCGGCGAGCACTCCTGCCTCAAAGAGGTGGAGAAAGCCATAGCCAATGAAGACGAAGTTATTGATTATGAAATCATTACACCCAATTCAGCCACAGACAACATCGACCACATCAAAGCATACCTCGAGACTCATCCCGACGAGGAAGTGCGTTTTTACGCTTGCGGCGGTGACGGTACTCTCAACAAAGTGGCGAGCGGCATCTACGGTTACCCGAATGCCAGTTTAGCCGTTTTGGCCTATGGCAGCGGCAACGATTACATCAAGTATTACGCCGATTTACAGACATTCAGGAACGTTGAGGGCGCCATGCACGGCACCGAAAAATGTGTCGACCTAATGCAGGTCAACGAGCGATTCGCCGTCAACGCCACGCATTTCGGTTTGGACTCTGTGGTAGCTAAGGTAATGCACAAAATCCGCCGCTACCCTATCATTGGAGGCAAGATGTGCTACCCCATAGCTGTGTTTAGGGCATTTTTGACGGGAATGCGCACAAAATGCACCGTTTACGCCGATGGCGAGAAGCTCAACGATGGCAAGATATGCCTCTGCACCATTGCCAACGGCAAATATGTAGGCGGCAGTTACCAATGCGCCCCCCGTTCTCTTAATGACGACGGCCTTTTGGAAGTATGCCTCATCAAGCCGGTTTCGAGAATAAAATTCGCGTTGCTGAAAAAGTATTATGCAAACGGAACCTATCTAGATAATCCGAAATTCAGCAAATATATAGTTTATCGTAGGGCCAAACAGGTAGTAATTGAAGGCGAAAAAGGGTTCTGCGTATCTTTGGACGGTGAGGTTTTGAATAGTGAACATATTGTTGTTGAAAATAAGCAGCAGGCTATAAAATTTGTTGTCCCGAAAGTTTGAAATTAAGAATTAAATATAAGTATCATGATTGCAAGAGAACTATTAAATCCGAAAAGCATCGTTGTGTGCGGTGCGTCGAGTGACATCCACAAACCAGGTGGAAAAGCTTTGAAAAACCTTCTTGAGAGCCCATTCAGTGGTCCTGTTTATGCAGTAAACCCGAAAGAGAGCGAGGTGCAAGGCGTGAAATGCTATTCCAAGGTCGACGACCTTCCGCAGGTGGAATGCGCAATCCTCTGTATCGCTGCCAAGTTCTGTGCACAGACAGTGGACGTGTTGGCAAAAGAGAAAGGTTGTAAGGGCTTTATCATCATCAGCGCCGGATTTTCTGAAGAAAGCCACGAGGGAGCTGAAATCGAGAAACATATAGTCGACACCATCAATAGCGTAGGCGGCAGCCTGATTGGCCCTAACTGCACAGGCTTCCTCAACGTAAACTATGCAGGATGCTTCGACACTCCTATTCCAACCCTCGACCCTCATGGAGTCGATTTCATCACAGGATCAGGCGCCACAGCAGTGTTCATCAAGGAATACGGTATGAGCAACGGTCTGAAGTTCAACAGCGTTTGGGCTGTGGGCAACTCAGCTCAGCTCGGTATTGAGGACGTTTTGGAGCACTTGGACGAGACCTTCGACCCAGTGAAGTCGAGCCGTGTCATCATGCTTTACATGGAAAAGATCGGCGACCCGCAGAGATTGCTCAAACACTCACGCAGCCTTATCAACAAGGGATGCCATATCGCAGCCATCAAGAGCGGCAACAGCGCTGCCGGCTCACGTGCCGCCTCGTCACACACTGGCGCTTTGGCCACCAGCGACGCCGCTGTTGATGCATTGTTCCGCAAAGCTGGCATCGTGCGCTGCCAAAACCGTCAGGAGCTGACAACAGTATGCGCTGTCTTCATGCATCCTGAAATCAAAGGTAAACGCTGCGCCGTCATCACACACGCCGGCGGTCCGGCTGTCATGCTCACCGACGTTTTAAGCAACGGCGGCATGGAAGTTCCTTCATTGAAAGAACACCCGGCAAGCCCTGCCCTGTTAGAGAAACTTTTCGGCGGCTCGTCAGTGGGTAACCCTATCGACTTCCTCGCCACAGGAACAGCTGAGCAACTCGGATATATCATCGACACTGTCGAGAACGAATACACAGATATCGACTTCTCAGTGGTCATCTTCGGCTCACCTGGATTGTTCAGCAACAAAGAGGTTTACGACCTGCTGGATGAAAAGATGAAGACCTGCAAGAAGCCTATCTTTCCAGTGTTGCCTTCAATCATTAACGTGAAAGACGAAATCAACGATTTCATCGCAAAAGGCCGCATCAACTTCCCAGAGGAATGCGTGCTTGGTAATGCAATATGCAAAGTTTACAACACACCAAAGCCTCAGCCAGAACATGTTGAGCTGCCTAAGATTGATGTGGCTCGCATCCGCAAAACCATCGACCGTTGCAAGTCAGGTTATCTGGAGATTGCCGACTACAACGAGCTTTTGGACGCTGCCGGCATCAGCCGCAAGAAATCGGTGGAAGTCAGCAAGAAAGAAGACGCTCTTGCATTCGCTAAAGAAGTCGGTTGCTCGAAAGATGTGCCGCTGGTGATGAAGGTTGTCGGTCCGCTCCACAAATCAGACGTGGGTGGCGTGACACTCGGCGTGAAAGACCTTGACACTGTGGCTAAGGAATTCGACCGCTTGATTGCCATCAAAGACACTTACGCAGTTGAGATGTACCCGATGCTTGACGGTATCGACGTTTACATCGGCGCAATCAAGGATGCCAAGTTCGGTCATCAGATCTTCTTCGGTTTGGGCGGTATCTTCATCGAAGTGTTGAAAGACGTTCAATCAGCCCTCGCTCCTATCACAGCCGACGAAGCCAAGGAGATGCTCAAACAGCTTAAAGGATACAAGATTTTGCAAGGCGTGCGCGGTCAGGAAGGTGTCAACATCGACCTTTATGCCGACCAGGTGGCTCGCGTGAGCGCATTGGTGCAAGCTGCTCCGGAAATCGCCGAGATGGACCTCAACCCGTTGCTCGGCAATCCACGCTACGTGACAGCTGTCGACGCCCGTATCAGAATCGAGAAATAAAATCTCGTGATGAAAAAGATATGCTTTATAGCATTCATCGTGATGATGTTACGGCTTGGGCTCAATGCTCAGACCGTAACATTCTCACATTCAGGAGGTTTCTATGAAAGTAGTTTCAGCCTGGAATTGACCTGCGACCCGGCATATCACATACGTTACACTACCAACGGCGCCGCCCCCGACGCCAACTCAACGCTTTATACCGGCCCTCTGTATTTGAACGAGGGTTTGTATTCAAATTCCAACATTTACACCATACCCACAACCATCGACGAGCTTCTATTCACGCCCAATTCAGTGATGAAATGCATCATTATCAGGGCTTGTGCGTTCGACAATAATGAAAACTGCGTCGGGACGGTGACAACACAGAGTTATTTCATCAACGAGCTTGGCTGCGACACTCATGGCCTGCCAGCGATGTCAATAGCCGCCGATTCGTCGGATTTGTTCGACTATTACACCGGAATTTTTGTCAAAGGTGTCAATTTCGACCCGGAACACAGTTATTGGACCGGCAATTATTACATGAGCGGCGACGAGTGGGAACGCGTTGTAAACATCGAGTTTTATGAGACAGCCGACAACAGCGGTGTCAACCAGACAGCCGGCCTCAGAACACATGGAGGCACAGCGCGTCGCGGACCGCAAAAAGGCATGAAACTCTATGCCCGACAGGAATACGGCACAAAACGTTTTTATCACAAATTCTTTAACGACTCGCCTAAAAACAGCGTCAAACATCTGGTTTTGAAGCCATTCAGCTGCCAGTGGTTCTCAATAGGAATCCAAGACTGGATTTGCAACAGCATGGCAAGAAGCATAGGCTTGGAGTATATCTTATCGCGTCCGGAAGCGCTTTTCATCAACGGTGAATATTGGGGCATCTACTATGTCAGCGAACGCCCCGACTCGCATTATCTGGAAGACCATTTCGGGCACAGCGACGACGATTACAATGTCATCGGCAGTTGGCACGGTGAGGCTGAAGACGGCCAGAACGTCAATTTCATCCAGATGATGCAATGGCTCGAAGACGCCGACTTGTCTGATTCCACCAATTACGAACACCTATGTTCGCTCATCGATGTCGACAATTTCATAAACTATTACTGTCTGGAGCTTTTCATAGCTAACAACGACTGGCCGGCTAACAACATGCGGTGTTATCAATACCTTGACGGCAAATGGCGCTGGATTTTCTTTGACGGCGACGATTGTCTACAAAAGATGGATTTTGACGTTTTCGGCAACGCCACCTGCGAACAGAATCTGGGCTGGCCTACTGACGCAATATCGACGCTGATGTTCAGACGGCTGCTCGAAAACAACGACTTCAGGTCGGCATTTTACACTAGATTCGAGCGTTTGTTGAGCAATCAATTCGATTATGCCGCAACTAATCCTTATTTAACATTTGCCAAAAGTCTGGTGATTGATGAGATACCACAGCAAGCGGCACGTTTCAACAGACCCAAAAATCTGTCATCATGGATAAATAGTGTCAACAACATTGACAGTTTCATGGGTGACAGATGCGACAACATGAGAGATCGCATCAACGAGTTATTCGTAAGCCTTGGTGAGAATCAGAGCATTACAGCGTCTATATTCCCCAACCCGACACACGGACAAATTCACATCAATCTAACCGACAATCAGTTCACTCCGATTAAAATTCAGGTTTTCAACCTTGTCGGGACGCTCCTGTATGAGGAGTACACAACCACATCCTTAGCCATCGACATGCCGACAGGCATTTATCTTATAAAAATTGGAAATTCAACACAACGTGTTGTCGTCATTTAATTATGAAGAGATTGTTGTTCATATTGTTGTTTCTCTGGCAGTTGCCGACTATGGTGTCAGCGCAAAAGGTAGGTTTTTCTCAAAATGGCGGATTTTATGACGATAGTATTGATTTGATACTTTCCTGCGACAAGGAATATCATATCAGATATACTATCGACGGCAACGCACCGACTGCAAGTTCCGCTCTTTACAAAAAGCCTTTAAAACTCGACCCAAGCCTCTACTCCACAGCCGACATCTACAAAATTCAAATATCGCCGGACAATATGGTTTATGTTCCGGATTCAGTCAGGCATGCCATAGTGATTCGCGCCGCTCTTTTCGACAGCAAAGAAAATTTGATAGGCGATGTCGCCACCAACACATATTTGATACGCAGTCTGGGAGCCGACAGCCACGGTATGGCAGTAGTGTCGGTATGTGCCGACCACGACGATCTGTTTGACGAAAATTCAGGCATTTTTGTGAAAGGTGTCAACTGGGAGTCCGAGAAGCCCGATCATACCGGCAACTATTTTCAGCATGGCCGCGACTGGGAACGCCGGGCCAACGTGGAGTTTTACGAGCCGGCCGACAACAGCGGCATCAACCAGATATGCGGTCTGCGCACCCACGGCAACCGTTCGCGCCGTCAACCGGCCAAAGGCATGAAGATATATGCGCGCGACATCTATGGCAAGAAAAGATTCAAATATGATTTCTTCGGTGACACCATAAACAGCTATAAACATTTGCTGCTTAAGCCTTTCGCTTCATTCTGGCCATACTCGGGAGCGCAGGACTATGTTTGCAACAAGATGGCGTTGAATCTCAATATGGAAGCGCCCAACTGCCGGCCCGTGGTGTTATACCTCAACGGAGAATACTGGGGAGTCTATTTCATTCAGGAGAAGACGGACGACAAATTCATAGAAGACCATTGCTACGTAAGCCCGTACAACTGCAACATCATAGGCAGCTGGCGAGGCGAAGTGGAACACGGCGACAACCTCAGTTTCCGCGAGATGATGCATTGGTTCGAAAACACGAACCTGTCAACAAGATCGGCTTACAAGCAGGCTTGCGAGCTAATTGATATGGATTGCTTTATCGATTACTATGTTTTCCAAACATTTATCGGCAACTTTGACTGGCCAGGCAACAACATGCGCTGCTGGCAGGAAAACGGAGGCAAATGGCGCTGGATATTCTTCGATGGCGACGCCACCATCATCATAAAAGACTTTGCAGAATTCGACCCTTATACCAACGCGGCCGTATACAAAGATCCGTCCGACTGGCTCAACTACCCTCAGGCAAAACTGGTTTTCGGCAAGTTACTGACTAACAACCGCTTCAGAGCAGCCTTCAAGCAAAGGGCGCGCGAGTTGTGCGAGACCCAGTTCCAATACGAGAACACCCACCCTATTTTCAACGGATTGATCGAGGCTCTGCGCCCGCATATAGCCGACCAGCAACACCGTTTCGGCTATCCCCCGTCCGAAAAGTTCTGGGATGAAGGCAATGCCATGATAGACGATTTCCTGGCCAACCGTGTCGATATATATCTTAACGAGCCTTTGCCGGCCAAATCACACGCTCTGTTGATTTGGCTGCTATCGGCCATAGTCATCATTGCAGCAGGTATAATTGTTTTTGTAATTAAAAAATCAAAAAATAGATAATTAATTATTAGGTATATGAAAAAAGCAGATAAAATTACCCTTGTAGTGATGGCCGCAGTCATTTTAGGCTTCGCTTTCATCCCAGGCGCTTGGGATTGGTTCATAAAAGCAACAACCAAACACGGCTTGCTGATGAGTTTCTTCAAGTTTGCCATTTTAGGCACTTTTGGCGAGATGCTTTCGCTTAGAATTAAGGAAGGCGTATATCTGAAGCCGGGTTTCGGATTGATTCCCAAAATGCTCGTTTGGGGAGTGCTGGGCGTTGTCATAGCCTCAGCCATGACAATTTTCAAGACCGGAACGGTTGTTTTGCTTGATAACGGTTTTCATTTGGACGGTAAAGCGGCAAAATGGTTTTACGGCAATCCGGTAACAGGAGCGCCTCTCACCTGGGGTAAATTCTTCGTAGCCCTGTGCGTGAGCGTACTGATGAACACACTGTTTGCACCGGTATTTATGACTTTCCACAAAATCACCGACATTCACATTGCTGAAACAGGCGGCAGTTTGGCTGGATTCTTCAGCAGCCCGCTCAACATTCAGGAGACCATGTCGAAAAAGATCAACTGGGACATACAGTATGGCTTTGTCTTCAAAAAGACCATTCCACTGTTCTGGTATCCGGCTCACACCATCACCTTCCTGCTGCCCGGCACACTTCAGGTATTGTTTGCAGCAGCATTAGGTGTAGCATTGGGAGTGATTCTCAGCATTAAAAAATAATGCGTGGCCTACAGGCCACACATTTGAAGAAATGCAAAATTTTCAAAAAAAAATTGAAAATTTTGCATTTTTTTCTTGACATGTAAAAAATTTGTTGTATTTTTGCAGTGTATTAGTTGTCTAATACAGCTATAGAGATAACAATAAATTATATACAACATGATTAAAATCAACAACTTAGACTTCGCTTACAAGAATACGCAAGTCTTCAAAAACATCAGCCTGGAGTTCAAGAAGGGTAATATCTACGGACTTTTAGGCGAAAACGGTGTGGGTAAGACCACCTTATTAAAATTAGTATGCGGTCTGCAACAGCCTCAGTACGGTTGCGTCACAGTCGACGGATACACCCCTTCGTTGAGGCAGCCTGATTTTCTGCAAAACGTCTACTTCCTGCCAGAGGAAGTGATTACAGAGGACACAACTCCCGAGAAGTTTATACAGAAAATCGGAGTATTCTATCCTCGCTACGACTTCGGTTTGTTCAACAAGCTGATGAAAGAGCTTGAGGTTGATCTATCAAAGAAATTCAACGAGCTCTCACACGGTCAGAAAAAGAAAGCGTTGTTGGCCTGCGCAATGTCATTGCAGACCGACTATCTCTTCCTCGACGAGCCGACCAACGGTCTCGACATTCCTTCGAAAGCCTTGTTCCGCAAGGTTATCTCACAGTATTGCAGCGACGAGACCACCGTCATCATTTCCACCCATCAGGTGAAAGATGTGGAAAACCTCATCGACCCTATAGTGATTCTGGACCGCGACGACGTTTTGATGAACGCCAGCTTCGCAGAAATTACCGATAAGATTTACTTTGAATACGGTCCGGAAAGACTTCAGGATGCTTACTACACCGAGATGCTGCCGGGTGGCTACATCAACGTGTTGCCAAACACTGAACATTTGGAGAGCAACGTCAACATAGAGGCGCTGTTCAATGCGGTAATGAAGAATAAAGAAACCATCAAAAACTTAATGAAATGAACAACAAATTCAATTTAGAACGTTTCGGCAAAGTCCTCAAACACGACGGACTGAATTTCTTCCCGAATTTCATACTGACCTTAGCTATTTTATGGGCTATCCCGGTAGTCATATACCTGTTCACCAGCCTAATGCCGACTGATGGAACTGATAATGTTTACAGCGCTTTCTCAAGAATAAGCGTCATAGACATGCTGACTAAAATAGTTCTGATTTTAGCACCGGCAAGACTTTACAAGTACTGCAACGACTCGCGCAAAGGCATAGGATACGCCATGTTGCCAGCCTCAACCCTCGAGAAGTTTCTCAGTATGGTGATTTTCTGCGTAATCGTAGCACCTATTGTGTATGTGGCAGGCGCTCTGGCCATCGACAGCATACTGGCCCTGTTCAACGGTCCATACGAGGGTTTTGCCATCTCTAATTATTTCAACGAATACGCCCAGATTGACTACAACATTACAGCTCACGGAATGACCGGCGTATTTTATGATACATTGCCTTTAGTTGTTACAAACATGTCTCCTGCATTCATGACCATATTAAGTTATCTCGGAATTCTGATGATTTCTTCAATCTTCATGTTCGGCAATATGGTTTTCAAAAAGCGCAAAACCGGCAAGATGATTGGCATTCTGATTCTTTTATCTATAATATTCATGATAATCTTCATCAACTTTATAGCTAATAATGAAGCTTTACTCAATTATCTCAGCCAGATAAATGAGGATAACGTAAGTGAATTCATAGAGCGCTTTATCTGCATTTGGATGAATGTGACCCTTTATACCGAGATTATAGTTTCAGCTGTGATGCTCTGGGGCACTTATCGTAAAATTAAAACTCAAAAATACTAACATATAACTGATTAACTATGGATTTTAACGGACATAAACCGATATATCTGCAGATCTACGACCATGTATGCGAGCGCATACTGAGCGGCGAATTCCGCAGCGGTGACCGTGTAATGTCGGTACGCGAGCTAGGCATAGAGCTGGGAGTGAATCCCAACACGGTGATGCGCGCCTTCGAACGCCTGCAGATGAAAGAGATTATCGCCACCAAACGCGGGATTGGATTCTACGTTTGTGAGGATGCGAAGGATAAGATTCTTTCTGAACAGAAAAAGGATTTCATGGAAATGGAATTGCCGGAGTTTTTCAAAAAGATTAAACTTTACGGGATTAAAATAGAAGAAATAAACGAATTGTACAAGAATTTCGAGTAATCATCTACAAGACTTTCTATCTTTGCAATATAAATTCAACATAAAATAAGATGAAAAAATTATTCTTAGCATTAGTTATCATACTGAGCGTCAACGTTATGAACGCTCAGGTGAAGGTCAAGACCACCAAGCTTGACAACGGATTGAAGGTGGTGATGTGCGAAGACCACAGCTCACCAAGAGCCTACGGCGCCGTCTATGTGCATGCCGGAAGTAAGAACGACCCTCTCGAGGCCACTGGCATGGCTCACTATTTCGAGCATATCATGTTCAAAGGCACCGACAAGATAGGCACCATCAACTGGGAAGCCGAAAAGGTGTATCTCGACAGCATCGACATAATGTACGACAAGCTACATGAGACTACAGACCTCGACGAGCGCACTGCCATACAGCAGAAGATCAACGACTTGTCAATCGCTTCAACCGAATATGCCATCCCCAACGAAGTTGACGTGATTCTCACCAAGATGGGAGGCGAAGGTCTGAATGCCGGCACAGCCTACGACCAGACTATGTACTACAACTCCTTCCCTGCTAACCAGATCGGCAAGTGGATGGATGTGTACGTGGAGCGCTTCCGCTACCCCGTGTTCCGTCTGTTCCAAAGCGAGCTAGAGACAGTTTATGAGGAGAAAAACATGTATGCCGACGAGCCAATAGACGCTTTCAAGGAGTATTTCTTTAAAGAAATCTTCGGCGAGCATCCTTACGGCCGTCCTATAGTCGGTTTGACCGAGCATCTCAAAAATCCTCAGACTTCGAAAATGCATGAGTTCTACAACACTTATTATGTTGCCAACAACATGACTCTCATCCTCGTCGGAGACTTCGACATAGATGAAATCGAGCCTATGGTGGCCGAAAAGTTCGGGACTTGGCGCAGCGGTGACATCCCGGCACAGCCCAAGTTCACTTTGCCTGAATTCAAGGGCCAGACCATTAAAGAGGTGCGCATGACACCTATCAAGATGGGAGTTTTGGCATGGAAAGGCGTTAAGATATCCGACCCGGACTATCTGCCGCTCAGCATAGCATGCAACATCTTCAGCAACGGTGAAACAGGCATCATGGACAAGGACATGCTCGATGGCAACATCATGGTGGCCATGCTCATGCCTCTCTCACTCGAGGATCACGGTGCCAATATCATACTGTATGTACCTAAACTCATAGGTCAATCGCACGAAAAAGCCGAAGCTTTCGTTTTTGCCAGCCTCGACAAGTTGAAAAAAGGCGAGTTCAGCGACGACCTCTTCGAAGCGATCCGTGTCAACATGCTGAAAGAGCGTGAACAGGAAGTTGAAAGCCTTGGACATTTGGCCAGCCTCTTCCTCGAACTCGAGCAGCGCGGTATGACATACGAAGAATATCTCGCCGAGACTGAACGCATCAAGAGCATCACAAAAGAAGAAATCGTCAAGATAGCAAACAAATACTTCGGCGAGGATTACCTCGACATCCGCTCCAAGATGGGCTTCCCTGACAAAGACAAGGTTGACAAACCTAATTGGAAGGCCATAGAAGCCAAGAACACCGACGCCAAGTCTGACTTCGCGAAGATGATAGAGGCCGAAGAGGTTCCTGCAGTTACACCTCAGGTTATCGAATTTGGCAAAGATGTCGTAATCACAAAGATTAACGACTGCTTCACAATGTATTCTTCAAAGAATCCATATAATGACATCTTCAATTTGACCATCACTCACAACTACGGCACCATAGACGACCCCGACCTCAGCCGCGCCATCAGCTACTTTGAGATGCAGGGCACTACCAACAGAAGCTATGAGGAATTAAGCCTTGAACTTCAGAAACTTGGAGCTGAAATCTTTATCAGCGCCAACCAAAGCAACACCAACCTCATAATTGAGGGTTTCGAGAAGGATTTGGACAAGATTCTTGCTCTTTGTGAGGAAAAACTCAATAGTCCAGCCAACGACGAGAAGAAGATTGACATCATCTACGAAGGCGAGAAAATGGGAGAGGAAACCACCAAAGGCGACGCTTCGGAATGGGCTCAGGCAGTGCGCCAATATGCTCTTTACGGTAAACAATCAAGCTATCTTGCAAGCACACCTCTGAAGAAATGGAAAAAGCGCAGCGGCGAAGAACTTCTGAGCGAGGTTGGAAACGCCCTCAGCTACAATGGCGAAGTTTTATATGTCGGAAACATTGACAATCAGACCGTTATAGATGCCTTGAAGAAGCACAACCTCATAAAGGATAACGCCATCAAGTCGGAAAAGAGCTTCAAAGTCGAGAAGAAGTACACCGACAACCAGGTGTTTTTCGCCCACAGCAAGAAGTTCCGTCAGAGCAACATCTACATGTATGTACCTGGCGAGATATTGAACAAGCACGACAAGGTTATGAGCAATGTATTTAACAAATACTTCGGCACCGACATGTATTCAATTGTGTTCCAGGAAGTTAGAGAGTTCCGTTCGTTAGGCTACACCGCTTATGGTTACTACTTATACGATTATCTCAACCGCAAGCCGGGCTACCTGTTCACTTATCTGGGAACACAGTCCGATAAGACTAACGAAGGCATAGATGTGTTGCGCGGCCTTATGACCGACATGCCTGAGCGCATAGAGAAGTTCAACGCTTCGAAAGATGCTTTGATTATGTCACGTGCTTCAAACTATGTAAGCTTCCGCAATATGCCAAGCACCGTGAGCACTTGGGTTGAAGAAGGCTACGACTACGATCCGCGCCAAGAGGCCACCGAAATCATTAAAAACGCAGAGTACAAGGACGTTTACAACTTCTACAAGAAGTTTGTCGCCGACCGCCCGATTGTTATAATGATGTCAGGTAATAAGAAACAGTTCGATCTTAAGGCTCTTGAAAAATATGGAACCGTGAAAGAATTGAAGTATAATGATATATTCAAATAGTTAAAATGACCTCCGCGGCTTTAATGGCTTCGGGGGTTATTTTGTCATTGGAAAGCATTTTGGCGATTTCCGTAACGCGCTCATCGTGAGACAACAGTCTGATGCATGAGCGTGTTTTTTGTTCGCTCTCGTCCTTGTATACAAAGAAATGGTTCTTGGCTTTTGAGGCTATCTGAGGCAGATGTGTGATTGAGATAATCTGCAGGCTCTCCCCCATGGTTTGCATTATATCGCCCAGTTTTGAGGCCACCTCACCAGAGACCCCGGTATCTATTTCGTCAAAAATCAGAGTCGGGATGTAACTGCTTTTAGACGCCACAGCCTTAATGGCCAGCATCAGCCGAGAAAGCTCGCCTCCCGACGCCACACGGCTCATGTCGTCAGGAGCTATACCCTTGTTGGCTGAAAAAAGGAATCTGACTTTATTTTTACCGGTGACGGCAAATTCAGCAGTATCAGTAATCTCAATCTCAAAAACTCCGTGAGGCATTTTCAGCTGACGGATAATATCGGTGACAGATTTCTCAAACGAGACCTTGACTTTTCTGCGCTTGCCCGATAGAGTATCTGCAAGTTTGGCCAACTCCTTCTCACAATCTTTCAATTGACGTTCCTTCTTCCCTATCTCCTCGTCTATATTGGCGTAAGCGCCCACCTTTCGCTGCAAGTCCTCGCGAATCTTAAGCAGCTCGGAGTAATCCTTTACATGATGTTTCATCATCAGGCGCTGTATCAGGTCAAAACGCTCCTGAATCTCATTCAGAGAATCAGAGTCGAATTGGGTGCTGTCCTGCATGGCGTCAAGGTCTTGAGCTATGTCTTTAAGCTCAATCTTTGTCGACTCTATGCGCTCCAGATACTGCTCGGCCTGAGGAATATATCTTTTCAGACGGTCAACCGACGATTTCAGTTCGTTCAGCTGATCCAACACTGAATACTCCGATTCACTCAGTGTAGTCAATGACTGAGCCAGCAGAGTCTTCACCTCCTCGGCATTCTCCAGAATCTCAAGCTGTTGGCTGACTTCCTCATATTCGTTGTCCTGAAGGTCGGCTTTATGCAGTTCGTCAAGCTGGAAGGCTAGAAAATCATTTTCAGCCACATTCTTCTCGGCCATCTCACGCAAAGCCTTCAACTCGTTTTTGAAAGCGACATATTTATGATATACAGCCTGATAATCAACAAGTAATGAATAATTATCGGCCGCATTGTCGACTATGTCAAGCTGAAAATCGGCATTGGTAAGCAGCAGGGAATCATGCTGCGAATGTATGTCAACCAACTGGTTTCCAAGTTCTTTAAGCTGCTGGGCGGTTACAGGGGTGTCGTTGATGAAAGCCCTGGATTTCTTGGTGGATGAAAGCTCACGACGGAGTATCAGTTCCTTGTCATAATCCAGGTCATTTTCCTCAAAGAATGGCTTAATACGTTCATTATCAATCAAAAACTCCGCCTCAACCGTACACTTTTTGGTCTCATCCAACATTATGCTCGAATCGGAACGTTCACCAAGCACAAAGCCTAAGGCTCCGAGCAATATGGATTTTCCTGCACCAGTCTCACCTGTAATAACGCTAAATCCATTATCAAAATCAATTGACAATGAATCAATTAAAGCATAATTACTGACAGTAAGACTTTTCAGCATAAGCTTTAGAATTTCGGTCTGGCAGTGAGAATCTGCTCGTATTCCTCGGAATGCGACGGGTCAATTTCGCGCAGTATGTTGACAGCTTTGGTCTTCTCCTGCTGGGCACCTTCCGAATAGACATTCTTCCACTCGTCGCGTTTTGTGTCGTTAAGAATCTGTATGAAATAAAGATTCGGCTTGCTGTTGTAAAGAGCCTTCACATAGTCCAACGACTTGGTGATAGCCGCACGGCCTTCGTCAACCTTGCCGTTACCCATAACGTCGAGGCCGAGTCTGTGGTATTCATACATAAACTTGTGTATCTGGCTATAAGCCGGATTGGTGAAACAATCGAGCAGCCAGTAACGGTTGCGATAGCCGTCGAAAGCTTTCCATCCGCCTTCAGTTGCGACCTGTGCCGCTGTAACTATCTGGTCGGCCATATGGAAGAATTCCTCACCTCCATTCATACCGTATGTGTCAAAATACACCCCCAGGCAATAATAGGCGTAGAATCCCAGTATGGACGTGAGGTTTGACATAAACGACGACTCGTTGAAATCCAGAGGCTGCGACTCTATGTACTGGAAGGAGATATCGGAGTCGACTAAGTTCAACAAAGGAGTGTTGTAATTCGACTTATAAACAGGACGGCGTAACGCCACATTCATCTCTCCCGCTATACCGTTGCCTTCGTGGCTCTTCACCACCAGCACCAAGGAACCTTCGATGCGCTCTTGCGGCTCAAATTTGATGTTTGTCCAGATGCGGTTATTCATGAAGTTTACCATACTCTCTTTCAGGGCCTCATACACACGCTGGTCGGTACCACCCACCTGGTTTGTGTTGATGGTGACGGTGAAGTTAAACTCCTGCGCGCTGACGCTTACTGACATCAGGCAGAGTGCAAACAATATCGGGAAGATGATTTTTTTCATAATTTTACTTTGATATTGATTGATATATGACGTTTAAGATATCGGCAGCCACCTCTCTCTTGGGTTTGAGTTCAAAATCCACAACCTGGTCGTCACGCATAATGACGCTCACCTTGTTGGTCTTGGTCTTGAACCCAACTCCAGCCTCGTTCATAGTGTTCAACACTATCATGTCGAGGTTCTTGGTATGCAGCTTCTTCTTAGCGTTGGCAAGTCCGTTTTCGGTTTCCAGGGCGAATCCCACCAAAAACTGCTTGTCTGTCTTGTTCTCCCCTAAAGTCTTCAGTATATCCTCAGTCTTTACAAGACGGAGTATCATCTCGTCCTTGTTGGGGTCTTTCTTAATTTTCTGGTCGGCTGCCGTCTCAGGACGGAAGTCGGCTACCGCAGCGCACAGCACAGCTATGTCGGCTTTCTTGAATGCCGCCGTAGCAGCCTCGAACATTTCCTTGGCCGATGTCACGGGCAGCACGTTTATATTGGCACGTTCTGGCCGTATGGCTGAAGGTCCGAGCACCAATGTGACGTCGGCTCCCTGATCGGCAAAGGCGCGGGCTATCTCTATGCCCATGAGTCCTGAGCTGTGGTTGCCTATAAAACGCACAGGGTCGATGGCCTCGTATGTAGGGCCTGCTGTCACCAGCACTTTCTTACCTGCGTAACGTTGTTTTTTCTGAAAATAATCCTTGATTATGTTGAAAATCTCCTGAGGCTCCTCCATACGGCCCTCTCCGCACAAGCCCGAGGCCAGTTCACCGGCGGCGGGCGCCACAAAGCGGTAGCCACGTTCGATGAGGGTACGGATGTTCTGCTGGGTCGCAGGATGCTTGTACATGTCGAGGTCCATGGCTGGGGCGAACATCACAGGACATTTCGCCGACAGGCACACCGTCAGCAGGTAGTTGTCAGCGGCGCCCGCCGCCATCTTTGCGATGGTATTGGCAGATGCCGGTGCTATCACCATAAGGTCGGCCCACAAGCCCAACTCCACATGGCTGTTCCACTTGCCTGTCTCCGGATCGAAGCCCTTCGACAAAACAGGACGGCCGCTCAGCGTTGCAAGCGTGAGCGGCGTAACGAAATCGCGTGCCGCGTCGGTCATCACGACCTGGACTTCGGCACCTTCTTTCTTCAGAAGCCTTACCAGAAGCGGAATCTTATAGGCAGCTATACTACCCGTTATTCCTATCAGGATCTTTTTAGAAATCACCTTCGTTTTTCTTGTTAGGGTTGCGATAGTAGAGCTTGTCGTTAAGGAACTCGTCAATTGCAATGAGAGTCGGTTTCGGCAGCTTCTCGTAGAACTTCGCCACTTCGATCTGCTCCTTGTTCTCGAACACTTCTTCGAGAGTGTCGTTCTGTGAAGCGAACTCCTCAATCTTCTTGTTGAGTTCCTGCTTCTCCTCTGTGGCTATCTGGTTAGCTCTCTTGGCGAGGATGGCCACTGTCTCGTAAATATTGCCTGTTCCAACGTAGAACTGGTCTTTCTGACGTGTAATGGCGGTAGTTTCCGTCTTAACTTTTCTGAAATCTATCATTTTCTGTCTATTTGATTTTTTCTAATTTTTCTCTGATTTTCTTAATAGTAGGCTCCAACTCAGCTATATACGGGCTCTCCGGATAAACATAGCACAGAGTGTTATATTTCTCTATAGCCAACTCATAACGCTCGCGCTGTTTCGACTTCACACTGTTCTCAGCATAGCGGTAATAGTTGATAACCATATTGTTAAGTATCTCTTCACGATATTCCGTGTTAGGATGATCCTTAAGGAAAGTCTCGTAGCTTGTTATTGCGGCCTGATACTCTTCCATCTTGAAATAGAGGTTGCAGATAGCATACTCTTTATCGGCCAATTTGTTACGCAGAGTGTCAATTTTTCCGTTTACTTCATCCACTCTCGGACTATTGGGGAAAGTGTTGACGAAAGTCTGGAACTCATTCAAAGCCGTATAAGTGTCGGACTGGTCTAGCGACAATTTTGGCGAGAGTTTGTAATAGCAAATCGCGCTCTTGTATAAAGCATCCTCCGCATCATTGGAATAAGGGTATCTGGTAACGAAACGTTTATAATATCCGCTTGCAATGTAGTAGTCTTCCTTATAGAAATAGCATTCCGCCGTCAGGTAAGCTATCTTCTCACCCTCCGGTTTGTTACGGTAGTATGCCTGCATCACGTCGAAAAGCTGAAGGGCACGGTCATAGTTCTTCTTCTCGAAGTAGTCCAACGCAGCCTCATATTTGGCCTCGTTGTCGGTTCCCTTGAGCAATTTCTTGTATTTGCTGCACGACATGCATCCCAACAAACACATCATTATCAATAAGAAAAGCCTATTTCTAAACATGCTGCAAAATTACGTTTTTTTTAGTTACCAATCTTATTCCACAACAACTTTCTTCATTGTCTGCTGTCCGTCGCACTCAATGTTGATGAAGTAAATACCTGCTTCCACATCTTCAACATTGATTTCCAATGAGTTGCTTATACGTTTTACAACCTGTCCTTGAGGGTTGACAACCATCACCTTAAGAGTCTGGTAATCGCTTATACCAACTATGTTAATCAGCGATGAGGCAGGGTTAGGATAAACCGCCACGCCGTTCAAACTTGTTTCGCCAAGTCCGAGGCAGTCTTCCACATAAAATGCCACAGACACTGTCTCTGAATTAATGCCGTCGCTGACTGTAACAGTATAGGTATAAGTCACATCGTAAGGCATGCCATACTCATGAGTGAACACCGGATTGGCCGATGTAGGATCGTCCAGATAGTCGGCTGGTGACCATGTATAAGTGTAATTGTATGAACCTCCTGAAGCGTGGGCATACAGTTTATTTGTACCTTCAGCGCAGATTGTTTCATTCTCGACTTCAGCCGTCACTGTCATTCCAATTCCGAGGCATCTGACGTGAGCTGCCCAACCTTCTTTATTAAGGCTGCTGTCTGAAGTAAATCTGAACGTAAGGGCACCATCGGCATTGGTTGCTGTCACTGTGCCGGGATTGCTACCGCCGCTGTATTGTCCAATCTGTTGTGCCGATGTAGAAGTTCCGTCATAAATATAAAGGAAGTCGTAGTTATACTCTGTTTCAAATGTCTGGAACTCAACCTCGACTATACCGCCTGCTGTAGCGGGCAGGAAGGTCATGGTGAAATCCTTGCTGTCACCATAGTTTGCATTAGCACCGCCATCATCATAGAACATCGCGTCGCAAGTGTTTATGGTGCCGTTATGCATGTTATAGGCTTCCACCACCGAGATGTAGTTAGGCATAAACTTGGTGTCACTTTCACCATCAGCGTTGGTCACTGTGAGGCGAACGTCGAATGTACCGGCTTCGCTGTATGTCACTGTAGGATTTTGTGCTGTTGAAGTAGCCGGTGTGCCGCCCTCAAACTCCCAATCCCAGCTCACGAGCTGTGCGCCCCATGAGTTGTCGGTGAAATGCACTGTACCGCCAATTGACACTGCTGTGGCGTCGACGGTAAAGTCAGCGACTATGCCTTCGAGTGCCACCATCTGTGCTTCAATTGTGACAGCCTCACCGTCAGCCACTGTAACCTGTGTCTCATAAGCCTCATAACCGTTCTTGGTGATTCTTACATTGTAAGTTCCACCTTTGATTGGACGATGGAAATCGCCGCTAGGAAGCTGTGTTGACACCGTTGCGTACTGATCATCGTGACCCACGATAGTAACTGTTGCACCACCTATCGGAGCTTTTGACTCGGCATCGACCACTGTGCCATGGATACCGTTCAAGCACTGGTTGACGAAAGCGAAGATTGAGTTTTTGTTGATATTCCAGAAGTTAGGCATCTGGCTGGCACTCGGGCATTTTGTGTTTGAGCACTCTATTGTCAACTCACGGCATTCTGCATAGCCGTTCATGTAGTCCTGACGACCGCCGCCAATCATATACCACTGTGCACCATTGGTTATACCGTTGTTGTAGTCAGTCATATAGCCTGAGCTTTGAACATGGCAAAGGTCAGCATATTCATGGCTGATGAGCTGATACCAAGCATCGTCGGAATGGAGAGTGTAAGTATTGTCCCAAGGATAGTTCATAACCTCTGCACCACCGTGATAGTTGGCACCCATAACGAAATTGTTATCCTCAGCAAGCTGCATAAACCAAAGTGTTTCCTGCTGATATGCATTTCCATCAGGATGTGCGCCGCCATGAGGGTCAGCGTAATTACGGTTCATATCCACGTTGTTGGCATTGTAACGGGTAGCACCGTTAACAGTGTTGTTTCCGCCATGATATGTACCATCAGGGTTGGTATTAGGGCCAACATACAAATCAACGTTGTTAAGGATATTGGCACACTCCGGAAGTGCAGGATTCTCAAGGAGATAGTCGATGAAGCGAAGCATCAGCATCCAGCCTGTGGTCTCATCACCATGGATAGTCGATGTGTACAAGAACTTAGGTTTGCCAGCACCACTGCCATTGTTGATATGGGCAATCAATATCTTACGGTTGCTCGGCAGTGTACCGAGTTCGATAATCTCACACTTGTCAGGATGATCGGTGGCAAACTGGAACATCATCGCTTCATAGGCCTCGTATGTAGGATACTGATCCCAGTCGTACGCTGCGCGGTTGCTGCCGTTCCACATCTCGGCTTCAAACATCATTGAAGGAGGTGTCTGAAGTGTGATCTCATATCCCATTTTCTGGAATTCAGTAAATTCCCTGTCGTTAGCGTAAGCTGTGACAACGTTACCGTCAACACGGTCAACTGAAATGGTATGTGCAATCTTATTAAGATTGTCGTTTCCGTTCAATTCAAAAGTAAAATAATACTCATTGCGCTCCTTCATGAGCTTGTTGAGACTCGTTTCCTGGGCTGTAAGTCCAAAAGTGAACAGCACCAAAAGAATTGCCAAAAGATTTTTTCTCATTTTTTTTTAAACTTAAATTTATTTCAAATGGTTATCATATTCAGTTTCAATATCCTGACGTACAGTCTCAGATGCCGGTACCAAAGGCAGACGCAGCACATTCTTGCAAAGTCCGGCATGAGCCATAAGGGCTTTGATGCCGGCCGGATTGCCGTCTGCAAAAATCAAGCCGTTCATTCTGAGCATGGTGTAATGCAGTTTCAGGGCTTCGTCCTGCTTGCCTTCCAGCATGCAGTGCACCATTTTGCAGAATGGTTTCGGATAGCCGTTAGCTGCCACTGATATAACGCCTTTGGCACCCAAAGCCATCATGGGCTGAGTGATGCCGTCATCGCCTGAAAGCACAGTGAAATCTGACGGTTTGTCACGCAGAATCTCCATAATCTGCTGCAGATTGCCCGAGGCTTCCTTCACTGCTATGATGTTGGGATGCTTGGCCAACTCCACTGTTGTAGCCGCCTGCAGGTTCACTCCCACCCTTCCCGGGACATTGTAGAGAATGACCGGCACAGGCGACACATCAGCCACATGCAGGAAATGGGCTTTCATTCCACGCTGGTTGGGTTTGTTGTAGTAAGGAACAACGCTCAAAATGCCGTCTATGCCTTTAAAATCCTGACTTCTAATACCGTCAATCAACGCAGAGGTATTGTTGCCTCCCATGCCCAGCAAAATCGGGCAGCGACCGCCGGCTGTCTCAACTACGGTCTTAACCACCTTAGCCTTTTCCTCGGCATTCATTGTCGGAGCTTCCGATGTGGTGCCCAGAGCCACCAAAAAATCGGCTCCGTTTTGTAACACATAGTCTACAATATTCTTTAACGACTGATAATCGACCGAATAATCCTCGTTAAACGGAGTTATCAAAGCAACTCCTGTACCTATGAAAGGGTTGTTTTTCATCTTTTTCCCAATAACATCGAGAGATATGTATGCATTATCTCTATCTTGTTCAACAAATTGTCGTCACTTTTCGTATCTATGACCATGTCGTACATAGAGCGGTATTTTGTGTCGAAAGTGGCTCTGAATGAAGTGTTTATCAGCGTTAACAAATACAAATTGGTCATCTCTTCATCACGCCATTTAGTCATATCAAGAAGTAAATCGAACGACAGGCTGATAATTGCCTCCTTTTTCTCCTGCTTTACCAGTCCCCAGAAGTTGAAGTCATTTTTCGTTATGAAGAAATAACGGTCTGTTTGCAGCACGTTTTTAGGCAACTCGTCTACGTAGACGAAGAAAGTGAATCTCTTCATATCGAACAGATTCGCAAGTTTGTTTTGTAATTCTTTGTATTGTGCAAATTGGTCCTTATCAAGCAGAATGGCAATTGACGGGTATTTGGAGATGTCCGGAAGCAGGCATGCCTTCCTCTTTCTCCTGAACCCGCTTATCGCGTGTCTTCTTGCTAATTTGACCAATGCTTTCATTACAATTTAGTTCGCTTAATAAACTTGCAAAGATACGAATTATTTTATTATCTTTGCAACGATTTTTTTGAACAATGATGAAAATAACGATTTTAGGCAGTGGCACCTCTCAAGGCGTTCCGGTTATAGGTTGTAATTGCGATGTCTGCAAGTCAACAGACATGAGAGACAAACGTTTGCGCACCTCCATATTGATTCAGACCGAGCAGACGACTATATGCGTGGATGCCGGCCCGGATTTCCGACAGCAAATGCTGCGTGAGAATGTTCAACATTTGGATGCCATTCTTATCACCCATCATCACAAAGATCATATAGGCGGCTTGGACGATGTGCGCTCGTTCAATTTCCTGCAAAACATCTCAATGCCTATATACGCTGCCCCTGTTGCGCAAGAGGAAATCAAACGTGAGTATTCATACGCTTTTGTCGACAAAAGCCAGCTTTACCCAGGCGCTCCAACCTATAATTTAATTGACATAAAAGACCATAAGCCAATCGTTATCAACGAGTTGACAATAGAACCCATCCCCCTGTCGCACCTCCACATGCTGTGCTACGCCTTCCGCATAGGCAACTTTGCCTACGTCACCGATTTCAACACCATGTCAGACGAGAGTTTCGAGAGGCTTAAAGGTGTGGAATATCTTATCATCGAAGCTTTGCGGCACGAGAAGCACTATTCCCATATCAGCCTGCCGGAAGCCATAGAGATAGCCCAGCGACTGAATGTCAAAAAAGCATGGTTCACACATGTCAGCCACTCCATGGGAAGAGCCGTCGATGTCAATAAGACATTACCACAAAACATGATGCTGGCCTACGACGGTCTACAAATTACGGTAGAAAACAACTAATTGCACCCTGCCATCATCGCCCACGCTGTAAGCCTGGTCGTAAACGAGGTAGTAATCCTTGCCTTTTTTGGTTTTATATATTCCGGTAAAACACTGGAAATCGAATCCCTCCTCTTCAAGAAAACTCTTGGGAACCGAATCCCTACCATTGGAGTTAATCGAACGGAGTATTCCCCTGTTTTTCAGCAATTTACTGTTTATATCCCTAATAAAACTTTTCTGCTCGCTGTTGACCCTGTAATAGTAATTATTACGGCAACGGTCGTCACAAAACACCTTGTCGCTTCGTCCTTCAATCGGTTTATTGCAGAAGGGGCATCTTTTCATTTGGTAAACACGTATTGGATTATGTTAGCTCCCATCTTCAGCGCCTTAAGTCTCACCTCGTCCGAATCTTTGTGCACCCTCTGGTCCTCCCATCCGTCACCCAAGTCACACTCGTAAGTGAAAAGGCAAACAATACGACCCTCATAAATCATAGCAAACGCTTGGGGCGTTTTCATATCGTGCTCGTGAATCTTTGGCAGTCCGTTTGGAAACTCGTAAGGCTCTTTGAAGATTTCATGCGAATAGGGCAACTCCACCCATTCCAGCTCTGGAAACACCTTCTGCATCTGAGGCATGATGAAATCCTTCAATCCGTAGTTGTCGTCAACATGCAAAAAACCGCCGCCCAATAGATAATTGCGCAAGTTCTCCGACTCCGCCTTATCGAAAGTGACATTACCGTGTCCGGTCATGTGGACAAAAGGATAATTGAAAATGTCCGGGCTTCCCACTTCGACAGTGGCAACGTTAGGATTAAGGTCGGTGTGTAGCTCGCTGTTACAAAACTTAACCAAATTAGGCAATGATGTGGGATTGCCATACCAGTCGCCTCCTCCCCTGTATTTAAGAAGCGCTATCTGTGTCTGCTGAGCGGAGGAAACCAACGTTAACGTTAGCGTTAACGTTAACGTTATAATGAACAGAGATTTCTTCATGTTCGTTTCATTTGGTTTAAGAGTTGAATGGTATGGCATGCCACCACTGCTGCCGTTTCTGTGCGGAGCCTGGCCTCACCCAGACTAACAGGTATAAAACCATTGTCCATGGCAAGTTTGGCCTCTTCAGGGCTGAAATCGCCTTCAGGTCCAATCAGAACTAAGGCATTTTTACCCTTTTCATATTTGTCACACAATTGGTCGGTAACGTTGTCGTCAATCCAGGCGATGAATTTCTGTCCGTCGAAAGGTTGTTTTACCAACTTGTTGAAATCCACCACATCTTCAATTTCCGGAAGCCGCGACTTTATCGACTGTTTCATGGCAGCAATCATTACTTTGCGGAATCGCTCCACATTAGCCGCTCTACGTTCCGAGTGATACGACGCAAACAGCTGCACCTTGTCAATGCCTATCTCTGTTGCTTTTTCCAGAAACCACTCGGTGCGCTCGTTGAGTTTGGTAGGCGCTATCGCTATTTCGAGCGTGAACGTTCTGTTGTCATATCCCGGACGCCGGTTCGAAAGGCAGGCGACTGCACGCTTAGGGTGAGCCTCTGCCAATTCGCCATCGTACAGCGAGCCCTTGCCATCGGTGACGCAGAAACGGTCTCCCTCCTGCATTCTCAGAACTTTG
The DNA here is from genome assembly GCA_016282015.1 of Bacteroidales bacterium. GTDB lineage: Bacteria > Bacteroidota > Bacteroidia > Bacteroidales > F082 > Limimorpha. The sequence continues at coordinate 43,498 of JAEEJS010000002.1, forward strand.
ACACAATGCTTCGATTCCTCCTCAGAAAAGGAGACCATTCCTTCAGTCGCGTCAGGCAAGTAGAAAACGTTCATACTTACTATTTTTACATTCTTTCAGGCATCTGCATACCAAGCAAGTCGCCTGCGTTACGCAGCAGGCTTGCCGTCATAGCCGCCAATTGCAAACGGAACTCCCTGCGTTTTTCATCACTTTCCTTCAGAATACTGCATTCCTGATAGAACTGGTTGAATCCCTTGCAGAGGTCGTAAATGTAATTAGCTATCATGGCTGGGCTGCGGTTTATTGCAGCTTGTTCGAGCACACCAGGCCACGAATAAATGTTGGTAAGCAGCGATTTCTCCTCAGGCAATATACTGTCGACCGCCACCTTCTCGCCCACTGTTATGCCAGCCTCTCCGGCTTTACGCAGCACCGAGCAGATACGGGCATGAGTATACTGGATGAAAGAACCCGTGTTGCCGTTGAAATCTATTGATTCTTTCGGGTCGAAAAGCATCGTTTTCTTCGGGTCGACCTTCAGGATGAAGTATTTCAGAGCGCCCAATCCAATCACATGATAAAGCTTGTTGGCCTCATCCTCACTCAATCCGTGTGCTTTACCCAATTCTTCCGACACATTCTTAGCCGTTGCAACCATCTCGTCCATAAGGTCATCGGCATCGACCACCGTTCCCTCGCGCGACTTCATCTTACCGCTTGGCAGCTCAACCATACCGTAGGATAAGTGTTCAATATCGTTACCCCACTCGAAGCCCAATCTCACCAAAACACGTTTCAGCACGTCGAAATGGTAATTCTGTTCATTACCAACGACATAGATCAGTTTCTTCGGATGGAACTCGTCATAACGCAATTGAGCGGTTCCCAGGTCTTGAGTCATGTAAACGGAGGTTCCGTCACGACGCAGCAACAGTTTCTCGTCCAATCCCTCGTCACGAAGGTCGCACCAAACTGAGCCGTCTTCTCTTTGATACAGAACGCCTTTCTTCAAGCCATCCATCACGGTACTCTTTCCCAACAGGTAGGTCTGTGACTCGTAATAAATCTTGTCGAACGACACTCCCAGACGTTTGTACGTCACATCAAAGCCTTCGTAAACCCAGTTGTTCATCATTTCCCAAAGTTCACGCACCTCTTTGTCACCGGCCTCCCATTTGCGCAACATCTCGCGAGTTTCCTGCATCAATGGAGAAGCGTTTTCAGCCTCTGCTTTCGCCTTCTCTTTGTCCTCATCGCTGAGTTCGTCGTAGTTGGCAGGAAGCAGACTCTTCACTTCCTCTTTGAAATGCTTGTCGAACATTACGTAGAAATCGCCAATCAGGTGGTCACCCTTCTTACCTGTCGATTCCGGAGTACAGCCATTTCCCCATTTCTGCCATGCTATCATGCTCTTGCAGATGTGAATACCGCGGTCGTTCACAAGATTGACACGCACGACATTTTCGCCATTGGCTTTAAGGATTTCACTGACGCTCCATCCCAACAGATTGTTACGGATATGACCGAGATGCAACGGTTTGTTGGTATTCGGTGAAGAATACTCCACTACTACCGGTTTTCCTGAAACTTCCTTACGTCCGAACTTTTCGTTACTATGGTTTTTCTGCATGAAATCGAGCCAATAGCTGTCTGCTATCAACAGGTTCAGGAAACCCTTCACCACGTTAAACTTAGCTATAAACTGGCTTTCCTTCATCATTTCGTTGCCCATCTCATTGGCGAGAGCCTCTGGGGCTTTTCCTGCCAGTTTCACGAATGGGAACACCACAATAGTAACATCGCCTTCAAATTCGGCGCGAGTCTTCTGGAAGCTGACTTGTTGCGCAGGAGGTTCCTGTCCGTAGAGCTTCTTGAAGGCATCGATAAAAAGTTGTTTCAAAAAAACTTCCAACATAGTGCAAATCGTTTATTAGGGTGCAAAAATAGTAAAAAAATACGAACTAATTCTCAGATTTTAAAAATAATGAGCGAAGTTGACTGTAGCAATAATCCAAGTCGCTGCCCATCTTAGTGAAAAATGTATGAAGGTCAAAACTCAGGATCTTGTCAAACACTTTTCCCAGAGTTTTTGATTTGCCCTCAAACTCAATACCGTCTATAGCATAATCATAGACATTTTTCAAGTATGGCATAATACGGCTGACATTGTTGAAACTCATATCTATCCCCGCGAAGAGCTTTCTGCCCGAGAAAATATTGCCCATAAGCTTACCGGCCGTGGTCTCCACAGCGTTCTTGCCGGCCTTGCTTTTTCCGACTAAGCTGCTCAAACTCATACCAGCGCTCTCTTTGGTGGGATGAATTATGTATGCACTCAACACCGATGTAGCCATATTTGAACCTATTGAATACCAAAAGTCATTCTTGTATTTTCTGGAGAGCAGTATACTCCAGTCTATGCTATTTCCCTCAGAGTTTTCCTGTATTAACTTGTTTGTGCAATCGGTCAACGTGTTTCCGGCCATACTGGTCATTACTTGGACTCCCCAGGAATAGCCTGAAAATCCTTTAATGAGACAGCCCTGAACAAAGCCTGATCCAAAGGCTAAGAGTCCTTCTCCCCAGCCGTCAATGCTATCCCAGTTGAGGATTACGTTTACCGTACCGCTCAGCAGACCAAAGAACAGCCATTCCACCGACTCACCGCTAGGGTCCGTATACGACAACGGATTGTTGAAACAATAAATATATCTGTTGTAATTCTGCGAAAAATCGGGACTTTGAATCTGAGTGTCAGGACTCATCATCATAGACAGCATAGGGTCATACGCACGGCCATTCATGTTAATTATTCCAAAAGCCACATAATGCTCATGGCCGGTAAAACCTCTGTCAAACATCAAACCGCCGTTATAATTGCCAGTCCAGGTGCTACTGCTGCGCGGATTGCCCCAAGCGTCGTAACTCATTTTCTGCTGAATGTTACCGACAGCGTCGGTTATCAGACACCAAGAGTCCTGATGATCTTTGTGAATATATGAGATTACATTATCGCCTTTACCTTCGCTTGTACAAACCGCAAACACTCCCAAAGGGCCCTTCAGATAGGTGTAAACCCTACTCTTACCACCTTCGTTCACAAATTCGCAATCCTTGACGTACACCTTCTCCTTTCTCATGCCACCGACAACTTCCACAGAATGCAATCGCCCATAGTCATATCCGTAATCTATTGACAATGTGTTACCTCCAGACACTACCCTCGACATTTTATCAAATACGGTGTATTCTATATTCTGGTTTATGCCGTTCAAATCCGTCTTGTCGGTTTTAACCTTGCTCACGGCATACGGACAGTTTCCATTGTACTCCGCATCATAATAAACATCCTGATTGTCAATCGTTTTAGAACGGATATTACCATAAATGTCATATGCCATAGAGCCTGTCTGCCTATTATTCAACCTAATGTCGACCAGACGGTTGAATTCATCATATTCAAAGCTCTCGCTCTTGGCAGGGCCTATATGGTCAGCTCTGTTTCTAAGATTGCCGAATGCATCAAAATCGTATGTCAAATCCTGATACACCTGACCGTCTTTGGTTGTGAATATACCTTTTAAGAAATTGGACTCTTTATCATAACTTCTTTGTGTTGCCAGACCATTACCCAACTGATAATCTGTGATATATCCCATAGCATCCGCCTCATTCGACCTCCACAGCACAGCTCCGTCCGCAGGGTCAATCACGCTCCTGTGGTATCCACTGTTAGAATACTGTTTTTGAACTGTTATGCCACTTGGATATGTTAGAAATTCTTCTCTACCGGCTCCATCATACGTATAAAAAGCAGTATAATTGCGACCCTCTATTGTCTCCATCACACTTGACACCCTCAGTAAACCGTCATAATTGAAAGCTACAATATGTTTGTCACCATAAACTATTCTTGCCAGAGCGCCTATCTTGCCCTTTGCGTCGTCATATATCCATCGGGTTACAATCTGATTCTCTCCGTTGGGACCTGATTCCATTCGGCTTAGAATATTACCCATCTGATCATATTCATACGACAGTTCGCAATTCCGCGGAGTTTTAGTCCATATCAGTTGTCCATAAGCATCGTAAGCATAAAGTACTTCACCACAAGCGGGATCCTTCATTTTTGTCATATTGCGCCTGTTGTCATACTCATACTCCACTTTTGTGGCGGCATTGTCGCCAATCATGGCACTTCTAAGCTTGCCGTCGCTGTAATAGCTGTAATTTATTGAGTTTCCGCCATTATCCACAACCTGCATACGCCAGCCTTCAGAATTTACAGTCACCGTCACATCCTGTTCAACCCCTTCAGGTGAAACACTACTCATAGTAGTCTGAAGTTGGTTGTAAGAATAATATTTCACCAGTCCATAGGGCATGGTCTCCTGCAATAATCTATTATTTTTGTCATAATAATAGTAATTGTTGATCACATTTCCACCGACTACGTATGGCATTGATTTAGTAACGACATTCCCATAATCGTCGTAAGCATAGTCCACATAGACCGCCTCGCCGTTCAGGCCAACAGTCACATCTCGCAGATTCTTACCGTCTTTACTGAAAAACGACATAGTCTCCGCTTTTCCCGTAGCTTTTTCCCAACAATAATACACAGCTCCCTGAGGCGCATGCTCATTGTCAGACGACCAGCGCTTAGTTTTAACAGACCTCAAGCCGTCAGGCAGTGATTTCTCCACCGTTATATCAAACGGGTCCGAGTTACAAATAGTGGCGAACTGATTATAATCGACCGAAGTGCTGAGCATTCCATAGTCACTGTTAAAGGCATTATGGATTTCCCAACCGTTTTCGTTTGTTGTAGTGGTCGGAAACCTGTAATTATACTCTTTGCCATAGTCCAGACGCGTAATTTTTTGAGCTCTTGCCGAAGGTGAAGACAAGGCTTGAGCTATCACGTGTCCGACTGCATCATACGTATATTCCGTCTCAATTTTCAATGGGTCGGTATGATTCATGTTGACATTAGGCAGAGACGTCTGATGTGTCACATGAAAAGGATTGTTCCCTGAATATTGATATAAATCGCAACTTCCAACAGCATCGCCATCTCCATAATTAGCAGATTTTCTGACACTTGCCGGACGCGCAACCACCCATTGGCCTACATTGTCACTATACTCATATTCCGTAGTCGATCGATATTCACAAGCATTGGCCTCATCACCGGTATACGCAGAATCTGAACCCTCCGTCGCCTTGTGCAGATGCACTATATCCGAATAACTTAAACCGGAACGATCGCTTTGATATTCATAGTTTGCTATGTTTGTTTTCAAAACCGTATTGGCCATGTCAAAATCATAGCTCAATGTCTTTCTAACCGTTAGCAATGGCATGCTTACTTTGTCATTCAGAGCACAGGAATATAGATTATACGAATAATGTTCTTCCAACATTGGCTGATCGGCGTAATTATATTTAAAATGAGCTTCAGGCAAGGTTATATAATTATCAGTCAATAGTTCCATATTCCTTGATACCACGTCGGTTTCGTGTAATGAGTTATTAATCAAAACTTTAGACTCATTCCGTTCAAAACCAAGCAACCCATTGCCCTTATTGTGATACAAGGCGTTTCTATAATAATATTCTGTTACACAAGGATGGCCGTTAGTAGTGAATACAGTATCTGTACGTAACGCCATGACTGGGATTGGAACAGTTCTCAAATCGTTGTTAAGCCACTGATATTCATAATCATAGAAAGCGTTCTCCTTGTATGGCATAAGGTATTCATAGCTAAACCCGCGGACATTCCCAAGACCATCTGTGATACGCTCCACGCTGTATTTGGCTGTCTGTGTGTTTAAAGCGACAATTTTCGGATATTCATTATTCGAAGGATTACTACGAACCGTACTCAAAATACTGGCATTTTCCTGCCCCAGAAAATTTCCTACATGAATATACTGATGCGCAAAGTTTATATTCAGATAAAATCTTCTGATATCGCTGAAACCGTACGTGTTCCCGGCAGATTGTCGCATATTCAGGCCCACCTCCATATAGTAGTTTCCTCCTGTGTTTTTAAACACAGCCACATCAGTTTTACCGTCACCGTCAAAATCGGCGGTCCTAATTGTAATAGAAGGGGTTGACAGATTCTGCAGAGAACAGGCATACCTGTCTTGAGGCGCTAATGTGACACCTCTCAACAAATTATTGTCATAGCATGCCACTGGACCTGTCATACGGTGTCCGTCCGAAAAAACGATTTTCCAGTATGTCACGTTATCGTATTTTAGAAAATCCAAGTATCCGTCGCCGTTGAAATCGCCCACGAAAAGATAATCATCGCTATCGAAATCCTCTGTAGTGTACATTGTGTTGAAGACATACGAATTGTTCTGCCTGGTAATTTTAGCCACCGACATCTTATTACTCATAAAATACAGCACTTCGGAACGCCCGTCCCCGTTGATGTCTGCCGCCACAATCCTTTCTGGATCATATTCATTTGCCGCACTTCCAAGCGACTGCATCACTATTGAGCCGTTTCTGTAATAAATGATATTGGGAGTGTTTATTCCATAGTTTTCATCAGTGTTGAAATCCATGAAAAAGCTTACCCTGTTTTCATTGCAGAAGTCGCCGGGGTATAGTGTAAAACCGTAATAATAATTGCTTTTTTCGCCTATGTAGGTAAACAAGCCGCCATTATTCAAAAACACTTTTATTTTACCTCTCCATGTAGCATTCTCATCATTATTATAAAAATATGGAATCACATCATCCAGCCCGTCTCCGTCAAAGTCAGCAATATACAGCCATTCCAAAGTCCTGTCAAAACTGAAAGTATAATAAGGGCTATCATCGAAGGTGCCATTGCCGTTATTAAGATGTACCTCAGCCGACACGTTGTTTTGATAGGTATTCCCCGTTTTATAAGGCACAGTAATGACATCCGAATAACCGTCTCCATTGAAATCGCCTATGAAAGGCACTTTATTGAATGTAGTTTTGGTCAATGAATACGACTGAAACTTGTCCGGATAATGCTTTTGTTTCCGATTCCAGCTTATTATGGTCGGATTCAGCCTCATACCGTCGGCTACAAGGTTAATTGCGCTCAATCGGTAATACATAAACTTATAATCGTCGGAATAATTTCCAGGATTAAGGTATTCGAATGAATAGTCATACAAAACTGCGCCTGTCATCATGTTTTTGACAGTAATCCCCGTCAAAATCTTCTTGGTCTGCACCAGATTGGCATAAACATAGCCAGATTCTTCATCATCTCTGTTGACATAATTGAAAATCACCCGGTACATAGTTTGAATACCGGCATTTTCATTCAAGGTGTAGTCTATACGATTGATGTAATACTCTCCAGTACTCTGATTTTCGGTATAACTGAATACCATTGAATTCCCATCGCGGTCATAAATCCTATTCACCAACCATTTAAGCACTACATTATTTTGGTTTTGTGGTTCAATACGAGAATCGGCGGTCGCACCATATTCCCATATTTTGCCATCTTTTTTATAGACCGTAAAACGCCCCGGGCCGTTATAGCCATTGGAATATGCGACTATTTTACTCATCTCGTCTATCTCGGTTTTATATACCGAACCGTTGGCCCCGTAGCTACCACTGCATACCATCAGCCGTTGTCCATCCATCAGAAAACGGTCGTCAACGAAATTCACACTACCGTGAACTCCATCGTGATAAACTGTTTTTGGAGCCCGGGTGATTGCCGACAATCCCGACAAGCTCCAGCCCCACCCCATCAGTCCGTTGCCAGCCTGACTGTTGTAGGTAATGGCCAAATCAGGCGTTATTTCACCTAATCCTTGAGGCATCATGATGGGCACGGAATACACCGCAGCTCCCATATCGCTGATGTTCAGTTCACCCGGCAGGGCTCCCACAACCCCCTTCTGCCCAACTGAAGGACCGCCATAGAGGCCTTCATTTGGAGGAAAAACTCCAAATCTATCGATTGTAAACATTACAGATTTCCCAAACGCTGGGTCACAACGCAATCCTGGCAAAAGTTTAATTGAGGTCGACGCTTCGTAAACACAATTCTTGTCTTTCGGCACCTCCGAATCGAGCACTATATTGATCTGCTGGAAGACCTGGCCTTGAGCCAGGGCCGAGACCAATAGGGCCATTATAGTTAATAATTTCCTTTTCATAACTTTCGGTTTTAATGTTTCACAATTATTCTGGAATACATGTCTTCACCGGATATTATCCTCAACAGATAAATACCCGACGGGAATGCGCCCAAGTCCACATCCATCTCATCGCTGTTAATAGTGCTTTCACACAACATCACTCCATTCAGATCGTATATTTTGTAATTGGCATAAGTCTTTCGCATTTCCGTTGGAAAGCAGATTCTCAGATTTCCCTCAGTAGGATTAGGATAAACCGTCATCTCATCAATTCCGTTAGTTTCCTGTACTTCGTCATAATCTCTGATGCTGTTGCAATTGTCAGTCACAATGCGCTGAACTCTGTTCCCGTTAGCATCATAACTGAACACCAGACAGTGCTGAGCCGCAGCCATATTGCCGAAAACTTGAGACAATAAGAGTACAAGAAATATTAAAAAATACTTCGTCTTCATAATGAAATATGTTTTAAAACCTTACTTTACAGCACGTTGCATAGATTTCACAATTTCCTGCTGCTCATGCAGTTGTTTTTGCAGTTCTATTGTATACAGGGTCAACTCTTCGATTTTTTTCAAAAGTGCCCCTTCCATCGACACCATATCATAGCCTTTTTCCAGCACTTCCGTCTCTGATGGCAAATCCGGAAGATGCTTGTGAATGGAAATGTATTGCTGAAGCTCTTCTATCGGCATCAATTCATAATCATCGGCAAAAACGTAGTCGTGCCACTCACTCACTTCCTTAACATACACCTCACTGGTGAGTATGCCTCCGTTCACTGCCAATGTGTAGTTATAATCCCCGGTAAAATTGTTATCCGTATTAATTCCGACTTTGCCGCTCATCTTAATGTTGCGCGCATTAATGTCAAGCGCATCATTCTGCGACACTATGTTCATACCTGCCTTGGATACCTCAATCTTATGGTTGTTATCGCAAAACTGCAGAAATGCTTTTGTCGATGTCTTATTTGTTGTTTCCAGAATTAGACCGGCATCTTCATTGGAATCAGAGCGCAAATGCAGTTTCGCTGAAGGATTGCTTACATTTCCAATGCCGACCTTACCAGTAGTGGAGCCACCGTCAGATGAACCCACAAAAAGTGTTGGGCACTTGCTGTTAAACCCAACCATCAGCGTATTGGCATGTGTGTTTATCAGAGCCTTGGCATCGGTATCGTCAATACCGCTGCCTATGGCAAAAGCATTAGTCGCATTCGCTCTTACAAACTTCCCAAGTGCGAAAGATCCTGAGCCCATCGACCTGTTAGCCATACCGACAGCCATAGAATAGGATCCTTGAGCCAGATTGCTCAATCCGGCAGTAATAGCGTAGTTTCCTTTTGGTTGGTTCTGGGTACTCCCAGACGGTCCACACAAGTCACATCCAGCTTTCTCTTGTGCAGTAATAATATTGCCTGTTGCAAAAAGCAACATGATTATCCATAAAGAACGTAGTTTCATAATTTTAAATTTTTAATGTTTAACCTAATTTTTAACAAATTTTCCTTTCATGGTGCTCTTGCCGCCAGTGACAACTTCATACACATACGTCCCGTTTTCAAAAGCAGACACATCTAGCGTCAACCTCCCTCCTCCCTTTTCAAACCTTCGTTCAAAACACTTGCGTCCTTCCAAATCCCTCACCACGACTCTAAAATCACTTTCAATATTTCCCAGCGTTATGTTAATATAATCCGCAGTTGGATTAGGATAAACGCAATTATGTAGCGAGACCTCCGACTCGTCAGTCATAGTCCAGGGGACTATAAAATCGTCTGGCATCAGTTTCCAAATGACAACCATTTCATCGCCATAGCTTATTTTGGCACCTCCGTAAAACAGACATCCCCCATCACCGGTAACCTGACAGTGCAGCATCCTGACTTTCATGTTGTCATGTATCAACCTCTTTACTCCCAACAGATTCAAGTCACTGTCAATCAGACATATCACCGCATCATTCGGATTCTCATTGTCTCCGTTTTCCCAATATGTGGTCCAATATATCACTTTGTCGCTGAAGTATGCCATACTTCCATACTGCGCAGTATAATCAGATGTATCGGCCCTGTCGTAAACCAAAGTGTCAAGGTAATGACCTGTATCGTCAACCTCAAATACCGCAGTATAATAAGGATTCTGCAACATATTGAAATGATGAGTCATAGACGACATCAGGAAATTCCCGTTATCTTTCCAGCATTTTGTGTGATTCCAAATACTTTCAAGCCATGGCAGAGGATATGTCCCTGCCAGCTCCAAATCATTGTCCAAATATGTTATTGTATGATAGCCATTTAAATTAAAACCTTTACCGAGCATCATCATTTTGTCGGTTCCAGGAACCCTGACAATATCGGTCGGTCTCGCTCCACCGTGCGCATGCCCTTCTGAAAAGTAGCGTATGTCCAGCACATTTCCATGCACATCACACTTTAAAACGACATAAACACCCATTGTCATCATATAAGGGTCCACATATCGTGAAGCACCGGCCAAAATAACCACATCACCCTCGCTGTTGAAGTCGAGATACACTTCGCCCGTCCATGTCCGAAAAGGCGTTTCTATTGTACAGAAATGTTCCTCAACTATCTCCAATTCTGGAGTCATTACAGCGATCCACATGGTATCGGCCACATGGTCAGACCATGTTCCTCCTTTCAATCCAACCACCAAAGCATTGCCGTCTTCAAGGCATATTCCTTGGCAGAAACAGACTTTGCTGTTAGCGCACTCAAATCGTTTTTCCGTAAACTCACCGTTTTTGTCTACATAAAGCGCCAATGCCCCGTAATAACCGTTGTCTTGCATTTTGTTATATGCTCCCAAAACATAGTTTCCAGAATCATTGCCGCAACCTCCTAGTAGAACCACTCCTTCAGCTACAGGATATTCTATCTTCCATTGTTGCGCCAACATATTACCGGCTAAAAGGCACAATGCCACGACTAATAATTTTTTCATGATGACAATTTTTTGATTTTTTTAATTAACCCAGCAAATCTCTAGCCGGCCCCAATATATGTACCGGAACGGCCCATTTGCTGCAATAGATGATGTAGTTTTTATGTTGCAGGCAAGTAGTGTTAATTACATGATTCATCATTCCAATGATATCAACTTCCAAAAACGCCGGTTGTGGCGGCATCCTCTCCATATAAGGGGAAGTTGTCGGAACAAGATGCAGAATCACCTCCAATTCCCTGTAATAGTAATAGTTTAGCAGACTGTCATTAAGGCATAAAGGCGGGTTGTCATTCAATGTATAAAAATAAATGTACGGAATGCCTTCATCGTCAAGAAATTCATTGCCGTCAAGAATGACTCTGGTCATATTCACATTCATCGACCTGAACCCCGTCTGAGGCACCGGTGACCCTCCCCAATAATAATTAATGGTGTCTTCAATTATTTCTGCGGCATCACCCCAAACAGAAGGATCGTCACAAGTACCGCCATATTCTCCATAATACCATTCGTCCCCAGGGCCAAAAGGTCCGTGCGTCAAATTGGCGGATGTAACTTCAACCATTACCCGGCCTGATATGACATAAATTATGATCTCGGCAGAGCTTCCATATATCTCGCCTTTCTCAACTACAACAGCCATTAGCGATTTGTTGGCACTAATACCGTCGTTGGCATAGGCTTGCCTTACCGCCCCTATCACCTCTTCATACAAAACAGCCACATCTCTCAAAAGAACTTCGTTATCGGCATTCAGTGAAACCGTAAAACTCAGCTCCTGCTTGACCGTTTCCAAATACTTTCTGTCCGGAAACGTATACGAGACATTGAACAACGATTCTATATTCCATATCACGCTATCCAATGGCATACCCTCTGAGCTTCGCATCAGATTCTCCTTATCGGCTATCTTAGCCTCAAATTTCTTGATACGACCGACCACGGCACGCGCTTCTGCAGTATACTCGGGAATGTCGTCAGGGGGCGTATTATAAGTAGGTGGGACAAAGTCTTTTTTACATGCAGCCAAACATACCATAAGGGCCGCAGTCGCAATAATAGATACTGCTGATTTTTTAATAATTTTTTGTTTCATAAATTCATTGTTTTAAATGATAAATTTTGATTTGTAAATACGCAATGGGAAGCCATTCTATTGGCAATCAACGTCTGCGATCACTTGCGCACAGACCGCAGACTAAAACAAATCAATTTTAGCTCTGTCTTTTTCATGTGATTAAGTTAAGTTCTGACATTGCAAAAATATAGTTAATTTTTCGATTTGTCAAGTACTTTTTTGTAAAATTTCGTTAACATAAATTCATATTTTCGCATTTTATGTTAAAATTTTTTAACATTTTATCCTATTCACCCCCACTTTGCTGCCAATTCCCAGGTATAGCCCGATTTCACTCTCATTCCCCCATTGTTAATATCTTTGTTTAAAAAAAATATTAATTTTTTATACCCTGCTACGATTTTTTGTCGTAATTTTGCAATCCGATGATAGTAGTAAAAACGTTATCGGATTCGCGTCAAAATGACGTTACCAAAGGAAGCAATTCCTCAACTCTTCATCTTTATTTATCAGCTGACGGCATTTTGAAGCCGTCATTTTTTTTGCGTGGAAAACATATAATTATCAATCAAATTAATCTTAAATAAAATGTCCATATCATTGAAAAATCGCAGTCTGATTTCTATCAGCGACTACACTCCTGAGGAGATCTGCCATGTGCTCGACGTAGCCGAGGATTTTGAGCGCAACCCGCACCAGAACCTTCTGAACGGCCGCATCATAGCCTCATTGTTCTTCGAGCCGTCAACCCGTACACGACTCAGCTTCGAGACAGCCATCCAGCTGCTCGGCGGCAATGTCATCGGTTTCAGCAGTACAGCCGGCACCAGCGTGCAGAAAGGTGAATCTCTGGCCGACACCATCACCATGGTGGCAAGCTACGCCGACCTTATCGTCATGCGTAACCCTATCGAAGGTTCAGCCCGCTTTGCATCAGAAGTTTCAAAAGTGCCGGTCATCAACGCAGGTGACGGTGCCAACCAGCACCCCACACAGTGCATGCTCGACCTCTACAGCATCCGCAAAACCCAGGGAACTCTCGAAAATCTTGAAATCACTCTGGTGGGCGACCTCAAATACGGCCGCACAGTGCATAGCCTGGTGGAAGCCATGTGCAACTTCAACGCCAAGTTCAACCTGGTCTCCCCTGTCGAGCTCAAGCTGCCAAGTGTTGTAAAACAGCACATCAAAGACAAACACCTTGAATATCATCAGTATACAGACCTCGAAGAAGCCATTCCGCATTCAGATATCATCTACATGACACGTATACAGCGCGAACGCTTCCCAGATCCTGAAGAATACGAGAAAGTGAAGAATTCATACGTATTGCGCAACGCTATGCTTGCCAATTCAAAGCCTAACTGCCGCGTGCTGCATCCGCTTCCGCGCGTCAACGAAATCCATGTTGATGTAGACGCCAACCCGAAGGCTTACTACTTCCAGCAGGCCCAGAACGGTGTTTACGCCCGTGAGGCCTTGATTGCCACAATCTTAGGTTTAAAATAAAAAGAGAATTATCATGGAAAAGAGAAAAGAATTAGTTGTGTCTGCCATCGAAAACGGCACAGTCATCGACCATATACCAGCCGACAAGGTGTTCCAAGTCGTCAAGATTCTCGGACTTGACAAAGTAAGCACTCCTGTTTATTTCGGAACCAACGTCGAAAGTAAGAAATACGGCACCAAAGGTTTCATAAAAGTGTCAAACAAGTATTTTGAACCTGAAGACTATAACAAAATCGGCTTGGTCGCTCCTACTGCCTCAATCATTGAAATCAAGGATTACGAGGTTATTAGAAAACAAATGGTTACCATTCCCGACAGCATTGAGCACATAGTGAAATGCTTCAACCCCAACTGCGTTACCAATAAGGAACACGATGTTCCGACCAAATTCACAGTAATCAAGGACGCTGACGGCGCCATCAAGCTGCATTGCCACTATTGCGAGAAGAACACAACACAGGATAAGCTGGAGTTTATATAAATTAAAAAAGCCTGCCGATCGGCAGGCTTTTTTTTTATGCCTCTCCAGCGCTCCCCATTGTGAATGGAGCCGCAACGTCGTTGATGTCCTTGATTGGACCGAAGTTCTGTTCGTATTTGTTGATATTGTCGGCCAAAGCTCTGAAAAGTCTCTTGGCGTGCTGAGGTGTCAATATGACGCGTGAGCGCACCTTGGCTTTCTGCACTGCCGGCATAATCTGAGCGAAGTCAAGTACAAATTCTGTTGGAGAATGGCTGATAATGGCCAAATTTGAATAAATACCTTCTGCCACATTCTCAGCAATGTCGATGTTAAGCTGTTTTTTGTTGTTGTTTTCCATAATTCTATTTATTTAAAAAGCCATTAGCTACCAGCCATTAGCCATTAGGAAATTCTTGCGGAAGAATAATACTAATGGCTAATAGCTAACGGCTAATGGCTAATGACTAATTACGCCTCTACAGGTTCTGTTTCGACTGTAACCACTTCCGGCTGCATGTCTTCCTTCGAACCGACAATCAGATCGTCGTATTCGCGCAAACCTGTTCCGGCAGGAATCTTGTGACCCACGATGACGTTTTCCTTCATACCTTCGAGGTAATCGGTCTTAGCGCTGATAGCGGCCTGTGTCAACACCTTGGTTGTCTCCTGGAAGGAGGCTGCCGAGATGAAGCTGTCAGTCTGCAATGCAGCACGTGTGATACCCTGAAGCACCTGGTGTGCTGTGGCCGGCTGTGCGTCGCGGGCTTCAACAAGCTTAAGGTCGCGACGGCGCAGAGCTGAGTTCTCATCACGCAGTTTTCTTGCCGAAATAATCTGTCCGATATGTAATGCCTCTGAATCGCCGGCGTCGGTGACAACCACCTTGCCGAAGATATCGTCGTTGGCATCCTGGAATGCGATCTTGTTGACCAGTTCGCCCTCAAGGAATCCTGTATCACCCGGATCGTCGATTTCAACCTTACGCATCATCTGGCGCACAATGACTTCAAAGTGCTTACCGTTGATGGTCACGCCCTGTGAACGATACACTTCCTGAACGTTGTTGACGATGTATTCCTGAACCTTCATAGGTCCTTCGATAGCCAAGATGTTGGCCGGTGTGATGGCACCTTCCGACAATGGCTGTCCGGCTTTCACGTAGTCGTTTTCAGAAGCGAGTACTTCCTTAGTGGTCGGGATGAGATACTTCTTAACCTCACCTGTCTTGGAAGTGACGACGATAACACGGTTACCACGGACCAGTTTCTTCTCGAACGAGACCTCACCGTCGATTTCAGAGACGATGGCAGGTTCTGAAGAGTTACGGGCCTCAAAGAGCTCAGTGACACGCGGCAGACCGCCGGTAATATCGCCCAGACCTCCTGTAGCACGCGGTTTCTTGGTCATGACATCACCAGCCTTGATGGCTGCACCGTCCTCAACCATGATGTGAGCGCCAACAGGCAAGTCGTATGCCTTGATGACCTCGCCATGTTTGTCAAGGATAGCAATAGACGGGTTCTTTGAGAACTTACGTCCTTCGATGATAACACGCTCGTTGTATCCTGTCTGCTCATCCGATTCGTTACGGAAGGTGACGTTCTCGACGATGTTGTCGAAACGGACTTTACCGTCATATTCCGAAATGATGAGTGAGTTATACTTATCCCATTCGCAGATGATATCGCCCTGGTTGACGTCGCTGCCAGCCGGGATGTAGAGTTTCGAACCGTAAGGGATGTTCTCTGTAACCAGAGCCACGCCTGTGTTGTGGTCCAAAATCTTCATCTCAGATGCACGGCTCACGACCACCTGGTACTTGTTACCGTCGTTATCTGTATAATCGACAGCACGCAAGTCATTGATAATCATTCTACCGCTGTAATCAGCCTTGATCATTGAGTCTTCTGATGTGCTCGAAGCAGTACCACCTTGGTGGAAGGTACGCAGTGTCAACTGTGTACCAGGCTCACCGATTGACTGTGCCGCGATGACACCCACAGCCTCGCCGCGCTGCACCAGTTTGCCTGATGACAGGTTGCGGCCGTAGCAGTTGGCGCACACACCGTGTTTCGACTCGCAGGTCAACACGGAACGGATTTCGATAGTCTGGTCTTTCAGAGGTGAATCGCAGATTCTCTTTGCGATATCCTCAGTGATTTCATCGCCGCCGTTGCAGAGCAACTCGCCTGTCTGTGGATGGAAGATGTCGTGCAGAGCCACACGGCCGAGGATACGGTCGTACAATGACTCGACGATTTCCTTACCACGTTTCAGAGCGCCGATTGACAAGCCTCTCAAGGTACCGCAGTCTTTCTCAGTGATGATGACATCGTGAGCGACGTCGACCAGACGACGGGTCAGATAACCAGCGTCAGCGGTCTTCAAAGCGGTATCGGCCAAACCCTTACGGGCACCGTGTGTTGAAATGAAGTACTCCAACACTGACAGACCTTCCTTGAAGTTCGAAAGAATAGGGTTCTCGATGATTTCAGCACCGCCGGCCGCTGTGGTCTTCTGCGGTTTTGCCATAAGACCTCTCATACCGCAAAGCTGACGGATCTGCTCCTTACTACCACGAGCTCCAGAATCCAGCATCATGTAAACCGGGTTGAATCCCTGGTCGTCCTGAGGCAACAGCTTCATAACCTCGTCGGTAAGTTTGGTCACCACGTGACCCCAAATATCGATAATCTTGTTGTAACGTTCGTTTCCTGTGATGAAACCCATGTTATATTCCTCACGGATGCCATTCACTTCCTCGTTAGCCTGACGGATCAACTCTTCCTTGACTGAAGGGATCAGCACGTTGCCGAGGTTGAACGACAAACCGCCTTTGTAAGCCATGTAGTAACCCATATTCTTGATATCGTCCAAGAACTTGGTTGTAACAGCTGTACCGAGGAGCTTCACCATTTCACCGATGATGTCACGCAGGGTCTTCTTGTTCAACAGGCGGTTGATGTAACCGAATCCCTTCGGCACCACCTCGTTGAATTTGACGCGTCCGACTGTGGTTTCCACCATCTCCTCCACTATGGAACCGTCTTCCTTACGGACCGGAACCTTCACATAGATAATGGCGTGCATATCGACTTTCTTCTCGTTGTAGGCTATGATAACCTCTTCAGGAGAATAGAACTTCTTGCCCTCGCCTTTCACTATGTGCTCTGGAGTGCTCTTACGCGGTTTGGTGATATAATACAGACCCAAAACCATGTCTTGTGAAGGCACCGTGATAGGAGCTCCGTTGGCAGGGTTAAGGATATTGTGTGATGCGAGCATCAGGATCTGAGCTTCCAGTATTGCCGCATTGCCGAGTGGCAAATGCACAGCCATCTGGTCACCATCGAAGTCAGCGTTGAAAGCTGTACATACCAATGGGTGCAGACGGATTGCCTTACCTTCAACCAACTTAGGCTGGAAGGCCTGGATACCCAGACGGTGCAGTGTAGGAGCACGGTTCAACAGAATCGGGTGACCTTTCAAGATATTTTCAAGGATGTCCCATACGACAGGGTCCTTACGGTCGACAATCTTCTTAGCCGACTTCACTGTCTTCACAATACCTCTTTCAATCATCTTACGGATGACGAACGGTTTGTAAAGCTCAGCTGCCATGTCTTTCGGGAGACCGCACTCGTTCATGTTCAAATCCGGACCGACCACGATAACCGAACGGCCTGAGTAGTCGACACGTTTACCGAGCAAGTTCTGACGGAAACGTCCCTGCTTACCTTTCAAGCTGTCGCTCAATGACTTAAGCGGACGGTTTGAATCGGTCTTCACCGCACTTGACTTACGTGAGTTGTCCAACAATGAGTCGACAGCTTCCTGAAGCATACGCTTCTCGTTACGCATAATCACATCCGGAGCCTTGATTTCGATAAGTCTCTTCAAACGGTTGTTACGGATGATGACACGACGGTAAAGGTCGTTCAAGTCTGATGTTGCGAAACGTCCGCCATCGAGCGGCACCAGAGGTCTGAGCTCCGGAGGAATGACCGGGATAACCTTCAGAATCATCCATTCAGGACGGTTCTCGATATGACGGTTAGCCTCGCGGAATGCCTCAAATACCTGCAAGCGCTTCAAAGCTTCGGTCTTACGCTGCTGTGAAGTCTCTTTGTGAGCCTTGTCGCGCAACTCGTCGGCCTCTTTCTCAAGGTCGATCTGAAGCAGTAAGTCGTATATAGCCTCAGCGCCCATCTTGGCGACGAACTTCTGAGGATCTTCATTCGGCAGATGCTGGTTTTCAATCGGGAGGCTGTCAAGTATGTCGAGATACTCCTCTTCTGAGAGGAGGTCAAGTCTCTTCAGGCCCTTTTCCTCAGCCAAACCTGGTTGAATGACAACATAACGCTCGTAATAAATGATGCTGTCGAGTTTCTTGGTTGGAAGACCAAGCAAAGCTCCGATTTTGTTAGGAAGCGAGCGGAAATACCAGATATGGGCCACCGGCACCACCAGTTGGATGTGTCCTGTACGCTCACGTCTGACTTTCTTCTCTGTGACTTCCACGCCGCAACGGTCGCAAACGATGTTCTTGTAACGGATACGTTTGTATTTACCGCAGTGGCACTCCCAGTCTTTCACAGGTCCAAAGATTCTCTCGCAGAATAAACCGTCGCGCTCAGGTTTGTAAGTGCGGTAGTTTATTGTCTCAGGCTTCAGCACCTCACCGTATGAACGGTCGGAGATACTCTCCGGCGATGCCAAGCTGATGGTAATCTTTGAAAAGTTGCTGTTTATTGTGTTATTCTTTGTTAAAGCCATAGATTTACAAAATTAAGAGCTTTTTTATTCAAACGTAATTTCAAGTCCGAGACCGCGCAGCTCGTGCACCAACACGTTGAACGACTCAGGGATACCAGGTGTTGGCATGTTCTCGCCCTTGACGATTGATTCGTATGCCTTTGCACGGCCTACCACATCGTCAGACTTCACTGTCAAGATCTCCTGCAGCACGTTACTTGCGCCGAATGCCTCGAGTGCCCAAACCTCCATTTCACCGAAACGCTGTCCGCCGAACTGGGCTTTACCACCGAGAGGCTGCTGTGTAATCAACGAGTATGGTCCGATTGAACGGGCGTGCATCTTATCGTCGACCATGTGGTGCAGTTTCAGCATGTAGATGTAACCCACTGTTGCCTGCTGATCGAAAGGTTCGCCTGTTTCGCCGTCGTAAAGCTGCACTCTACCGTTCTCCGGCAGACCTGCCTGCTTCATATATTCGTTGATCTCGTCCAATGTGGCACCGTCGAAGATAGGTGTGGCGAACTTCAGTCCGAGTTCGTGACCGGCCCAACCGAGCACTGTCTCGTAAATCTGACCGAGGTTCATACGTGAAGGCACGCCCAACGGGTTCAACACAATGTCGACCGGGGTTCCGTCCTCGAGGAACGGCATGTCTTCTTCACGTACTATACGCGACACGATACCTTTGTTACCGTGACGGCCTGCCATCTTATCACCGATGTTCAGCTTACGTTTCTGAGCCACGTAAACCTTTGCCATCTGAACTATACCGTTAGGCAACTCGTCGCCTACGCTGGCTACGTTCTTCTTACGGCTGTAAACACCGTTGATTTCCTTGCACTTGATGTTGTAATTATTCACCAGCTTCACTATGCAGTCGTTGATCTCTGCATCGGTAGTCCACTTGTACGGGTTAACGTTCATGTAGTCCAACTGAGATAACGCCTTCTGGGTGAATTTCACCTTCTTAGGAATGAGAGTCTCCTTGAAGTTGTTGTACACACCTGTTGATGTGCGGCCGTTAAGCATAGACATCAGCTTCTCCATCATGCGAGCCTTCAGGGCGTCGAGCTCTTTCTGGCATTCGGCATCGAGTTCAGCCAGAATGTCCTTGTCTTTCGACTTGGCTTTACGGTCTTTAACAACTCTTGAGAAGAGACGCTTGCCGATGACGACACCCTTCATCGAAGGACCAGCCTTCAGAGAGGCGTTCTTCACATCGCCGGCCTTGTCGCCGAAGATAGCACGCAACAGCTTCTCTTCCGGTGTCGGATCAGTCTCACCCTTAGGAGTGATCTTACCTATTAATATATCTCCCTCCTTCACGTCGGCACCCACGCGGATAAGACCGTTCTCGTCCAGATCCTTTGTGGCGTCGGCACTCACGTTCGGGATATCGTTGGTCAACTCTTCCAAACCGCGTTTGGTGTCGCGCACCTCAAGGGTGAATTCCTCAATGTGAATTGAGGTGAAGAGGTCTTCCTTAACGATCTTTTCTGAAATAACGATAGCATCCTCATAGTTGTAACCTTTCCAAGGCATGAATGCGACCTTAAGGTTGCGTCCCAAGGCGAGGTCGCCGCCCTGTGTGGCGTAACCTTCTGTCAGGATCTGACCCTTAGTCACTCTCTGGCCTTTTCTTACGATAGGCTTCTGGTTGATGCTGGTGCTCTGGTTAGTTCTTATATATTTAATAAGGTTATATGTCTTCACGTCATCATCGAAACTTACGAGACGCTCCTTGTCGGTACGGTCGTACTTGATGGTGATCTTTGTAGAATCAACAAAGATGACTTCACCGTCGCCTTCTGCTTCGACCAGTGTACGTGAATCTCTGGCCACATAGTGCTCGATGCCGGTTCCAACTATAGGAGCCTCAGGTGACATCAGCGGCACTGCCTGACGCATCATGTTCGAACCCATCAAGGCACGGTTAGCGTCGTCGTGCTCCAAGAACGGAATCAATGAAGCAGCCACTGACGACATCTGGTTAGGTGCCACGTCAATGAGGTCGAGCTGGTCTGGAGTGACGATAGGATAGTCAGCCACGTAACGGGCTTTCAGCATCTCTTCTGTGATGTGACCTTCGTCGTCCATGGCCGTGCAGGCCTGAGCGATAATCTTATTGTCTTCCTCCTCTGCTGTGAGATAGACTGGCGGATTGACGAAATCGACATTGCCGTCCTTCACCTCACGGTAAGGAGTCTCGATAAATCCGAGGTTGTTGATCTTTGCGAATACGCAGAGTGATGAGATAAGACCGATGTTAGGACCTTCAGGTGTCTCGATGGTGCACAGACGGCCGTAGTGTGTGTAGTGAACGTCACGCACTTCGAAACCGGCACGGTCACGTGAGATACCGCCAGGACCGAGAGCGGAGATACGACGTTTGTGTGTCAACTCCGACAACGGGTTGGTCTGGTCCATGAACTGCGACAGCTGGTTCGTTCCGAAGAATGAGTTGATAACCGACGACAATGTTTTGGCGTTGATGAGGTCGGTTGGAGTGAACGACTCGTTGTCGCGGACGTTCATACGCTCGCGTATTGTTCTCGCCATACGGGCTAAGCCCACGCCGAACTGAGCGTAGAGCTGCTCGCCCACAGTCCTGATACGACGGTTGCTCAAGTGGTCTATATCGTCCACTTCAGCGTGGCTGTTTGACAACTCGATCAAGTACTTGATAATGGCGATTATGTCTTCATTTGTCAGAACCTTGACGTCTTCTGGGATGTTCAAACCGAGCTTGCGGTTGATACGGTAACGTCCCACTTCGCCGAGGTCATAACGTTTATCGGAGAAGAACAACTTTCTGATCATGTCGCGAGCCGTTTCCTCATCTGGCGGTTCGGCGTTACGCAACTGACGGTAGATGTATTCCACAGCGTCTTTCTCCGAGTTTGTTGTATCCTTTTGCAACGTGTTGAAAATGATGGCGTAGTCGTTAGTGTTGATTTCTTCACGGTCAAGAAGAATGGTCTTTACGCCCTTTTCAATTATCTTTTCGATGTGCTCGCTCTCGAGTATCACGCCGCGTTCGATGATGATCTCATTACGCTCGATGGTCACCACCTCACCTGTCTCTTCGTTGATGAAGTCTTCATACCAAGAATGCAGCACCTTTGCAGCAAGACGGCGGCCCAACACTCTCTTCAATCCGCTCTTGGTCACCTTGATTTCCTCTGCGAGGTTGAAGATGTCCAGGATATCCTTATCGCTTTCGTATCCGATAGCGCGGAGCAGTGTTGTGATTGGCAATTTCTTCTTGCGGTCGATGTAGGCATACATCACGTTGCTGATGTCGGTTGAGAACTCCATCCATGAGCCCTTGAACGGGATGATACGGGCTGAATACAGCGTCGTTCCGTTGGTGTGCACGCTTGAGCCGAAGAAAACGCCCGGCGAACGGTGCAACTGTGACACCACCACGCGCTCGGCACCGTTGATGACGAAGGTACCCTGTGGAGTCATGTATGGAATCAGGCCCAGATACACGTCTTGGACGACTGTCTCGAAATCCTCGTGCTCCTCATCGTTGCAGGAGAGTTTCAATTTAGCCTTGAGTCTCACACAATAGCTCAAGCCACGTTCAATGCATTCGGCGATGGTGTACTGCGGAGCGTCGATGTAATAGTCGAGGAACTCGAGTACAAAGTTGTTTCTGGCGTCGGTAATCGGGAAGTTCTCCGCAAATACCTTGAACAAACCTTCGTTCTTCCTGTTGTCAGGATTTGTCTCAAGCTGGAAAAAGTCACGGAACGACTTCAGCTGGATATCCAGGAAATCAGGATAGTCAAAAGGTTTCTTTATTGACGCGAAACTGATTCTTTCTAATTTAATGTCTGCCAAAGTGTTTATGTTTTAATTGTTACTAAAAGCTATTAATATATAAAGACGACCGTATACGACACAATATAGGCACAAACCTCAACCCCTATTTTCAAGTAGGGGCTGAGGTATTTGTAGCCTGTTTGTCGCAGGAAATTAAACTTATTTAATTTCGACCTCTGCACCGGCACCCTCGAGTTGGGTCTTAAGTGCATTGGCTTCTTCCTTGCTAACGCCTTCTTTAACAGCTTTAGGAGCAGCGTCGACGAGGTCTTTAGCTTCCTTCAGTCCGAGGCTTGCCAAGTCTTTGACGAGCTTCACAACTGCGAGCTTCTGAGCACCTGCTGATTTGAGAATGACGTCGAATGAAGTCTTCTCTTCTGCTGCTGGAGCGGCATCACCACCTGCTGCTGGAGCTGCTACTGCAACTGCTGCTGCGGCCGGTTCAATACCGTACTCTTCTTTCAAAATTGCTGCGAGTTCATTAACCTCTTTCACTGTGAGGTTCACTAATTGTTCAGCAAAAGCTTTTAAATCTGCCATTTTTTTACGTTTTTATTTGTTATACAATTATTTTTTATTTTTCTTAATCTTTGCTGTGAATGATAATCATTCTGAATTATTCCGGTCTCTCGGATAAGGTCTTCACAATACCGCTGAGCTTGTTGCCACCACTCTGAAGAGCGCTGATAACGTTCTTGGCTGGTGACTGGAGCAATGCGATAACGTCCGCAATGAGTTCGTTCTTCGACTTGATGCTGCACAATGTGTCAACCATATTGTCGCCGATGTAAACGCACTCTTCAATATAAGCACCTTTCAGAATCGGCTTGTCGCTGGTCTTGCGGAACTTCTTGATAAGCTTTGCAGGGGCGTTGCCATTTTCTGACAACATCATTGCTGTCGTGCCTTTGCAGACATCGTAAAGATCACCGTAATCTTTACCAGTCTTCTGCATGGCTTTCTTCAGTAATGCGTTCTTAACCACAACAAGCTTGACCTGGCTGTTGAAGCACTGTCTTCTCAACTGACTGGTCTTCTCGGCGTTCAGAGCCTCGATGTCTGTCAAGTAGAAGTTAGGACATGCTGTCAACTGGTCCACTATCGAGTTAATGATAACGTCTTTATCTTCTTTTCTCATGTCAATACTTATTTAAGGGTTTAGTTGGCTACTGATTTCACGTCCACTTGAACACCCGGACTCATTGTACTTGAGAGGTAGATACTCTTGATGTAAGTACCTTTAGCTGCTGCTGGTTTCAATTTGATGATCATCTGAAGGATTTCCTTCGCGTTCTCATAAATCTTTTCAGCAGGGAAGCTCACTTTAGCGACCGGCGAGTCGATGATTCCGTACTTGTCGACTTTGAAATCAATCTTACCCGCTTTCACTTCCTTAACAGCTTTACCAATTTCCATCGTCACTGTACCGGTTTTCGGGTTCGGCATCAATCCACGGGGACCGAGGATACGTCCGAGAGCACCGACTTTCGGCATCAACGAAGGCATAGTGATAATTACATCGACATCGGTCCAACCGTCTTTGATTTTCTGGACATATTCCTCAAATCCGACGAAATCCGCACCGGCGTCCTTTGCTTCCTGTTCCTTATCTGGCGTACATAATGCCAACACGCGAACAACTTTACCTGTTCCGTGAGGGAGTGTCACGCTGCCACGAACCATCTGGTTCGCTTTACGCGGGTCGACACCCAAACGTACGTTGATATCAACAGATGCATCGAACTTGGTGTAGGTGATTTGTTTCACGATATCAACAGCTTCTGTCAAGGAGTAGGCCTTGCTTTTGTCGAACTTAGCTAAAGCTTCTTTTCTGTTTTTAGATACTTTTGCCATTTTTAATTTTCTTTTTTGTTCTACAAATGCTTAAAGACTTAGTCTTTTTTTAAAGGTGATTCGCCTGTAATCTTGACACCCATGCTTCGGGCTGTGCCGGCGACCATGCTCATGGCTGATTCAATGGTGAAGCAGTTCAAGTCCTTCATCTTGTTTTCAGCGATTGCACGGACAGCGTCCCAAGTGATTGAACCGACCTTTGAACGGTTAGGTTCTTTTGAACCCTTGGCGACTTTGGCAGCCTCGAGTACGGAGACAGCTACTGGAGATGCTTTTACAACGAAGTCAAAGCTCTTGTCCTTATAGACTGTAATGATGACTGGCAACACTTTGCCGGCCTGGTCCTGGGTACGAGCGTTGAACTGTTTGCAAAATTCCATGATGTTCACACCTTTCGAACCTAATGCCGGTCCGACTGGTGGTGCAGGATTAGCGGCTCCTCCTTTGATTTGCAGTTTAATTAATCCGCTTACTTCTTTCATTTGATTTTCTTATAAAAAGTTAAATGAAAACACTAACCATTATTCTTAACTCTCTCTCTTCACTTGGAAGTAACTGAGTTCAAGAGGTGTTTTACGACCGAAGATCTTCACCATAACTTTGAGCTTTTTCTTCTCATCGTTGACTTCTTCGATAATGCCACTGAAACTGGAGAACGGTCCGTCGTTGACCGTCACAGTCTCGCCTACTATGAACTCAAGCTCTGAGCCCTCGCCTGCCTCTGTCATCTCGTCGACCTTTCCTAAGATACGGCTGACTTCCGATGGACGGAGCGGATCAGGTTCACCACCGCGTGTACCGAGGAATCCCAGCACATTAGGTGTTTCCTTGATAAGATGCTTGACTTCGGCGTCGAGAGTTGCCTCAATGAGAACGTAGCCGGGGAGATAGTTTCTCTCCTTGCTGACTTTCTTACCGTTTCTCACCGAATAGACTTTCTCAGTCGGAATCAAAACTTGTGAAATCAGATCCTGTAATGCGGCATTGCGTGACAATTCAGCATCGAGATATTCTTTAACTTTTTTCTCTTTGCCGCTTATCGCGCGAATCACATACCATTTCTTTTCGTTCTGCTCACTCATCTTATCTGTGATTTAATAAAGTAGTTGAATGATGATTTTTTAGATCAAACATTTCCTTGTTAGAAGATGCGATAGAACGCCTCCAGCAAGGTTTCAAAAGACTTATCCATCAAGTACACCACTAAAGCGATGATAAGGGAAGCAATGGATACGACGACAGCACTACTTTGGAGTTCTTTCCAAGTTGGCCAAGTCACCTTGTTTACCAACTCGTTGTAACATTCTTTTACGTAGTTTATGAACTTTTTCATTTTGTTTGAACTGTTTTTCTTTATTAGCACAGGCGGAAAGACTCGAACTCTCGACACGTGGTTTTGGAGACCACCGCTCTACCAACTGAGCTACGCCTGTGTGTCAGAGTGCCCGTGTTAGGGGCACTCTTTCAGTTATTCTTAGTCGTCAATGATTTCTGTGACCTGGCCTGAACCCACTGTTCTGCCACCCTCACGGATAGCGAAGCGGAGACCTTTATCCATAGCGATCTCAGAGATCAAGTTCACTTCGATTGTGACGTGGTCACCTGGCATAACCATTTCCATACCCTCTGGGAGTGTGATTTCACCGGTAACGTCAGTTGTTCTGAAGTAGAACTGAGGACGATATTTGTTTCTGAATGGGGTGTGACGACCGCCTTCTTCCTTTGAAAGGACGTAAACTTCACCTTTGAAGTGTTTGTGAGGCTTAATTGAACCTGGTTTCGCGATAACCATACCACGGCGGATTTCGTCCTTGTCGATACCACGGAGGAGCAGACCTGCGTTATCGCCGGCTTCACCTTCGTCCAAAATCTTACGGAACATCTCAACACCAGTAACAGTTGATTTGAGCTTTTCAGCACCCATACCGATAATATCAACAGGATCACCAACTTTGATGACACCAGTCTCGATACGGCCTGTAGCAACTGTACCACGACCTGTGATTGAGAACACGTCCTCGATAGGCATCAAGAATGGTTTATCAACAGCTCTTTCTGGTTCTGGAATCCATGTATCGCAAGCGTCCATGAGTTCGTCGATCTTTGCTTCCCACTGTGGCTCACCGTTCAAAGCGCCGAGAGCTGAACCACGGATGATAGGAGTGTTGTCACCGTAGAATTAATATTTGCTGAGGAGGTAGCGGAATTCCATCTCAACGAGTTCGAGAAGCTCTTCATCGTAAACAAGGTCGCACTTGTTCAAGAACACAACGAGGCGTGGCACCCCAACCTGACGGGCGAGCAAGATATGCTCACGGGTCTGTGGCATAGGACCGTCTGTTGCAGCGACAACGATGATAGCACCGTCCATCTGA
>JAEEJS010000037.1 GCA_016282015.1 Bacteroidales bacterium
AAATCTTCGATTTAAATACCCACCTCTCGGCTCGGAAATGGACAAACCAGTTTGTCCACTTCTCTCGCCTTGCTCGGTGGTCGAACGCATGACCTCTTCCTTCGGAGGGAAGCACTCTATCCAAACTGAGCTACACAGGCGAATGCAGCAAAGATAGTAAAAAGAAAGCCCACTTTTTCGTGGGCTCATCTTCTTTTTTATTTACTAGAACGTTCGCGTTCTTTTTCGCGTTCACGACGACGCTTTTCTGTATCATCCGGGAAGAGTTCAGGCAAGGCGTAACCAATCATAATACCGAACACAATTCCGGTCTTACTCATGCCGTCCGGATTAACAACTCTGGACACATATTCCTTATTGATCTTGTCAAAGGTGTAGCTTATGCTCTCTTCCTTAGCCTTGGTAAGTTCCGGAGCGTAGTACATACCAACAGAGAACTGCAAGAAATACCATTCATTAGTCAGGTAAGTAATGAGAGCATCAAACTGAAAACCATTTACCTTGATAAGAGGGCGAATGTTATCTTCGTTCGGTTTCACATCGTGATCAAAATAAACTGTTCCGTAAGAAACGGACAGTCCCAAATGCAACGGGTTCTTGGGGAAGAGATAATAGTTAATACCCGCTTTCCAGCCCGTGCCACCCTCGAGTTCAATATCGTCAAAATCGTTGTCCGTTCCCTTAGGCAAGAAACCGAAGGAACCATACACACCAATATGCCAACGGGTGATGTATTCCGCACCAGCACCAAAGCCCATACCCATACCGGTTTCACCCATGAATGGAGCACGAGAACCCATACCAATTTCAAGCATCAAACGATCTTTAAGCCAGTCACGACGACGCAGGGAATTTGCGTATTCATCTGCGCGCTGATCTTCTTCGAACTTCTTACGAGCTTCCATATCTTCTTTCTTGGAACGACTTACGTAAGAATCCTCCGCATCATCAAATTCGTCATCCGATTCAGATGCAGACGGAGCTGCGGCAGCCGGAGCAGAATTGCCGGCAGAAACAAAATCACTATCGTCAAATTCGTCATCTTGTGCCCACGCAAGAAACGCAGTCAGGCACAAAGTCAAACACATTTTTTTTAGCATAACGCCTCTGATTATAAATCACCTTTGGAATATAACTTTTTTAGCGGGGATTATCCATTTATCAAGTGTAAAAGTTGCTTTATCTATTGATTTTAGGCCAAAAAGACTATTTTTTTGCCAAATTTCCCCTTATTTTTGCTCTATCAGCCGGGCCTTTATAGACCCCAAAGCTATCTCGCACTCCATCAAAACGGGAATCCGACGATCATCATCGGTAAACCATATAAATATACGGCCCTTGGAATTAAAAATGCCATCGCCATCCAGCATGGGCTCTACCTTAACCGTCTGAAATTTGCCAAGATCGGTCTTCAGCGTTTCGCGACCATGGACCACCACCTTAAGTTCGTACCTCTTTTTGCCGCTAACTGCCGAAAAACGGGTCGTATCACCGACTACCAAAGGCATGGTTCGCACATAGTAAAATGCCGACATAATGCTGTGTTCCATTCCCTGGATAGCAACTGCCGTGTCAGCCGACCGTTTAACTTTACGGGTTTTCATATCCGTAAACACCGTATCAGAGAGCCAAGCTTTCTCGCCCTTGCGATCAAACCTGATAACAGATTTGTTGTGATATGTTCCTTCATGAAGCTGTTTGCGGAAAACTTCTGTCATCAAGCCCTTATTGCGCACACGAGTATAGATGGTATCAGCAACTGGGTAAATCTTGTTGATGGTCTTGTTGCCTGTTGCAAAAGTCAGGAACTCAGTCTTGTTATCTGCTATAGGTTTGACTTCAAGCGTAGCATAACCTGCCGTAATAAAGCCCCAGCTAAGGCTAAACGTCAACTTTTCACCCTTCATCCAAGGAGCTTTGACTTCGGGCAGGTTCGGCTCGCCAGCAAAAGACGCGGACACAAGAAATGCCGCTAGCAAAACAAAAATACGTACGGAACAAAAACGCATAAACGGATGTGTTATGTGAGATGTGAAATGCGAGATGCGAAACATTTCATTTCACATCACTCATTCCACATAACACATTGAATTAGCCTTCGATGTCCCCAAGGCCCTTGCGGTAAGCAACGAGCTTTTCGCGGACAGCCGGGTCTGCGATGGCGACGATGTGGGCGGCGAGGTAACCGGCGTTCTTGCCGTTGCCGATGCCGACCGTGGCCACCGGGATTCCCGGGGGCATCTGCACAATGGAGTGCAGGGCATCGACGCCGTTGAGCGGGCCGCCGGCGCAGGGCAGACCGATAACGGGAAGGATGGTGTGCCCTGCGAGCACGCCCGGGAGGGCTGCAGCGAGGCCTGCGACACCGATGAGGACCTGGCGGCCTCGCCCGGCGGCTTCGCGCGCATTCTTCGCGGTCGCATTCGGGGTGCGGTGTGCAGAGATGATGTTGAATTCCCACACGATGCCGAAGCTTTCGAGCGCGCCGGTACTCTTGTCTACAGTTTCCTGGTC
>JAEEJS010000038.1 GCA_016282015.1 Bacteroidales bacterium
AAACATTGGTCATGAATTTTTAGATTTCACTAATAGTGAGATACGATTTGTCAATTATAAAGAGCCCATTGACACCACTGGATTTGTTCCTGTTAAGTGCACGTATGAACAAAGAGTGCTGTGGGTTTATCCTCAAATCAACGGGGTGGAATACAAATGCATCTTTGATACTGGAAACGGACGCGCCGGTTTTGTTTTAAAAGGTGAGCAAAGGGTTGAAAACCCCAAAACGAATGATTATGTATATGAGGGCTCGTACGGAACTGGTATTAACGGTCAGACTAACAAGCAGCGATTTGTCGATGCCCCGAATGAAAGATTCAGTATCGCTGAAGCTGATAAAGAGACTGATATTATCTATGTGAAAAACCTTCCGCATAACAACATGGGACTCAAGGCAATCTCGCAGTTCGACTGGATAATTTCTATGGTGTCAGATCCACCTAAATTATATGCCAAGCCTCATGTCAACAACGAGGTTAAGCCATTTCACGCTGTCCGCTACAAACTCATTGTCGATAATGGCAAATTGAAGATTTTGACACGACTTATCGATGGCAATGAATCATTCAAGGTCGGTGACAGGATTGTTTCGGTAAACGGCGATAAAATCACCGAGGAGAACATCTGTTATTACTTCGACTTACTGTCGGAAAGCAACGACTGGTCTGGATTTGACATTAAAGTGAAGTGATGCGGTCAAACGCTTCCTGCGGATTTTCAACATCCAAACAGAGCGTTTCCATCGGACAAAGACCATCACCCGCACGGTTTACGATGCGGGTGACTTTTTTATCGTAAAAACAAGGGATATTGTACTTTTCAAACACTTTGATTGCAGGTTCTGAGATTATCAAAGTGTGAACCTCTTTGATTTCACCGAGGGCCATGAGGAGTGCCGCCGCCTTGCCGATGACCTTGTCGGCAACGGAAGCGCCTTTGAGTAAGCCTTTTTTCTCTTTAAGAAGATATAGAAGCGGTTTCACACCCCTTTCCTTGGAGGTGAAAAAATCATCAACTGAAACCACTGCCAAAGTGGAATCAGTTGATGTTAATAATGATTTCGCTTGTTCTAATGACTCAGTCATCTGACATTTTTAAGAAACAGATAACCGCCGATCCACTGGATAAGCATTCCCGGGATTCCGAGACGGAAATCTACGAATCCGGCCATGAATGAGCCTGTCATTGCCCATTCAACCATGCAACCTACCACCTGATATGCCAGAACCACTGCGAGTATGGTCCAAAGCGACACTTTCTTCGACTTTTCAGCTATCCAAGCTGCTGACACTGCCAGGAAAATCGACTTGATGAGTATGCTTGGAAGAACTGCCGGCATTGGCATTCCGAAAAGCAGACTGTTGATGACTGGCGACAAAACAGCTGTCATCAAACCCACCTTCATGCCATATTTGTATGAGGCAATCAAAGTGAAGAAATAGATAGGCAGGAAGATGTGACCGCCGTTAGGGATGAGGTGGCAAAGCTGAGGCAAAACAATATTGCCGGCCACGAACAATGTAGCGAAGATGTAAGTTTTAACCTGGTCAAAACCAAGATTATAGAGTCTTACTGATGATGTATTTTCCATAATTTGCAATTTTTATTTTTTAATGACGGCTATCGCTGAAGCCATTCTTTAATTTTGTCCATTTTCATATAGTCGATGTTGTCGACAATCCACTCACGCATTGCCTTGCCCGGCTCGGTCTGCTGAGGATAGCTGATGTAGTCGAGCTCGATGTTGAGAGCCTGCGACACCTTAAGTGCCATCACCGACCAGAGCACGCCTATGTCGCCTACAACCGGGATCGACTTCTCCAGACGTGAGAATGCCGACATCTCCATTCTGAACGGGATTTTCGACATCTTTGTCTTTGGCAAGCCCTTGTCGATAGCAGCCTGAACGTCGCCTGACTTCTTATCGAGATCCCAAGCTTTCTTGAGGTTTTCGTCGAGGTCGAAACGAATCAGGGTCTTGTCTTTGAGGCTGTATGTAGGATAGCCGTTCCAAGAGGCCCAGATGCCGTGACCTGTGTAAGTCTCAAACGGACCGTCGTGAATCTCCTGTGTCAATGCCACTGCCGACTCTATGATGACATCGGCGCTGCCCAACATCTTTGAGATGCGGAACGTTCTATCGCTCACCGGTATACTGTCGGCTATGCTGATACCGACCTGACCGCCGCCTATAAGCTGAGGCACACTCACCAGAACCGGCACATTGTGACGCACGCCGGCTCCAAGCATGGTACGCTCATCGCAGCCCCAACCAACGACTTCCTCAAACGGAACGTGCTTGGTGTGTGCAATCTCCATGATGCTGGCGGCAAATGTCTCATTGCGCAAGCCCATAGGATATGCCATGTTAGCGGCAGCTTTGATGATGCAAGTGCCTTCCTTTTCATTGCAACGCTGTACCAAAGCGTCGTCAATAATCATCTCTTTCTTAAGGTCAGCCCATTGAGCGTCAGTGAGTTCGGTGAGCTCGAATATGTCACCGCGAGGCATCTTGTCGAAGTCGAGGAACTCTTCACCCACGTCGTGGATGTTGATACGTTTCACCTTGTCAAGAACGCCGCCCATCTCATGAGAGACGACAGCTGAACTTGTAGTGACACCGTCAATTAAGCCTTTGCTGATGAACTCTGCAATCAAAGTGGTAACGCCTTCGTGTATGTTTGGGCCCGAGCCTGTCACGACAACCACTTTGCCGCCTCTTTTCTTTGCCTCAACAATCTTTTCGATAGCTATATCGAGATAATGCCTTGTCTCTTCCGGCAAAGCCTCGTATAAGCCTTCAATAAAATCTTTATCAATTTTCATATATAGATTTGTTAATTTGTTTTTGACCAAGTGTCTTTTAATCCGACGGTTCTGTTGAACACCAGATGATCCGGTGTGCTGTCTTTATCTACTGTGAAGTATCCTATTCTCTGGAACTGGAAGTGATCGAGCGGTTTCGCGTCGGCGAGATATTCCTCGACGTAGCAGTTTTCCCTGATTTCCAATGAGTCAGGATTCATCATCTTCTTCATTGCCTCGATAGGGGTGTTGCCTTCATCCTGCAGGCGTGCCAGCTCGTCGCGTGGGTTCTCCACGTTCCAGAGACGGTCGTAGAGTCTGACTTCAGCCTTGATGCAGTGTGCCTGGCTTACCCAGTGTATGGTGCCTTTCACCTTACGGTTGGCGTCAGGCATGCCGCTGCGTGTCATCGGGTCGTATTCGGCATAAACCTCGACCACTTCGCCGTTTTCGTCCTTCTTGCAGCCTGTGCATTTGACGATATAGGCATTTTTCAGACGCACTTCCTTGCCTGGAGTGAGGCGGAAATATTTGTTCGGAGGGCATTCCATGAAGTCTTCTTTCTCTATCCACAGTTCACGGCTGAAGGTGATGTTATGGCTGCCTGCGCTCTCGTCTTCAGGGTTGTTGATGGCTGTCAGCTCCTCTCTTTGGCCTTCAGGATAGTTGGTTATGACCAACTTGACAGGATTCACCACAGCTGCCACACGGGTGGCGCGAGCGTTCAAATCCTCACGGATTGAACTCTCTAGCAAAGCGAAATCATTCAAAGCGTCGTATGTGGTATAACCAATCTTGTCGATAAACATGTGTATGGACTCCGGAGTGTAGCCACGGCGACGGAAGCCGCAAATGGTGGGCATACGCGGGTCGTCCCAGCCGTTGACAACGCCTTCTTTCACCAACACGAGCAGGTTGCGTTTGCTCATCAAGGTGTAGTTGAGATTCAGCTTGTTGAACTCGGTCTGACGCGGACGGTTGTCGTCCATATTGTCGCCTTCACCGCGGATTTCCTTGAGCCAGTCGACAAACAAATCGTAAAGCGGACGGTGCACCACGAACTCCAGTGTGCAAAGCGAATGGGTTACACCCTCAAAGTAGTCGCTCTGTCCGTGAGCGAAGTCGTACATAGGGTAGGCGTGCCACTTTGTGCCAGTGCGGTGGTGAGGAGTGTCTACAACACGGTAGATGATAGGATCGCGGAAGTGCATGTTAGGGTTGGCCATGTCTATCTTGGCGCGAAGCACCATCTTGCCTTCGCCTATCTCGCCAGCATTCATCTTGTTGAAAAGCTCCA
Organism: Bacteroidales bacterium; assembly: GCA_016282015.1. Taxonomy (GTDB): domain Bacteria; phylum Bacteroidota; class Bacteroidia; order Bacteroidales; family F082; genus Limimorpha. The sequence goes on from JAEEJS010000038.1 coordinate 4,106, forward strand.
ACGACTCCTCAATCGGGCGGTTGCGGTACGGGCTTTCGGTACCAGGCTGGGTCGGACTGCCCTTTTGTGCAGCTATCTCCTCCGAACTCTGCTCGTCGATGTAAGCCTTGCCGCGTTTAATCAGTTCTATTGCAAAATCCCAAAGTTGCTGGAAGTAATCTGAAGCGTAGTACTCATTGCCCCACTGGTAACCGAGCCACTGTATGTCTTCCTTGATGGCGTCGACATATTCCATGTTCTCCTTGGTGGGGTTGGTGTCGTCAAAACGCAGGTTGCAGACGCCTCCGTAGTTTTTGGCGATGCCGAAATCCAGACAAATGGCCTTGGCGTGTCCGATGTGGAGATATCCGTTAGGCTCCGGAGGAAAACGCGTCTGTACGCGCTTGGCATTCTTGCCGTTTTTCAAATCTTCCTCGACTTTCGCTTCAATAAAATTCAGCGATTTCTTTTCTTCTTTTTCAGCTTCTTCGGAATTCATAGTTCTTCTTTATTTTGCGTAAGACAACTTTTAACCAAAATTAAGGCACAAAAATAATAAAAATATAAAAAAATGTACTCTTTTTTTTAAAAAGTTGTAATTTTACACCCCGAAAAGGTTCAAAAAACACAAAAAATCATGAATTACTTAGACATAATCATCGCTATCATTCTGATTCTCTTTGCAATAGGAGGCTTTAGAAACGGTATTATCAGAGAGGCTTTCTCGCTTGCGGCATTCTTTGGCGGCATCTATGGAGCCATGGTGTTGTCCGGATGGGTAGGCAATATGCTCGGCAAGATCATAAACGTGAGTCCGGAATGGTTGGCGGTTATAGCTTTTATGATAGTCTTTATCGGTTTGGCCATATTGATAAACTGGCTTGGTGGTATGCTGGCCAAACTTATAGAATCCATCAACCTCGGATTTATCGATAAAATAGGCGGAATAGTCTTCGGCGTATCCAAAGGTTTTCTGCTGATTGGAGTGTTGATCATTGTTCTCGACTTCTTTGGAATCAAAGACGTGTTGGACGAAAAAGTACGTAAAAATTCAGTTCTGTATACCACTTCGGAGAAAGTCGCCACCTGGATTTACGACAACAAGGACGGCTTGATGAAACAATTCTACGAGGGTAAGGAGAAAGTTGAGGAATCAGTAGTGTTATTGTAGAAGAATAGAAACTACTAAACTTTTTTTTCAGGATTCTGTTGAAGATAAGCTTCCCAGCTGGAGAAGTTTTTCTTTCCTTTTGGGATTTTCGGAAGCTTTGACTCGTCGGTGCCTCCAACGATGTTGAGCTTGTTTTGGAAGCTGTGACAGACGGCAGCAGCCATGGCATCGGTGGCATCTAGATAGTCGGGATGTTCGGTGAAATTGCAGAGTTTCTGAACCATAGCAGCCACCTGTTCCTTGGAAGCGGCGCCGTTGCCGGTAATTGACTGCTTGATTTTACGTGGCGAATACTCAAAAATAGGGATGTCGCGGTAGAGGGCGGCGGCCATGGCCACACCTTGAGCGCGACCCAGTTTCAGCATGGACTGCACGTTTTTGCCGAAGAAAGGAGCCTCAATGGCAAGCTCGTCGGGATGATACTCGTCTATAATCTCAAGCACGCGCTCGAATATCCTTCTCAGCTTGAGTGCCTGGTTGTCGAGTTTGCCCAGCTTCAGCACGCCCATGCGCAGCATGCTCAACTCCTTGCCTTTCTGAAGGATGAGACCGTAACCCATCACCATGGTGCCCGGGTCTATGCCTAATATTATTTTTTCAGTTTTCAAAATTTATTATCTTTGCAGTCTGAAAATGAGTCAAAATTCCCATAACGCAAAAATAAAGAAAATCGCCGAACTGGCGATAAAAATTCTCATTGTGCTGGTGGGATGCTGGATTCTTTACGTGAAAATCATTAAGAATCAGAATCTTACAGAGATGTGGTACTCTGTGAAACTCTCGTTTTCGTCCACCAAGAACATACTTCTGATGTTGCTGGCCTTTGCCTTGATGCCGGTCAATATGGCATTGGAGACCATAAAATGGCAAAAATCAATAAAACCTGTGGAGACCGTAGGGTTTCGCAAGGCTTTCGTCGCTATTTTCACCGGCATCACAGCCGGAATGATGTTCCCTAACCGCACCGGTGACTTTCTGGGACGTATTTTCATACTCGAACAGGGCAACCGTATCAAGGCGGCCATGCTCACCTTTGTGGGAAACATAGCCCAGATGCTGGTGACCATGAGCTTGGGCAGTGTGGCCTGCTTTTTCTTCCTCAAGTGGAGCGCATACTGGTATCTTCTGACTTTGCTTGTGATCATTATAGTATTGGGTTATCTGATATATTTCAATATCCATATTCTGAGACATCTGCAGCGGATTATTCCAAAGAAATGGCGTCCCAGGACAGAGCAGTATATGGAGGTTTTCAGTAAGTTTTCGAATAAGGAACTGGCCGACATTCTGTTGGTTGCCATTGCAAAATATCTGGTTTATTCAATGCAGTTCGTGCTTCTGATATGGGCATTCGACGTGCCTTTGAATTACCTTGAGGCTATGGTCCCTATCATGATGACTTATTTTTTGATGACCATCATTCCTTTTATCACCATCACGGAAATTGCCATTCGCGGCTCGGTCTGTGTGTCGGTTTTCGACAAATGGCTGGCTATGATGGGCATAAACACCGCCTTCAGCATGATGGTGTTTTCGGCCAGCACCATGCTTTGGCTTTACAACTTGGCAATTCCGGCCATAATAGGCCTGTTTTATATCAGAAAACTAAAATTCATAAGAAGCAGTTATGAGTCTTGAAACATTACATGTAATACTGAATGTCATTATGGTATTCGCGGCGCTCTATCTGATTTGCATAGGAGCGTTCACTTACGGATTGTCGGTTTTGTCCAGAGGTGACAACAAAGACGCCACTTTGTGGAAGATTAAGAAAATCTCTGTCTTGATAGCTGCCCGCAACGAAGCCAAAAACATAGAGAGATTATTACAATCGCTTTATAATCAGTCATATAAAAAAGAAGATTTTGAAGTGGTTTTGGTAGACGACCATTCCGATGACGACACTTACGGTTTAGTCGAAAAGTTTGCGGCTGCACATCCCGACTTGAAAATCAGACTTTTGAAAGCTGAGGGCAACGGCAAGAAACAAGCCATAAGCCAAGCTTTGCACGCTGCTGAAAATGAGATAATTATGGTTACGGACGCCGACTGTGAGCTGCCTGTAAAATGGATAGAGAAGATGCTTGCCTACTACGAGAAGAAAGATTTGAAGATGCTGCTCGGACCGGTGCTTCTATCGCCTGCCAACAGTTTGTTTGAAAAGCTTCAAGTGCTTGAGCATCTGAGCCTTATAGCCAGCACTGCAGGTTCTGCCGGTATAGAGATGCCGGTGATGTGCAACGGCGCCAACATGATGTATGAGCGCGAGGCCGCAATCGCAGTGGAGGCCGAGCGCACAGATATGAACATAGCTTCGGGTGACGACATGTTCCTGATGGAGAGATTCTTGAAGCGTTTCGGCAATAAGGCTGTGAGTTTCTTCCTAAATCAGGAAGTGATAGTGAAAACTGCTACCATGCCCACTTTGAAGGCGTTTTTCCGTCAGCGCCGCCGCTGGACTTCGAAAACCAAGGCTTACACCAACTGGAAAATCATAGCCACCGCTCTCATAGTCCTGTTGTTCAACCTAAGCATCGTGGCATTCTTTGTGGGAGGCTTTTTCAATCCGGTCTTATGGAGTTTCTACGTGCTATACGTCATCATGAAGACCCTTATCGACTACCCGATAATAAGGAGAATCACGGCTTTCATGAAACAGAAGAAACTGAAATACTGGATATTCCCTCTGGAGTTTATTTATCCGTTCTATGTGGTATTCACGGCTTTCGCCGGAATGTTCACCAAAACAAAATGGAAATAAGTATATGAGAAAATTCTTTTTACTGGCTTTGGTTTGGGGTGTTTTTGCCCTGATGTGTCCGGCTCAGGATGTGAAAATCATTTTTGCAGGCGACCTCATGGGTCATGACAGACAGATTCAGGCGGCCCTGCAAAGCGACAGCACATACGACTATACTCCCTGCTTCCGTTACATCAAAGACTACGTCAGCAGTGCCGATTTGGCTATTCTCAACCTCGAGGTTACACTTGCAGGGCCGCCATACAATGGCTATCCTACGTTCTCGTCGCCTGTAGCTTTGGCTCAAGCTGCAAAAGATGCCGGATTCGATATCATGACCACTGCCAACAACCATTGCCTCGACCGTGATAAACAGGGTTTAGAAAGTACCATACAAGCTCTTGACAGCCTCGGTATACCTCATCTTGGCACATATATCAACCAAATCGAACACGACAACAACCATCCAATGACAGTATGTCTTGATTGTATAAAACTGGCCCTGTTGAATTATACATGCGGCACTAACGGACGTCTGGTAGAGGAACCCAATATTGTTAACTATATCGACACTGTAGCCATGCAGCGCGATCTTGACAAAGCCAAGGCCGAAGGTCACGATTTCATCATCACCCTGATACACTGGGGTATAGAATACGACACTCGGTCGAGCGCCGAACAGGAGTATCTGGCAAAATGGCTGCTCGAACACGGCAGCGACGCAGTGATGGGAAGTCATCCGCATGTGGTGCAGAACTTCACGGTTGACGCCATACCCGACAACGACCGTTACCCCGAAATAGTGGTCTACTCCATGGGTAATTTAGTCAGCAATCAGCGTAAAATCAACACTGACGGCGGCATAATGATAGAGCTGGATTTAAGAAAAACCGGCGATAAAACCGTGGTTACCGACTGTCATTATCTGCCATATTGGGTGTACCGCGGCACCATTGACGGATTGTATCAATATTACATACTGCCATCAAATGATGCCATGGCAAACCGCAGGAAATACCAAATCAACCGCGAAGACTATAAAGCCTTGAAGCTGTTCAGCAAATCGACCAGAGCACGCCTTGACTCATGCGCGCTCAATAACGGCATCAATATTTTAGAAAGACGTTAATCCAGGTCTTAGAAAGTCATAGTCAATCCTATACCTCCGCGGACAATTCCAAAATCCACTTTAATATTGCTGGAATGGGCCGTCGTTTCCAGGTTTGAGTTATAAATCTGGACGCCTTTAAACATCTTGTTGTTAGCTATTGCCGCAAAACCGTAGGCGACACCGACCAAACCGACTCCTCCGACCAAGACATAAGGATTAAATCTATCCCAAATCAAACCTCCAATTTCCCATCCTATCATGAAACCACCTGCAAATGCAAAAATATAAGAGAAAACCTCAGGAGCAGTTGCCTTTTTCACTTCTTCCAAAGCTAGTTGGTCATTGGCTACAACAGCTTTCACTTGATTTACAGTTTTAAGTTCGCGATCACCATGATAAAAACGATGACCGATAGTTGCCTTATCAATAACGATAGGCTCGTTGCTCGATTGGGAATATACATTGCAAATACCCAAAAGCAACAATGACACTGAGAGCAATAATAATTTTTTCATAGATTTTATATGATATTATAATGGTATCAACGATATTTCTTTTCCAGTTCTTCTCTGTATTTCTGGGCTATTTCAAAGGCAAGAGCGACTCCGTTGTCGGTCGGCTCAGGGCTGAAGGTGCCAAGGCGTTCACGCCACCACTGACCTTCATATTTGCATATGCGGTCATGGTAAGCCTTCTCGTTAAAGTTGACGCCAGCCTCTATGGCGGCATCCACATCCTTGAAGAATTCCTTCCAGCGATAAGCGTAGTAAGTCTCGGTCAGGCCGGCCCAGGCACGGCTGGCATATTCGTTCAGCAAAGCGTCCTCCTCACCCCAAGTGGTGATGATGTTGCGGGCGTTGCTCTCGAAATAATCCTTTTCTTCGTCAGTATTACCTAATGATCTGGCGTCACGTATCCAGCGGCCTACCAGGAAGGCGCTTTCTGAAGCCAGGATGGCTTCGGTATCGTCGAGGATTGAAGTCATGGTCTTCTCAAGCTCATGCAATTTCTTGTAATTCTTCTCACGATACGCTCTTACGTAATCCAAGTAAAGATCGCTGAAATAGTTGCCCAGCATCTGACGCGTCACGTTGACTATGTCGAAATGACGGGTACGGGTGTCGCTTTTGGTTGCCAGCATATTGTCCAACACATCCAGAAGCACTATGTTGCTGTATTTGTAGGTAGGTGCTATGTAATACTGTCTGTATTCCTTTATCCTACCCATGGTCGGACGCTGGTTGATACGCACCGTCTGGCCTGGAGAAGACACCTTATTATATACGCTGTCCGCAAGCAGGTTCCAAGCCTCTCTGTAGCTTTCGTCTATCATACCGGCACGCTGGTCAGCCAGACGCTCAACCCAGTGAGCGACATTTTTAGTGAGAGGATTGTTCCATGCTTTCTCAAACACATATTCATACATGAACGGATTGCAGTCGAAGCCTTCCAAAGTGGAGCCTATGCCAACCAAGTTGTCGCCGCCGTTTTTGATAGCGTTTTCAATGCGTTCGTTCACGATTTCCAGATTGCCTGCCAGCATGGAGTTACCGCCGAAGTTGCCGAGGTAGCACCAGATGTAAGGCACTCCGTAGTAAGCGTCAGTACGCTCCCAAACCGGCTGACGCTCGCAGTAGTAGTCGAGCATGATGTGGCGGTCTTTCGGCATTGAGGTGATGTAGGCCTCTATACGGTTGTCAACCTCCCAATACTCGCGTTCGTTCCAGAAGAGCCATGCCATCTCAAGCCATTTGGCCTCAGGGTCGGCGGCCTCAAGCGACTCATACACCTGACGGCTCACACGGGCAAGGTATTTAGGATCCCAGCTTGGCGGAATAAGCTCATTGAAAATGTCTATTCCGTAAATATGGTCGGTACCGTAAAACTCTGTCTGTTTTGCTATGAACTTCTTCTGTATCTCTGTGTAAAGCGGATCGAGCGGGTCAAGGAACTTGCACCAGCAGGTGCTGTCGAAGCCGGCCCAGTCGCCCAACGATGACAGTGGAGCATCCGGATATATGCGGGTGATGCATGGCGGAACATGTCCTGCGAAGCCCGGCAAAACAGGCTTCATATTCAACTCACGCTCACGTGCCACTATCTTTTTTTGCAAGTCTTTCTGATTATCGAGCCACACTTTCGGCAGAGGTCCACCCCAGCGGTCTATGTTCTGCATGCGGTGCCACGGAAGGTGAGCCGGACCTGTGAAATAGCTTCTGATTTCCTCGTCGGTAAGGCCGAACTCACTCCACACCTCATACCAAACCGACTCCTGTCCGGTGATGGCTAAAGGCATGTTGATGCCATTTAGGGCCATCCAGTCGATGAAATGCTCCCATTGCTCCCAGTTCCACCAAGGCATGGTATAGCCGAAGGTGCAATAGTTCAGGAAGAAACGGTCTGGCACACGGGCGCTCAGACGCACTTTAATTGGAACTATAGGCATGTAATTTGGAATCTCGAGCTCATCCGACTCAAACCATGAATATTGAGCCAGGCAGTAATATTTGAGGTAATGGTTCAATCCCACAGCCATGCTGTTGGCGTTGTTGCCGCGAATCACCAGATTTTTGCCGACAGTCTCTATTTCAAAACAGTCGACGGTGTCTTCGACAAGCTGTTCCAACACAATGTGTTTGGAATATTCTGGAACAACACGGTCCACAAGTCCGCGCATGGCGGCTATTTCAGGATTCCTGTTGCAGGAAAAACAAAGCATAACGCTCGCAATGGCAATGAGATACAGTTTCTTCATAATTTGAAAATTTTAATCACCGCAAAAATAATAAAAACTTTTTACTTTTAACAATCAACTTTAAACTAAAATGTGTATTTTTGCCGCCGAAATTCAAGGGGTGCTCCTAGTGGGCTGAGATGATACCCTCAAACCTGATCCGGGTAATGCCGGCGTAGGGATGGATATTACCAATTATTCCCCTTCACATTTATTAACAAATCAACACAAAATTCAACAAAATGAAACGAATTTTTATTTGTATCGCTGCTCTTTTGTTTGCGGCAAATGTGAAAGCGCAGAATGAAAACACCGATCTCGACACAACCAACTACAAAATGCTTGACGAGGTGGTTGTCAGTGGTGTGAGAGTTAAGAAAAACGCTCCATTCGCCATGACAGAGATTAACAAAAACGAGCTTAACGAATTCTCCAAAACCGGTCAGGAGCTTCCTTTCCTGTTCTCCAAAACTCCGGGTATCATTTCCTGGAGTGAAAACGGTGTGGGTACAGGCACCACTTACATGCGAATCCGTGGCGCCGGCGACTCACGCATCAACGTCACCCTCGACGGAGTGCCTCTCAACTCACCTGAAGACCAGTGTGTTTTCTGGGCCAATATGAACAGCTACGGCTCACTTTTAGGCAACGTCCAAATTCAAAGAGGTGTTGGAACTTCTACCAACGGCGACGGCGCCTTTGGTGGCACAATTGCAATGTCATCAGCATCGCCATCAATCATGCCAAGTGCTGAAATCACTGGCTCTTACGGCAGCTTCAACACTCTTAACTTTGGAGCGAAAGCCTCTACCGGTCTGCTTTGGAGACACCTCATCATCGACGGCGCCTACCACGAGACCAGCACCGACGGATTCATCCATGGAACATCAGGACGCAGCGGAAGCTACTACGGCGGCGCAACCTGGATGGGCAACAATTTCGTAATCCGTTACAAAAACATCGGTAACTTCGAGAATACAGGTCAAGCATGGAATGGAGTAACGGCTGGCGACGACTACCTCAGTATAATGGACGGAACCTACGGCGAAAATACTGGCATCAAGACATACGAAGACATGTATAAGGTGGGCCTTGAAAAATATAACTCTCTCTATGAACATCTGGTGCACGTCGACCCGTCAAACCCATATAGCGACTTCGTGAAAGACGAAAACGGCAACTACGTTACCGAGCGCTACAAACTCAACAACGGCAAGTATTGGGACAAGACCACCGACAACTTCTGGCAGGATCACAACATTCTCTCGCTGGCTTGGGAAATCAACGATCGCTGGACGACATCGGCATCGTTGCATTATACCTATGGATATGGTTTTTATGATGAGTTCAGATATCAAAACACTTTGGCAAAGAAATTCGGTATCAATGAATACGATTCGGAAGGCGAGAGAATAGTCTCAGACGCCGTTCGTAAAAAAGGTCTTCGCCAGGATACTTACGGCATTATTTGGAATGCCAACTACAAAAACAACAGATGGGATGTCATCGGCGGCTTTGCATTGCAAAACTTCAAAGGAAACCACTTCGGTTATGTGACTTACATAGCCAACGAAGAGGTGTCTAATAAATATCTGGCTAACGGCGATTACAAATATTATGATTCCGACGCCAGCAAACTCGACGGAAATGCATTCATTAAGGCGGCTTTCAAAATCACCGACAACTGGACTGTTTTCGGCGATGCACAATACCGTCACGTCGACTATAAGACAAGCGGCATCAACGACAGATTTGTCAAAAATGCTGATGGAAACTACGTCAATCATGAGCTCAATATCAACGAAAAATACGATTTCTTTAACCCGAAAGGCGGTATTTCTTTTGATAAAGACAGCCATCATGCCTACGCTTCAGTGGCTATGAGTCATCGTGAGCCTGAGCGCAACAACTTCACCGACAACGGCTCATATCCTTTCCCTAAGCCGGAGCAACTCATCGACTATGAATTAGGTTACAACTTTAATGGAACAATTTGGCAAGCGGGTGCTAACCTTTATTATATGGATTACAACAATCAGTTTGTTCAAACTGGTGAAAAGAGCGATATAGGCGAGGCTTTGACAACAAACATCAAAAAATCTTACAGATTGGGTGTCGAGCTGCAGGCCGGCGTCAACCCTACAAGATGGCTTACCATCGAGGCAAACGCAGCTTTGAGCCAGAATAAAATCAAAGATTTCGACGAGGTGGTCGAAGATTGGGATAACGAAACCGGTTACACAACAATCCATTACGACAACTCAACTTTAGCGTTCTCTCCTTCAGCAATTCTTAATGGTTTCGTGACTTTCCATCACAAAGGAATCGCTCTGACATGGCACACAGGCTACGTTTCACGCCAGTATCTCGATAACACGGAAAACAAAGACCGCTCGCTGCCGGCTTATTCGGTCTCTAACGTGAGCCTCGGCTACACTTTGAAACCAAAGAAAGTCGTGAAAGAGGCTATCTTTAAAGTCAATTTCAACAATGTTTTCGACAAACATTATGCTGCCAGCGGATATGTATATTCAGCAATCTACGAAAGTGCCGGTCATGGCAATGACAACCGTTATTATACACTCAGCTTCATCCCAATGGCCGGCTTCAACGTTATGGCAAACCTGACACTTAAATTCTAAAAATATGGAATTCATCGCCAAACACTGGCTCGACATAGTCACAACCATACTTGGTCTGGCATATATCCTTCTGGAATATAAAGCCAGTGTTTGGATGTGGCTGGTCGGCTTCCTGATGCAGGCACTGGGTATAGTGCTTTATTACCAAAAAGGCTTATATGCCGACTGCGGAATGGAGTTTTACTACCTGGCAATGACAGTCTATGGCTACTGGAAATGGGTGAGGGGAGGCGAAGCCAAAAAATCTCTTCCCATACGTCACTTTCCGAAAAAGCTCATCCTGCCCTGGCTGGGAATTATAGCTGTAGTCTGGTTGGTTATTTACCTTCTGCTGGTCAACTTCACCAACAGCACAGTGCCTGTGGCCGACAGTTTCACAACGGCATTGAGCATAATCGGAATCTGGGCTTTAGCCCACAAATATCTCGAGCAGTGGTTTATCTGGATTGCCGTCGACGTGGTCACCTGCGGTCTGTATTTCTTCAAAGACATACCGTTCAAGGCCAGCCTGTACGCGCTTTACGTGGTGATAGCCGTCTTCGGATATTTGAAATGGAAAAAATCTGTAGAGCCTTCGGAATAAGCCGGTCAGCGTTTCACTGTTTTTTGTGTGACGACACCTCCATCAGGCATTTTGAATTTAACTATATAAATCCCTGGCCGTAAATCGGTTACAGGGATTTTTTCTGTATTGGCGGGTGCGGTTTTCAACAGTTTTCCGACCATGTCGTAGACTTCACATGACAAAACCTCGGCATTGACATAAATGCAGTCGTCGGCCGGGTTGGGGTATATCAAAACCTCTTCAGCCGAAGTCTCGTCTACCGACAGAAAACCGTACAGCTGCTCGATTATGTCGGCAGGACGGTCTCTTAAAAACTTCTTAACCATATACACATTGTATGTCGACCAACTGCTGGAACTGTTGGGAGGCGAACCGAATCGGGCAACTTGGTTGTCAATCTCTCCCTCTAGGGCGTCTTTGATATATTCGTAAACAGGCAGGGTGTTTTCATAAGCCAAAGTGGTGGCCACCATTTCCTCAAACCTTTCCTTAAAACGCAGTCTGAAGCCGTAGTTTTCGTACAAACGTCTGAAAAACAGTGTAGACCTTGTGCTGGACGGATACATGTCATTGCCCACATAAACGGCATTGGCAAACACATCGAAATCAGGATAGGAGAAACAGGAGTCGCCGTCGTAGAAAATCCAACGCAGTTTGCCTCCAAACGTCTGCCATATCCTCACGTTGTTGTTCGACCAGTCACGGTTGGCTATGAACATTTCAAAAATGTAATAGTCTATGAAATTGTTGATATCTATTTTGGACACGGCATAGTCGTACTGATCGGCTTGCGACAAATCGGCCTGCTCCATCCAGTCGTAGAACTCCAGAAAATCGTCCGGACTGCCGCAATCCACCTCACCGTACCAACCGTACATTATGTTGACTGAGTCTATACTCACATCCAGATGATCGTGCAAAAATCTTTCGTCAGGCCTTTCAGCAACATAGTAAACACCCCAATACTCGCCGTTTAAAAACAAAACCGCCGGTCTGGATGCAAGCGATTCGAAATCAAGAGTCTCGGCCAGACGCCCGCAAACATAGTCGTTACAACCGGCTCCAAGCCACGAACTCATAAACGGTCTCAACAGCAGATGCTTGAAGCTTTTGTTCGGAATGGTCTCGAAAAACTTATAGCGCAGACGTTTTTTGCCGTATTCCTCACGGGCATAGATTTTCATTCCCTTCTGACTCTTCCAACGCATCTGGTTGCCGTGGGTGCGCAGGCCTACAGTCTGGTTAAGACCTTCATTATCGGTCTCATAAAACTCAAAATTGATTATCCTTTCCCATTCCCGGCCTTTCATGAAATAGTTTCCGGTAAGGTAAGGATTGTTAGGATTGTAATAAAAACCGGGAATGAGAATACCTGTGTAGTAATCGAACAGGTCGAGCGAGTCGGCGCAGAGTGACACCGCCGGCAGACCGTGAGTGTCGCAGCCCAGCTCACCTATGAAATAACTGTTGGTGACTATGCTGCTCACGCAGCTGTCGTTCTCATCGAACACAGCCGCCCTGACAACTATGCAGTGACGCACCGAATCTACAGGGAAAAAATGCTCCGCAGGACAGTTTACTATGGTGTAAATGTCCGATTTTGAATACATTGACTCGTTTAAAACCAGAGGTTCGGTGTAAAGAGCCGACTGTGCTGAAGGACGGTTGCCGTTGGTGGTGTAATGAATATGACAGTTGGAGTTGATATTTGACAACTCCAACTGTAAAACGTTATCGTAAAAGCCTCCAGAGGCTGAGAAATATACAGTGTCAAGTTGTGCCTTAACCAATAAAGGCAACAATATCATGGCGACAACTATGACTTTTTTCATGAGAAACCTTACTATCTCTTCACTATTTTCTTAGTGAAAACAGAGCCGCTCTTTTTGTAATACTTGACAATGTAGATTCCTGCCTTGAGTTCGTCAAGCTCGTGTCTGTCGACCTTACGGCCCATCAGGTCGTAAACTTCATAACGGACAACATCGCCATCCAAGGCATCGATTTCAGGCACATCATCAGTATGACCTACTCCTTCCAAAGTTTCCGAAGCTGCCTCGCAGCCGTCATCATAAATGGCGTTGATGTAATAAAATGCATGAACATCAACTGTAATAGTATCGGTGTATTTATATTCTCCAACTACACCTATAGTATAATAATCGCCATATTGGACGGTTGCAATAACCTCATTATCTCTGTAAATATCAAAATATTCTATATCTCCCGACGAGCCTTCAGCAGGATCTTCCCATTCCAAAACCAAGTTCGATGTTTCTTTGTCAAACCAGTCAGTTAATACGAAATTACTTACCGGATTGCAGTGAATCTGTGGCTCTCCCGCCGGATTTGCCAATTCAGCCAAGCATCCTATGTTCATGCGGCAATACTGCTGCGACATCTCAAAACTATTGACACTCGGACCAATCAAGTCATTCGTAGTATGGATATTCGGGCTGTAATGCTGATAATCCTCAAAAGGATAAATTCCCATATAACCATGATTATTGAAAGAAGTGTGGTCGCTGTCGCCTTCGTTGAAATTGACATGTCTTATTGGCAGTTCCGGGAAATAAACGCTACCGACGTTCATGTAATAATCGCCAATTGGAGCCACCGAATTCGGATAGATGCAGTCGATATGAATCTGGTCGCCATAGAGATAGCCATTCATGTCGTTGTTGAAATATCCCAAAATCTCCATGCCTTCCTGCTGGCAACGTGAGGCGTATGCCTCGCTGCCGTAAAGTCCCATCTCCTCGCAACCGTATGCGCAGTAAATAATGGAGTATTCAAATTCATACTGAGACATGATTCTGGCACTCTCAAGCACGCTGGCAACACCTGTAGCATTGTCGTCAGCGCCAGGGCAAGTGCCGCCTCCGTACATGGCTTCGTATGAGAATGAGTCGAAGTGGCTTCCGCAAACGACGTAAACATCAGGATAGAGTGTACCGCGCTGAATACCAATGACATTGGGTGCTGCCTGACCGCTTCCTGTCCAAGTGCTAGCATAGAAGGGCTGCTGCTCAACCTCAAGTCCGAGAGCTGCCATACGACCAGCTATCCAGTCGGAAGCGTCAAACGCGTTTTGTGAATTCCACATACGGTTTTGATAATCCTGCAGATGCTGCACCGTAGCTTCAAGCGAGTCCATACTCACCTGGTTCATCATTTCGCGAATGAGTGGATTTTCTTCGGTAATAATAGGGAAATCACGATGAGCAACCGCCATTTTAGCCTCTTTGTTGAAAATAGCCACAGCACCGTCGTTCTTATACGGCATGGCCATGCCTTTCACTATCACAAAGTTTGCGGTTTGTATCAATGCCTCACCCTCGCCGAGATATGATTTCTGCTCTGTTTGCGGGCAATAAACCAGAGTATATACGTCATTACCTGAAAACGCTTTAGAATCCAACACTGTCATACTATTATCGACAGTTTTTGCAGTTGCCAAAACAAAATTGTCGTTGTAATAATGAATCTTCAGATTGTTGTCGTTGAACAGATTCTCTGTTTCCTGCCTGTTACCGGTGTTTATCATCACAAAACTCTGTGCGAATCCCACTATGGCAAACAGCATCAATGCTAGTAATGTAATTGTTTTTTTCATAATAAGGTAAATTTTAATTAATCGTTTAAATTATTTATTTCCCTCCACATTTCGGAGAATGATTTTTCGGCAAATTTCGGAATCTCACGATGAACACCCCAATTCTTTTTCAGAAGCTGCTTAAAATCCATTCTGTTGAAGAAATCCTTTGACTTGTCCATGTCTTTACGGGTTTCAACTTTTTTTCTGATAAAGTTGTAAACCCCGCGTTCGGCCAGCAGCGACTTGTCTTCTTTGATAATATCAACTCTGTTTCTAAGTAGCAAATCGCTTATCTTTATATTCATCGGGCAATACTGCTCACACTGACGGCAGGTTCCGCACAGAGTGGCCAGATGAGCGGCCTCCTCTGGGTTGCCGGCTATAGCCAGTACAGCTCCAACTGGACCGGGCACCGCACTGTCGTACACATGTCCGCCTATGGTGTTGAACACCGGACAGACACTGTGACAGGCACCGCAATTTATACATGTAAGTATCTGGCGCTGCACCTCATGTTCCATAATGCGAGAGCGGAAGTTGTCGACCAAAATGACATACAGTTTCTGCTGTTTACCCTTAGTTTTTGAGGGTTTGCTCAAGATAGTGCAATAAGATTTCGATTTAATCTTGGTAACTTCGTAAATCGAAGACAAAGGTATAATAGTGTTTATATCGTCAATGGAAGGAATCAGCTGGTCTATTCCCACCAAAACTATATGAATACCGGCATTTGCAACCGACTTGAGGACATTTCCGTCATTTTCAGACAGTATTATGTCGCCAGTGTCGGCAATTATAAAGTCGGCTCCTGTTATGGCCGCATCGGCTTTCAAATACTTCTCATTCAAAACCTTACGGGTGACCGTCATCAGCTGTTTGGTATTCAGATTGTCCTTTACACCGAACTTTTCGCTGTATACATCGGCTATTTCCTGTTGCGATTTATGCGCTGCAGAATGTTTCGGATCGGATGGCCTTTCATCAAACTGATAACAGATAAAGTCGCCTGTATCGGTTTCGGTGATGTTCACTTTTTTCATCTCCAGATAAGGCATCAGTCCTATTTCTTCTGCTACGAAACTCTTTGTTTTTACAATATTCTTAGCTTTTTCATCATTCAAAATATTGTAAACCATTTGTTTAGCCTCTTCATCGTCACAAGCCCAACGGACTATACCCTTGTTGTCTATGACATTGGTCTCAAAATCAACCAGAAGCTTATCATAGCTTTTGAAAGCCTTGTTTCTGATGTTAAAAGCCCTCGATTTCTCGAGATCCATATTGGCGTAATGGTTGGCACAGTCCTTAGCCACAGCCATAAAACTCTCGTATCGGGCCATCATCCTTTCCTGATGCTCCTTATCGAAAGCCATTTGCTTCACATGCTGGTTGAAAACTGTACCTTCCATTGTTTTTATTTTAGAATTAAAGGTCTATCTTAGCTATTCTTCTTTCGTGACGACCGCCTTCAAAACCGGTGTTCAAAAATGCCTCAACTATCTCCCAAGCCAATTCATTGCTGATGAATCTGCCAGGCAAGGCCAAAATATTTGCGTTGTTATGCTGACGGGCCAGTTTTCCAAGTTCAACATTCCAGCATAAGGCTGCGCGTACATGAGGATGGTGGTTGGCAGTCATCTGGGCTCCGTTTCCACTGCCGCAAAGTATGATGCCAAGTGGATATTTTCCGTCCTGAATATCCTGAGCCAACGGATGTATCATATCCGGATAATCGACACTTTCTTCTGAGAAGCAGCCGTAATCCTTTAACTGATAACCTTTATCTTTCAGTTTCTCAATAAGATACTGTTTCATTGCAAATCCGCCGTGATCAGATGCTATAGGAATAATTTGATTCATACCAAAAATGTTGAAAAATTTTTACAAAAGTAAAAAAACTTTTTAAAAGTGAAACCGCTTTTTATCTAATTTTTAACAACTTATAAAAAGGGGTAAAATTTGCCCTGTTTTACATCTTTTTGATTATCACATTTTTAAAAATTATCAACAATTTTTTAAAAAATTCTGTTCATAAAAAGTTACTAAAAATTGATAAAATTTTAGGGCTGTTTACAACTCGTTTTTTGGAGATTTTTTCACTGTTTATTTACCGGAATTAAACAGGAAAATAAACAGTTATTAACACGTTAAAGATATGATAATAAATTACTTATGTAATTATCAACACCCAATTAATTATTTCATTTTTTATTAATTCTTCCTTATTAATATTTTCAAAAAATGATAGGATGGTTCTGATGTAAATAGAAGTATATTTGCAAAAAATTGTCATCATGAAAAATCTGTTTTTGACACTGTTTCTGACGTCGATGATTTCCATTAAGGTTTTCTCACAGACTCAGCATATTTACGAACATGATTTTCCGCAAATTAATTCTGTCGACCCCAAGGTGGAAGCTATGCTAGAACAGTTGGATCAGGACGAGATAATGAACTATGTGGAGCATCTGACCTCATATAGAAACCGTCGGGCAGACGGACCTTATATATATAATGTCAAGGACTGGCTGGTAAGCCAATACAATTCATTCGGTCTTGACAGCATATACCTTCATAATTTTGAAGTGATTCCATTTTGGACAACTGAGCCCAGACCTTTCACCACAGCTCCCAATGTTTTAGCCATTCAACCTGGCAAGACCCATCCTGAAGAAATCGTAATATGCGGTGCCCATTTTGATTCAACTGTCAGATTGGAAGAGCCTTACGATGTGGATACAGTATATTCTCCAGGTGCGGACGACAATGCCTCCGGTGTGGCTGGAATATTGGCAACTGCAAGAATATTAAGCAATTATGAGTTTAAAAGAACTATAATTTACGCCAATTGGAATGCTGAGGAATGGGGACTTTGCGGCAGCAGTGAGTATGCCAAGCAATGCGCAGCCGACAGTTTGGATATAGTGGCATATTTCAATTTGGATATGACAGGCTATCTTTATCCTGGCGACGATATCCATATTCACCTTTTATATAGTAACTGCGATTCCTTGCTCGGAACATTTGTGAAACAAATAGGAAAACAATATCTGCCAGATGTAAAGCTTACTCATGCCTGGCTTTCGGGAGGAGCCGACACAGATTACTCATCATTCAACCGCAACGGTTATCAGGCAATATCTCCAAGCGAAGATGTCAATCATATGTCACCTTTCATACATTCAGCCTACGATATCATAGGCTTGAGTGTAAACAGTCAGGATCAGATGGAGGTGTTCACCAAGTTGAATATGGCTTCAGTGGCTCTTGCGGCAGGCTTTATGGAAGAGTCAGTCAATGAAAATTTTGCTGATAATATCCATATTTATCCCAATCCGGCCGATGACTATATCAAAATAGACGGTGATTATGAAAGATTTGAGATTTTTGACTGTTTCGGAAGGAAAATATTTTATGGAAATTTATCTACAAATATCGACAAAATCTATGTAAATAATTGGCAGTCAGGTGTTTATATCATTTTTGTCTATACAACTGACGGCAGAGTTTCGGCAAGTAAATTTTTCGTAAAATACTAAACTTTTAGTAATTTAGTAATTGACAAGCTTTGAAAAATAACTTACTTTTGCGTTGTCAATTAAAGCTTATGAGAAAAATTTTA
Source organism: Bacteroidales bacterium (assembly GCA_016282015.1). Taxonomy (GTDB): domain Bacteria; phylum Bacteroidota; class Bacteroidia; order Bacteroidales; family F082; genus Limimorpha. Next base: position 22,268 of record JAEEJS010000038.1, read on the forward strand.
CTTATTTTATTCTCATTTTTACTGGTTTCATGTAATCATAATCAGGTTCTGACAGATTATCAAAAGAAGATAATTAGTCTGAATCATAAAGCTTTCAACGAGCGTCTGTATGATTCGGAATATGCCTTGGATTGCGCCGATTCAGCTTTAAAAATGCTTTACAACGACTCAATAAATCTTATTGACTATAATCCTGACTTTTATTATAACAATGTTGCAAGAGCCTTAAACTCAAAGGCATACGAGAATTTTCTGCTCTCCAATTTCAAAGAAGCCGAGCAAAATCTGATTGATATCAATAAAATAAGGGAGTCTTATCCTAACAAAACCGCCGAACATAACATCTCCCAGATTATCAAGGCTAAAATGATGATGCGTCTGCGTGCCTCATGGGAAGCCGACATGCTGCTTGAAAACATAAAGTGTAAAGGCAACAAAACCGACACACTTTGCCATTGGGCCCAAAGCCAGTACTACATCACAAAGCTATTTCTCAACTGTTTCTACCGTGACGGAAAATATCAGTACAACGAGCTTGTGAAAACCATTTACGAGATAGAGCAGGGGGCCAGGAACAACAGTCTGATAGTTGACGAAACCCAAGCATATTCACTGTATTACACCTTGACAGAGTCTTGTCAGATACTTGCCCATGTTTCACAGTTCTATCAAAATGAAGAGGAGAAAAATGTGCTTTATCTGAAAAAATCGGTTGACTATCTCAAGAAAAGCCTACAGATGATGGATGAAAACCAAAGGGTGAGCAATTACGATCTGGCCAACAATCTTCAGACTTTGTCGGGAATTATCAACGATATCAACAGAAATCCTGATTACGGCATCATAGAAGTCGATTTGAATGAAATATTGTTGATATTAAAGAAAAACGCCAAGAAATTCGGAGTCAGTTATCCTATAAAAACAGGTTTTTATGATAATACTCTGAAGATGAATCTGCTGATTCATGCCGACAGTCTGTTCTTGGAGACCCGCAATCCTTATCAGATAATTGCTTCAAAATCAATGATTGCCGATTATTATATCCGTGATAATGAATATGTTAAAGCCAGACCGTATCTGCTTTACGCAAAATGTTTCATGGATTCAATCAATAATAATGAGAGCCCGGATATCCCTTCGATTTATAAGTTCAGGAACACCACCTCCAAAATGGCCGAACGTATTTATCTTGGTCTTATACGCACTCAGGCTTCAGACAATCCAAATGAGATAATGAATTGGTTCTCAATGTATCAGAGCGAATCGCACAAAGCTTTTGAGAAAGAGAAATTCGACTTTAACTACATGGAGCTTCGTTCGGTAGAGAAGGAGAACCGAAAGAAAATGACCTATCTGTATCTGTCGTTATTGTTGTTGTTTGTGGCATTTGCGATGTTTTTCGTGTTCTTCAGCTATGCCCATCGCAGCAACCGTCTCTTGAAAAAACAGAAGGAGCTGGATCTGGAGCGCATTGCCAATGTGGAAACCTGTCTGTCGATTTTCCGTCATGACATGTCACCTTTTATAATGTTCTTGCAAAGAGACAACATACCCGATGAAATAAAGCACGATGCCCTGAACAAACTAATTGTGACTTTGAACAACACCATGCGTTGGATAAACCTTTCCACTCCCAACGGACTGCCGTTCAAAAAGACAATATTTGTGCTTAACGACGTGTTTGAAGATGTTTCCAAGGGAATCACATCACCTTCACCTGATGTTAAGCTGTTTTTCAGCAAGGCTCCATGCAAAGTTGTAGGTGACAGCAATCTGGTGGAAATCATGCTTAGAAACCTGATTAACAACGCCTTGCAGTTTACAACCGAAGGCTATGTGAGGGTTAGCGCCAAGAGATACGAAGAGGACAGGAATTTTATACAGGTTACGGTTGAGGATACCGGTTGCGGCATACCGAAAGAGCGTCTCGACGAGCTGTTCCGCTCAGACAAATTCATTGAAAAAGAAAACTCACAGAATAACGGACATCACGGCTTCGGCCTGATACTGTGCGCCTATATCATCAAAAAACACGACGATGAGACCCGCCGCGGATGCAAGATATGGGTGGAGAGTGAGGTTGGAAAAGGAACAAAAATACATTTCATATTATGCGCGACTACATCAACATAATAGTAATTGACGACGAGTCGTTAATCAGAAAATCAATCGCTTACGAGTTTTCTCATAACAAGCAGGAGATTACAGTGGCGGCCAAGGACGACAATTTCTGCACTAAGGAAATACGTCTGCTGGGAACCTTTGGCACCAAGAGCGAGCTGTTCGATTTCTTGGATAACCCCGATAACGAAAAACCTGATTACGCCTTGGTCGACATGCAGTTTCCAAGTCAAGCCGAGCCGACCGGAGGCATCACCCTTACCAAGGAGATTTTGGGAGGCGGCTACACCAATCAGGAGGGAGACGACATAAAAATTGTCATCATAACCTCGCGTTTCGATTACCCGGCCGAAGATGAAATCAACCGTGACCAGAAAATCAAGGAGATAAACCGAGTCATCATAGATTCCCTCATGGCAGGAGCCAATGCCTTTGTGAGCAAAAACGCCACCGAAGGTTTCGAGATAGAGAATTTCACCCGTGCCATAGCCTGTCTGGAAAGAGGCGAGCGCTACTATTTCAACCATCCGGTACTGCAAACTCTGGTTGAGTCTGCATCCGACTCGGTGCAGCAAAACTTCTACAGCTTGAAGCAGTGCATGAACTACAATGTGACCATGCGCGAGCGTGAGCTGCTGATAGGTCTGGCGCGTGGCGAGACAGCCATGCAGGTGGCCAACCGTATCTATGGCAAGGCCGACGACTCGCAAATCAAGTCTATACAAAACCTGCAGAGAGCCTTGGCCGACAGGATGAATAACGGCGACAACAAGGCGTCGGCACTGGTGGCAAGAGCTATATTCCTTGGAATTTTAACTGAAGATGATGTTTATAAAAAATAACTGATATGAAAAAATTTACACTTCTCATTGCAGCGCTGATGATGGCGTTTGAGATGACGGCCCAGTGGCATCCGGGGGCCGAGATCAACATCAACAATGTCAAGACGACATTGTATGGAACCGGAAATTTCTTCAGGATGCGAGGACAAACTGAGGTTAACGATTATGGTTATTATGTGCCTTCAACTGGAACGGCATATACCATATTTCAGAACACACTTTGGATAGGAGGTCTGGATGAGAATGACAGCCTTCATGTGGCAGCTGTGCGCTTTAACCAGTTGGGCGAAGACTTCTGGTCGGGTCCGTTGCGTGTTACTAATGCTTCGACAGATATCTTCACCGTGATGGATTATCATCATGTGTGGAAGGTGTCACGCTCTGATATTGAAGCACTTATAGCTAATCCTGGTGGCGATATTACTGAGGATATACTCACTTGGCCGGCTCACGGCAACGTAGATGACGGTTTCGCTGAAAACTTGGCTCCTTTTGTAGATGTTGACGGCGACGGCGTTTATAATCCTCGTAACGGAGACTATCCGGATATACTTGGCGATATGGCACTTTATTGCATTTATAACGATAACTATGACTATTATAATAGTGGTCATGTTGTTCATGGTGAGACAGGCGGAGCGCCTCTTGGAATAGAGATTCATTGCATGCTATACGGTTTCAACGCCCCTGACGATGAAATACTGAACAACACTCTTTTCATGCGACAGTGGATTTACAATCGCTCAGCCAACGATTATCATGATATGTATATAGGTTCTTGGACCGATTACGATATCGGTTATTCCCGTGACGACTACAACGGCTGTAACGTCAAGAACGGTTATTATTATGGTTATAACGGCAGTGTTATCGATGGCTCAGGCCAACCCGAGGCATACGGTCCTAATCCTCCAGCACAGCTTATAATGATTCTTGGTGGTCCTACCATGACACCCGATGGTTTGGACAACCCAAAATATGACGCTGCTGGTCACCAGATAGTGGATGAAAGTATCAACGGACTTGGTTTCGGAGATGGAATCATTGATAATGAACGACTTGGTATGACGAGTTTTGTTTATCATGACAACCATAATGCTATAAACGGTGACCCTGAGTATGCTCAAGATTATTACAATATGATGCAAGGTTTATGGAGACACGGAGAACCTATTATGTATGGCGGGGACGGAGTTGACGGACATCCTGGAGTTGTCGGACCTGAATGTAAGTTCATGTTCCCATACGATTCCGATCCGTATAATTGGGGCACTGGCGGTGTGATGCCTAACGGCGGCTATAACCAGAACAACTTCTATTGGAGTGAACAAACCGGCAACAACGGTATGCCAAATACAGTCGGCGACCGCCGCGGAATGGCGTCATCCGGACCATTCACCTTCGAAAGCGGCACTGTGCAGGTTTTCGACAGAGCATACGTGACATGCTGGTTCAACGGTTATCCGTTCAGCACTGATGAAGCTGACAGATGGGCTACATACATCAAAGAGTATTTCATGAATAATTTGTATAACGAATAAAACTTACGGTTATGAAAAAATTATCATATATAGTGTTATTTCTCATCCTGGGGATGAATATAACAGCCCAGAGCGTATGGGACGGCAAGCGTGAAGCCATCAGAAACGGTTCGGGTACAGAAAACGACCCTTATCTGATTGAAAATGCCCAGCAGTTAGCATGGTTTGTGTACACCGTCAATTGGGATTATGCACCTTGGACAAATGATCAGCATTTTTTGCTTACTACCGACATAAATCTTAACGGAAGCCCTGATAACCAATGGATTCCGATAGGTGCCGGTCCGTCAGCAAGTGGTAGTAAATACTTTAATGGTGTTATAGACGGAGGTTTCCATAAAATAAGCGGTTTTTATATCGATAATGATAATGCCATTGGTGATAAAAACTCTATGTGGGAATCCTCTTTCGCGGCTTTCTTTGTACAGCTTGGCAATAATGCCACGGTGAAAAATCTGTATTTGGAAGGTTCTGTGACAAATGATATGAAATCGGCTGGTTTTTCCGGTAAAAACGGAATATTTGAGTATTGCGTCGCCGATGTCGATGTGGAATCGGATAAAAGCACAGTTGCCGGATTTGTAGCCATGGGCAATCCTACAATAGAATTTAGTGCAAACTTAGGTGATATCAAGGGCTATCAAGGTGTAGGCGGTTTTATAGGTATAAATGGTATTGTCCGTAATTGCTACAATACAGGAAAAATTGAAGGTGATGACGCAGTTGGTGGAATCGCCGGCAGAAGCACTGAAATTGTCAATTGTTATAATGTTGGTGAAATTGTTTGTGGAAACGGCACTAACAAAAAAGGCGGAATAGTAGGTTTCTTTCCTTCAAGCGGTAATGTCACCAATTGCTACTATCTTGAAAGCTGCATGGACGGGTCGAATGGATATGGCGAGCCTAAGACAGCTGGGTTTATGCGCTCCCGCGATTTTGTCGACCTGCTCAACAACGATACCAACGTTTGGGTGATGGACGAAAAGTTTACCAACGACGGCTACCCGGTGTTCGGCAATGTGGAATTCGGAATTAATGAGAATTTCTTCGACAACACCGATCTGGTTGTGGTATTTCCGAACCCTGCCGCCGACTATATCAATGTGCTTGGCGATGCCTTGTCATGCGAAATTTACGATATGGTCGGACGTCGTGTAAAAACAGTATCCGGCAATATCGACAATATCTCTGTAACTGATTTGAATACAGGAGTTTACATGATACGATTCACCATGCGCAACGGCAGCGTAGTGACAAAGAAAATAGTGAAAAAGTAGCTAAAAGTAATGTTTGATCATACGTTCAATGGCGCGTTCGCAGACAGGGCAGAACTTGTTGCCATTGAACGTATTCATTAAGCAGTCGATCATGGGGCGGTAGATGCCGTGCAGTTGGTATCCGGCGCCTTCGTACACTCCGACGGTCTTTTCATATTTCTTGTCGACAGTTGTAGGAACAGGCGTTCTCTTACCTATCATATCCTGCCATTTGCTGCCGAAATCGACCAAAGTGGTGATGTTGGGCTCCCAAGGCTCCACCTCGAGGTTGTAGTTGTCGGTGCCGTCGTAGGCATATTCGTCGGCCAGACCCGCGAAGCCGTGTCCGAACTCATGAATTATCACATCCGATGAGTAAGAATTGCCGGTTGTGCTGACGCAATACGAGTTGAAGATGCCTCCTCCGCCGTATTTCTTGGTGTTGGCGAGAATGTAAATCTGGTCGTATGGCACTTGACCGGCGAGGGTTTTCATGGTTTCGTTGTCGTAAGTCATGCAGTAACGCTCACTGTCGAAGGTCCAGAAACTGCAGCTGAGGGCTGTGTTGCGGTACAAGCCGTCGCCGGGCATGGTGATATCGCTTTCCTGGGATGGCACCATCACGGCACGCACATTGAAACGGTCCTGGTAGCGGTCGTATGGAGCATAGCTGAACAGACTCTTCACAAAAAACTGGCAGTCGTTGATGAATTTGCCCATCTCCTGCTCGGTATAGCCGTCGGGCAGCAACACTATGTCTACAGCCTGCTCGGCCGGATAGTTGCCGTATACATCGTAAATCGGATAAGGCAGTTTGGGCGCTGGCTTGATGAAGTAATCGTTTGGATCGACCAAGATTTTCATCATCTCCACAGCTTCCAGATGGTCGGTTTTGGCGTAAAAGGTAACCTCCACCGGCTCTTTAGGGAAAGGAATCACTACCGATTCGTGAAAGCCTTTGCAGATTTTGGTGGCTTCGTCTGTGGTCTGCCATTCACCAAACAGCAGGCAGTAGCCGTGTGAATACAAAACCACATCCGAATCGGGCAGCGAGACCTCTATGGAATACATTCCGTAGTTCATATTGTCTATGAGCTGAACCCTCGGACCGCCCCACTTGGGCTCTTTCACCAGCTTGTCGAAAGCGTAGGCCACAGTGTCGGCATTGCCGAAAAGGTAATAATCAATACGCAACTGGTTGTCGGTGAAATATCTGTCATATTCGACCTGGCTTTTTGCGTTCAACCCTAAGAAAATCAGTATGGTTGATAAAACAAATGTTGAAAACTTCCTCATATTCGCAATTTTTATCCGCAAAGTTACGATAAAACACAAAACAAAGCGTTAATTGCAAAAATTTTATTATTTTTGCAAGTTTAATAATTATATGCGCACAGATAATTCATCCACAAAACGCCGTCTCCGCGGTTCATACCTCATCTCACTGATGAGTATAACGCTAGTGCTGTTTGTACTTGGATTATTCTCCTCTCTGGTGCTTTTCGCCAACAGCATTTCCGATTACATCAAGGAAAACATAGGGTTTGAGATAGTGATGAAAAAAGGGGTGAAAGAGAAGGATATACTTGAGTTTCAGAAGGTGTTGGAGAAAAAGGAATATGTGAAATCCACCGAATACATCTCAAAGGAAGAGGCTACCCGCCGTCTGACAGAAGATCTGGGCGAGGATATTCTGCAATGGCTTGGCGATGTTGAAAACCCTCTTCTGCCATCGATAGACGTCAGGTTCACTGCTGAATACGCCAACAACGACAGCATAGCCAAGATAGAGCAGTGGGTGATGAAGAACAAAAACGTGAAAGAAGTGTATTTCCAGAGGTCGCTGATTCACTCTATCAACAAGAATGTCAAGAAGATAGGCGCTGTGATTTTGATAATAGGACTGGCGCTTCTGATAATGGCAGTGACCCTTATCAGCCACACAGTTAGGCTGTCGGTCTACTCCAAACGCTTTGTGGTACGCAGCATGCAGCTGGTGGGCGCCACCGAGGGCTTTATAATGAAGCCTTTCTTGAAATATTTTGTAATTCAAGGACTTATAGGCGGAGGCCTGTCGCTGATACTGCTGACAGTGTTCGTTTCTATGGCTTTCAAGAATGTGCCAGAGCTAGGCATCATCACCAACATTGGCAGTTTTGTCATGATTTATCTGACGGTGATGGTGTTGGGAGTGCTGCTTACGACACTGTCGACCTATTTCTCCATGCTGAAGTATCTGCGCGCCGACATTGACGAACTTTACGAATGATTAAAAATTTAAGATATGGCAAAAAATGATGTAAAAATCCCTGAAAAAGACCGTAAACCTATGCCTTTCGGCCGTGAAAACTACAAATGGGTGCTCATAGGCCTGGCTTTCCTGCTGGTAGGATTCCTTCTGATGATTGGCGGTGGCTCAGACAACCCCGACGTCTTCAATGAGGGTATGTTCAGCTTCAGACGACTGACATTGGCTCCTATACTCATTCTGATAGGCTTCGGCATTCAGTTTTACGCTATCATGAAAAAACCTAAGGAATGACTTTAACCGGTCATTGTCAATGATTAGAAATCACCATAAAATTACCATAGCATTTCTCGCTTTATTGTTGAGCGTGACTGCGTGGGCTCAGGCTGATACTGTTGTGTTTTCAGCCCATGGCGGTTTTTACGAAAACAGCTTTCAGTTACAGTTATCCAATTCAAACCCCGACTATCATATCCGTTACACCATAAACGGAAACCGCCCGACCGCTCAGTCGGCTTTGTACGCCAATCCTTTGGTTTTGGATGAGCAAATGTATTCAAAATCAGATATTTACACTATTCAGATATCTACAGACGAGTTGGTTTACAATCCGGGTTCGGTGCAGCATTGCATAGTAGTCAGAGCGGCTGTGTTCGATGAGAACGACAGTTGCGTGAGCAGTGTTAAGACAAACAGCTATTTCATAGGCGAGCTGGGTTGCGACACTCACGGCATGCCGGTGGTCTCGATTTGCGCCGATTCCTTGGATTTGTTTGATTATGACAGGGGTATTTTTGTTCCCGGAGCTCATTTCGATTCGTTGAATCCCAATTGGACAGGCAATTATTATCAGAAGGGTATTGAATGGGAAAGATTGATAAATGTTGAGTTCTATGAACTTGACAATAAAGGCATCAATCAGCAAGCCGGCATAAGAACACATGGTGGTAACGGTAGGCGTTTGCCTCAAAAAAGTGTAAAGATTTACGCTCGTGAAGAGTATGGGAAAAAGCGATTCAAACATAAGTTTTTCAATACAATACCTCACAACAACTTCAAGCATCTGGTATTCAAACCCATGGAAAGTTCCTGGAACCAAGCCGGTATGCAAAATCATGTCGCCAATCTTATTGTCAAGGACGGGGTTAATGTAGAACCTTTGGCATCGAGACCTGTGGTGATGTACATAAACGGAGAATACTGGGGTTTATATTTCATACACGAAAAACCTGATGAACGCTATTTGGAAGACCATTTGTCAGTGAATCTCGAAACTCTGAATATGATGGGCAATTGGGTGAGTGTGGTTGACTATGGTAACGGCATACCATTCATAAACATGATGGGCTGGTTGGAAAACGCCGACCTTTCAAATCAATTTGAGTATAATATTGTAGATAATTTTTTTGACCTCGACAGTTTTATAGACTATCAGATATTTGAGATATATACCGCAAACAAAGACTGGCCGGCGAACAACATGGCCTGTTGGCAAGCGGATAACGGTAAGTGGCGCTGGATTTTCAAGGATGGCGACGCCTGCTTTTTAAGCATGTCATTTGATGCATTTGCAAATGCCATATATAATGATAAAACCGCAACGCCTGCAAGAAAAAAGTCGACCTTGTTGTTCAGAAAGCTTTTGGAAAACGATGGTTTCAGAATGCGGTTCAAAAACAGATTTTTGGAACTTATCAACACCTCATTCAATTATCAGCATGTGTGGCAATATGTGGAATCTACAAAGAACGCTATGTCTGATGAGATTCCCTATCAGTCTGACAGATTCGGTTATCCCCAAAGCATGGAGTCGTGGTTGGACGATGTGGAATATATCGACTGGTTTTTGGCTAACAGAGGGGAAGTCATGACGCAAAAGCTAATCGAATTTTTTGATGTTGAAGAAATAGTTTCCAATAACATAACGGTTTATCCCAATCCGGCTAAAGACGTTGTCTATGTTAAGGGTGAACTGACCGGATACGAGTTGTATGACCTTGTTGGAAATAAGTTGGAACAAGTGGTCGGCAATATGGAAGAAATCCGTGTAAGTGACTTGTCTTCAGGAGTTTACATCATCAGATTGCATACTAAAAACGGAAAAGCATTAACAAAGAAAATAATCATCAACAATTGACGAATAATAACTAAAGAAAATGGATTGGTTACAAGCGCTTTTATTGGGAATTCTCCAGGGTTTGACGGAGTTCCTGCCGGTGTCTAGCAGCGGACATCTCACAATTTTGTCGAACATCTTCGGGCTGAGCGGCGAGGAAAACCTCACTTTCAACGTGGTTTTACATGTTGCGACAGTCTGTGCCACTCTGGTTGTGCTTTGGAGCGAGGTGGTTTGGATTTTCAAGGATTTATTCACAAAACAGCAGTGGAACTCATATCAAAACCTTAACGGAGGCACTAAATACGCCATCAACATCCTAATATCTATGATTCCAGTGGCCATAGTGGGAGTGTTTTTCAAAGATACAGTTGAAAGTATTTTCGGCTCCGGTTTGCTGATAGTTGGCATAATGCTTTTGGTCACAGCCACTTTGCTGACATTCGCTCATTTCGCCAAGCCGCGTCAGCGTGAGGAAATCTCGGGATTCCATGCATTCATCATCGGTATAGGCCAGGCTTGCGCCACCATGCCGGGCTTGTCGCGTTCCGGAACGACTATCGCGACGGGTTTGTTGCTCGGCAACAAGAAGGAGAAACTCGCACAGTTCTCGTTTTTGATGGTGATTCCTCCGATTTTAGGAGAGGCCTTGCTCGATTTCAAAGAAGTGCTTGAGGTGGGTTGGCATACAGCTATGGCCGGCATTTCACCTTTAACTCTCATTATAGGGTTTATGGCTGCATTCATCACAGGATGCCTCGCTTGCAAATGGATGATCAGCATAGTGAAGAAGGGTAAGCTCATTTATTTCGCAATCTACTGCGTAATCGTCGGTGTTTTAGCAATTTGTTTCGCATAATGACAGAGTTTCATTTCGAGGAAGGCGAGGTTTTTTTGATAGATAAACCTTTGGATTGGACGTCATTCGACGTTGTCAATCTGATTCGTGCTGTCATCAAGAAATACCATAAAATCAGGAAACTGAAAGTGGGTCATGCAGGCACTTTGGATCCGCTGGCCACAGGTTTGCTGATACTCTGCACCGGCCGTATGACCAAACAAATCGATAATTTCCAGGCACAGGAGAAGGTTTATACAGGTACCATGCTGTTGGGGCAGACCACGCCGACTTTCGATCTTGAAAGCGAGCCGAATCAGTTCTTTCCGACTGATGGAATCAGCGCCGAGGCGTTAGACGAGGCGCGTAAAAAGTTCATTGGCGATATAATGCAGCGTCCTCCTAAGTTTTCCGCAATCAAGATTCAGGGTAAGCGCGCTTTTGACTATGCCCGTTCAGATGAGGAGCTCGAGCTGAAGGAACGCCTCGTGCATATAGAGGATTTCCAAATAGATACAAACAATTTCCCGAAGGTCGATTTTATGGTGAAATGCTCCAAAGGCACTTACATCCGCTCGCTGGTCAACGACTTCGGCCAGGCACTTGGCAACGGAGCCTGCCTAATCAGTTTGCGCCGCACCAAAATCGGTGATTTCGACGTGAAAGACGCCTGGGATCTGATGGAACTGAAGCAAAAAATCATCGAGACGGCACCGGAAATTACAGAAAACAATATAGAGACGTCATAATATGGCGTCTCTATTTGTTAGTAAATGAAATCAAAAATCAATCTTCGTCTTCGAGCATGAAGATTTCTTCCACTTTTTTGTTAAAGACTTGCGCCATCTTCAGCGCCAGCACTGTCGAGGGTACATAACGCGCTGATTCCACTGCGTTTATGGTCTGACGGCTCACTCCGATGCGTTTTGCGAGTTCTTCCTGAGTGATGTCGAGTTCGGCACGCGCTATTTTCAAACGGTTTTTCATATTTCACCTCCTTTGTTAGCTCTATGCAACTCGATTCTGAATTTGATGATGAAAAGAATCAGAAAAATAAAGAAAATGGAATAAATCACATACAAATAAATACTTCCATAAATTGTCAAAGTAAAGATGATGAACAAGATAGTTGATGTGTAGGTTGCCCAAACCAGACTTTTCTCGCGGATGCTTTTCACAAATTCATCTTCTACTGTTTCTTTCGAAAAGCCAAGGAAAATCAATCCAATTGTAAGAATCGGCAAAAATATTGACAATGGAGAGCAGGTTGCCATGACAAAAAATCCTTTGGTTTCATCGCTGTGGAATATTTCAAAAACCCCGTCATAATAAATAGTAGGCATTTTTATTCTGCATTCATTGAACCAAATTGCATATACTATTGCAGCCAACAATGCGATAACTGTAATCGCCAATCCGACAGTCTTGAAGCTGTTCGGAAACAAATAGTTCTTTTTCATAGTTCTTTAATTTTAATGGTTGGACATTTAATTCGAAAGTTTAACGCTGCAAAAGTAAAGTTTATTTTACATATAGACAAATTAATTTTACATTTTTTTTGAAAAAAGATTGAAATTATCAGCAAAATCAGGCTAAAATTTTGTAATTTTGCGCCCTCAAAACGGTGATTTTTAATGAAAAAACGCTATATTTTTTCCTCTGGCGACTCTTTTGAAGCCGATTTGGACGACTTAAAACGTCTTTTGGCTGAAAATCAACAATACGTTGAGAACTATGAAGATGTTTTAGGTTCTCTCTACGATGACGAATACGTCGCCCGCGGCAATGGCTTCTGCGACCGCAAATACAGCGACGATTTCGTTGAAAGTCAGTTGGAAAAATATCAAAAACGCGTAGAAGAACTAAAAAAGTGGATTGCGGAATCAGTCTTTTAAACAACCTATTGGTACCACATAAACCCCATCTTCTTGGCGATAAGCGTATGAACCAACCGCTGTTAACACCATTTTGAACGAAGGAACCTTCATTTTGGTTGTATCCACTCTTGACGAGAGTTCATTTAGTGTTCGTACTCCCTCATTGATAAGGTCGTTGCCACCAAGTTTTATTTCGACAAGACCATAACTTCCGTCTCTTAAATGTATAACAGCGTCGCATTCAAGTCCGTTTTTTTCTCGAAAATGATATACTTTGCCATTCAAAGCTTCGGAATATACTCTTAAATCGCGAATGCATAGTGTCTCAAAAATCAATCCAAAAGTGTTGAGGTCATTAACGAGATCTTGTGGACCCAATCCCAATGCAGCGGTGGCTATTGAGGGGTCGGTGAAATATCGTGTATCGCTAGTGCGAATAGCTGTTTTTGACCTGAGATTAGGATTCCAGGCTTCTGAATCTTCAATAACAAAAATTTCTTTTAATGCCTTAACGTAAGAAGATATGGTATCTTCTGAAAGTGAATCTGCTTCATTGGTTTTCAAATCGGTGTGGATAGTTCCGAATGAAGCCTGACTGCCTTGATGTCTTGCGTATGAGCGAAGCAATCTGTGCACCCTGACAGGGTCACGTTCTATACCATCAACTTTAGAGATATCGCGTTTTTCAACAGCTTCGATGTAATCGAATGCTTGGTCGAGAGCAATATCTTTTCCCATATCAACAGCCAAAGGCCATCCACCGCGACAGGTTAAGAATGCTATTTGCTCAAGATTGTGACGATTGGTCCCTTCTATATGTTTTGGTGTTTTGAATAGTTCAGCCAACGAAACTTCACCTGATGATTCTTGTGATTCCCATAAGCTCATTGGTCGCATTTTCATCCAACCTATTCTGCCAGTTCCTGAATGTATGACCTTGCTCATGTCGGCTGGAACAGAAGAACCTGTAAGGATGAAAAGTCCCAAATGGTCAGCGTGGTCTGCCTCAAAACGGATGCTGTCCCAAAGTTGTGGTGCCACTTGCCATTCGTCAATTAAACGGGGTGTGTCGCCGCGTAGAAGCAGTTTCGGATTCAATGATGCCATTTTTATGTTTTGTTCGACCATGCCGGTTTCGGACATATACAAAACGCTTTTAGCTATTTGCTCGGCGGTAGTTGTTTTACCGCACCATTTGGCTCCTTCAAGCAAAACGGCTCCTTTTCCAGCGAGTTTACGCTGAAGTAATCGGTCGGCGATACGAGGTTTATATTCATTAATCATACCAATAATCCTTGAAAATCACCGCAAAAATAATAAATATTTATTTACGTTCTGTCATTTGGCCAAAAAATATTCACCCATTTGGCCAAAAAATGATCCTGCATATGGCAATGATATGTGGGGTGTTGAGAAGATGGTTTTCAAAGAATTTTTATCTAAATTTTTTCTATAAAGAAAAAAATCTTTATTTTTGTACTCGATAATACGATTGAGCATCGTAAAACATATTTATTGAAATAATTGAGCTTTACGCTCTTATTCTCTCATGGAGAATCGGAAAATTTAAAGTGAAAGCGAAAATAAGTGGTAAAAGCCGCGCATTGGCGTGGACTTTTGTCATATTTCGCTTTCTGGCTTTACCGAGCCTTCCGTGAAAATAGGACATAAAAAAGTTCCACGCTTTTTTACTGTCCGAGAATAATAAAATATATCGGCTGTAAAATGATAACAAAGGAAAATTTTCCAACATTACTTGAATTTCTTGGATTTAAAAAACAAGAAGAATCGTATCAAAAGAGCTTTCCAAATTTTGGAATGTGTACATTGAGCGTAGATTTTAAAAATAAACAACTTAATTATCCCGAAGAACTTGGTTTTACGGTTAACGATAAAACAACATGCAATTTTGAACATCCTGAAAATTTTGTGGTATTCGAATGCGTAAATCGTTTACTTGAAAAAGGATATCGCCCGGAACACATAGAACTCGAAAAACGTTGGAATCTTGGCCATGATGCAAAGGGCGGCAAAGCTGACATCTGTGTTTACGACAAGAATCGTGAAAACATGTTGCTTATAATCGAATGTAAAACAGCTGGTTCGGAACATAACAAAGCACTCAAGTTGCTTAAAGAAGATGGCGGACAGGTTTTCTCGTATTGGCAACAGGAGCGTTCAACAAAATGGCTATCGCTATATGCTTCGGATTTTAAGGATAATGTTGTTACATTTGAAAACTATATTGTAAATTGTACCGATGATGAAAATGTTAAGAAATTAGCAAATAAAGATAAATCCATTCGATTATACGAAAATGCACAGACGGTAAAGGATTTGTTTGAAGTTTGGGACGAAACTTACGATAAATACATTCACGAGAAGGGTGTAATTTTTGGAGAAGATTCACAAGCTTATCAAATAGGAGTGCCCCCGCTCAGAAAGAAACGTTTAGAAGATTTCAAACCTGAAGATAAAATTGTCAACAGATTTGAAGAAATTTTGCGTCACAATAATGTAAGTGATAAAGAAAACGCATTTAATCGCCTAGTGGCACTGTTCATTTGTAAGTTAGTAGATGAGACACAAAAATCTGACAACGATATAGTTGAATTTCAATATAGAGTTGGAACCGATACATACGAAAGTCTTCAAGATCGTTTACAACGTTTGCACAAGGAGGGTATGGAAAAGTTTATGGGCGAAGAAATGTTCTATGTTTCAGATGATTATGCTGAGAACTTATTTGCTCAAAAATTTAATGATGCAAAGAGAAAAGCAGCCATTGAAGATTTAAAAAACACAATACGAATACTTAAATTCTACAGCAACAACGATTTTGCTTTCAAAGATGTTCATAATGAAGAATTGTTTTTCCAAAACGGGAAAATTCTAGTTGAAGTTGTTCAATTATTCCAAAAATATAGAATTGTATATCCGTCTAAACACCAGTTTTTAGGAGATTTGTTTGAACAATTATTAAACAAAGGTTTCAAACAAAATGAAGGTCAGTTTTTTACACCCATGCCGATTACCAGATTTATTTGGGATTGCTTGCCGATGGATAAAATTGTTCGTCGTGATGATAATTTTGTTTTTCCAAAAGTGATTGATTATGCCTGTGGTGCAGGACATTTTCTTACGGAAGCGGTAGAAGCCATTAATTCATATTTCTTAACTAATGGTAATGCAGAAATCATTAAAGATAACGCGTGGTGTGAACACAATATTTTTGGAATTGAAAAGGATTATCGCCTAGCGCGTGTTGCTAAAGTTTCGCTTTATATGAATGGAGCTGGACAAGGAAATATAAAATTTGGTGATGGCCTGGAACAGTATTCAGACGAAAAAATAACAAATAATTCCTTTGATGTTTTAGTGGCAAATCCACCTTATTCAGTGAGTGGATTTAAAGCCCACTTAAAACTGAAAAACAATCATTTTGAACTTATTGATAAAAACTTAATAAGCAATGATGGCAGTGAAATAGAAACTCTATTTGTTGAAAGAATAGCCCAATTGTTAAAACCCAAAGGAATAGCAGCGGTTATTTTGCCCTCATCAATTTTCAGTAATGACAGCAACAGCTATATTGCGGCACGCGAAATTCTTTTACAAAATTTCTACCTACGCGCAGTAGCACAATTTGGTAGCAAAACTTTTGGAGCAACAGGTACAAACACCGTCGTTCTTTTCCTTGAAAAATACAATGAACCGCCGAAAAAACGCGAAATTATTAAAGATATTGTAGATGCTATACTTTCCGACAGCTTTAATGATGAATGGGAAGATAGCGAAGTGTTTCATAATTACATCCAAAAAGTTGGTGTTGGAGAAGAATTGTATAAATCGTTTATAAGTGAAACAGCAACAAAAAAGGATTTACAAAAAAATGATTATTTTGCACAATATCTTTCATGGTTTAGTGGCTTAACCGAAATACAGAATAGACGTAAAAGTAATAGATTCAAGAAGTTAACTCTTGAAGCACAAGAAATAGAACTTAAAGATTTGTTTTTCAAAACAGTAAAAAGTATTGAAAGAGAAAAACTTATTTATTTTGCACTTGTATATAATCAAACCACATTAACTATAATTGCACCAGCTGACAATTCTGAACAAAAGAAATTTTTGGGATACGATTGGAGTAATCGTAAAGGATCGGAAGGTATACAGATAAATAATCCTGGAGGAATGCTGTATGATAATGATAATCGCTATGCAGAAAACACATTAGCTGCAGCAGTACGTGGTTCGTTTAATAACACACAAACAACGTTACCAGAGGCGGTTTCAAATTATTACTCTTACATTCATACACATAATATGTTTGATTTTAGCCGTCCCACATTCAATAAGGCGATTAAACCAACAGCTGACAAAAAAATAGAAATAACAAGCAAATATCCTTTAATAAAATTGGGAGAAGCAGCCGAAGTATTAAAAGGCAAATCAATAACATCCGCACAAGCAAAAGAAGGTACTATAAAAGTGGTTGCGGGAGGAACTGATTATGCATATTTCCATAACAAGTCAAATCGTCCAGCTAATACAATTACTATTAGTGCAAGTGGGGCAAATGCGGGATTCGTGAATTATTGGCGTGAACCAATTTTTGCATCAGATTGTACGACGGTCAGGGGTAAAAATGATTTGAATACAGAATTTTTATACAATTTTTTGTTTTCAATACAAAATCAGATATACTATTTACAAAAAGGTGCAGGTCAACCTCATGTCTATCCAGATGATATTAAACTAATTCCAGTCCCGGATATTGATGACGATCTTCAAAAAAAGATAGTTGCTGAGTGTAAAGAAGTGGACGAAGAATACAATAGTAGTCGCATGACCATTGAAGAGTATAAGAAAAAAATTGCGAAAGTATTTGAGCGTCTTGATGTTATAAGCAAACGGGGGGGGGTAACTTACAGATTATCAAATAGTTACGTATTTGAAATATCAATAGGTAAGCGAGTTTTAAACACTGAAGTCAATCCAAACTATACAATTCCTGTATATAGTGCTAATGTGTTTGAGCCTTTTGGAATGATTGACAAGCTTTTAATAGAAGATTTTTCGAAGGACTCAGTTGTTTGGGGTATAGATGGTGATTGGATGGTAAATGTTATACCTGCAAATACACAATTTTATCCGACAGATCATTGTGGTGTATTGAGAATTAAAACGGATGATGTTTTACCTCAATATATGGCTCATCTTTTAAAAGAAGCTGGTAAAAATGCTGGTTTCAAACGAAGTTATCGCGCTTCAATAGACAGAATTGAAGGTTTGTCGGTGCAAATTGCACCAATTGAAGAACAGCGCAAAGCAATTTCCGAAATCGAAACCTACGAGCAGAAAATCTCAGAGGCAAAGGCGGTGATGGCTGGTTGTGCAGATCGAAAAAAGTCCGTCTTAAAAAAATGGTTGCGTTGATGGAGTATTTCTCCACTTCACTACGTTACGGTCGAAATGCCGGCCTTAAAATGTGCTTTGGTCAAAGTCTTTAGTAGTTCACCTTATACGACCGTATCCTTTGTTTTACCAAAACTGGAGTCAAAAAGCCATTTTTAGCGAGAGAGGCACACCAGTTGGTGATGGTGTGATTTGTAACTTTCATGACTGATGCCATTTCCGACTGAGTGAAACTATCTATATGATTATCAGTAAGATACTGTAAAAATGCTTTTTCTTTCTTATTTAAAAATGACAGCGAAGCCTCATACTGTTCCTTTACCGAAGCCGATGCCAGTTCAACAACTTTTTTCGCGTGAAGCTCGACCATCCTCAAAAAATAATGAATCCATATTTCGGGATGTGGAGGATTGTCGCGGCCGTCATAATACAAAGGCGGAAGGTCCATCTGCAGAGAGGCATAATATTCATCTACATCATATGCAAAATATTCCTCGAGCGAGCCAATCTGATTAAACCCAAAATCATAATAATCGAGGATATAATCAGAAAGAATTCGTGCGGTACGACCGTTACCGTCTTCAAACGGATGTATCGTAACCATTTGATAATGAACCACTGCGGCCTTAATCAAAGGATGATCATCGGAGTTGTTGACATACAAAATCAATTCGTCAAGCAGATGCCGCACCTCATTCCACATCGGTGGGATATATTCGGGACGACGTGTTTTATCGTCATAAACGGCAAACAAAACTCCTGGCGGCATGGGCCCTCGCAGACCGACTTTATCGCGACTCTCCCCCATCACAATTTGCTTTTGCAACGCCAAGATTAACCCCATTGAAAACGATTTATGCTCTTTCAAAAACATTTCCGACAATTCCAATGCCGCAAAATAGTTTCTCACCTCCTGTTCCGGCTTCAAAAAATGACGGTTTTTCGCCTCTATCACCTCATCGGATTGACTTTCGGTGAGCGGGTTTCCCTCGATTCGCGTCGATGCGTAGGAACTCTTCTTCTTTGAACTTTTACGAAGCTTGTTACTCAAAGAAATCGGCATCCTGTATGAGCCGAAATGTTGTCTGCACTCTTCAATTGAGAGTATCCTTTTAAGCATTTCGTTTGTCAATGTTACTTTTATCATAATTTCCTTATTTTTCCCTTAAAAATTCTTTATATTTCTTAATAATTTATATTAAAATATTGTTAATCATTTATATATCATTTAATGATGAGAACAATAATTTTGCAAATATATAAAAATTTCCTTAATTTGTAAAAATTTTTCCTATTTTTAAATGGATGAGATTTCTCCACTCCGCTTCGCTGCGGTCGAAATGACGATAGGTATCGAAATATTTCGTAATTTTGCGGCGTCTTTTACCATCATATAATGAGCAACTTTAAGTCATTTCTGAAAAGAAAAAACGTCGATATCTCGGCTAAGGCATATCTGCTTGACGCTCTTGGAGCCATGGCACTCGGTTTGTTCGCGTCACTGTTGATAGGAACAATTTTCGATACCATAGGAAACCGTCTGAATATCCCGATGTTCGTTGAATTTGCGAAATACTGCAAGATTGCCGCCGGTCCGGCCATGGGAGTGGCTATCGCTTACGCTCTTCATGCTCCGGCTTTGGTGATGTTCAGTGCAGTTGCCGTCGGAGTGGCTGGAAACACCTTGGGCGGTCCTGTGGGAGTGCTTGTGGCGGTGGTAATCAGCACCGAACTCGGTAAAATGGTGTCGAAAGAGACACAGGTTGATATACTTGTAACACCTTCTGTTACAATTATTTCTGGTATATTACTCGCGATGTTTGTGGGCCCTGGCATCAGTCGTTTCATGACAGCTTTCGGCGATTTCATCATGTATGCCACAAATTTGCATCCATTTGCGATGGGAATCATAGTCTCGGTTAGCATAGGAATGGCTTTGACTCTGCCAATTTCAAGTGCCGCAATATGTATAGCCATAGGGCTTTCAGGCATAGCCGGAGGTGCCGCTACAGCCGGTTGCTGCGCCCAGATGGTCGGTTTCGCCGTGATGAGCTTCAAGGAAAATCGTTGGGGCGGGCTTATCTCGCAAGGCATAGGCACATCCATGCTTCAGATGCCGAACATTTTGCGTCATCCTCTGACTTGGGTGCCACCGATTTTAACCTCCGCCATCACCGGACCTCTTGCTACCTGCGTGTTCCATCTTGAGAACGTGCCAATCGGTTCCGGCATGGGAACCTGCGGCTTAGTGGGACCTCTCGGAGTCATCTCTGCAATGCCTGAAGGCGGCTCTCAGATGTGGTGGGGCATACTCCTGATTTGCTTCGTGCTCCCGGCAGTTCTGACATGGCTGTTCGGACTCATCTTCAGAAAGTTACACTGGATAAAAGACGGTGATTTGAAGTTGGAATAATAGCCATTAGCCATTAGTTTTTTAATGCTTCATTGTAAGCTAATTGCTTATAAATCAATTATTTAAAACTTTTTTCTTGACAAAATTTTCATTTTGTTGTATATTTGCCATCCTTTTTGAAAAAAATTTATAAAATTATATAACTGAAATGAAACTATCACAGTTCAAATTCAACCTGCCACAGGACCTCATAGCGAAGTATCCTCCGGAGGAACGCGAAGACGCTCGCCTGATGGTCTTGCATCGCGACACTCAGACCATTGAGCATAAAAAATTCCGCGACATAATCGATTTCTGCAGCCCTGGCGATCTGTTCGTCATCAACAACACACGTGT
This sequence comes from Bacteroidales bacterium, assembly GCA_016282015.1. Classification (GTDB taxonomy): domain Bacteria; phylum Bacteroidota; class Bacteroidia; order Bacteroidales; family F082; genus Limimorpha. Next base: position 43,274 of record JAEEJS010000038.1, read on the forward strand.
GTTCCCGGCCCGTCTTTACGGCGAGAAGGAGAAAACCGGTGCTAAGATTGAGGTTATGCTGTTGCGTGAGCTCGACCCGGAGAGCCGTCTTTGGGACGTTCTGGTCGACCCGGCCCGTAAAATCCGTATAGGCAACAAGCTGTACTTCGGTCCGAACGACGAGTTGGTGGCTGAGGTTATAGACAACACCACCTCACGTGGCCGTACGCTGCGTTTCTTGTTCGACGGTCCGCATGACGAGTTCAAAAAAGTGATAATGGGTCTTGGCGAGACTCCGCTTCCGAAGGTGCACCAGCGCCCGGTGGAGCCAGATGACGCCATCAACTACCAGACAGTGTACGCCACACAGGAAGGCTCAGTTGCCGCCCCTACCGCAGGCATGCACTTCAGCAAGATTCTCATGAAGCGTATGGAGCTCAACGACGTTAACTTCGCCGAGCTGACACTGCATACAGGCATGGGCAACTTCCGCGACATAGAAGTGGAAGACCTCACCAAACATAAGACCGACTCTGAGGAATTCGAGATTTCACCTGAGACTTGCGACATGATCAACAGCACCAAGGAGGCCGGTCATAAGGTTTACGCCGTGGGTACCACCACACTGAAGGTGATGGAGACTGTGGTCAGTATCACAGGCAAGCTGAAGCCTATGAAGGGTTGGACCAACAAGTTCATCTTCCCGCCTTACGACTTCAACACAGCCAATGCGCTTATCACCAACTTCCACCTTCCGAAATCACCTATGATGATGGAAGTGGCAGCTTTCGCAGGATATGAATTTTTAATGAAAGCCTATAAGGAAGCCGTTGCCGAGAAGTATCATTTCTTCAGCTATGGCGACGCAATGTTAATTTTATAATACCATGAATCAAGAAGAATTTTTCAAAAAGATAACAGCTCACGCTAAGGAATACGGTTTCATTTTCCCTTCGAGTGACATTTACGACGGACTGGCTGCCGTTTACGATTACGGCCAGAATGGTGTCGAACTGAAGAAAAACATCCGCGAATACTGGTGGAAAGCCATGGTGCAGATGCACGAAAACATAGTCGGTTTGGACGCCGCTATCTTCATGCACCCCACAGTGTGGAAGGCCTCTGGTCACGTTGACGCTTTCAACGACCCAATGATTGACAACAAGGACAGCAAGAAACGTTATCGCGCTGACGTCCTGGTCGAGGATTACATGGCCAAGATAGAGGAAAAAATCAACAAGGAAGTCGAAAAAGCCCAGAAACGTTTCGGCGACGCCTTCAACAAGGAACAGTTTGTCACCACAAACGCCCGTGTCCTTGAATGGAAGAAGGAAATAGAAGAGATCAGCCACCGTCTGTACGGCGACATGGAGAAAAACGACCTCGCTGACATCAAGAAACTCATAGAAGACCTCGGCATCGTATGCCCGATCAGCGGAACACGCAACTGGACAGATGTGCGTCAGTTCAACCTGATGTTCGCTACCCAGATCGGTTCTCTGGCCGAAGGCGCCAACACTGTTTATCTGCGTCCTGAGACAGCACAGGGTATATTCGTCAACTACCTCAACGTTCAGAAGACCGGCCGTATGAAGATTCCGTTCGGTATCGCCCAGACAGGTAAGGCTTTCCGTAACGAAATAGTAGCCCGTCAGTTAATCTTCCGTATGCGTGAGTTCGAACAGATGGAGATGCAGTTCTTCGTACGCCCTGGCACCGAGATAGAATGGTTCAAGAAATGGAAGGAAGAGCGTCTGAAATGGCACCTTTCACTGGGTATTCCAGCTGAAAACTACCGTTTCCACGATCACGAGAAACTGGCTCACTACGCCAACGCGGCAACAGATATAGAGTTCAACTTCCCATTCGGTTTCAAGGAGTTGGAAGGCGTTCACAGCCGCACCGACTACGACCTCAGCCGTCACGCCGAGTTCTCAGGCAAGAAACTGCAGTACTTCGACCCAGAGACCAACGAGAGCTACACTCCATACGTCATCGAGACATCTATCGGTCTTGACCGTATGTTCCTGGCCATGTTCAGCTACGCCTACACAGAGGAGAAACTCGAAGACGGAAGCGAGCGCGTGGTGATGAAGCTGCCTCCGATCCTGGCTCCTTACAAAGTAGCTATTCTGCCATTGGTCAAGAAGGACGGACTCCCGGAGAAGGCCCGCGAAATCATGGACAGCCTGCAGTACGACTTCATGTGCCAGTACGAGGAGAAAGACTCCATCGGCAAGCGTTACCGCCGTCAGGATGCCATAGGCACCCCTCTCTGCGTGACAGTCGATAACGACACTTTGGTTGACAACACAGTGACAGTGCGCGACCGCGACACCATGGAGCAGATCCGCGTCAACGTCAACGAGTTGCACGAAATCATCAGAAAGAAAATTTCTCCGAAGAGATAAAATTTCAAGACACAATGGATATAAGCGTTTTTCTCAATCCGGTTGGCTCTGAGGTTTTTGAAAACAGCCGGTTGAACCACCCGAAACAGATAGGCAATACCATCACCGTTTACAAAGATGAGGATGATTTTCCGGATCTGGAAGGTTTTCAGATAGCCTTGGTAGGAGTGGAGGAGGAACGCAACGCCGTCGACAATGAAGGATGCAAAGACGCTCCGGATGTAATCCGGCAGGCTTTGTATCCTTTGTTTAATCATTGGCAGGACCTGAAGATAGTCGATCTTGGCAATGTGAAGACGGGTTTTGAGGTCAAGGACACCTATTTCGCTTTGAACCAGGTGTTTTTGATGCTTTTGAAATATCACATTGTGCCTGTGTTTTTGGGCGGAAGTCAGGATTTGACATATCCGATTTATCAGGTGTACGAAAACACCGGTAAGTTGGTGAATATCACTGCCATAGACGCGCGTTTCGACATTGGGCAGGACAAGGAAAGCCTCAATTCGGAGTCGTATCTGAGCCACATCATACTGCATCAGCCCAACTATCTCTTCAATTACACCAACATAGGTTATCAAACTTATTATATTGATAATGAGACGATTGACCTTATGAAGCAGCTGCTGTTCGACACTTACAGACTGGGTACGATAAAAAACCGTCCCGAGCTGGCCGAGCCGCTGCTTCGTAGCGCCGATATCATCACAGTTGACGCTGCGGCTTTCTGTGCTTCCGACATGCCTGGAGTGAAGCACAGTTCGCCCAACGGGCTGGGCAGCGAGGACGGTTGCAAGATGACCCGTTATGCCGGAATGAACACCAAGCTGACATCCATAGGATTTTTCAACTACAATCCGAAATATGATGTCAACTATCTGAGTGCCAATAATTTGGCCGAAATGATATGGTACTTCTTCGAAGGCTTCTCGCTTCGTCAGAACGACTATCCTACAGCTGAAAACCGTGACGAGTTCACCCGTTACATAGTTCGTCTTGAGAATTACGACGACATAATTTTCCTGTGTCACAAAACTTCCGGAAAGTGGTGGATGGAGCTTTCCGACAATCATTACATTCCTTGCTCCGAAGCGGATTATGCCATGGCGATGCGCAATGAATTGCCCGACCGCTGGTGGCAGTTTTATCAAAAACTAATGTAAAAAAACAATACAATGAATAACTCGCCGAGTTTTTTGATGTTGGTTTTCACGGTTTTAGGTTCACTGGGACTGCTTATCTACGGTATGAAGTCTATGAGTGAGGCCTTGCAGAAAATGGCAGGTCCACAGTTGCGCCACATACTAGGTCGTATGACCACAAACCGTTTTACCGGCATGCTTACAGGTGTGGTGGTGACAGCCGCAGTGCAGAGCTCCACCGCTACCACGGTGATGACGGTGTCGTTTGTCAACGCCTCCCTTCTGACTCTGGCTCAGGCCATCTCGGTCATCATGGGAGCCAACATAGGCACCACTCTCACAGCCTGGATTATGTCGGCGGGCTTTTCGTTCAACATAGCCGATGTGGTTTGGCCGGCCTTTTTGATAGGCATGATTTTCATCTTCAAGAAGCGTCATGCTACCTTCGGGGACTTCCTATTCGGCGTGGCATTCATGTTTTTGGGTCTGGGCACCCTGCGAGCCACCGGTATGCAGATGAATTTGGGCGAGAATGAGGCTGTGCTCAACTTTTTCGCTTCGTTCGACCCCAACAGCATAGTCACCACACTGTTGTTCCTTTTGATAGGCGGTATTCTGACTATGTGCGTACAGTCATCGGCAGCGGTGATGGCCATCACCATGATACTTTGTTCCAGCGGAGCACTGCCCATTTATCAAGGTATAGCCCTTGTGATGGGCGAGAACATAGGCACCACAGTCACATCCAACCTGGCTGCCTTGACAGCCTCCACACAGGCCAGGCGGGCCGCTTTCGCCCACATGTTTTTCAACGTGTTCGGCGTGTTGTGGATGTTGATAGTGTTCCATCCGTTTATCGACATGGTGTGTTCCTTCGTAGGTTACGACCATACCAATCCTGAGAAGCTGAGCGTGGTGCTGGCTATGTTCCACACCTGTTTCAATATCACCAACACTCTGATTCTCATAGGATTTATACCTCAGATAGAGAAAATAGTCTGTTGGGCTATCAAGGACAAGACAGTCGAAAAAGCTCCGGTACGTCTGCAGTACATAGGCAACGGTCTGGTGCAGACACCTGAAATTGCCGTGCTTCAGGCCGAAAAGGAAACAGCCTCGTTCGGATTGCAGGCTGAAGAGATGTTCAAGATGGTGAGACGTCTTCTGGAAGAGAAGAGCGAGAGTAAGTTCGCCAAACTGTTTGCTCAAATTGAAAACGAAGAGGAAGCCTCAGACCAGCTGGAGATAGAGATTGCAAAATATCTGGAGCAGGTTAGTTACGACCACTTGAGCGACGAGACCAAGAACAAAATACGTCAGATGTTGCGTGAGGTGGGTGAGCTGGAAAGTGTAGGCGACGCCTGCTACAACCTGGCACGCACCCTTAACCGCAAAATGGAGTCGGGCTACGACTTCACCGAGAAGCAGTACGCTGACATTCGTGAGATGATGCAGTTGTGCGAAGATGCTTTGAAACAGATGAACCTTGTTATGACTGGCCGTCGTGGAGAATATGACATCAACGAGTCGTTCCGCATAGAAAACGAAATCGACGCCATGCGCCAGCAGCTCAAGAACGAGAACATACGCAACATCAATGAACAGAAGTATGAATACGCTATCGGCACCATGTTCTCAGACATAGTGACCGATTGCGAGAAACTTGGCGACTACGTTATCAACGTTGTCGAAGCGAGATTCGGAAAACAGAAGTAAAACAGTTTTATTCCAAACTGTCGCCGGTTTCACCGTCGCCTTCCTTAGCACGTTTTTCAAGTTCCATCTTACCGAAGCGGAATGTCACGCCCACGCTTATGTAGCGGCTGTTGACCATTTTGTTGGTGCTGTCGGTGAGATAGTAAGGGTTGGTGTTGGATGAGCCTGAACCCACCTGAGCTCCCCAGTTGAATATATCCCTGATATTAACGAACACTGACATCTTGCGGTTGAAGAAGTCGGTACGGGCTCCCACATTGAGTGAATAACGGGCTTTGCGCTCGCTCATCAGGCTGATGGTTGGAGAGTTGTAGTTGGCCGACATGGTGAGCTGGTATTTGTTGAAAATCTTCCACCATGCATTGACACGCAAACTCCATGACCACATGTCATTTTCATCCACCTGATGTATACCCTGACGGTCGTATTCCATATGATAACCGTAGTTATACACATTGGCGTAAAGTCTCACGTTGAAGAATCCTGACGGACGGTAGGTCATGTTAAGAGATGTACCGTAACGCCACGAATTTCCGAGGTTGTAAGGGATAGAGTAGCTCACTACACGGTCGAGATAGTCATCGTATTCCGAGTCGGTGAGGTTACTGATTTCGTTTGTGCTCAGACGTCCGTAGGCCTCGACTCCTATGTTGCCGAAGCGGTCGAAATACTTCTGCCAACCGGCTTCCATATTGTGAGTGTAGGTGTTTTTCAAACCATTCGGATTGCCTGTGGAGTAGTCGTTTTCTCCATAACGGCGGTATGTGCTCAACTGTGTCTCACCTGGATGTGCCATGCGCATTGCATAGTTTAACTTGAAATTATGCATGTTCTGTGTGCGATAGGTGAGGTGAATGGACGGAATCACGTTCAGGAAGTACATGGTGCTGTCGTCGGCAAACGGCATGGTGCTGATGTAGTTATAATACACTCGGTCGGCACCAACACCCAAGCCTGTGCTGAGGGTGAATCCACCCCAGCGGTGTGTCCAGTTGACATCGGCTGTTGCATTTGTTTCATTGCCTTTGAAATGGTAGGCGCGTAGCGAATCCAAGACCACACCCAGGGAGTCGTTGTAACGGTCGTAACGGTTGTCGGTCTGCTGATGGTCGGCACGCAAGCCGTAGCTCAACTCGCCATTCTCGCTGTATGGACGGTTATAACGCACGTCCAGACTGAAGCCGTAACTGTTCTGGTCGGTGAGCAGGTAACGGTGTTCGTTTAGGTCGGTGTAAGTGTCGTACAGACGGTTGTACCACTGTTCGCTGGCGTTGTGAGAGATACGTGAGTTGAAGCCAATACGCAGATTGTGGCCCATTTCGTCGAATTTCTTTGTATAGTCAATTCCAAAATGTCCGAAAATGTTGTTGGCGTCAGTCTTGCTTCTGGTGGTGTCCGTTATTAGTTCGGAATACTCCGGAATGGAGTCTGGGAAATAATAAGTCTGACGTTGTGAGCGCAGCATCTTGGTGCCGTTGAAGTTGTAGAAACCGCCGGCATCGAATGAGATTTCGCTGGTGCTGTCAATCTCATAATTGATATTCATGAAGATGTTGCCGCTGACGTTACGGTTTTTGTCTGTCTGAGCGGTGGTGTCGGCCCATGTGGTCTCGTAAGTCCCTATTGAGTCGCCATCCTGACGTTGGAGAGCCCAGGTGTCGGTGGTGTTGTCACGGTCGCTGAAACGTCCTGAAGCGAACAGGTTAATGCTCAGCTTCTCCTTTTTCCACATATAACTCACCCAAGGTGACACAAATGGCTGGTTGGAGCCGTTTACGCCGAAGCTGATGAACTGGTTGCTCTTGATGTGTGTGGAAGTGACTATGTTGATGACAGCCTCCGCTTCGGTGGCATATTTGGCCGAAGGGTTGGTGATAGTCTCGATACGGGCTATAGCGTTGGCGGGCAGTGTCTGGAGGTAAGTCTTAAGGTTTTCCTCCGTAAGTTTTGACGGCTTGTCGTTGATCCAAATCTCAATGCTTGAGACTCCTCGCAAGGTGATGTTGCCTTCAACGTCCACCTCCACGCCCGGGGCGTTTTGGAGAGCGTCTTCGGTGGTGCCTGTCTGTATGGACGGGTCCTCGCTCACGTTGTAGACGAGTTTTTCACCATCCATGGCGTAGAGAGGCTTTTCGGCAGTGACCACCACAGCGTCGAGAGTGATGGCACCCGGGTCAAGCTTCAGTATGCCCAGGTCGGTGTTGTTGACAACGTTAAACGGATGCATGAACGACTCGTAACCTATGGCTGATACGCGTAAGAGGAATGGGCCTTGCGGAATGCCGTTAAGTTGGAATATGCCATCGTAGTCGGTTACTCCTCCTTTGACGAAAGTAGAGTCTATGGAGTCGAGCACAGCCAGATTGACAAACGGCAGAGGCTCACTGGTCTTGCTGTCTATCAAAACGCCTGTTACCAAGAAAGTGTCGCCTTCACGCACTTTCTTTTTCTGCTTCACCTCAGACCTGTTCATATTCTGCTGATCCCATTGGCGGTCGCCTCCGGGGAACCTTCCCGCTGGCGGCCTGCCTCCCGGCGGGCGACCGCCTGGAGGATGACCACCACCAGGAAACTGTGCAAAACCTACTAGTGCGGACATAACCATTGCCGCGAGGAAAAAAGTTTTGAAAAATACTGCTCGTTTCATTTTGTCAAATGAATTAAATCATGCAAATATAATTCTTTTTCAAAACAATTTGAGATGTTTTTTTTCCTGAAACGGGAAAAATTTCTTTTGAAGTGACAAAATCTTATGACACCGTTATTTCGAAATATATTCCTGCAGAGCTTTCACATAGTTGTGGAAGGCTTCCATACCTGTCTCAGTGATTTTGCATGTGGTGCAGGGGACTTTTCCTTTAAAGCCCTTTTCCACGCTTATGTAGTTGGCTGCACTCAGTTTGTCGAGTTGCACGCTCAGATTGCCCGAAGTGGAGCTGGTTTGTTTCTTGAGGTAGCTGAAATCGGCGCTTTCAACCTCCGCCAGGATTGACATCACAGCCAGCCTCAATTCCGAATGCAGTAGCGGATCGAGTTTCGGAAACATGACTATTTGTATTGGGATTTGACAATAAGGCCTGTGAGCATGATAATCAGTCCGCCGAAGACGAAAAGCAGTAGCTGTTCGGCCGATTGCACTGACTGGGCTGCAAAAGCTCCACCAACTCCAAGTATGCAGCCGCTGATGATAATTGTCCAGTTTTTAAGCATAATGCCGGAAGCACATTCCGTAAAACCGAGCAATAATACAATAATAAGCGAAAGATTCATCTGCATAGGCTTTAAGAAGAACACTGAGGCCACAAAGATGAGCATTACAAAGGCGCAGTAGGCAAGCCACAGGCCGCTGATCTGCCGGCTGATGGCGTTTTGCGGTGTGTCGGCATCCTTTTTGCTGATAATTTTCACCATGGGGAAGCCGATTATAGGCATGGCCACCCAAAGCAGGTTCCAGTTGGGATTGCCGGTGGTATGCCACAGTTCATAAATCACAAACGATACAATGGTGAGCAATACACCCCAAAGGATGAAATGTTTTCCGTTTTTGCTGAGGATTGATTTGCGGCTGTTGTTGAGCACTTCGTTGATGAGATTGAGGCTTTCCTGAGCCGTCATGTTGTTTTCATTGTTGTTTTCCATAGTTTTAATTTTTAAAGTTTGTAATCATTAATTAATTGTAAGTGCACTTTATGTCTCAAACGACGCTGCAAAGATAAACAAGTTTATAATATAAACTACAATTAATTTGACAATTTTTTTCAAAAATTTTTTAATATTTTGAAAATCAACAATTTAGATATGAAAAAATTTTATGCTCAGATAATGGAGTCGGTGTTTTCCTTCTCAATATCGGGTATCAGACGTCTTACAATCTTGTGCTGATAGAAGAATCTGGCTGCCACAACTCTGACAACTGTGTAGGCCGGAATGCCTACCAAAAGTCCGAGTGTGCCGCCCAATTCGCCGGCCAGCAACAAGACTATGAATATTTCAAGAGGTGTCGACTTGATACTGGTTGAGTAGATAATCGGCTGGTAGACAAAGTTGTCGATCAGCTGGACGGCGAGCATTACACCCAAAACTATCAGTATGAATGCCCATACCGGGACGCCGAGTCCGACACCGGCGCCGCATTTGAGCACCAGGCACAGCAAAACTCCTATGACCTCACCCATGATAGGTCCGACATATGGAATGATATTCAGAATACCGGCTATGAAGGCTATGCCTATGGCGTATGAGGGATTGATACGTACTATGAGCCACAGACCGAGGAAGTCGAGCAGCACCACACCTAAAATTTCAATTACCAGTCCTATGAAATAACGTGACAGCAGGTGTGTGACCTCGCCAACGGTTTTTTCTACAGAGCTCTCGATGCTGTCCGGCACCAAAGCCATTATAATCTTACTGAACAGGTTTTCATTCTTGATGAAGAAGAACGAAATGAAGATGATGGCGAACAGCCAAACTACCACATCTACAGCAATGGATGCCACAGAGCCTAAGACAGAAGTGACTCCCGAGAAACTGAAGGCTGAGCGGACTTTGTCGAGCAAAACGGCTATCAGGTCAAAGTCTGGTCCCAAAGACGGGAACAGGCTTATGAGCCAGTTGTTAAGTTTGGTTATCAGGGAGTTTTCGCCGGTTTCCATCAAAGAAGCGTCTTGCAATATGTTCACAACCACAGGTATCAACCTTGTTATAATAAGGACCACTATGGCGATGATTGCAACTATGGTTATGATGGCAAGCAGAGTGTCGGGCAAGGGCTTTTTGCCTATCTTGATCTTGCGGAGCAGTCGCATAATGGGATGACCTAAAAGTGATATCACGAAAGCAACCAAGATGTAAATCAACTCAGTTCTGAAATACCAGCATATTACCAAAACTATAGCCGCAACCAACAGTTTCAGTATCCATCCTGACAATACGTCTACGCTTCTTTTGTTTTCCATATCAAAAGATTTTAATTATTTCATGCACATTTCGAAGATGTTTTCCACATCTTTCTGGTTAAGCGGCTTGAAGCCTTCAAGTATGCCACCGCCCACCGATTTCTTGGCCATGACAGCGAAATAGGTTCTGTCTATGCCTACCTCTGGGAAGCTGCTCTTCAGCTGGAGGGTGTTGTAGAGGAAGTCTTTCAACATGTTGATGGCCTTCTTGGCAATCTCCATCTTAGGCAGCTTGGCATCTATACCGAACACGTTGACGCCGAACTGCACGTATTTGTCGACATTGGTATCGTCGAGGCAGTATTCCATCCAGCGTGGGGTGATGATGGCCAGGCCTAAGCCGTGAGTGATGTCGTAAATGGCCGACACCTCGTGCTCTATAGGGTGACAGCTCCACGGCTGACGCTTGCCGCCGTCTATGAAGCCGTTGATGGCCCATGACGAGGTCCACATCAGGTTGGCGCGCGCCTCGTAGTTGTCGGGTTCACGCATGGCGATTGGAGCGTATTTGATGATGGTCTTCATCAGGCCTTCCATAAAGCAGTCTAACATGTAAAGGTCGAGGTTGTTGTTGAAATACACCTCAAATATATGTGAGAGCATGTCGGCTGCTCCGCAGGCTGTCTGATACGGACTCACTGTGAAGGTGTTGGTTGGGTCGAGGAAGGATGCCTTTGGCAGCATCTTCGGACTCAGACGGCCGATTTTGTCCTTGGTTTCAAGATTGCTGATGACGCCTCCCATGTCCATCTCGGAGCCGGTGGCCGACAATGTCAGTATAGTCACTATAGGCAGAGCCCTTTCGATGGGCGAGCGTTTGCTGAGGTCGAGGAAGTCCCAGGGGTCGTGGTCGACGCAGGCTCCTGCCGCCATGAACTTGGTGGCGTCTATGGTTGAGCCGCCGCCAACAGCCAGCAGCACGTCAATATGGTGCTCCTTGCACATCTGAGCGCCCTTTCTCACTGAGTCTATACGCGGATTGGGCTCTATGCCGGAAAGCTCGAACAGCTCCATGCCGGCGTCTTTGATTTCTTTCACCACCCGGTCGTAGAGACCTATTTTCTTGATGGAACCTCCACCGTATGTCATCAGAACTCGGGTACCGTACTTTTTCAGTTCAGCGCCCAGATTTTTAAGCTGGTCTTTGCCGAAATAAACCCTAACAGGGATATCATAAATGAAATCGTGCATATCTTAATAATTGAATTTCTGCAAAGATACAAAAAATTCAATATTTTTGCAGAATAATAAAAAAGTATTCATTATGTCGTATACTTACGATTATCCGAGACCGGCGGTGACGGCCGACTGTGTGGTGGTTACAAGGGAAGCTAATCCCGAAGTTTTGCTGATTGAAAGGGGCAATGAGCCTTTCAAGGGATGCTGGGCTTTGCCCGGAGGCTTCATGAACATGGACGAGACCACTGAACAGTGTGCGGTGCGCGAATTGGAGGAGGAGACTGGTCTCAGGGTGAATGAAATACATCAGATAGGCGCATATTCCCAACTGGACCGCGACCCTCGCGGACGCACCATCACTGTGGCTTATCTGGCCGTAGTCGACAAACAGACGGCTGTGGTGGGTCATGACGATGCCGCCAAAGCGCAGTGGTACCCGCTGTCGGCTTTGCCCGAGCTGGCTTTTGACCATTCCGGCATTATAGAGGATGCCAAGCGTTATTTACTTGACAATCACCTGCTTTTTTCCGTTAATGATATAGACTCCTGACGGCAGCGACTCCAGGCTTCTGGCGTTATGCAGCAGTTTTCTGCCGTCTATGCTGAAGACATTGTAGCGTAAATTCTCCGGATCAGGGTTTTCAGGGTTGATTTCACCTATCCCGGTCTCATCTATGTCTATCAGATTGTATTGCTGTATTCCAAGCCCTATCTGTTCGGCATAATCCACTATGTGGGTGCCGTGCAGTTCCTCTATGCGGTCTATCAGTGGCTGGGGGTTGGAGGTAGGGGTGGGATTGTAGTTGAAAATCAAGTCGAGACATGCCCTGTCGAGAGCCACCGGGTCGGTGGATGCAAGTATGCCTATATCGGCCATTTCAGGCACAGCGGGCATGGGGTTGCAGTCGCAATCAACGGAAAGGTTGTTCATCACGTTGATGTAAACTATGTTTTTGCCGTCCTGCTTGAAGTAGTTGTGCACGGCCTGAGCTGCTGCGGCCATGGATTCAAGAAAGGAGTCCTGATCGTTGAAACCGTAGATGCTGCTGGTGCTTTCGCCGGCAGTGTGTATGTAACACTTGCCGGGTTTGGCAGCCACGCCTATGCTCTGGTTTTTCAGTACTCCGCCATAGCCTCCGCGGGCATGGCCCTTGAAATGTGCCAGATTTATCATGAAATCGTAATATGACAGATGCGAACCTACTATGTCGTATTTTATCCAGGTGGTGTCGGCTACTGGAATCTGCATCACACCCTCAGAATCCATGATGTCGACCTTGGCGATCATGTCAAAACCGTGCTGAGCTATTATCAGACGGTGGGAGTCGGTGTTGTCCCTGCTGCCGCCGTAGGCGGTGTTGCATTCCACCAGATTGGCGTTTGTGAGGTTGACCAGATCCGCTATGAGTTCCGGACGCAGATAGTTGCTTTTAGGGCCTTCGCCTGTAGAGATTTTTATAGCCACATGTCCAACCGGCTCTACTCCCAAAGTCTGAAATATTTTCACTAGCGATTCAGGAGTAATCTCACTGGTGAAATAAACATTGCTCTGGGCCAGGGCCGACAAGCACAGACCCAACATCAGTAAAAAAGCAGCGGTTCTTTTCATAATCAAAGGTTTTTCATGAATTATCGGTTACGGACTATGCGGTAATGCGGGTTATAGTTTTGGCGGAAAGCCTCGCTGTGACGTACGGCGTGATTGCCGTCGGCGGCCCCGCGCAAAGCTGTCTGCAGTTCCTCGTCGGCCCATGAAGGGTTGACTTGCAGGGCAATCTCCTCTATTTTGCGCCATTCTTCTGCCCAGTTGTCGCTGTAGGCATTGTCGTGTCCGGCTGCCCCAATAAACATCATAACCAACTGTTCCTCAGTCAGTTCACCGTCAAGAAGGCATGAGAAATTGATTCTGGTGAAACGGTGGCGGAAACCTGTGGGTTCGCGTTTGGGCATAAGGCTCAAGTCAATGTCGCGGCACTGCTCCAGCTCGTAATGTATGTATTGTCTGGCCGCTGCAGTATCGTTCATCAGGTGTTCGGCTCCGAAGAAATCCTGATAGCAGGTTTTGTAGATGTCCTGCAAGGTGGCCAGAGGGTAATTGGTGTGAATTTCACTGCACATCCGGCGGATGGCCTGTTCATCATTTTTGCAACTCAGCATCATAATAGCCAAAAGGCTTATTGTAACTATGTGTATAACTTTTTTCATATGGCAAATTTACATAAAAAATTTTTCTTATATTTGCGGAATATAAGTTTTTGCAAAAAATTCATAAAAAGGAATTAAATAACAAACCAATAACATGAAAAAAAGGTTCAATCCGATTAAAGACAGAGCGAGTGAAATCATAGAGTTTCTGATGGATTCGCCTGATATCCCCCAAGATGAGTCATTGCGCTTCAAACTGCGTCTGAGTATAGAGGAGGCTGTTGAAAACGTAGTGAGCTACGCTTATGACGGGGGTATAGGATGGCTGGAAGCGGGTACCAGTCTGGACAACGACTCCCTGATTCTTACCATAGAGTTGCGTGACGCCGGAACACCGTTCAATCCGCTCGAAAAGGCCGACCCTGACGTGACACTGTCAGCTGAAGAGCGTGCAGTGGGAGGTCTTGGTATTTTTCTTTGCAAGAAAATGATGGATAGCATCAGCTATCGCTACGAGGACGGAAACAACGTACTCACTATGACAAAAAAAATAGCGGAATGATTTGCGTCAAGTGAATAATCTAATCAAGAATAATAAAGACTGAGACATGGATATAAAAATCATTAAAGAAGGACAAAAGACTATAGTGATTCTCGATGGCAGAATAGACACTTCCAATGCCGAAAAGTTTCAGAATGACATAGCACCTCTGCTGGTTGGCGACAATCCGGATATAGATATAGACTGCAGCGGCATGACATATACCTCCTCACAGGGATTGCGCAGTTTTCTCACCCTTCAGAAGAGTGTCAACGCCCGCAGAGGGAAGATGGTGATGCGCAACATGAACCCTCAGGTGAAAGAAGTGTTCGACATCACAGGTTTTTCAAATATTATTAGCATTATCTAAGTTTTTGTTTCTATGAAACTCGACATGCATTGCGAGATGATTCTCGAGGAATATCACGAGAAACAGCCCATCTACCTGAAGATGCAGGAATTCATACTTGAGAAATTGAAAAAATCATTCGAGACCAAGGGTGTGGTTGTGGCTGGTATTGAATCACGTATCAAAACCGAAAAGAGTCTCATCGGCAAGCTTGAGATTAAAGGCTATAAATACAAGACAATAGCCGACATCACTGACATTTTGGGAGTGCGTGTAATCACCAACTACAGCGATGATGTCGACATAGTGGCGGCAATAGTGGAGAATATGTTCGAAATGGACTGGGACAACTCGGTCGACAAGCGTAAAATGCTCGACTTTGACCGTTTTGGCTACATCTCTCTGCACTACATCTGCCGTATTCCTGCCTCTTTGTTCCACGACGATGCCATGCCTGAAATCAATGAGTTTCGTTTCGAGATTCAGATGTGTAGCAGTCTGCAACATGTTTGGGCTAACATGCATCATGACACGGGCTACAAGACAGAAGTGGAGATTCCTGTTGAATATCAACGCAATATGAGTCGTCTCGCCGGCATGCTGGAGCTGATAGACGAGCAGTTCAGCCGTATCCGCAAGGAAATCACCGACTATCGCCGCAAAGTGCAGGCGTTGGTGGCCACAGGCAATTTCGACGAAGTACCGCTCAATGGCGATACATTCCGCAGCTATCTTGAACTGAAGCCGTTCAAACGGCTGGCCGACAAGATAGCGTCAATCAATCAGGCGGAGATTTACGAAGACAGCCTCATGCCATATTACAATGTGCTTATCCGCATGAATATGAAGACATTAGGCGATGTGGGAAGAATGTACAAAGAGTGCAAGGACGCCGCTTATCAGCTGGCCCTTCTGCAGCTGGCAGGCACGGGTCTGGACATAGTGGCATATTCAGTTACACTGCAAAACCTCTGCATAGTGTACATTTTGAAGAAAGGTTTCGGAGAAGGCGGACTGGTACAGATGTTTGCCTTGCTTTACGGAAAGAGCGATTACAACAATCAACGCGCCCATCGCATTTATGAACAGGCTACAAAACTAAAACTTGTATGAACAACCCTTGCAATACAGATCTTTTTGACCGCGCTTTGATTTTTGCTACAGAAGCGCATCACGGCACCGAACGTCGTGGCAAAGGATATCCTTATATTATACATCCTATGGAGGCCGTTACCATAGTGGCGTCTATTACCAATGACCCTGAAATGCTGGCAGCAGCAGTGTTGCATGACACAGTGGAGGATACTGATGTCACTATCGAACAGATTAATGAATTGTTTGGCAAAAGGGTGGCCATTCTGGTAGAGAATGAGACCGCGCCAAAATTAAAGGAACTGTCTTGGCGTCAGAGAAAAGAAGCACAGGTGCTTAAGTTGAAAAATGCGCCCTACGACAGCAAAGTGGTGGCCATGGGCGACAAACTGTCAAACATGCGCGGCATAGCCACTGACTACCGTCGTATTGGGGACAAACTGTGGTTAAGGTTCCACGCTCCCAACGGCAAGTCGGACATCGAATGGTACTACCGTTCGCTGGCTGAGGCCTTGTCCGACCTGGCTGACCTTTATCCTTACATTGAGTACGTGTGGCTTCTGGAAGAGACTTTTGGAAAGAAATAAGTTTTATATATCATGAATACTACCGATCAGGAAAGAGCCTTGAAACTTGCCACCGAGGCGGGTCGTATTATGCTTCAGAACGGAGCTGAAATATCTAGGGTGGAAGATACCATGGAACGCATCTCCACGCATTACGGTGTCAGTGAACAGAGTTTTTTCGTGCTGAGCAACGGTATTATAGCCACCGGTCAGGATTATGCCAAAGCCGACTACATTCCTATCAAAGGGATGCAGTTGAGCAAAGTGATAGATGTGAACCAACTGAGCCGCGACGTCATGGCAGACCGCTGCACTCTGGACGATCTGGAGAAGCGTCTCGAGGCCATACGCAACGGCGGCAACCGTCCGTGGTGGCACAATGTGTTGGGCACAGCCGTAGGAGTGGCAAGTTTCTGTGTGATTTTCAAAGGAAGTTTGATGGACGTCGCGGCCATGTTTGTGATAGGCTTGCTGTTGGGATTGTTCATGACATTTGCCGGATCGAAGATGTCGCGTGTGTTCGCCAACCTTATGGGCGGCATAGTTGGCGGACAGTTGTGTATAATTTCAGTGGGACTGGGCTTTGGCGAAAATCTGCCTAACATGATTACCAGTACCATCATCTGTCTGGTGCCAGGAATTCCGTTTACCAACGGTATACGCGACCTTGCCAACGAGGACTATCTTGCCGGTTTTACCCGACTGCTTGACGCTTTGCTGGTGTTCCTCTGTATAGCGATGGGAGTGGTTATCTCATTCCTTATAGAAGAAGTTATTACCGGCGACCTGATCGAGATAGGAGAATATGTGTCGGACTCTTTCACCTCACAGTGGTATCTGCAACTGTTAGGGGCTTTGATAGGTACCATGTGTTTCAGCGTGCTGTTCGGAGTCCCCAACAAATACAACTTGCATTGCGGTATAGTGGGAGCGATAGGCTGGGGAGTTTATCTGCTGACCAATAATTCGTTTGTTTCGGCCATGGCTGTAGCTTTGGTAAGTTATCTGTTCGCTGTTTACAAACGTTGTCCGGTAACTGTGTTTTTAATATGCGGCATCATACCTCTTGTGCCGGGAGGAGGCATCTTCCTGACATCCTATTATGTAGTTTCTAACCATCTGAAACTGGCTGCCGAATCGGGTTTTGTGGCTTTGTCAGCAACTGTCGGAATAGCCGGAGGTATCATCATAGTCGGTGCCATCTTCACCAGAATTTTCCAATGGGTTAACAAATCGAAAATGGTAACAAATTAAATATCATGAAAGCAACTTATTCGCAACGTTTAATCAAATTAGCAGACCTCAATCATCATCAGACATTTTTTGCCGGTAGATGCTCTGAATATTTCCTCGAAAGCTCATACTTTGCCGTGGCACAGTATGTGGACACCAAGGACACAGTGCTTTTGGTGTTGCATGGCATAGATTTCAAGTTCCCGATTTTTGCAGGCGACATAGTCACCTACGAAAGCAAGGTCATAGCAGCAGGCCGCTCCACACTCACTGTCTACACCAAGATGTACCGTAGCCGTGAGCCTGAAAAGGTGGCAGCCGACGGCTTTGCCACATTCTCGTATCTGGACGAGAATCACCGTTCCAAGCCGCATGGGGTGGTCATCACACCTGAAACCGACGAGGAACGCTGGCTCAACCAGCAGGCTATAGAGGTGCTGGAAGACTCGAAAAGAAGAGCTAAGGCGATGAACGCCGGAAAACTATAGTATTTCTCTCAACGACACTGCAAAACCTCCTGCGCGGGCCATCTTCAGATTTAAAACGGACTCTGAGGTGACTGTCTCGCGGGTGATGGTGTATGCCTGGGCATTGTAAGTGTCTCCCGGGATGCCGTCGGCATCTTCGGCGTCGCAGTAAATTATAGCCTCATATTGTGTGTTGGGCTTGAGGAAGTCAAGTTTGACCGCAAACTCGCGTGCTGTCTCGTCGGTGATGCCTCCCACATACCAAACGTCGCGTGCCTTGGCCTTCTTCAAATCCTTGGCTGTGGCTTTGTCGGGCAAAGCATACACAAACTTGGTAGCGTTAGACACCATGTCTTTTTTGCCGTCTTTCAGAGTAGCCACTCCTTCGGCAGCCTTGTTGAGGGTGGAAACCTTAGGATGACGGGCTGTCACTATGTAAGCGCCCGGCTCGGCTTCCAAATATATGGTTTTATCCCAATCGACGGCCACATCCTTGATAAACTGGAAGGCATCCATAAACTGGGCGTAATGCTCCGGGAAGTCGGCAGCCATCTGCAGAGGTGAATAGAAAGTCACATACAATCCCAACTGGTTGCAAATGGTTGTCTTCATAGGCTTTCCCCATGGGACTATCTTGCCCATGTCGGTCTCGAATATGCCCGGAGTGTAATCCATGGGGCCTCCTTGCAGACGGGTGAACGGCAATATGGTGGTATGTCCTGGATTGATGCGTTCGCGGAACTCTGTGCCCATGGCGCTCTCATTGCCTATCATGTTAGGCCAGGTGCGGTAAAGGCCGGTAGGCCTGACTGCCTCGTGCGAGTTGACCATGATATGGTGCTTGGCAGCCTCCACTATGGCGTAATGATAGTGGTTGTTGATAGGCTGGCTGTAGTGTCCCTCGCCAAACGGGATGATGGTGCCCACATAGCCGCCTTTCACTGCGTCGTAACCATAGTCATTCATCAAGGTGTAAGCTTTTTCCATCCAACGCTCGTAGTTTTGGGTGGAGGCTGAGCTTTCGTGATGCATTATCAGTCGGATGCCCTTCTCATGGGCGTATTTGTTAAGAGCCGGCAGGTCGAAATCGGGATATGGGGTGATGAAGTCGAAGACGAAGTCCTTCTGCTTGGCATACCAGTCTTCCCAGCCTATGTTCCAGCCTTCCACAAGTATGGCGTCGAAGCCGTTGGCTGCCGCAAAGTCTATGTAACGGCGCACATTGGCGTTGTTGGCGCCATGCGAGCCATGGGGCTTGGCATGGGCATAGTCGGTCTCGCCCAGCTTAACCGATGGGAAGTCGTTGGTGTAGCTCCAGCTGCTCTTGCCGCTTATCATCTCCCACCAAACTCCCATGTATTTTACAGGATGAATCCAGCTTACATCTTCCAAAACGCAAGGGTCGTTGAGGTTTAAAATCAGGCGAGACGCCAGCACGTCGGTGGCTTTTTCACAAACCATGACTGTACGCCAAGGGGTGTTGCAAGGTGCCTGTATGCGGCCTTTGTAGCCTGTGGCATCGGGCGAAAGCCATGCACGGAACACCATGGTGGTGTCGTTTAACTCTAGGTGCATGGTAGGGTAGTCAAGAGTGGCTGCCTCGTGTATGTTGACGTACAGTCCGTCGTCGGTCTTCATCTGCAAAGCGGTCTGCACTCCGGTGGGCGAGAACCCAGTCCAAGGCCAGCCGCCGTCTTTATGACTTTCGTTCCATAATCCGCGAATCTCCGACAAGCGCGACTCGGTGTAGTTGTATTCCTGAGTGTCGTAGTCGCCAGGAATCCACCAGGCTGTGTGGTCGCCTGCCATGGCAAACTCTGTCAGTTCCTCGGTAATCCAGAAGTATACCAAGGCGTTTTCCATAGGGAACTCATAGCGGAATCCCAGGCCGTCATCGTACAGTCTGAAACGTATCTGCATCACAGTAGGACGTTTCTCGGTGCTGTGGTCCATGCTTTCCACACTGCCAACAGGTTGCTCCAAAGTGACCAGCATCTCGTTGTAATGGTTGCGGATCAGTGCCTCCTCGCCCCAGACGGGCTCCCAAGTCTCGTCGAAGGTGCTGTATTCGGTGCCGGTCAGCACAAAGGCGTGGGCCAAATCGTCACGCCACTCCAGGGTAAAGCCCATTTTTGAAGGCAAAACCACAGGCTTGCCGTTGCGGTCGAGAGAGTAATAAGGCACACCGTCTTTGAGTTCAAATTTCAATTCCAGCTGTCCGTCTGGACTGTTGAGCGTTTGAGTTTGTAAGATGAAAGGCATCATCATTAAGACGGTGACAAGGGTAATAAGTCTGGTTTTCATATTAAAAATGAGATTATTTCGTCGCAAAGATAAATTATTTTATCGAAATCCCAAAAAAATATTACCTTTGCAATCGGAAAATAACAAGGAATCGGATATGAAAAAAGCAACCAGAACAATTTGGGTCGGCATCCTCTCGGCACTGGCACTTCTGACAGCCTGCTTCTCAAGCAAAGGTTTGACAAAAGCTGAAAGAGCCAGACTCATAAAGGAGCGCGACTCCATCCAGCAGGTGCTTGAACGTCGCGAGGGAGCGTCAGTTTACGGCACGCCTGAGATTATCCAGGCCTACGGAGCGGAAAACAAACGCCTGCGTCATCAGCTTGACTCCATCAACCAGATTTTAGGACAAGATGAACCTAAATAAAAGGTTGAAACTTGAGCTCAACCGTGTCAACCTGCAGCGTCGCACGGAAGAGCACGAACTACATCAGCTTTTCTGGGAATGCACCCTGCGGTGCAACCTGAGTTGCCGCCACTGCGGCAGCGACTGTCGTATGCTGTCCGAGCAAAACGACATGCCTCTGGATGATTTTCTTAAGGTTTTGGACGAGATAAAACTCCACGAAGACCCTTCAAACGTGGTTGTCATCACAACCGGTGGCGAGCCCATGATGCGCCGCGACCTCGCACAGTGCGGAAAGGCGATCTCACAACGCGGCTTTATATGGGGCATGGTCACCAACGGCATGCTTCTGACCCCAGAACGTTTGCAGGAATTCGTCGACAACGGGCTGAAGACCATAGCGGTGAGTTTCGACGGCTTCGAGGACGACCACAACTGGATGCGAGGCAACTCCGCCAGCTATAAAAACGTGCTGGTGGCCGTGGAGGCCATGAAACAGCATCCCGACCTGACCTGGGACGTGATTACCTGCGTCAACCAACGCACCATCAAATACTTGCCAGAGTTCCGTGATTTTCTGATTTCACTGGGAATCAAGCGGTGGAGGCTGTTTACGGTATTCCCGTTCGGGCGAGCCGCAGGCGAGCCCGAACTGCAGTTGTCCAACGCACAGTTTGTAGAGATGCTGGAGTTCATCAAACAAACTCGCATCGAAGGCAAGATACGGGCTGACTACGGCTGCGACGGCTTCCTGGGCGATTATGAAGGCGAGGTGCGCAACCATTATTACTCATGCAGTGCCGGCATCAACATAGCATCGGTGCTTGCCGACGGCTCCATCTCGGGCTGTCTCAGCATCCGCAGCGACTACCACCAGGGAAACATCTACAACGATAGTTTTTGGGACGTCTGGCAAAACCGGTTTGAAAAATACCGCGACCGACGTTGGATGAAGACCGGCCAGTGTGCCAAATGCAAGATGTGGCGCTACTGCCTTGGCAACGGTTTCCATCTCCGTGACGGCGACGGAAACCTGCAAGTTTGTCAGTATAAAAAAATAGAGGCGATTTGAATCGCCTCTATTTTTTTTAATTTGTTCCGAATCCGCCTAAGGCTGAATACAGGTTAATCAGCGCCTGAATCATCTCATATTGGTTTTGAACCCTTGTGAATTCAGCCGACAGCAGAGACTCCTGTGCAGTGAGCACCTCTAAATATGTGGTGCTGCCGTTGTTCATTAACTCTGTTGTGGATGAATAAGCCTTCTGAAGCGCAATCACACGGATTTCGATGTGTTCAGCCTTCTCTTCAGCAGTCTGGCATTTATGGAGATATTGGTAAACCTCGCTGCCTGCTTTGTAGAGAGCCTGAACGAATTCCAACTCCGCCTTTTGCTGTTCTTTCTTGGCGTTTCTGACCTGTGCTCTGAGTCGTCCGCCTTGGAATATAGGCTGTGTCAACTGTCCCACCGCCTGCCCGATGAAGTCGAGAGCGTCGACAGTGCCTGTATATCCGACCAAACCGCTGATGGTGATGTTAGGATAGAAATCCTGTCGTGCCTGCTGTGTGCTATAAAAGGCGATTTCCATGTTACGTTCAGCCATGCGGACATCCGGACGGGCGTCGAGAAGTCGTGCCGGCAAGCCGACATGAATCTGCTCAGGCATATGGAACTCTCCAAACTTGGCGCGCTCGATATGATGTGGCGGTTCGGCAAGCAACAGACAAAGCGAAGCTTCGGTATTGATGATGGTGTTACGTAAATCGACAATCTCAGTGCGAATCTCCTCTAACGATGCTTCCATCTGATGCACTGCCGGACTTTTATAAATACCGGCATTATACAAGGCTTCTGTTGAGTTGTATGACTCTTGGTAAAGTCCTTCGAAATACTCGGCAAGTTCCAGCTCGTGGTCGAGCATTACCAACATATAATAGGTATTGGCAACGTTTGCTGCCAAACTGACCATCATAGCCTGTCGGTAATCCTGATAGTATGCAACTTGCGATTTTGCCTTTCTGATTTGACTTCTGGTCTGACCGAAGAGGCCTATCTGCCAACTTGCTGTTACAGGAATCATAACGCTATTGCTGGTGTTACCTGCAAGATTTGTAATGGTTGCCTGAGGAGCGAAAGCAAATGTCGGCGCATAGCCCCATTTTGCGGCTTTCAATGTGTTCTGAGCCTGTTCAATGCTGAGTTGGGTCGTCCGCATATTGGTGTTGTTTTCCAATGCAGCTTCGATAAGATTTTGAAGCAACGGATCAGTGAATATGTCGCGCCAATCGATATCGCCAATAGATGTTGTGTCTTGTGAATCAACGACATCACCCATTATTTTCTCGTCAACGGTGGCGTTTGACTCATATTTCTTATAGAGGGAGCAACTTGGTAAAAACAGCATCCCGACTAATATCAAAATTATATACTTTTTCATAGAAGTCATTTTTATCATTCTTCAATAACATCAGGTTGATCTGGAGTCAAGCGTTCGTGAATCTTTTGGAACACGATGTACAATGCCGGAGTTATGAACAAAATCGCTATTGTTCCGACTATCATACCGCCAACCACGCATATAGCAAGTGATTTATTGCCGATAGCACCTGCGCCGCCTTCCACGATAAGCGGAATCATACCGATAATCATGGTAAGAACGGTCATGAGGATAGGACGCAGACGGTCTTTGCAAGCACCGATGGCAGCATCGTATGGCGATAATCCTTCTTCACGTTTCTGCATTGCGAACTCTGTGATGAGGATAGCTGTCTTTGCAACCAGACCCATCAACATAATGACACCGGTTTGCACGTAGATGTTGATGTTGATGCCCAACGCTGCAAGCGGTCGCATTACTAAATATGCGCCGAACATACCGAATGGGATAGAGAGCAACACCGCTAACGGAATGAACAATGAGTTGTACAGACATGCAAGGATGAGGTAAATGAGAAGCACGGCAATGCTATAAATGATAACAGTGTCGTTTGATTCCGCAGTTGCCGCTTCCTCACGTGCCATGCCGCCAAACTCGTAGCCGTAACCGTCAGGAAACACTTCGGCCATTAGCTCGTCGATAGCAATTCGCACGTCTGCTGTCGAATATCCTGAAGCCGGCATAACACTCATGTTGTAACATGGGAAGAGGTTGAACCTGCGTTCTTGTGCCGGTCCAGTCGTCAAAGTGAGTGTGACAAACTCCGACGCAGGTGCCATTTCTTCGCCAACCTGTACGAAAATATTGTCCAAAGCACTCGGATCAAGACGGTATTCGCTGTCGGCCTGCACCAGCACTTGATAAACTTTTCCGTATTGAATGTAGTTGCCTATGTAACTTCCGGCAAGGTTGGTTCCTATTGTTGACACCACCGTCTTTGGAGAGATGCCTTTGCGTTTGCATGCGGCAACATCAACATTAAGACGATATTTCGGATAATCAGGAGAATAGGATGCCATTGCCGCCGATACTTCGGGACGCTGGTTAAGTTTTTGTGTGAACTCGGCAGCCATTGCGACAAAGCCCTCATTATCGCCTGTTCCTGAACGGTCTTGCAGGTTCAATTCCATCATTGAACCGGTACCGTAGCCTGGAATCTGAGGCATCTGGAATGGTGTGACATCGGCCTCTGGCATGTTGACTATTGCCCACATATAGATGGAATACTGCATTTGTGCAATGCTGTAGAAATCACGCTCTTCCCAGTTTTTCAGTCGCACCATCAGTGAGGCGTAGTTGGTTCCGGCGCCACCATTCATAAGGGAGTATCCAGTGACTGCTCCGACAAGCTCGGTGTCGTCGAGAGAACGGATGTAATCCTCAAGTTTTTTGGTGGCTGCTTCGGTTTCGTTAAGATATGTACCTGGTGCCATAGTCACGTCAACAATCAAGAATCCCTGGTCTTCCTGAGGCACAAGGTCTTTTTGTGATGTGGTCATCAACCATACGAGACCTGCACTGAACACTAACAGCAGAATCCAAGAGAAAGCCGGACGTTTGATGAATTTGCCGACGCCTTTGATGTATTTGTTCAACAATGCGTTGAATGCGGCATCGTAGCCTTTTTTCACATAATAATTGAGGCCTTTATGTACTTCCTCGTTAGGATTTTTAGGCTTGAACAGAAGGGCGCATAATGCAGGGCAGATAATCAGTGCTGACAAGGTTGAGATAGCAACCGAACCAGCCATGATGAAACCGAACTGCTTGAAGAAAGTGCCTTGTGTTCCCGACATGAAGGTGACAGGGATGAACACCGCCATGAACACCAATGTTGTTGAGATACAAGCGGCTGATACCTCGTTGAGAGCTTCTGTGGTGGCTGTCGCCGCTGATTTGTATTTGCCTGTTTCCAACTTCGACATCACAGCCTCAACGACCACGATGGCATCGTCCACGACAGTACCAATGGCAAGCACCAAGCCGAATAGCGTCAGTAAGTTAAGCGTGAAGCCCATGGCATATACTATGGAGAAGGTGCCCACCAATGCAATGATGATTGAAATCGAAGGTATCAAAGTAGCCTTGAAATCCTGCAAGAACAGATAAACGACGAAAATCACCAATAAGATAGCGATGATGAGTGTCTCAATAACGCTGCGCATTGATGCGTTTAAGAAGTCGTCTGATGTCTCAAGTCTCTTGAATTCGAGTCCAGCCGGCAAAGTCTTTGAAATCTCGTCAAGAGTCTTGTTGATTTCCGCATTGACTTGTGTGGCGTTGGCTCCAGGTGCCTGGTTGATAATGAACATAGTTCCCGGATGTCCGTCGATATCGGTGCGGAAGTCGTATGACTTTGTTCCAAGTTCCACGTTTGCCACGTCCGACAGTCGCAGGATTTCGCCGTCAGGGGTGGCACGCACTATGATTTGTTCGAATTCGCTCATATCGTTGAGCAGACCGAGAAATTCAATGTCGATTTTATCGATTGAGTTTTCGAATCTTCCCATAGGCGCAACGAGGTTCTGTTCGTTGATGGCATAGATAATTTCCTCTGGAGTGATGCCATATAAACCCATCACGTCCGGTTTCATCCAGATACGCACGCCGTATTTGTCGCCAATGAGCTGGATTCGTCCAACACCAGTGACACGGCTGATGGCCGGAACCACATTGATGTCGAGGAAGTTGGAGATAAATCTCTGATCGAATTTATCATCGGTGCTTTCCAAGCTTAAAATTTGAAGAATGGAGTTTACACTCTTGGTAACGGTGACACCCTGCTTTGTTACCTCCGATGGCAGCAATCCTAGCGCCTGGTTGACTCGGTTTTGCACATTGACCGTAGCCTGGTCGGCATCGGTGCCTTGTTTGAAATAAACAGAGATTTCAGCGGTACCATTGGAGTTGGCGGTGGAAGAGATATACATCATGTCTTCAACACCGTTTATCTGTTCCTCGATAGGCATGATAACCGATTTCATCACAGCATTGGCATCTGCTCCGCTGTAATAACCCGTAACAATCACCATCGGAGGAGCAATGTCAGGATACTGTTCTATAGGCAAAGTGAAAATGCTAACCCCTCCGATGAGGCAGACAAGCACCCCGACGGCAAAAGCCGCCACCCAGTGCTTCACAAAAAACTTCTGTTTCTTAATTTTCTCCATGGCTATCTCACTTTAACACCGTTTGACAATTTGCGCACGCCGTTGGTAACCACCTCGTCGCCTGCGTTCAACCCATTAAAGATATAGTATTCTTTACCATCGTTTGATGGATATGCCTCACAAATAATGCCTTCCACCGTACCGTCAGCCTTGACACGATAAAACATCAGCTGATCCTGAAGACGCACCGCTGCTGTTTGTGGCACACAAAGCACGTTGTCTATATCAAACGGTATGATTAAGTTTGTAACCATGCCTGAACGCAACACTCCGTCAGGATTTGGGAATTCGGCCGTACATGGCACGGTGCCTGTTTGGGTGTTGACAATGGCGCCAATTTTCGTCACAACACCATCGTGATCATAATATGAGCCGTCTTTGAGTATGAGTTTAAGATGTGGCAAGATGTCACCGATAAACTTACCCTTTGGTCCTTCCAAACCTTTGTCCGTCACACGTAATCCGTATTCTTTAACTGTTTGAAGCAGCTGTGTCTCTGTAAGTGAGAAGTCGGCGTCAACAATGCTGTTGTCACTGACGGTGCAGAGGTATTGTGTGCGTGTTGCCATATCACCTTCGTCAAAGCCGTTTCCATCGATGTAACCTGTTACAGGAGCTGTGACAGTGCAATAGCCGAGGTTGGTTCTGGCGATGTTGAGCTGGGCTTCGGCCTGAAGCACCAATGCTTTTGCCGAATTAAACTCATTCAGAGAGGTTTTCAGCACATATTCGCTGATGACTTTCTTGTTATAAAGCTCTTGATTTGACTCATATTGGAGTTTTGTTGTTTCCATTTGGGCATTTGCGACAGCCAGATTGGCTTCAGCAGCCTGTACGTTGAGCTGGAACTCTGTCGGGTCGATGATAAAGATAGTCTGACCTTTCTCGACTTTCGTACCAGTGGTGAATTTTTTTGCTTTGATAGTGCCCTCCACCCGCGGATAAACCTTGATTTCTGTCGTTCCGCTGGTAGTGGCAGGGAATGACATGTTATACACAATCGATTCAGGCTGAAGCACCTTAGTTTCAAAATTAATCTGTAAATCTGGAGCCTGATACTCCTCGCAAGACGTCAATATGCAGCAGGCTACTGCCAAAACTGAACACATCAAAAATAATCGTTTCTTCATAGTTTATAAATTTAATTAGTTATTATTTTCTCACTATAACACTTCCACTGCCTTGATATGTTGCCAGAATAAGTACCTCGGCAATCTGCACATGCTCAGGTGCGTTGGCGGCATAAACAGCCACGTCGGCTATGTCGTCGCCTGTCAGTGGGTCTATGCCTTTGTAGACTTTGGCCGCACGTTCGGTGTCGCCGTGGAAACGCACATTGCTGAAGTTTGTCTCCACCAGTCCCGGCTTGAGGTTGGTCACACGGATGTTGCTGTCGGCCACATCCAGGCGCAAGCCGTCGCTGAGTGTCTTCACTGCCGATTTTGTGGCACAGTAGACGTTGCCGTTGGCGTAGGCGGCGTCGCCTGCCACTGAGCCCACGTTGATGATATGTCCGCGGTTGCGTTCCATCATGCCCGGAACTATAAGTCTGGTCATGGTCAGCAGGCCTTTGATATTGGTGTCAATCATGGTCTCCCAGTCTTCGAAATCGCCTTGATATTCAGGCTCGAGGCCTAGTGCCAGACCAGCGTTGTTAACCAAAACGTCGATGTCTTTCCATTCTTTTGGAAGGTTTTCGATACATTCTGTAGCTTTTGCACGGTCACGGACATCGAAAACCAATGTCAAAACTTTTGTTCCCTTGGCTTCCAGTTCCTTGCGAATTTCTTCCAAACGTTGTTCGTTGCGGCCTGTTAAAATAAGCCTGTCGCCATTGGCGGCGAATTTGCGTGCGCATCCGAGTCCGATACCACTCGTTGCGCCGGTTATCAACACTGTCTTGTTCATACAAATAAATAATTCAATATCTTGGTTGCAAAAATATAAAAATTGTTGCAATATTCAAAAAATAATTTGAACTTTGCAACCCTGAACTTAAAATTTTTGGAAATTAAAACATTTAAACTTTTCACAAAAGTTGTGAGATAAAAAATCAAAAATTATGGCAAAAACTAAAACGGTATTTTTCTGCAAGGAATGCGGCAACGAGTCGCCAAAATGGATAGGACATTGCCCTGGATGCGGAGCGTGGAATAGCTATGTTGAAGAGACGGTGGTGACGGGAAAAGATAGCAAATCCGTTTCAAAAGATATTGATTTTAAGAGTTTTAAGTCGAAGCCGACCCCAATACGTGAGGTTACCAGCGCACAGGAAGATCGTATCGATTTGGGCTACGACGAATTGAACCGCGTCCTCGGCGGAGGCCTCGTCCGCGGTTCACTGATACTGTTGGGCGGCGAACCCGGCATAGGAAAGTCCACTCTGCTGCTGCAGGTGGCCCTGCATCTCAAAGATAAAAAAGTGTTATACGTTTCCGGTGAGGAGAGCCAACAGCAGATAAAGATGCGTGCCGACCGAATCGGTATCAAGAATGACAACTGTCTGATTCTCACTGAGACCGACACTCAGGATATCCTCAAAAACGTGAAGGAATCCATGCCCGATATCATGATTATCGACTCCATTCAGACTTTGGAGTCGCCTTCCGTTGAAGCCACAGCGGGCAGCATCAGTCAGATTCGCGAGACAGCGGCCGAGATGAACAAAATAGCCAAAGCCTTACAGATACCGGTGTTTCTGATAGGCCATATCACCAAGGACGGCACCATAGCCGGACCTAAGATTTTGGAGCACATAGTCGATACGGTGCTGCAGTTCGAGGGCGACCGTCACTACGGATTCCGTATTCTGCGCACGGTTAAAAACCGCTTCGGATCTTCCTCTGAACTGGGCATATTCGAGATGGGTGCCGACGGGCTGCGCGAGGTTAAAAACCCCAGCGAGATACTGCTTTCACAGCGTGAAACCTCTGTCAGCGGAATAGCCATAGCCGCCATGGTGGAGGGAATGCGCCCCATGCTGGTCGAGACTCAGGCTTTGGTGAGCACTGCCGCTTACGGTACACCTCAGAGGTCGAGTACCGGCTTCGATATCAGGAGGTTGAACATGCTTCTGGCTGTTCTGGAGAAACGTGCGGGATTCCGTCTTGGAGCCAAGGATGTGTTCTTGAACATAGCCGGCGGCCTTCGCGTGGACGATCCTGCTATGGACTTGGCCGTAGTGGCCGCCGTGCTGTCGTCGAGCGAGGACGTCGCCATAGACGGACGCTGCGCTTTCGCTGCCGAAGTGGGACTTTCGGGTGAGGTGCGCGCCGTAAACAGAGTGGAGGCGCGCATAGCTGAAGCCGACAAACTGGGCTTCGACCGTATCATTATCTCAAAATACAGTGCAAAAGGACTGGATACCTCTAAATTTAAAATCAAAGTGGTGCCCATTGCCACTATAGGGCAACTTATTAAAGCCATTAGCTATTAGCCATTAGCTATTAGCGCTGTTTTTCCTAATGGCTAAATCACCCGAGCACGAGTGCGAGGTTGTTATCAATATGTCCTGCCGGGTAGTCCCAGATTACAGGGTATCCGTATTCTTTCACCTTCTCGGCTATGATTTCCCTGGCAGTCATGCCAATCGGTAGGGAGCTTTCGTGCATATCGTTAAACGCTCCGACCAGCAACGCTTTCAGGTGAGAGAGTTTTCCGGCACGTTTCAACGCCATCATCATGCGGTCGATATGGTAGAGGTATTCGTCAATATCTTCTATAAACAGGATTTTACCGTCTGTTTCCGGAAATAAATCCGATCCCAGCATAGAATACAAAACGGAGAGGTTTCCACCGACAATAGGTGTGCCTTCAAACGATTTTAGAGACGCAGAGCCTTGCATCTCTACGGCATGCCATTTCCCTGTCAATGCCTCATACAATGATTCCATCGGCACTTTGTCATCGCTTTCGAAATTTTTCGACATTATACCGTGAATGCTTTGATAACCAAGCTGTTGCATCTTTGCATGCAGCACTGTCACATCGCTGAAACCAACTATCCATTTCGGATGTTCCGCAAACTTGGTGAAGTCGAGTTTATCGATAATTCTGATGGTGCCGTAACCTCCACGGGCACAGAATATGGCATCGATATCGTTTCTGTCGAGATATTCTTGCAGCACGCTTGCGCGGAAGTCGTCGTCGCCTGCAAACTGGTTGTATTCGGCGAATAAGCGGTCGTCGTAAACAGGAACAAAGCCTTTTTCTTCTATCCATTTCACGGCAGCGCTTATTTTTTCAGGAGTTACCTTCCATGCCGGCGCAACTATGGCTATCTTCGAGCCTTTTTTGAGATATTGAGGAGTTTTCATGCCGCAAAGTTAATAAAAACAAAAAAGTGGAGGCCGAAAAACCTCCACTTTTTTATAGTCGTTAAGTAACCGGAATTACTTCACAACGAGTTTCTGTGTGGCTGAGCCGGCGCTGATGAAGTAAACACCGCTGGTCAGGCTGTTCACATTGTAGTTGTTGACACCTGCGTGACCCTGGAAGCTGCTGATAGCCTGGCCTGTGAGGGTGTAGATGACAACTTCCTCATCCTGGTTGAGAGTGATGTTCAAAACATCGCTGGCTGGATTTGGATAGATGCTCATTGTGGTGTTGTGGCTGGCTGTCTCGCCGATTCCGTCCCAACCTGGGAACAGTTCGCACAGGTCGTATGTCAAGCCCTGGTAGAAACAGTCCATCTGGTCGAGGTCGCCGCCTGTTCCGATTGTGAATGAGTCTGGCTGATAGTCAGTCTGAGCAACGATTACGAGCTGATCGCCACAGATAGCTGCCTGTGGGTAGACAAACTCTGTGATGCTGAATTCAAAGCCTGATGTGAGCTGGTACATAGGAGTCCAGGTCAGACCTTTGTCGTATGAACCCTTGGTGAAGAGTTTGAAGAAGGCCATATCGTTGGTTGCACCTCCGGTGATGTTGTGGTCGTCCATACTCATCCAGACAGCCACCATCAGTTGTTCGTCAGGAGTAATCATCAACACAGGCATTTCACTGACACCACCGTTGTAGTGTCCGTGGTTGCTCATGCCGTTGTCATACAGATTGAATTCTTCAGCTGTGTATGGGTCTTCCAATGGCTGGTCGTTTGCATCAAGAGGAGTGACATAGCCGATGAACTCAGGAAGCATCTCGTGTGGTGCGTCGCTCCACAGCCACCATGAACGGTAGGTGTCATAGTAGAGGTAAGCTGAGTCCATGATGAATGGCTGGCCAGTGACAGGAGGCATTGGGTTGTTAGGGTCATAACCGAATTCGCTGCCTTCTGCTCTGAATGGAAGTTCGCTGTTCCAGTAAGCGACACCACCAACGCCAGGATAGTAGCTTGTTGATGTTGCATCACCGGTACCGCCACCCATTTCGTATGCTACGTGAAGAACACCCTCATTGTCCCAAAGGGCTGAGGTCCAACGTGGATACATGTAGCCCATGCCTTCATCGCCGTAGTTGACGTCTATGCCAGGGTGATGATAGAACTTGGTTCTTGTCCAGGTGTTACCTTCGTCTGTTGAAGTCAGAACCACACCGTCGCCACGACGTGTGTTGACCACAATGTTGAGTTCGTCACCGCCTTTGTTCTCCATAAAGTAGGCGTCCTGACCTGAACCGTAAGCTGAGTTGTAAGTACGTCCGAGATAGTCGATGGTCATGAACTCATCCCATGTCTGACCGCCGTCCATTGAACGGAAATAGAAGAATGGGTTGGTCAGGCCGTCGGCGTCTGTCCAGTTCAAAGCTGTGAAGAGGATGTGGATGTGGTCGTGGTTAGGACCTGTGCACATAACAGCCGGGAAGTGGATGTTTCTGTCATCTTTTGTCCATTCCTTGATAGGAGCGACAGTACCTGGAGCTGGCAGATTGTCCTTGTCCGGGATGATGTAAACGCCGCAATCCAGTGAGTTGGCGTCACGTGAAACGACGACTATACCGTTCTGGCCGTAACGTGCTGCGCAGCCGAAACCGGTTTTACGGTTCTCGATTTTACCACCGACTGTTGTCCATTCGTCAGAGGCTGGATCGTAGATGATAATGTCTGTTCCGCGGTCGGTCATGTTTGCGTCACTTGCAACTGTGTGAGCGAAGCCAACCTTTCCATCAGGGAAGTTCATGGTGAGGTTACGTGCAGCTGTGTTGGTCTGCCAGTCGTAGGTGGTGTAGTCCAACTCTGCATTCTCTCTCAACATGTTAGGTGTGCTGGCGACGAAGTCGTAGGTCTCGCTGCCATTGACAACGATAGTCTGTTCGGCCTTCATCACATTGTCTTTTGAAGACACTTTTCTCACTTGTGAGTAACCTGCTGCGGCCACTGACAAGATCAACGCTAAGGTAAATAATCTCTTCATGTTAGAAAAATTTAGTTAATAATTATTTGAATTTCAATAAAACATTCTAAACATCGCACAATTTATCGTCTGCAAATATAACGATTATTTTGAATAAATGCACATTTTTTTAAAAAAAACATGAAAATTTTTAAAAAAATCATGAAAACTTGAAAATCGTTCCTCAACACTTCAAACTTTTTTGTATTTTTGCAGATTAATATTAAATGAATAATTAAACACAGCATATTATGTCAAAAAACGAAAAATTTATTGAAGAAGGCTTAACGTACGACGACGTTCTTCTCATCCCCGCTTACAGCGACATCATTCCTCGCGACGCCGATTTGCGCACCAATTTCTCACGCCGTATCAGGCTTAACATCCCTATTGTGACTGCCGGTATGGACACAGTTACCGAAGCTCCTATGGCTATAGCAATAGCTCAGGAAGGCGGCATTGGTGTGTTGCACAAAAACATGACAATCGAGCAACAGGCCGCCGAGGTCACCAAGGTGAAACGCGCTGAAAACGGCATGATTATCAATCCTGTGACCATTAAGGAAGGCTCCTTGGTCCGCGATGCTCTGAAAATCATGAACGAATATCACATAGGCGGTATTCCGGTAGTGAACGACGAAAACAAACTCGTGGGTATAGTCACCAACCGTGACCTCCGTTTCGAGCGCAAGACCGACCGACCAATCTCGGAAGTGATGACAAAGGACAACCTCATCACAACAACTGAGTTCACCGATTTCGCCACAGCCGAGGACATTCTTCAGGAGCACAAAATCGAGAAGTTGCCTGTAGTTGACAAGCACAACCACCTCGTCGGACTTATCACATACAAAGACATCATCAAAATCAAGGCTCGCCCGAACGCTTCAAAAGACGAACACGGCCGTCTGCGTGTAGCAGCCGCTGTGGGTATCACCTGGAACACCATGGAGCGCGCCCAGGCTTTGGTTGACGCCGGTGTAGATGCCATAGTGGTCGACACAGCCCACGGTCACTCAAAGAATGTGTTCAACGTCACCAAGGAACTGCGTAAGGCATTCCCTAACATAGACCTCGTTATCGGTAACATTGCTACCGCTGAGGCTGCCAAAGACCTTGCAAAGCTTGATGTGGACGCTATCAAAGTCGGTATAGGACCAGGCTCAATCTGCACCACACGTATCATTGCAGGCATAGGCGTTCCTCAGCTGACAGCAGTCTACAACGTGGCTGAAGCCCTCAAAGGCACAGGTATTCCGGTCATAGCTGACGGCGGTATCCGTTACACAGGCGATATAGTCAAAGCCATAGCAGCAGGTGCTTCAACCATCATGGCAGGCTCACTGTTCGCAGGCGTCAACGAATCACCTGGCGACACCATCATTTTCGAAGGCCGTAAATACAAGACATACCGCGGCATGGGCTCACTCGAGGCCATGCAGCACGGCTCAAAGGACCGTTACTTCCAGGATATGGAAGACGACATCAAGAAACTCGTTCCGGAAGGCATTGTCGGCCGCGTTCCTTACAAAGGCAGCCTCTCTGAGGTGGTCTACCAGATGGTTGGCGGTCTCCGCGCCGGCATGGGTTACACAGGCTCACACACCATAGAGGAGCTGCACAACGCCCGCTTCATCAAGATCACTGCATCCGGTATGAACGAGAGCCATCCGCACGATATCACCATCACTCAGGAATCACCGAATTATAGCCGCAAAGCATAATAAAAGTTATAAATTATCAGTTAATAGACTGACAAAATAATTAGTTATGAACAAATTGAAATCATTATTATTACTCGCAGCTTTGATGCCCGCCATGCTCTTTGCCCAGGGCTGGAAATCAAAGACTCTCATAAAAATGGGCGACAAGACCATTACCGCTCAGGAGTTTATGGATGTCTATGAGAAAAACAATGTCAAGAGCGACGTCATTGACAAGAAAGATGTGGATGAATATCTCGATATGTTTGTCAACTTCAAGTTGAAGGTCACCGAGGCCGAGGCTCTGAAAATGGACACCCTGCCAAAGTTTGTCAAGGAATTTGAAGGTTATCGCAAACAGCTCGCAAAGCCTTATCTTTCAAATGACGAAGAGACAGAAAATCTTGTGGAGGAAGCCTATGATCGTATGCATTGGGATATAAACGCATCGCATATTCTTGTAAGATGCGACATAAACGCTGTCCCTGCCGACACTCTCAAGGCTTACAAGAAGGCTCTCGCCCTGCGTGAACGCGTCCTCAAAGGCGAAGACTTCGGCGATTTGGCTTACGACAAGTCAGAAGACCCATCGGCACATGACACAGTGGTTAACGGCCGTTTTTACAAGGGTAACCGTGGAAATCTGGGTTATTTCACAGTTTTCGACATGGTTTATCCGTTCGAGACAGGCGCTTACAACACTCCTATCGGTGAGCTTTCTATGCCGGTGCGTTCAGACTTCGGTTACCATATCATCAAAGTCAACAGCAAGACTACGGCTTGTGGCATGGTGACAGCCGCACATATCTTCCTCGTAGTGGACGACAAGGATCCTTTGAAGACCGACTCTGTAGTCAGAGAAAAGGCTTTCAACATCTACAACGAGATTGCCAAAGACGGTAAAAACTGGGATGCCATCGCACGCAGATATTCAGAGGACAAGGGTACAGCCACCAACGGAGGCGTGCTCACTCCTTTCAAGGTCAGCCAGATAGTTCCTGAATTTATTGATGTTGTCAAACAGCTGAATCCGGGCGAGTTCTCAGAGCCTGTCAAGACAAGCTATGGCTATCACATCATAAAACTCGTCAACACAAAAGGTATTAGAAGCTTCGATGATGAAAAGGAAAACATCAAGAAACGCGTGGAGAAAGACATGCGCGCCAAGGCCAGCGACGAGATAGTGATGAAACGCATCATGAAGGAGAACAAGTTCAAAGAGTACGTCAAAGTGAAAGACGAATTCATCGCCACTGTCGACAGCTCGCTCAACCAAGGCCAATATGTCATGGCTGAAGGTGTCAAAACCAACAAGGTTCTCTTCAAATTCAACAAACAGAAATACACAGTGGGCGACTTTGCTGCATTCCTCAAAACCAAGACAAACAGCCAGCCCTTCATGTCACCGGCCGCTTATGCCTACAAGTTGTATGATGAGTATCTGAAAACTGAGACTTTCGCTTACGAAGACGCACATCTAGAGGAGAAATATCCTGAGTTCAAGATGCTTGTGACAGAGTATCACGACGGCATATTGCTGTTCGACCTTATGGACAAGGAAGTATGGAAAAAGGCTGAAAAAGACACTTTGGGCCTGCAGAACTACTACGAGGAACACATGAACGAGTATATGTGGGGTGAGCGCATCAAGACTATCTTTGTCGTAGTGCCGACACCTGACAAGGTGAAACTTGTTGAAAGTCTCTTGAAAAACGATCTTTCAATCGACTCTATCAGAAGCATAATCAAGCAGGCCGACCTTCGCGGTGTATCGGCTAAGAGCCAATATTTCCAGCATGGCGACAATGTCGACATAGACGAAATTGAATGGATTCCGGGTAAGATTTACACCATACCTTCAACAGTCGACAAAATGACCAGAATAGTGAAAATACTCGAAATCCGCCAGCCGGAACCTAAGTCGTTCAGAGAGGCCAAGGGTCTTGTGACATCGGCTTACCAGACCAAGCTTGAAGAAGACTGGGTGGAGTCTCTCAAAGAGAAATACAATCCTCAGATTGACGCCAAGATCTTGGAAAAAGTAAAGAGTTGTTATTGATTTTCAGACAATGAGAATTAAACTTGCAATCGGACTGATAGTTTTGCTGCCTTTGTTGTCTTGCAACAATTCAAACAATGGAGGTGACAACAGGGCTGTAGCCTCTGTCTATGGCAAATATCTGTATCAGTCCGATTTGCAAAGTGTTCTCTACGAGGGAATAAGCCCTGCCGACAGTTTGGTCAGGACAAAGGCTTTCATAGATGAATGGATTCGCCGTCAGCTGATTTTACATCAGGCTGAAACAACCCTGGATGAGTCTGAACTTGACTTTTCAAAACAACTTGAAGAGTATCGCAACTCGTTGGTTATCTATAAGTACGAGGCCATAATGCTCGAACAGAACCTCGACACCAATGTCTCGGAAGAGGATATAGCAAAATATATCCAGAGAAACAGTCCGAAACACGAACTGGATGACGAAACCGTACGTTATATCATACTGAACATGAGAAGAAAGGCTCTTATAGAGAAAATGCATAACAGCCTTTACAACAAGGCTATGAAAGAAAGAGTATTTGTAATTTATTAGATATGAAGCTTAGGAGATTTTTTGCTATATTTGCATTTGTAACTATTTGTAATACAGGTGTTTATGCTCAACAGGCCCAAGTCATTGACAAAATCGTGGCCGTGGTTGGCAAAAACATCATACTGCAGTCGGACATTGAAGAACAATACCTTCAGTACAGGCTTCAGGGCGGTATTAAGGGAAGTGCTTCCAGCATACGTTGCGAGATTCTGGAAGACATGCTTTTCCGCAAGCTGATGCTCAACCAGGCCGAACTCGACAGTATCACCGTCACCGACGAGCAGGTGGAGTCGGAAATGGATTACCGTATCCGTTACTATGTCAGCCAGCTTGGCTCTGAGGAAAAGCTGGAAGAGTATTACAACAAGTCGATGTCCGAAATCAAGGACGAGCTTCGTACCATCATCAAAGACCAAAAAATGATAGAGGAAGTGCAGCGCGGCATAGTGTCTGGTGTTAACGCCACTCCAAGCGACGTGCGCGAGTTCTATCGCAGCATTCCTAAAGATTCCATACCCATGGTGAGCGCTCAGTACGAGATTGCCCAGCTGGTTAAGAAACCACCTATCACTCTCGACGAAAAGCTGGCAGTGAAAGACGAGCTTTACGAATTGCGCGCCCGTATTCTCAAAGGAGAACGTTTCTCAACTATAGCTCGTATCTATTCCGAAGACCCGGGCTCAGCCAAAAAGGGCGGTGAGTTGGGATTCCAAGGCAGAGGCGGATTTGTGCCGGAGTTTGAGGCCGCGGCGTTCTCACTCAAGGAAGGTGAAATCTCAGAAGTGATAGAGACAGAATATGGTTTCCACATCATACAGCTTATCGAACGCCGCGGCGATTATGTAAATGTTCGCCACGTGCTCCGTACCCTGAAAGTGTCGCCGGAGGCTTTGCAGACAGCCTACGATGAACTCGATTCCATAGCCAACCTCATCCGTATGGACAGCATCACCTTCGACGAGGCGGTGCGTCAGTTCAGTGATGAAGACGACAAGGTTAACGGCGGCTATCTTGTGAACGAAAACACAGGAAGCACTTTCTTCGCCGCCGAAGACTTGGACCAGCAAGTGTCTGTGGTCGTCAACAAGCTGAAGGTGGGCGAGGTGAGCGACCCTGTTCCTATGAAGACCAAAAACGGTAAAGATGCTTACCGACTGCTGATAATCAAGAAGAAAACCACAGCGCATAAGGCTAACCTGAACGACGACTACGCCCTCATCCAGCAATGGACTCTGCAGAAAAAACGTCAGGAAGCCATCAATAAGTGGATAGACAACAAGTCGACCAAAGCGTATGTCAACATAAGCGAGGAATACCGCGACTGCGATTTTCAATTCGATTGGAACATTAGTAAATAGTATGTATAGTAATGACGTTGAAGGAGCCAAGGCGCTCGTACAGAAATATGAGTCACTGAAAAAGGAGATTGGCAAGGTTATAGTCGGTCAGAATGAAGTGATTCACAACACCATATTGTCTATTTTCTGTCAGGGTCACGTCCTTTTGGTAGGCGTTCCCGGACTGGCAAAAACATTGTTGATCAACACTATAGGTCAAGCTCTTGGCTTGAGTTTCAGCCGTATTCAGTTCACTCCCGACCTTATGCCTTCCGACATAGTAGGTACAGAGATTCTGGACGAGGCTCGTCAGTTCAAGTTTGTGAAAGGCCCTGTGTTTGCTAACATTGTGCTGGCCGACGAGATCAACCGTACCCCTCCCAAAACCCAGGCCGCTTTGCTTGAGGCCATGCAGGAAAAGAACGTAACCGTTTCGGGCAAAACATACAAGTTGAGTGAGCCGTTTTTCGTATTGGCCACCCAAAACCCAATCGAACAGGAAGGCACCTATCCGCTTCCCGAGGCTCAGCTGGACCGTTTCATGTTCAATCTGATGCTCGACTATCCTACGTATGAAGAGGAAATAGATGTGGTTAAGAATACCACGGCTGCCAAAAACATAAAGGTTGAGGCTGTGATGAACGCCGAGGAGATTATGTATTTCCAGCAGTTGGTGCGCCGCGTACCGGTTCCGGACAACGTTTATGAATACGCAGTAAGTCTTGTCTCCAAGACCCGCCCGAACACCGAACGCGCTCATCAGTTGGCTAACAAATACCTCAGCTGGGGAGCAGGTCCGCGTGCCTCGCAATATCTAATCATAGGCGCCAAAGCCAACGCTTTGATGAGCGGCAAGTTCTCACCCGACATCGAAGACGTCAAAAAAGTAGCGGTGCCTGTACTCAGACACCGCCTAGTTCGTAACTACACCGCTCAAGCCGAAGGAGTCACTATTGATGATATCATCAATAAACTTTAAGTTTATCTCCGGTCTGGTCGATTAAAGCCTTGTAGAACTCATCGCTGTATTTCGGCTGTTCCACTTTAGGAGCTATGTATTTGTGTCCATCAGGAAGCTCGCGTGCGGTCTTCACATTGCCATCCATGTACTTCATGAACAGATAGTGGTAGAACACCTTCCAGTCGGCGCACAGTCTGGTAGCCTCTGTGCTTGAGTAGTTGGTGAGTAAAGCCACGGCCTCTTTTGGGTTGTTGGCATAAATCTCAGCTGCTTTGGCGCTGACTTTCTTGGTCTCTTCAACCCATGCCTGCTCGTATTCCGCCTGTTTTGCTTCAATTTCAGGATGTATGTAGTCGTATTTGGTGTATGCAAAGTTTGAAACCTGGTTGAAAATCCAGAATCCTGCTGTCTCTGACCATTCCATCATGGAGCCGTTGCCCACGCGATAGCAGAGAGGGATGTCGGTCATGCAGGTGTACATAGGGCAATAGACTGCGCTGGCTGCGTCGTCAACGCTCCACCAGATGATACCGCCTATTTCAGGAATGCTGTTGGCATTGCTCTGTGAAACGAACGAGAAGCCTGTCTGCTGTGTGGCTGTGGTTCTTTCGTGCTGGTATGTCACGCCGTCCACTTCGAAGTCCATAGGACGCCAGCGGTATGGGCAGTGGAAAGGACCTGCGCCGAGGTCTTTAGACATGTCGAGTTCAGTGCCCTCAAGGTGGTCACGCATGAAGTTCATCATGTCCAAGACAGAGACTTTATGGTTCGGCTTCACCCACAGAGGCATTTTGTTGCTCGGGAAGTTCTCTACTGTCTGAGGCTGGCCTTTCACGTATGGCTTTGCACGCTTGATGTTGCGGCCTGTGGCATAGTCCCAGTATTCGTACATGCCGTCGGCCACCTTGTTGAACATGGCCCACACACGCATCTCGCAACCGCGGGCAGCGCCAAAGTCGACAGGAGCGTAAACATCTGAGAATGAGAAGTCTTCGTCTTTACCCACATACAGATTGTGTTTCTTTGCGAATGAAATCACATCGTCTGAATAGATGCAGTCGATAGACATGTCTTTCATGAACTTCTTGAAATCTTTCGAAGTGACAGAAGTCTTGTTTTTCTTGGCGAGAGGGAACTGGGTGATGCGGGCCTGGTTGGCGTGACCGCAAACGTATCCGTCAGGAATGCGGCGTGCCACCCACACCATACCTTTTTCATATTTGCCCTTGCCTATCATTTCCATGATCCAAACCTCTTCGGTATCGGCAATTGAGAATGACTCGCCTTCGCTTATGTAACCGTACTGTGCTGTAAGTTCGGCTATGTTGCGTATGGCCTCACGGGCAGTCTTGCAGCGCTGCAGTGAGATGTAGATCAAGGTGCCGTAGTCCATCAGACCTTCGCCTTCCCAGAGCTCTTCCAGACCGCCGTAAGTGGTCTCACCTATGGCGAGCTGCCACTCGTTCATGTTTCCTACAACATTGTAGGTGTGGCGAACCTCAGGAATCTGTCCGAGATATCTTCCGCTGTCCCAATCATAAAGGTCACGCATGGCTCCTTCCGGATAGTCGGCAGCCGGATAATGGTACAACTCACCGTAAAGCACGTGAGAGTCAGCGGCATACGAAATCATAGTCGAGCCGTCGACAGAAGCACCCTTGGTCACGAGGAAGTTGGTGCAAGCATTGGCCTTCGTCATTCCGAGAAGGCAGATAATGGCTAATAAAGTTAATAATTTTTTCATGACAGTTTATTTAAAATATTTGTAATTGTCTGTTCGTCAATGTCTATTTGATGTTTTAGAGCGTCAAAATTATCAAATTTTTTGTCATCCCGCACAAAATCCACAAATCTTATCTTGATTTCTTTGTCATAAAGATTTTTCTCATAGTTAATCACATGAGTTTCAATACTTTGCGGACGATTGTCCTGCAATGTGGGCCTGCTGCCTATATAAGTCATGGCATGATAAGGCTTGCCGTCAATTTCCGCCAAAGTGGCGTAAACACCAGGTTTTTCAATGAGTTTGAACTCGTCGGCAACCTCCAGGTTGGCGGTGGGATAGCCTAATTTATGCCCGACTTCCTGTCCGTGCACCACCTTGCCGCTGTAAGAATAGTAATAGCCCAGCAGTTTGTTGGCCTTTCTAATGTCACCACAGGCCAGGTAATTGCGGATTTTTGTCGAGCTGACAGCCACATTCTCAACATCCTGTTCCTGAATCTTTTCTACAGTGAAATGGCACTCTTTGCCAAGTTCGTTCAGCATCTCGAAGTCACCGTCACGGCCTTTCCCGAAGTGGTGGTCATAGCCAATGATGAGCACCGAAGGCTCTATGTTTTTCACCAGAATATCCTTGATGAAACTCTCTGAAGGAATGTTGGCAAACTCTTTTGTAAACTTTATAATGATAAGATTATCAATGCCTAAGCTTTCCAAAAGGCGGATTTTCTCCTCCTGTGTTGTTATAAATTTTATACAGGAGTCATGGCTGAGCACCTGACGCGGATGCGGGTAAAAAGTCACCACCACACTCTCTCCGCCAATCTCTCCGGCGCTCTGCACCAGCCTTTTCAGTATCACCTGATGGCCCAGATGCACCCCGTCAAAAGTTCCGATGGTAACCACCGCCTTCGGAATCTTTTTAAAATCTTCTATATTATAATAAACTTTCAACTCTCAACTATAAACTCTTAATTAAATACTTCGCAATTTGCACCGCATTGGTTGCAGCTCCCTTTCTGATATTGTCCGAAACCACCCAGAAATTGAAGCCGTTGGCTATGCTGTTGTCGCGACGCATTCTGCCCACAAAAACCTCGTCCCTGTCGTAAGCCATCAAAGGGGTGGGATAGAGGTTCTCACTCGGATTGTCAGCTACAATCACGCCTGGCGTTGTCTCCAAAATCTTTCTAATTTCCTGTAAATCATAAGGTTGTGAGAACTCAACATTTACCGATTCGCTATGGCCTCCGTAAACCGGAACACGTGCCACTGTAGCTGAAACAGCAATGTTGGAATGCAAAATCTTGTTGGTCTCGAATATGAGTTTCTCTTCCTCCGAGGTGTTGCCGTCTTCAAGGAAATTGCCGCCGTGAGGAATTATATTCTCGTGAATTTGATGAGGATAAGCAGGGTTTTCGGCCTTCTCACCTCTCTGTTCGCAATGCAGCTGGTTCAAGCCTTTCAGACCGCTGCCGCTAACCGACTGGTATGTGGAAACCACTATGCGTTTGATGCCGTAGCGGCGGTGCATTGGAGCCAAAGCCATCACCAGACCTATGGTCGAGCAGTTGGGGTTGGCAATGATATGGGTGTC
This sequence comes from Bacteroidales bacterium, assembly GCA_016282015.1. Lineage (GTDB taxonomy): Bacteria > Bacteroidota > Bacteroidia > Bacteroidales > F082 > Limimorpha. Next base: position 85,547 of record JAEEJS010000038.1, read on the forward strand.
GGCGGTAATGTCTGAAGCGTTGATTTCCGGAACAACCAGAGGAATGCCCTCTTTTTTGCGCCAGGCCGAACTGTTGTCGACCACGTAAGTGCCTTTGGCGGCGAACAGAGGGGCATATTTTAGCGAAGCATCAGCTCCGGCTGAGAAAATAGCTATGTCAGGACGCTTTTCTATGGCATCCTCAACTGAAATCAAGGTGTATTCCTTACCTTTGAAAAGGGTCTTTTTGCCTATGGAACGCTCTGAGGCTGCAACAATCAGCTCGTCTATCGGCAAGTTTTGCTCAGCTAGCACCTGAAGCATCTTCTGACCGACCAGCCCGGTGGCACCTATAACCGCTATTTTCATGGTTTTTCCTCCTGAAATGTTAAAATTTATTAAGATTTAGTGCAATAATCCGAATATTATGTTAAAAAATGTTAAAAAAGCAACATCTTAAAACTATTCGTTTTACTTTTGTGCAAAAGTAGTTAAAAATTTTCAAACATTTGTAGTTATGGATGCAAAAATGTTGATGATAGCGGCATACTTGTTTTTGTTTATGCCCGTCAAAAGTTACACACAGATTTATGATGACTTTTCGGATGGTGATTTCTCCGAAAATCCTGCCTGGAACGGCACAGAACCTCTATTTACTGTCAACAAGGAGCTTCAGCTGCAGCTCAATGCCGAAGGTGGAGGCGAGGCTTATCTTTATTGCTCTCAAGCCTTTGGGCAGCATGCCCGACATCAGTGGCAATTCTGGCTCCGCGAGGCTTTCTCGCCCTCTGGCAACAACTATTGCGATATAATGCTCTGCGACAATTACTTCATCCGTTTTGGTGAAGCTGGCAGTAGTGATGTGCTGGAGCTGTTCCGCAGAGACGGGGACTCCAATGTCAGTGTATGTCGGGGTTCAGACAGCTTTATCGCCTCTGCTTTTGCGGCTTGGTTTAAGGTCACCCGCGACGACAGGGGCACATGGAAAATCTATATAGATAAACTTGGCAACTCCGACTATCAGCTTGATGCTCAAGGTATTGACGACACTTACGACATAAACGGTAATTTCGGCATCAAAGCCTTTTTCACTTCGAGCAATTCTAAAAGGGTCTACTTGGACGACGTTTACTTCGGTCCGCTTATAGTGGATACCGATCCGCCCTGTCTGACTGAGGTCAAAGTGTTAAAATACAATAAATTACAACTCAACTTCAACGAAGTCGTGGAGGGTCCTGCTGTACTTGACAGTGACAACTATTCGGTTGACAATCAAATTGGTAATCCCATGTATGTGGAATATAACGGAAACGACCGTTCGCAGCTCATACTCTCGTTTGCCAACACTATTCAGGAGGGACTGAATTATACGTTGACAATCAATAAGATACAAGATATTGAGGGGAATATGTCGGAAAACATCCTGAATACCTTTTTATATTATAATACAAAAGCCAACGATGTGGTCATCAACGAGATTATGGCTGACCCTGAGCCTGAAGTGGGGCTGCCGGCCTGCGAATATATAGAGTTGTACAACAGTACGGAGTTCCCCATAAGTCTGAAGGATTGGCTTTTGGTGATAGGCACTGGCGAAAAGGTCATCACTCAGGATGTGGAGATTCAGCCTTACGGTTATCTGCTTCTCTGCAAAACCGAGTCAGTGCCTGCCTTGGAAGGATACGGCCAATGTGTTGATTTTGCGAGCTTTGCCATCACCAACTCCGGTGTGGGCATAACGCTCAGAGATGCCGAATCCCGGCTGGTTTCTGAAGTGAAGTTCGACCTTTCGTGGTATCACGACTCCAATAAAACCGATGGCGGTTGGTCATTGGAACAAATAGACCCTCTGTCGCCTTGTGCCGGAAGGGAAAACTGGAGGGCGAGCTGCCATCGCGACGGAGGTACACCCGGAGCCAAAAACTCGGTCGACGCTCCCAATGTGCTTATGCCCCAAATCGATTATATAGACATGCTGTCAACTAACAGCATGCAGCTGTTTTTCAATCAGAGGATGGACGAAAACTCTCTGGAAAACATTGAAAACTACACAGTTGTGGAGTTTGACAGCCATCCCGTAAGCGCCGGGCTTCAGCCCAATCAATCAAACAGCGTGGTTCTGGCTTTCGACATGGATTTCACCTATCAGAATGTTTATACTATCAAGGTTGACAACCTTTACAACTGTTCCGGCATGCCAATTGGGGAGGGTAGCGGTTTCCAATTCGGTATTCCGGACGAGGCCGAATTTAATGATGTGGTCATAAACGAGATACTTTTCGACCCTGTCGCCCCTGCCGGAGATTATGTGGAGATATACAACAACTCCGATAAAGTCATAAATATCAGCGAGTTGAAGCTGGGGATGGTGAAAGAGACCTTTCCCAATCCGCCCGACACTACCATAAAAACAATCTGCACCGAGAACCGTCAGCTGCTGCCCGGTCACTACGCGCTTCTGACTACCACACCCACCGAGATAGGCTCGCAATATGACTGCACGACTGACAATTTCATAATGATGGGAAGTTTCCCTTCTTATCCCAACAGCGGAGCGGCGGCGGTTTTGTTTTACGGCACCGAAGTCATTGATGCCATGCGCTATTCTGACGACTCGCATTATCCTTTGCTTGCCGAAACCACAGGTGTCGCTTTGGAGAGAGTCAGCCCCGACATAGCCTCCGACTATCCTGAAAACTGGCATTCCGCCGCCGCTCCTCTTTACGGCACCCCAGGTTACAGGAATTCCGTCTTCATAGAAAACACAGAATCGGACGAGACAGTCGACATAACCCCCACGGTTTTCTCTCCCGACGGTGACGGTTTCGACGATGTCACTACCATCAATCTCAACAATTTTGACAACGGTTACACCGTCAGAATCACCATATTCGACTCTCAAGGAAGGCTGACAAAAACGTTAATCAACAACCAAAACATAGGCCAGAGCAATCGTTTTGTGTGGAACGGACGTGATGAAAACAACAGTATTGTGCCTTTTGGAATTTATGTGGCGTTTGTAGAAGTATTTGATATTCAAGGAGATATAAAACGATTTAAGAAGGCCGTAGTGGTTGCGGGCAAATAATTTTAAAGAAAAAGCTCAATTCTAAAATATTTCGTACCTTTGCCCTTTCTACTGTAGTGTAAAAATGGCATATTTATACGGAGCATTTATAGGATTGGGTTTGGCGACCATTTTCGGTGTCGGACCTGCTTTTTTCATGCTTATTCAAACCAGCATAACCAAGGGCTACAAAACGGCCATTATGCTCGATTTGGGCGTGATATTAAGCGATGTCCTGGTAGTGGTGCTCATGACCATGACCTCCATACAGCTGACATTCGACTCCGAAAACAGCATGATACTGCCCGGTATAGCGGCCGGAGTGATAGTAATCGGATTCGGAATATTCACTTACCTCTCAAAGCCGGAGAAAATAGTGGAACGTTCCGAGAAAAAGTCGGCCGAGCTTGACGAAATGGAGAAAAAATTCGAAAAACTAGACCAGACTCTAGATAAAATTAACGAAAAACTCGACATCAAGCGTAAAGGACCTAGATGGTATATCTACACGGCGAAAGGATTTTTGATGAACATATTCAATCCTTTCATCTGGGTGTTCTGGATGACCTGTACCGCCACGGCCAACGGACGTTACAACGGTGTAGACCAGTTGGTGCTGTTTTTCGTGGGAGTTTTCTCAATCATACTGGTTATCGACATACTCAAAATACTCGGAGCATACTCGCTGAAGCGTTTCTTCACCGAACACCGCATGAAAATACTCAACCGCGCCACTGGTATAGCTCTGATGGCTTGCGGTCTCATACTGATAGTAAGAGTGCTGTTCTGCTAAAATCAAATTAGAATTTAATATCCTTTACATTGAGCTGGAGGGTGGTCTTGCCCTGCCAGAAGTTTTCTTCAATGTGATAACAGATGGTGAACGGTTCTTTCTCGTGTATACGTTCGTATAAATCACCTTTTTGGAATGCTATGCCGGCGAACACATTCTCGGTGTTACCCTGCTGCATCACGCTGAGTTTCAGGTGTTTGCGGTTGCCGACAGCTCTTGAGAACCCGGCGTCTATCACGTTGCGGGTGAGGAATACCGGTGCCAGGTTGCCCGGGCCGAAAGGAGCGAACTGCTTCAGTATACGCACAAACTTAGGCGTGATGTTGGTGAAGTCCATCTGTATGTCGACGTTAAGCTCGGGAGTGAGGTCGTTCTCCTCCAGATGCTCAGCCACGTATTTCTCGAAACGCTCTGAAAACTCTTGCAGATGCTCGGGTTTCAGAGAAAGTCCGGCTGCATATTTGTGTCCGCCGAAGTGCTCCAGAATGTCTGAACACGAGTCTATGGCGTCGTAAATATCGAAATTCTTTATGGAGCGGGCCGAACCTGTGATGAGATTGCCCGAACGCGTCAACACTATGGTCGGACGGTAATAGGAGTCGGTGAGTCGTGAAGCCACGATCCCGATGACGCCCTTATGCCAGTTTTCATTGAAAATGACTGTGCTCTTGGCGTTGCGCATCTGCTCGTCAGCCTCGATCATGCTCAAAGCCTGCTCTGTGATGGCATTGTCAAGCTCGCGGCGGTGGGAGTTCAGATCATTGATGCTGGACGCCAGTTTTTCGGCGTGGTCGTAGTTGGTGGCAAGTAGCAGTCGAACAGAGTCGCTGGCCTTCTCCAAACGGCCGGCCGCATTGATACGCGGACCGATTAAAAACACCAGGTCACTGATTGTCAGCTCTCTTTCCAAAGCTGTCTGCGATTCTGAATCCGACTTTGAGTCTTCGCCACGGCGGTGAATGTTGGCATGACGCAGCACTGCCTCAATGCCCGGACGCGGCTTTTTGTTCAAAAGCTTGAGTCCGAAGTAAGCCAAAACTCTGTTCTCGCCTGTGATAGGAACTATATCGGCCGCAATACTGACAGCCACATAATCCAGCAGATCGTAGACTTCCTCAATAGGGCGTCCCAGGCGCATGGACAAAGCCGTTACCAGCTTAAAGCCCACTCCGCAGCCTGACAGTTCCTTATAAGGATATTCACAGTCAGGACGCTTTGAGTCGAGCACTGCCGCGGCGTGCGGGATCACGTCATCCGGACGGTGATGGTCGCAGATGATGAAGTCGACTCCACGTTGGTTGGCGTATTCAATTTTTTCCACGGCCTTAATACCGCAGTCGAGCACTATGACCAAGCCGAAGCCGTTGTCGGCGGCGTAATCTATGCCTTTATATGAAATTCCGTACCCTTCCTCATAGCGGTCAGGGATGTAGAATGCAATTTTCTTCTTGTTGACGAAATTCTTGAGATATGTGTAAATCAAGGCGACAGCGGTGGTTCCGTCCACGTCGTAGTCACCGTAAATGAGTATCTTCTCGCCTTCGTTCATGGCGCGCTGCAAACGGTCGACAGCCTTGTCCATGTCTTTCATCAGGAAGGGGTCGTGCAGTTGCGACAGCGAAGGACGGAAGAAGTTTTTCGCCTCATCGTAGTTGGTAATGCCGCGCTGAACCAACAAAATGGCCAACTTCTCGTCGATGCCTAACGACTCCGACAAGCTCTTAACCAATTGTTTATCCACATCTTGGGCTAAAATCCAGCGCGTTTCCAATATAAAAACTTTTTTAACTCGCAAAATTACCAAAAAAATCTCTTTTTTGCAAGAAAAAATGTAAAAAAATCGTAAAACATTACTATTCACGCAGTTCGCGTCCGAAAAATCCACTTTGTCACAAATCAAAAAATCTTTTGACTTTTGGTTTTTAACATACAACTTTTTATTATATTTGCATCTTGAAAAATCACTTCGTTATGACATCCAAAAGAATCAAAAGTGCTTTAATATCAGTATTTTATAAGACTGATCTCGATAAAATCGTTGCTTTGCTCAAAAAGAACGGTGTTCAGATTTACGCTACAGGTGGCACCCTCGATTTCATTAAAAAACTCGACGACAGCGTTCGTTCAGTGGAATCACTTACAGGCTATCCTTCAATTTTAGGCGGCCGTGTCAAAACCTTGCATCCTAAAGTGTTCGGCGGCATACTGGGACGTCTCGATAACGAGTCGGACATAGCCGAGATGCGCCAGTATGAGATTCCGGCCCTCGACCTTGTCATAGTCGACCTTTATCCTTTCGAGGAGACAGTCCGCAACACCACAGACGAGGCTGAAATCATAGAGAAGATAGACATAGGAGGCATTTCTCTCATTCGCGCAGGCGCCAAGAACTTCAACGACTGCCTCATAGTGCCTTCGTCAAACTACTATAAGGAATTCATGGAGATGTACGAGCGTCAGGACGGCTGCACCACCCTCGACGACCGCAAACGTTTTGCCCGCTATGCCTTCCAGACAAGCTCGCATTACGACACAGCCATCTTCAACTGGTTTGCCGGTGACAACGCCACTCCTCTGCGTTATGGCGAAAACCCTCACCAGAAGGCTGTTTTCAACGGCAATCTCGATGAGGTGTTCGAGAAACTGCACGGCAAAGACCTGTCGTACAACAACCTTCTCGACCTCGACGCCGGTCTCAACCTCATACGTGAATTCGACGAGCCGACTTTCGCAATACTTAAGCACAACAATCCTTGCGGCATAGCGTCAAGGCCAACCATAGCGGAGGCTTATGACGCCGCCTTGGCGGGAGACCCTGTCTCCGCCTTCGGCGGCGTGTTCGTCAGCAACCGTCCCATCGACCTCAAGACAGCCGAAGAGATGAACAAGATGTTCTTCGAAGTTTGTGTCGCTCCGGCTTACGAAGAGGGAGTGCTCGACATTCTCTTCACCAAGAAGAACCGCATAGTGCTCAAGCTCAAGTCAAACAACTTCCCGTCAAAGGTCTACAAATCGGCCCTCAACGGCATACTCGAGCAAGACCGCGACCTTCACAACGAGACCAAAGACGATTTCAAGGCTGTTACAAACAAGACAGTCGACAACCAGAACGACATTGACGATTTGATTTTTGCGAATAAGATAGTCAAACACAGCCGTTCCAACGCCATAGTTCTTGCCAAGAACAAACAGCTCTACGCTTCCGGCATAGGCCAGACCTCACGTGTGGACGCATTGAAACAGGCTATAGCCAAGGCTGGCAGTTTCAATTTCGACCTCAACGGAGCGGTGTTGGCATCTGACGCCTTCTTCCCGTTCTCAGACTGCGTCGAGATAGCAAGCATGGCAGGCATTAAAGCCATAGTTCAGCCAGGCGGTTCGGTACGCGACCAGGAGTCGGTGGACGCTTGCAACAAATTCGGCATAGCCATGGTTTTCACAGGATACAGACACTTCAAACATTAAACAAATATGGGATTATTTTCTTTCTTTGATAAGGAACTTGCAATTGACCTCGGTACAGCCAACACCATTATCATGCACAACGACAAGGTGGTGGTTGACGAACCGTCCATCGTAGCCATACACCGTGACACCCAGCAGATTATGGCTGTCGGTAAAAGAGCTATGATGATGCATGGAAAAACACACGAAAACATTAAAACCATCAGACCTCTGCGCGATGGAGTCATAGCCGACTTCCAGGCTGCTGAGTATATGCTGCGTGAGATGATCAAGATGATCAACTTCCGCGGTTCTATCTTCCCTCCAGCGTTGAAGATGGTTATCTGCATACCATCAGGCATCACCGAAGTTGAGGAACGCGCCGTCAAGGACAGTGCCGAACAGGCCGGAGCCAAGGAGGTGCGCCTTATCCACGAGCCTATGGCTGCCGCTATCGGTATAGGCATAGACGTGCTCGAACCTATGGGCAACATGATAGTCGACATCGGAGGCGGTACTTCGGAAATAGCCGTCATAGCCTTGGGTGGCATTGTCACCAACAAATCCATCCGTATTGCCGGTGACGACTTCAACGACGAGATTTTGGAATTCATGCGTAAGGAACACAACCTCAACGTGGGTGAACGCACAGCCGAGCTCATCAAGATAGAGGTGGGCGCCGCCATTCAGGACCTTGACAACCCGCCTGAGGACTATGCCGTTCACGGACGTGACATGCTCACCGGTATCCCGAAAGAAGTGATGGTAAACTACAAGGAAATTGCACACTGTCTCGACAAGAGCGTGTCAAAGATAGAAGCCGCGGTGCTCAACACCCTCGAGACCACTCCTCCTGAGCTTTCGGCCGATATCTACCGCACAGGTATTTATCTGACAGGCGGCGGAGCCTTACTGCGCGGACTCGACAAGCGTCTGCACGACCGCACACAGTTGCCTATACATGTGGCTGAAGATCCGCTTCGCGCAGTGGCACGCGGTACAGCCATAGCACTGAAGAACTTCGACGGTTTCCCGTTCCTCATCAAGTAAGGAATGTATAACCTGCTGGTGTTTTTAAGAAAATACAGCACCACAATAGTGTTTGCGCTGTTGGAGGTGTTGTGTCTGATTATGGTGCTGCACAGCATGCCTTACCAAAACAGAAAGATGGTGAGCGCCTGCAACGCAGTGTCGGGCAGCATACACAGCACAACCTCCAACTGGAACGACTATCTGCATCTAAAAGGCGAAAACGAGTTGCTGTCTCAACGAAACGCCATACTGATGAGCAGGTTAACCGACATGGATGCCGAAAATGACACGGTCATAACCAACGATTTGTATACCTTCATGCCCGCCCATGTCATCAACAACAGCATAGACAAGATCAACAACTACATAGTTATCGACAAAGGCAGCGCCGACGGAGTGAAGCCCGACATGGGGGTGATATGCGACCAAGGCGTGGTGGGCAAGGTGGTCAATGTGACAACCAATTTCGCCTCGGTGATGAGCGTGCTCAACTCTTACTCGGTGATCAGCGGCCGCTTTACCGACAATCAATATGTGGCCAATGTGGTTTGGAACTGTCTGAACTATCAATACGGCCTCGTCAGGGATATACCTTCACACCTGATGATAGTGAAAGGCGACACTCTGGTGACCAGCGGATTCTCCAACTCCTTCCCTCCCGACATACTGGTTGGAACCATCGAAAGCACTGACAATGACGACAACGACGCCTTCATAACCGCAAAGCTCAGGTTTACCACCAATTTCAGCACTTTGCGGCATGTGTATGTGGTGAAAAACAATTTTCAAACTGAAATCGATTCGCTATGTATACAAAATTGATGCGTCACATATTGTTATTCATAGGTATACTTGCCTTGCAGCTGTTTGTCGTCGACAACATCCGCTTCGGTCATTTCATACATCCATGCGTGTACGTGCTCTATGTGATGTTGTTGCCATTCGACAGCTCACAGGTGAAACTGATGCTGAACGGCTTCATACTGGGCATGGCCGTCGACATCTTCAACGGCACTCCCGGCCTCAACGCGGCGGCCACAGTGCTGATTTGCTATCTGCGTCCTTACATCATCTCACTGATTACACGCAAAAGCGAACTTGAAGGTAAGAATTATCCTTCAATCAACGATATGGGACTACAGTGGTATGTGCTTTACGCACTGCTGCTGCTCATAGTGCACAATCTCACACTCTTCCTGCTGGAAGCATTCAGCTTCAAGCTTTTCGGAATAGTTTTGCTTGAGACTCTGGTGAGTGTCCCGGTCACAATAGTCATAATAATTCTGATAGTATACGTTTTCAGACCAATAAACAGTAAATAATATGTACATGAAAAAAGTAATAATCGTATTGTTAGCCATGATAGGTTTGGTATCATGCAACGGAGGTAAAACATTCAAAATCAAAGTTAATCTCGACAATTCAACAGGTAAGACCGTCATTTTGCAGAAATATGCGGGCGGCGATCTGCAAACCATACAGACTGCTGTGGCCAACAACAACACAGTGGAGTTCAAGGTGAATAAAAGCGACAACACAGACGCTCTGCACCTCATGATTGACGGATGGCGCCGTCCGGTGGTGATTTTTGCCGACAATCAGAATATGACAGTCAGCGGCGATTATCAGAAAGCCGGTGCCATTACGGTGACAGGCTCGGATATGCAGGCCCGTCTCAATCAGTTCATACAAGAGTTTGAAAGTATGGAAGACGAAAATGCCATGGGTGTCATGGCCATGGGTTTTGTCAAGGAGAACATAGACAATCCTATGGGTGCCTACGTACTGTACCGTTACAAATGGGCTTTCTCGGAGAATGACATGAAAATGCTTTATCAGGCTCTACCGGTGGATATGCAGAGCGGCTACAAAGTTCTCACCATAGAATATCTGAAAGGTCTCGAAAAAGTCAGCATAGGCAAACCTTACACCAACATTATACAAAACGACGTCAACGGCAATGCCATGAAATTGTCTGACATGATAGGCAAGGCCAAGGTTATCATCATCGACTTCTGGGCCTCATGGTGCCCCGACTGCCGCAAGGAGAACCCCGAACTTGTAAAGATTTACAACGAATACAAAAACAAGGGTCTTGACATCTTCAGTGTTTCTCTCGACAACGACGCCGCGGCATGGAAAAAAGGCATAACTGACGACAATCTCAGCTGGTCACACCATGTCAGCGACCTTCAAGGCTGGAAAAACGCAGCCGCTGGCGACTATTGCATCTCATTCATCCCTCAAAATGTTGTACTCGACGAAAACGGCGTAATCGTTAAGAAAAACGTGCCTATGAACAGAATGAGGGACGTTCTGAATTCATTTCTAAAATAATTTTTGAAAAAAAATCGTTTTTTTTCTTGCATGTAAAAAATTTTACTATTTTTGCAGTGTCTTAGATACGTAGTACACTATGTTAAAACTTAATAATATAAACAAGACTTATTTCGGAGCGCAGCCGCTGCATGTGTTGAAGGGCATTAACCTCAATGTGGAGGAGGGCGAGCTGGTGTCGATTATGGGCGCTTCGGGTTCGGGGAAATCCACCTTATTAAATATAATGGGTATTCTCGACAACTACGACGAAGGCGATTATTATCTTGCCGGCAAGTTGGTGAAAAACCTCAGCGAGAACCAGGCAGCCGAGTTCCGCAACAAGTTTATAGGTTTTATTTTCCAGTCGTTTAACCTTATTCCGTTCAAAACCGCTCTCGAAAACGTGGCCCTGCCTCTGTTCTACCAGGGAGTCAACCGTAAAAAGCGCAATCTGATGGCTATGGAATATCTGGACCGTTTCGGCTTGAAAGACTGGGCCGACCATTACCCGAACGAACTTTCGGGCGGTCAGAAACAGCGTGTTTCAATAGCCAGGGCTTTGGTTACCTCACCCAAAATCATACTTGCCGACGAGCCTACAGGAGCTTTGGACAGCAAGACATCGGCCGAGGTGATGCAGATATTGCGCGAGGTGAATGCTACCGGTATCACCATGGTGATAGTCACTCACGAGCGAGGAATAGCCAACCTCACCCGTAAAATCGTGTATCTGAAAGACGGTCTGATTGAGTCGATAGAGGAAAACGACCCCGATAAAATGGATTTCACAAAAGCTATCAAATAATGTTCAACAGGGATTTTTGGTCGGAAATATTCATGGCGCTCAGACGCAACAAGCTGAGAACCATACTCACGGGATTCGCCATCTCGTGGGGAATTTTCATGCTGATTGTCCTGCTTTCGGCTGGCAACGGACTGAAAAACGGAGTCACAGGCAACTTTGCCGATCGAATCAAGAACACTTACACAATCTGGTCGAGCTCTACCGAACTCCCTTACAAAGGGTACAAGGCCGGACGCTTTATCATGCTGACAAACAAAGACATACAACTCCTTGAAACGTTATACCAAGTCGAAGAGGTGTCGCCTGTACTGTCCAAGGGCGGCACTCTCATCTTCGGCGAAAAGTCGAAGAGCGTAAGTTTGGAGGGAGTGAAGCCGATTTACAAAAACATAGAGGGAATTAAGATAATAGAAGGTCGTTTTTTAGATGAAAACGACATGAAAAACAGGCTGAAGGTCATAGTGATAGACAAAAACACCAACGAAGAGCTTCTGCGTATCACTGAAGAACCGTCTATGATAGGTAAGACTGTATATATTAATGATTTAGGTTTTAAGGTGATAGGCGTTTCAAAAGGTATGGCTTTTGGTGAGATGGGACAGTGTTACGCTCCTTACTCCACTCTGCAGACAATTTACAATGTGAATGAGTATTATCAGCTTACGTTTACCACTAAAGGTTTAAACACCAAAGAGGACAACGAGATGTTCAGGGCCGATTTGAAACGTAAAATTGCCGCCATACACGACTTTTCGCCAGAAGACCAACGTGGAGTCTGGATAGAGAGTGAGATGATTAACTCCTTGGAAACCATAAGGATATTCAATACAATCAACATCTTTATCTGGGTTATAGGCATAGCTATGCTGATATCCGGAGTGGTGGGAGTTAGCAATATCATGCGAATCACTGTCAAGGAACGCACCAACGAGATAGGTATACGCAAAGCCTTGGGTGCGAAACCGCGTTCCATACTTATGTCTATAGTTATGGAATCGTTAGTAATAACTACCATTTTCGGATATATTGGCATGATATGCGGAGTAGGAGTGATGGAGATTGTGAACAGTATTATGGAGGCAAGCGGAGCAGGTACCAACGCGGAAATGGAGATGTCGGTTTTTGTCAACCCTACGGTAGATATAAGCATAGTGGTGATGGCAACTCTGGTGCTGATAATCAGCGGAGTGGCGGCAGGATTTGCGCCGGCATGGAATTCAGTTAAGGTTAAGCCGATTGAGGCAATGAACTATAGATAAGATGTTCGACATAGATAACATAAATGAGATTTGGCAGACTATTGCCAGGAACAAGACCAGAAGTCTTCTGACAGCTTTCGGTGTGTTCTGGGGTATCTTCATACTGGTGATTTTGCTGGCTTGCGGCAACGGTTTCAACAATGGTCTTCTCAGTCAGATCGAGGGTTTTGCCACCAATTCCACCTTCATGATTTCAAGTCCGACTACAGAGGCATACAAAGGCTATCAGAAAGGCCGCGACTGGAATGCTGATATGTCTGATATTGAGGCGATTAAGAAGATAGTTAAAGGAGTTGACATGGTGTCACCCATATACAGTCAATGGACATATAACGGCGAAAACAATGTTTTTTACGGCACAAAAGGCGGCAATTTCAGTTTGAAAGGCGTAATGCCGAATTATATCGATATAGACAGATGCAAGGTGCTGTATGGACGTTTCATCAATGAAACTGATATATCCGAGGCAAGAAAAGTCTGCGTCTTGGGAAAGAAAGCATACGAAGATATTATTGGTATAGACAAAAATCCTTTAGGCATGATGATAAAGGCTAATGGCATTTATTATCAGGTTGTTGGAGTGGTAGAGGCTTATAACAGCAAGGTGAGCATTTCGGGTTCGATGAGTGAAACTGTCATACTTCCTCTGACCACTATGCAGATTGCTTACAATATGGGCAGCAAATTTGATTTCTTCGTGTTTACCACCGCCAGAGGCTATAACACAAAGGATTTGCAGAAGGAGATTAAGAATTTGCTGCGTGAGCGTCACGACATTGCTCCTACCGATGAAGGAGCTTTCGTCTGCTTCGACTTTGAAGAGGTATTCACAATGTTCGAATTTTTATTCATTGGAATAAAGATATTGATTTGGATAGTCGGTATAGGCACCTTGCTTTCAGGCGTGGTAGGCGTAAGCAATATCATGCTTGTCACCATCAAGGAGCGTACACGTGAAATCGGAGTACGGCGAGCCCTTGGAGCCAAGCCGGGCGTCATAATCCGTCAGGTTATGTCGGAGAGCCTGCTGCTGACTGTTTTGGCTGGAATTGTAGGCTTGGTTTTAGGTGTGGGAATAATGGCGATAGTGGCAGGATTTGTAAACAATATGCCATCGGACGACGTTATGTTCCTTGATCCTCAGATTGGATTCAGTGCAGCCATTGCGGCAACAATAATAGTAATACTGTCGGGATTGCTTGCAGGAGTGTTGCCGGCTATAAGGGCCATTCAAATCAAGGCAATTGACGCCATTAGAGAGGAATAGTATAAAGTAATATTAAAGTTTATAATTAAAATTGAAAATTTAATAATAAGAAATATGAAAAAGGTATTTAAAATTTTGTTTTTCATTGCGTTAATCGCAGCAGTTGTGTGGACATTCGCGTATCTCTTCAAGAAATCGCAACCTCAGGAAAAGGTATACGATACTGTGGAAGCCACCATAAGTACCATTGAAAAAAAGACCGTCATCACAGGTCAGATCAACCCTCGTGACGAAGTCGCCATCAAGCCTCAGGTGTCAGGAATCATCTCCCACATCTACAAGGAGGCCGGCCAGATGGTGAAAAAGGACGAGGTCATAGCCATGGTGAAAATCATACCCGATGTGGCCAATCTGGCAGCCACCGAGTCGCAGGTGAAGCTTGCAAAGCTTAATCTGGACAATGTGGAGAAAACTTTTAACCGTCAGAAAGCCTTGAAAGACAAAGGTTTGATAGCTGCCGAAGAGTTCGAGAAATCGCAACTGGAATACGCTCAAGCCAAGGAAAACTACGACAATGCCCTCGACCAGCTCAACATAGTCAAGGAAGGTATCTCGAAGAATGCCTCCGAATACACCAATACCTCAATAAAATCAACAATTGACGGTATGATACTTGATGTGCCGGTTAAGGTAGGAAACAGCGTCATCAACTCAAACACCTTCAACGACGGCACCACCATAGCCACTGTGGCTGACATGCGCGACATGATATTCGAAGGCAAGATGGATGAAACCGAAGTAGGCCGTATCAAAGAAGGTATGCCTATGCAAATTACCATAGGCGCCATGAACGACAAACACTTCGATGCTGTGCTGGAATACATTGCACCAAAAGGCACTTCCGAGAACGGTGCTGTGTTCTTCAAAATGAAAGCCAGAATGATAATTCCGGATGATGTCACCCTTCGCGCGGGTTACAGCGCCAACGGCGAGATTATCATAGAACAGGCCGTCGATGCTGTGGTGATACCCGAAAGCTGCTTAGTTTACAGCAACGACAGCACCTTTGTCTATAAAGACAACGTGAAAACTCCAGTGACAACTGGCCTTTCCGACGGAGTTAACATAGTAATCACCGAAGGTCTTTCCGAGGGAGATAAAATCAGAGGCAATGAAATTTATCAGTAATATCAGTGAGAGATAAAAAATGTTATATTATGAAAAAATTATTTTTAATTATTTCAATAATAACGATGGCATATTCGGCTGGGGCGCAGAAGGTCTGGACGCTTGACGAGTGTGTGGACTATGCCATGGAGCACAATGTTTCCATACTGCAGGGCATACTCAGCCGCAACAATGCCGAGTATCAGTATAAGATGGCCAAAAACGCATGGCTGCCTACCGTTAGCGCCGACGCCTCGCAGAACTTCGGCTTCGGACAGTCGCCCTCGTCAAACGGCGTTTATGTGTCTGACAACTCAGCCTCCACATCGTTCGGATTGTCAGTCGGCATGCCTCTTTTCAACGGTTTGAACCTCTATCATCAGACCAAGTCGAGCGCTCTGTCGCTGGAGGCCTCCAAAAAGGATTTGGAAGCTGCCAAATTCGACTTGAAGCTGCTCATAATGTCATATTACATGCAGGTGGTGTATAACAAGGAACTGAAATCCATAGCCGAGAAACAGCTGGCTCTCACTCAGGAACAGCATGCAAAGACAGTGCAGCTGTACGAATTGGGCAAGGTGGCCGAATCCAATGTTTACGAAAGCGCAGCCCAGGTGTCTACGGCGCGTACCACTCTGGTGCAGGCCGACAACAACCTGATGCTGAGCGTTTTGGACCTTGTGCAGGCTCTTGAGCTGGATGAAGTCAGCGGCTTCGACGTGGTCTCGCCTGACGACTTCAGCGATATAGAGAACCTGACTCTTCCGTCACCTGTGACAACCTTCGATTTTGCACTCAAACACCAGCCAAGCATTGAGGCCGCCAACCTGCGTCTTGAACAGACTTATTTCGATGTAAAAGCCACAAAATCGTCATGGTACCCTTCACTTAGCCTTTATGCAGGTTACTCAAACGGCTATTACAGATACTTCAACGACAGCTATGTCAACACCTCTTTTTCCGAACAGATGAGCAATAACGGCCGCACCAGCGTCGGACTGCGTCTGAGCATCCCTATCTTTAACGCCATGCAGACCAAATACCGTGTGGAGATGTCCAAGCTTTCCATTAAAAATCAGGAACTTGCAATCGCCAATGCCCGTAAGGATCTGAAAAAAGATATACAGCAGGCCTTCTACAACGCCTTGGCGGCCGAGCAGAAATATATGGCTGCGGACGAGACATACCAGTCGGCCGAAATAGCTTACCGTTACTCTGATGAGAGCTATGACGCCGGAAAAGCCACCTTGCTCGAGCTCAACGAGAGCAAAAACCGTCTTTTCAAGTCGGAAAGCGAGATGCTTCAGGCTAAATATGAGTATCTTTACAGGGTTAAAGTATTGAATTATTATAATCAGTAGTATTGAAATAAGTAGGTAAAAATAAAATAGTAATTTTTTTTTTGAGTGATGCAGCAAAAAGTGTATTTTTGCGTTCGATAAGTGATTGAAAAATTACAAATTTAAGAAAATGAAAAAGTTTACTATTTTAGCAGCTTTCGTGCTGTTCGCTACAGCAGCGGTTTTCGCCCAAACAGAGAAAACCACAATTATTATCAATGAAAATGGTGAAAAGACCACTATCGTAGAAAGATGGTTCAGAAGCAGACTCAGCGACCCTCTTCCGAGTCTTTACTACGCATATCTCGACATGAGAGACGGTTCGTTCGGCCCTGAAGCAAGCGTGCCTATCCGTTCATCATCATTCGAATGGGGTATGTACAGCACCAGCGAAATCTACAGCACTCGTAATAGCCGTTTCGGCGTATCATCAGGTATAGGTATCAGCAACAGCTACAACTTCTTCACACACGACAGAGTTTTGAGAGTTGACGAAGACCACAATGCCTTCATACAACCATTGGTTCAGTATTCGTCAGAACCTGGCAACGGCCCTGAGACACGTTTCGCTCACAAGAGCTTCCTGCGTTACTGGAGCCTTCGCATACCGCTCATGTTACAGCTTCAGTGGGACGTTAACGGCTCACCTTTGGCTCTGGCAGCCGGTGCCGAGGTCGAGTGGCGCTTCGGAGTCCGTTCGTTCGCACACTACGGCGGTTCAAAACACACCATTACCAACAGTTTGGAATACAATCCATTAGGTGTCAATGCATTGTTCTCACTGTCATTTGACGACGCTGTCATCTTCTTCAGAATGGGTCTGGGTGAGATGTTCACTCTCAAGAATCCAGGCAAAGACGACATGCATATCCACCAGATGGCTATCGGTTTCGGATTTAATTTTGATTAATTGAGGCTTCATGATGAAAAAATGTTTATTTTTGCCCCGTGGTAGAAAATGAACATTTCGAGAATCAGAAGCATGAGTGGGAGTCGGCACTCCAGGTAACTGGCACCGACCAACCTGCCATTCAGGTCAACCCCAAGGCTTTGGAACGGCTGATGAGCAGCCGCCAGCAGCTGTTGCCGTTGAAAGAATACGTAGACGGTATACTTGCGGGTGATATCACAGTGCTTAGCAAAGCCATAACTTTAGTTGAAAGTTCACTCCCGGCTCATCAGAAGCTGGCACAGGAGATCATAGCGGAGTGCGTGCCCTACAGCGGCAAGGCGCTCCGCCTTGGTATAACCGGCGTTCCCGGAGCAGGAAAGAGTACTTTCATAGAGGCTTTAGGCATGGAGTTATGCAGACGGGACAAGCGTGTGGCGGTGCTTGCCATCGACCCCAGCAGCCAGCGCTCCAAAGGTTCGATTCTCGGCGACAAGACCCGTATGGAAGAATTGTCGCAGCAGCGCAACGCCTACATCAGACCTTCTGCTACAGCGGGAACCCTCGGTGGCGTTGCGCGTAAAACACGCGAAACCATCATACTTTGCGAGGCGGCAGGCTTCGATACCATCATAGTCGAGACAGTGGGAGTGGGGCAGAGCGAGACTGCGGTCTATTCCATGGTCGACTACTTCCTCTTGGTCCTCATTGGCGGTGCCGGCGACGAGCTGCAGGGCATCAAACGCGGTATCATGGAGATGGCCGACGGCATAGTGGTCAACAAAGCAGACGGTGACAACGTGAACCGGGCCGAAAGAGCCGCGGCAGAGATCCGCAACGCAGTGCATCTTTTCCCTCCTTCAGAATCGGGACAGCCTGTCAAGGTGACCACCTGCTCGGCACTCACCCACTTTAACGTGCCTGAGGTTTGGGAGATGGTGCTCGAACATGTCGAAAACATTAGAAAATCGGGCTATCTCGACGAAAAACGCTCCCAGCAAGACGTGCAGATGATGCTCGATACCATAGAGCAGACCCTCAAATCGGATTTCTACGAGAACGGGAAAATCAAGGAATGGCTTGGAGTCATCGAGAAAAATGTGGAAGATAAGAGAATCAGCGCATACGAAGGAGCCAAGAGATTATTGGAGATTTACGAATTGCCCAAGACAAATACAACCGAAACCAAAGAAAGATTTTTTGACGCGGTCAGAAAGTGACCTCCCTCACGTCCGTCAATTGTTGAAAAAATGTTGATAAATATGTCGGGCGTATAGTTTTTTGCTGTATCTTTGCAAGTCCAAACAACATTATATTTTTTATTTTAATCATGGACGAAAAAATTCAGCTGAATCCAAACCTGCTGGTAAGATTCCTTAAGAAACCTTCAGCAGAATTCACAAAACACGACATCATCCGTTATTGCATTGAAAACGAAGTGGAATTCGTCAATTTCCACTATTGCGGATGGGACGGAAAACTAAAAACCCTCAACTTTGTCATTCACAGTGCCGAACATCTCGACAGCATACTCTCAGCCGGAGAGCGCGTCGACGGCTCAAGCCTTTTCCCGTTTATCGAAGCCGGAAAGAGCGACCTTTACGTGATGCCGAAGTTCAAGACTGCATTCAGAAACCCTTTCACTGAGATTCCAACAGTCGACATCCTCTGCTCCTTCTACAACCGTGAGGGAGAGCCTTTTGAGAGCTCGCCGGAGTACATACTCCGCAAGGCCAGCAAGGTGTTTACCGAGACAACCGGACTCCGCATGGAGACCATGGGCGAACTTGAGTACTACATCATTGCCGACGATGAGCAGGTGTACGAGGTGCCCGACCAGCGCGGATACCATGAGAGTGCTCCGTTCAACAAGTTTACCGACTATCGTGTTGAGGCCATGCGCCTCATAGCTCAGGCCGGTGGCCTCATCAAATACGGACATTCCGAGGTGGGCAATTTCACCAAAGACGGAAAGATATATGAGCAGAACGAAATAGAGTTTCTGCCAACAAACATAGAAGACGCTGCCGACCAACTCACCGTAGCCAAGTGGATTATGCGTCAGTTGGCATACCAGTACGGCGTCACAATCACATTCGCTCCAAAAATCACTGTGGGCAAGGCGGGTAGCGGACTGCACGTGCACTGCAAGTTCACCAAGGACGGCAAGTCTGTCATGGTGAAGGACGGCGAGCTCACCGACTATGCCAAGAAAGCCATAGCCGGCTTCATGCTGGCAGGCACTTCGTTGCCGGCATTCGGCAATCCTAACCCATTGTCATTCATGCGATTGGTGCCTCATCAGGAAGCGCCTACCTCGCTCTGCTGGTCATTCTCAAACCGCAGCGCTTTAGTGCGTGTGCCCCTGGGCTGGATCAACAACGGCAAAGACATGTTGGCCGATTGCAACCCTCTAGAGAAACCTTCAAACCGCGACTTCAGCGACAAGCAGACCTTTGAGTGGCGCGCTTCGGACGGATGTGCCGACCTTTACCTGCTGATGTCGGCCTTGTGCGCTGCCGCACGCTATGGTATGGAGCAGCCAAACGCTTTGGAGGTGGCCGAGAAGACATACGTGGGCCTGGGAGTGAATATTCACGACGATAAAAACAAAAAAGTGGCCGAGAGCCTGGAACAGCTTCCCGACTCCTGCGTAAGGGCCGCCGAAGAGCTTGAGAAAGACCGTAAAATCTATACCGACAAAGGCGTTTTCTCAGACAGTATAATCGACTATCTCATTAGTTATCTCAAGGCTTTCAACGATTCCAACCTTCGTGCGGAATTGGGTGATAACCAGGAGAAAATCATGGCTTTGGTGAAGAAAAATATTCACGTAGGATAATTGCTTTTTGAACACGCGACTTCTTTTGTTTTGCAGGTCTGTTGAAAAAAAAATCATTTTTTTTGCTCCTGCTAAATAAATTATGTGTATATTTGCGAGTTAAAAAGTAAAATTTGAATAGGAAATTTTAACGAAAATTATTATTAAACAAACAATTATTAACAAAATCATTCAAATTATGAGTAAAAAACTTATTCTCTTTTTGATGGTGCTCTTCTTTGGAAGTACAAGCTTCCTTAGAGCAGATGAAGTGGTGATTGGAGATGGTACTGAAACAACGTACTACGCTCCATTTAACTCACTTTGGGGCTACTCATTCGTCGAGCAGGTTTATCTTGCTGATGAAATAGGAATGGCCGGTACAATTAACTCTATCAGTTTCAACATGAGTGAGACCGCCGATGCATTCACCAGCGAGTTCGATATCTTCATGAAGAACGTGTCAAGAGGCGCTTTTGCTAGCAATACAGATTTCGAACCTGTTGTTGCCGGTGACATGGTGTACAGTGGCTCAATTACATTCCAGCCAGGATGGACAGTCATCACATTGGACACTCCATTCGAATATGACGGAGAAAGCAACTTGATGGTCGGTGTACACGAAAAAACAGCTGGCTATTCAACTCGTTATTTCTATTACACAGCCACAACTAATGGACTTATTTCAGGTCATAGTGACAGCGTGGATCCAAATCCATACGATATGAGTTCATACACTGGTACTAAGTATACCCAGAGCGTACGTGCTAACATTATTCTCGACATCACAGCCGGTGGCGGTGGTGGTGAAACTGTTATAGTCACAATTGGTGATCCTACTTCAACAACAACCAATGCAAATCTTCCAGGATACACTTTGTATGACTATGCTATTTCACAGCAGATTTACACTGCTGACGAGATCGGTGTGGCCGGTACAATCAACACCCTCACAATGTGGCTGAAGAATTCTTCAAGCTATGCTCGTAACATCAATGTTTACATGAAGGAAACTGAAGCAACTGTATTCGCAAGTAACACCGCTTGGGAGAGCTTTACAGCAAGTGACATGGTCGCTTCATTCACAATGCCAAATGAAAATGCTGATCCTATTGAGGTTGAAATCCCTCTCAGCACTCCTTTCGTATACTCAGGTAATGGCAACCTGGTGATTTGCTTCCAGGATGTTACAGGTTCATGGAGCAGCGGTTTAGGCGGTGTTATTATGGATGCTACCGGAAACCAAGCAATCTACGCTTATCGTGACGGTACTGTTTATGACCCATCAAATGTTGGTGTTACTGGTTACCTTCTTGCTAAGAAGAACGTTATCAGACTTGAAATTACTACTAACGGCCCAACTCCAGGTTGGAACCCGAACCCGGATGTAGAGCTCGATAGCATCAACCTCATTTCACCAGCTATGGCTACAGCAAACGTTCCATCACCGGTGACTCTCGAGTGGAGCTGCGACGCTAACGCTGTTATGTACAAGGTTGAATTCGGTACAACATATCCTCCAGCGGTTTATCAGGATTGGGATACAATCACAACTGAAAACCTTAACCACCTCAACGTGGGTATGCTCGACAACAACACACGTTACTTCTGGAGAGTGTCAATCATGAACAACACAGGTATTCTTACCAGTGAACTCTACAACTTCGTGACAACTATGGAACCTCCAACACAGGTCCAGGCTGTTGACACACAGATTTACACAGACGGCAGCACACTTATCAAGTGGCGTTCAAATTACGGCGGTATGTCAGATCTTCCTGAGACAATGATTGGTTCAGGTTCATCAACAAACAGCTACCTCCCGACATACAACCTTTACAACTACTCATTCTCACAGCAGATTTACACATTAGATGAAATCGGTGAGCAGGGTTACATCAACAGCATTTCATTCAAGGCCGCTGGCGATAAGGTCCGTGACCTCGATGTTTATGTTGTTAACACAGACAAAGAAAGCTTCGCTGGTGGATCAGACTGGATCACAGTGACAGCTGACGACCTCGTATACTCAGGCAATGTTACAATGGTTGCTGAATCATGGGTCACAATCCCATTCAGCCACCCATTCGCATACGAAGGTGAAAACATGGCTATAGTCGTTGACGACAACACAGGTTCATGGGATTCTTCAATCAGCTACTATGTGTTTGACGCAGCAAGTCAGGCTATCAACATGTACAACGATAACACCAACTACAACCCATTGTCAATCAGCGGTGACGGTACAGTTAGAAACTTCAAGAACCAGATCATCATCAACAAGGATGGTGCTAAGGGCGAGAACACACGCAACCTCAATGGTTTCAACCTCTACGCTAACGGCGTGAAGATGAACACCAACCTCATCACCCAGAACAAGTACACTTTGAGCAACCTCGATTACAACATGGACGGCTACTCAATCAAAGTGACTGGCGTCTATGACGAAGGTGAATCAGACTACTCAGTTGAGGATGTTGTTGTTTACGTTTCAGGTTACGGTTCAATCACCGGTACAGTTACTGAACTCATCAGCGGCGCTCCAATCGCAGGCGTGACAGTTCAGTTCATGGGTGTCAGCGAATTTGGCGAAAACGTCAACTACACTGCAGAAACAACTTCAAACGGTGTTTACAACATCGACGGCGTTGTTGCAGGTACTTATAATAGAGGTATCGCACGTAAGGATGGTATGGAGCCTAACTTCATGCCAGAACCTCAGGTTCTCGAGAACGAAGGCGTTATCGGCCACAACTTCATCATGCACGAGGTTTACAAACCAGTATATAAGGTATATGCTGAAGAGGCTGAAATGTTAGGTCACGACGTCGCAGACGTAATGTGGTCAATGTACGACTTCGCTAACCCGACACCAGGTGGTGGCGGCGGCGGCGGCCAGGGCGGTTCAAGCTCATTCTCAGAAGGTTTCGAAAACGGTATGCCAGCTGGTTGGACTGTTGTTGACGGTAACAACGATGGTTACACATGGTGCATGACAAGCGCTATCCCAAGCACTTGGACATACTATGCAGGCATGACACTCGACTGGTATCGTACAGGTTCAAACGCTATCTGCAGCGGTTCATACATCAACGGTGTTGGTGCTCTCACACCTAACGAGTACCTCATCACATCACAGGTTACACCTGCAGCAGGTTCAACATTCAGCTTCTGGGCAGCTGCCACAGACGCCGGCTATCCTGCCGATCACTTCGGAGTTGCTGTTTCAACAACAGGCACAAGCGCTTCTGACTTCACAATGATTCAGGAGTGGACTCTGACAGCTAAAGAAGGTGGCATGAACGGTGGCCGCGCTTCACGCGATGGCGACGGTGCCAAACTCGGTTCATGGTACAACTACAGTGTTGACCTCAGCTCATACGCCGGTCAGAACATCTATATCGCTATCCGTCACTTCAACTGCAACGACCAGTACATCATGTGCGTTGACGATATCGAGTTCAACAACGGTTCAAAGGGCAACCGCGACGTTAACTTCTTCACACTCTACAGAAAGAACATCCTTGCTGAAAACATTGCAGACATGGATTCAGTCGTCCTCGCTGACGGTTTGACAGACACACTCTACACCGACTTCGGTTGGGCAGATGTCGTTCCGGGTCTCTATCAGTATGGTGTTTCAGCTGTTTATCCAGTTGTAAACTCAGGCCGTGGCGTTGATGAACTCACAGTTCACGATGGCACAGCAACCAACTCATATGTTCCGGTTTACGGTTTCTACTGCGACGCTTACCTGAAGAGCGAAATGGTCTACCCGGCTGAAGAACTGACCGACATGGTTGGCGGTACAATCGACGGTTTGACATTCTACTCATCAACATCAAGCGCATCA
The DNA here is from genome assembly GCA_016282015.1 of Bacteroidales bacterium. Lineage (GTDB taxonomy): Bacteria > Bacteroidota > Bacteroidia > Bacteroidales > F082 > Limimorpha. The sequence goes on from JAEEJS010000038.1 coordinate 109,522, forward strand.
TGGGGCAACGCCAACTTCCAGGTCTTCATGACTGAAATTAGCGAAACAAGCCTCAGCACATTCGTCGGCCCAGGTGAGGTTGTTTACCAGGGACCATTGAGCATCGCCGCTGGCGAAATGCAGATTGCATTCGATTCACCTTATACATATAATGGTGGTAACTTGGTTGTCGGTGTGTACAACACAGTGACAGGTTCATATGTTTCATCAACATGGCTCGGCGAGAGCGTAACAGGTGCTTCAGTTCAGGGTTACAGCTACTCATCACTCAGTGCCATTACTCCTACACAGCGCAACTTCCTGCCTAAGACCACATTCTCATACGATTCAGCAGCAGGCAGCAACGACGATCCTGTCACACCTATCACATGGTCTAACATCCTTCCAAAGGATATGGAGACTAACATCACAATCACAGTCAATGCTAACGCCGGTTCAGCTCTCGGTGCACACGCAACGCTTATCAACGTCTTTGAACCACAGTTGGCATATGAGTTCAACTTCGACGAAGTTACAACAGACACAGTTGAAGGCTTCTACAAAGGTGATTACATGCTCACAGTGGAACTCGAAGGTTATGACAATTATGTTGAATTGCTCAGCATTTGGGATGAGACAGACATCGTGGTCGACCTCGTTGAGTCAATCATTCCTGTCGAGACAGTTTACGTATCAGGCACAGGCTTCGCAATGTGGACCAACATGGCTCCTGAGACTGAAGAAGTTCTCACATACTTCACCACAATTGATGGTATCTTCTACGAAGAGACAGGTTTATACTTCACACAGATTGATCCTGAGATTTTGGAAGTTGGCCAAACATACGAATTCGGTGTTGCTGTCAACTACACAACAGGTTTGAGTGACTACATCACAACAACATTCACATACATTGGATGCGAAGGTGTTGAAACACAGGTTACAGATCTTGAAGCAACCAACGAGATTGACGATCTCAACGTCTACCTCTCATGGAACGGTTCACAGCCAACACCTCCTACACCTCCAACACCTCCAACACCTCCAACAGGCGATGTTACAGTCGTTCTGCAGGCTGACGACGTTTGGGGTGACGGTTCAGGCTATCAGATGTTGCTTGACGACACACACTCACTCTATGGCACAACAATTCCTACAACTGGCGCATTGAGCTTGAACTGCTCAGGCAACGAAGCTATCTATGCACAGTTCAGCCACAAGATCCCGACCAATGCTGACGGTAACTGC